>CAXUNT010000074.1:0-4221 GCA_964252595.1 uncultured Armatimonadales bacterium
GTTCGGGCTTACCCGGCAGCCGATGCCCCCGACACGCAAAACTTCCGCCCGGACTTCGCGCTGCTGATCTACCCAGCCTACCTGTGGGACAAGGGGACAAACGCGCCCGCGCCGGAAGCCCTGCCGCAGCCGGGAATGCCGCCGCTGTTTTTGATGCAGACGCGGGACGATGGTTATCTGGATGCCGATAAGTATGCCGCTACGGTTCAGCGTGAGGGGTTCTCTGCCGAGTGCCATCTTTACGACACCGGCGGTCACGGCTACGGCCTGCGCCTCGCGCCGGACCTACCAGCGCACCGCTGGCCGGATGCCGCCGCCGCCTGGCTGCGCCGGCAGACAGCACCCATCGGCAGGAAATAGAAACAGCCTCCCAGCGCTTTGCTGGGAGGCTGTTTTACTGTCTGACTTCTTTGCCTTATTTGCTCAGGCCGGCCGGGTCGGTCTTGCCAAAAACATTTTTGGTCCAGACATTGAGCGTCACAGCACCGTCGCCGTAGTAGTACTGGCCGTTGCTGTCGGTGAAATTGTCGGGGGCGGAAGCATCGTCGCGGGCGTCAAAGATTGCGTTGTGCAGGGCGACGTTCTGCGTCACGGTCGTGGGCGCGGCCTTATAGCCGTTGTATGAGTAGTAATAGGTGATGTCGGACAAGTGAATGCCGATGCCCTGATTTTTGACCACGCTGTTGGCGGAGATCACGCCGCCCGCATACTCATTGATGTAAATGCCGTCACCGGTATTGCCGCTGATCTGGTTGAACGAGAGGTTCAGCTTGCTGTCTGCGCCGTAGGAAGCGGTGGGGAAGTCGGCAAAGATGCCCGCGCCGTCGCCAGAGTTGCCAGTCGCTAGAACTGTGCCGCTAATCAGATTTCCGGAAATCGTGGAACCGTCTGCGCCTTCCAAAATAATGCCCGCGCCGCCGTTTTTGGCGATGGAGTTGGCGGAAACGGTCTGCATCCCGTCGATATAGAGGCCATACAGGCTGTTGTCATGGACGGAGTTGAAAACAACGGAGGTTGGGGCGGGGTTAGCAGGAAGAGTACCGAAGAGCGGCATGGTGTCTACCAGAATGCCATAGTCTCCGTTCAAGACAGACTCGTTGGCGGTCACAGTGATGCCTGTGCCGTAGGCATCCAGCCCGTCGTAGAGATTGTTCTTGAACAGGTTCCCAGCAATCAGCGCATTCGCAGTCGGCAGCGAGAAGCCATTGCCGATGCTCAGTCCCGTTCCGGTGTTGCCGACGAACTTGTTGCCGGAAATCAGCAGGTTGTTCGTGCTGGAGATGTTTGCCCCGGTGTTTGTGCAGCCTGTCACCGTGCAGCCGATGAGGCTGAGGTTCTGAGCGGACGCAGACGTATAAGTGCCGTTGACCGGCTGGGAGCTGAGGCCGGAAACGACAATGCCGTTGAAGTCGCCGCTGAGGGTAACGCCGCTGATCTGGAGGCCGCTGAAGCCGTAGGTGGTTGTGTTATCCGCAGACGTGTAGCCGGCATTAATGCCCGCCCCGCCGATGGCGCCGTAAAGCTGGCCTGGCACGTTCTGGACCGTCAGGCCGCACACAGTGACAGAATTGGCGCGGATGTCAATCGCGTTGGGATAGATACTGTAATATGTTCCGGGAGGCATAGCCGAGGTATAGCCGGAGCCGTCAATGATGGGGTTGCCGAATCCTTGCAGAGTGACATGGGGCGTGGTGATCGTGACCGCTTCGCTGTAGACGCCGCCTTTGGGCTTGGCGGACACCAGCACCGTGTCGTAGGGCTTGGCGGCGTTCAAGGCCGCCTGAATGGTCGAGAATTGCTGGGGGACAAGCAGTGTCCCGGCGAAAGCGGGCCGCGCGGCGAGCGAGACGAGGCCGAGCGCGGCCAGCGCGAGAAGAGTGGAAGAACGCATAAAAACTCCTAAATCAGTGCGAGAAAGATCAGGCAAGGCGGGTCCGAGGATCGTACAAAGGACCGCCAAGATAGTGTAACACAAAAAATGCCGATTTGACGGGCGAACAAAAAGTTTCTTTATCCGTAAAAGTACGGTTTTTGACAGATACACAAGAAAGCCGCTTTCGAGATGTCGAAAGCGGCGGCAGAAAATGAAACACCAGTCAAGCTCAAAAGCAGTCAGGCTTTGACCATACGCTTTCGAGCGGCAAGCGCTAGGACGCCGAGGCAGATAATCGCCAGCACACCTATCTGGGATGGCTCCGGGGCGGCCGACGCCGGGTTCATCGCCGTCACCGAAAGGTTGTTGAAGTAAGCGTTGTGGTCGGCCCCGCCCCCACCTGAGTTGTGCTGCTGTACCTGAAAGCCGGTGACCGGGCTAGTCAAGGTTCCCGTGCCGGTGAACTGGAACGGACCGTTGACCGTCAGCGTATAGGCTGTGGGCGAAGTCAGCGTATAAAGCAGGCTGAACGCCCCCGTGGTATAGTCCTGCTTTGCACCACTGGCCTTAGTAACCTGCTGCCCGTTGAAAAGGTACTGGTCGTTGGACAAATACTGGAAAGTGCCTACCGTGCCGCCGGCCGTCAGAAGCGACACGCCGGAGTTGCCGCTGCCGTCGCCGGGGCCGTTTGTGCCGGCGGCGTTGCCGTCGTTGTAGCCGGTCACGAAGTTCAGCGAAAAGCTATCCCCTGCGACGTCAAGCCCGGATGCCTGGGTCGGAACGGAAAAATTGCGGGAGACGGAAACGGTGGAGGTGGCGGCAACATTGGCATATGTACCGAACGATTTTCCGTTGGTATCAATCGTGCCGGGAGACGGAGTCCCATTGTTGCCTTCAGACTCCGAGGCAGACCCCAGAAACGTATTGGCAGAAGGACCAATCGTGGTGACGCTAAATGCGCCGAAGCCAGGAACACCGCCGCCCGCGCTGGAATACGAGCCGGAATAATTGCCGGCGTTGTCGGTAAACGTGGTCTGTGCCTGCGCGGTCAGCGGCAGCAGCAAGAAACCGGCGACTGCCGCTGACGCAGAAAAAAGTTTGGCGTTCATGAGATTACTTTCTGTGTGGTGCAGTTCGATCTGCATAGGTATGGCTGCTTGAAGGAATCCCCCAAACGATTGGGGGAGCGATGATGGGCTATTGTAACAGAGAGACTATTCTTTGTCAATACCTGTTTTTCGCTTTTTTTCCTCGCGTAAGCCATGCCACAGCAAGGAAGCAGGAAGAAATACAAAGAAGCGGCTGCCTACTGTTTTCAGCCAGGTATAATGACGAATACCGATGAAAATTTTTCTTCATGTAATCGCCGACCTCGCCGTTCCCGATGCGACGCCGACGACTTTGCAGATTGAAGCCGCGCACCTGGGCGAAGCGCAGGCGGTAGAAGAAGCCAATCTTACGATCACGCCGTTTGCCGCCGCCGAGCCGTTTTTGGACTTCTACGGAAACCCCTGCCGGCGGTTTTTGATGCCGGCAGGCGAGATGCGGATCGAGTACACGGCGACGGTGACGCAGCCGGACACGCGCTTTCCGCTGCTGAAGCCCTACGAAGCCGATGCTCTGCACCTGCCGACCGACACGCTGTTGTACACACTGCCGTCGCGCTACTGCCAGTCGGACCGACTGACGGCAATGGCCGTGGATTTATTCGGCCAAGTCGCACCTGGCTTTGCCCGCGTTCAGACGATCTGCAACTGGATCAACGAGCATATCACCTACCAGTACGGCACGTCGGACGCCGGGACATCGGCGTATGACACGGCCACCCAGCGGATCGGGGTCTGCCGGGACTTTGCCCATCTCGGCATTGCGTTCTGCCGGGCGCTGAACATCCCGGCCCGCTATGTGTCCGGCTATTGCCTCGGTCTCACGCCGCCTGACTTCCATGCCTACTTTCAGGCATTCTTAGATGGCCGCTGGGTGACGTTCGACGCGACCGAGCGCCAGCCGCGGCCTGCGCTGGTGCAGATTGCTGTCGGCCGGGATGCCGCCGACTGCGCCTGGTCCACGTTCTACGGCTACGGCGAGACTAAATGGCTGTCGGTGGAAGTCTCCGAAGCGCCCCAATAAAAAACGCCCGGTCTCGCTTTGAGACCGGGCGTTTGCAGTGGTGCCGCACAGGCGTTGAAACCGCAGAAGCAGCTAAAAGCCGGCACTGAAGGAACCGGCGGTCCAGTTCGTGTAAGGGCCGAAGAAGAACTGGCTGAACTGGGCCGTGGTGTTGTCCAGGCTCCACAAAGACAGAGTACCGTCTGTCTTGACCCATGAGACCCGCGTGTAGCCGTCGG
>CAXUNT010000074.1:4321-21548 GCA_964252595.1 uncultured Armatimonadales bacterium
GACCATCGGCGATGGCTTTGGCGGTCCAGCCGGCGTAAGGGCCGTAGTAGTTCTGCGTGAAGGTGCCGGTGGCCGTGCTGTAGTTCCACAGCGCCGCTGTTCCGTCCGCGTTGTTCCACAGCACATGGGTCGTGTTGTCCGGGCCGACACTGATGCCGGTCGCCGTCCATCCGGGATATGGGCCGAACGTGTACTGGCTGAAGACTCCTGTGGTGTTGTCCAGGCTCCACAGGGACGCGCTGCCATCCGTGTTTGTCCACAGCACCCGCGTGTAGCCGTCGGGACCATCGGCGATGGCTTTGGCGGTCCAGCCGGCGTAAGGGCCGTAGTAGTTCTGGGTGAACGCGCCGTCGGTTGTGCTGTAGCTCCACAGCGCCAGCGTCCCGTCCGCGTTGTCCCACAGAATGTGGTCGGATAAGTGGCTGAAAACCACCTGGAACAATTCCCCGGCAGAGTAAACACCGCCGTCAGCGGTGGACCCGTAAACCAGCCCGCTGCTGCCTTCAATCAGCGCCGCGCTCGTGCCATCGCCGCTTTGCAGAGCGTACACCGGAGCGAAGCCGGTTCCGTCCGCGGGAATTTGGAACAGCACGCCTTGGCCGGCGCTGCCGCCGGCCGCTGTCGTTCCATACAAGTTCCCCGCGCGGTCTTTGACCAGCGCCGCCGCCGGATCATTGCCGTCGTCGGTGCCGCTGAACTCGTGCAGAACCGTAAAGCCCGTGCCGTCGCGGTTGAGCCGGAACACGACGCCGTCCCCACCGGCCCCGCCGCTCGCCGCGACCCCATACAGCAAACCGTCCGTGCCGAGGGTCAGCGACGCCGACGGAACCGCACCGCCGGTGTTGACGAAAGCGCTGTCCACGCTGTTGAATTCGTGCAGAACCGTGTAGCCGGTGCCGTCAGGCTTCAGCGTAAAGACGGTTCCGGCGCCCGCGCCTCCGCCGTTGCTGGTGACCCCATACAGCGCCCCGTCCGGGCCTTGAATCAGGCCGCCAACCGGAAAAGAGCCGTCAGTGTACGCGCCGCCGGCGGGCGCGGTTCCGAACGTATGCAGCGCCGTAAATCCGCTGCCGTCAGGGTTCAGGGAAAACACAACCCCGTCGGCGTTTGTTCCGCCGTACTGGGTTTCCCCGTAGAGCGTCCCGCCGGAGCCTTCCAGCAGGGCACCGGTGGGCAGAGCGCCGTCGGGGTTCGTTTGAGCGCTGTCGGTGGCGCTGAAGGCATACAGCGTTTGATATCCGGTGCCGTCGGCGTTCAGCGTAAACAGTGAGCCGTTGGCATTTGACCCGCCGTTTTCCGACGTGCCGTACAGCGTGCCGGCGGCGCTCCAGGTCAGGCTGGACGGCTGGTCGCCGCCGCTGCCGAACGCATACAGCGGCAGGACGCCGGTTCCATAAGGCAGGACCTTGAAGAGCGTGCCGCCGCCATTGGCTCCGCCGGACTGGGACAGGCCGTAAAAGGTCCCGTTCGGCCCGGCGACAAGCGAGGACGGGGCCGTGCCGACAGGAAAAGCGCTGGCCGTATCGTCCGGCGACCCGAAATCGGCGAGATCAAACAGCGCCGCCGCCGGGGCATCGGCCCGTGCGCCGGGAAGAACGGCGCTGCCTGTCGCAAGCAGCAGAAAAAGCGCGGCGCGGCGGCATTGACGAAAAGCAGAGCGAAAAATCATAGTTTTTTCCTAAGCTGCACGGCGTTTTTCCGGCGCAGTATTTAAAGAGCCGCTAAACTGGGCAGCCAAGTAAGTATCGGCGATTTGCCGGTGAATTGAGAGGGTATTTCTTGACAAACCGGCAGGCATTCGTTAGAATGCTGGTATGAGCCTTGACGCAAAGATATTGAAACGGGTCCCGCTATTTGCGGGCCTGCCGGACGATGCCCTGGCGGCGCTGGCCGCGCGTCTTCGGCGTCGGAGCTTGCCGGGCGGGACGCCGGTAGTCTATAAAGGGGACCCGTCGGGGGCACTGTATTTGATTGAGTCGGGCCGGGTGAAAGTCCATCAGGCAACGGCGAGCGGGGGAGAAGTCATCCTCAACCTTCTCGGTCCCGGCGACTTCTTCGGCGAGATGAGCCTTTTGGACGGCCAGCCGCGCTCCGCCGACATTTCCACGCTGGAGCCGTCGGCGCTGCTGCTGCTGGAAGGCGATGCCCTGCGCGACCTTTTGACCAGCCAGCCTGCCGTCGCCTGGACCCTGCTTCAGATTTTGTCGCGCCGGGTGCGGGACGCGAACACGCAGGCAGAGATGATGATGACCCGCGATGTCCCCGGCCGGGTCGCCGCGTGCCTGCTGCGCCTGGCCGAGACGCAGGGAACTCCTTTATCCAGTGGCAGCATTCGGGTGGAGGTCGGCCTGACCCAGAGCGACATCGCCGCCCTTATCGGCGCGACCCGTGAGCGCGTTTCCCGCGCCCTGTCCGCCTTCCGCGAGTCCGGGGCCATCGTCTGGGACAAAGCCGCCGGGCGCTGGATCATCTGCAAACCGGCCGCCCTCGCCAAACGCGCCGAAATGTAGCTGAAAGCGGCAAAGCTCGCGCTTGACACATCGCGTAAGCTGTGATACAATAAGCGCAAGACGCTGAACGCCGGGCGTCTTCACGGCCTGCGACTTGGAGGACCTATGTTGTCTTACTCTCTGCGCCCCGTCGTTTGTGCGCCCCGTCGTTTGTGCGCCCCGTCGTTTGTGCGCCCCGTCGTTTGTGCGGCTGAAGGCTAGTCTGTTGGCAAGCTGCTTGACAGGCTTCCTGCTTGCTGCTCCTCATGCCCAAGCTGGAACCTATGCCGGAGGGAGTTTCAGCGGCGGCACCATGACCGACACCGGACACGATGACAGCGTCCCCCCGCCCGTCTTCGCCTACAGCAGCGGCTACGGCGCGTCCACGAAGGTATATGCCTTCACCCCCAACCAGTGCAGCATCACCGTCTCCGGCCCGATTACCGCTGCCTACACCTGGCAGCCTGACCCCAACCTGACCGCCGATCCACCTCCCAGCGCTATCATCGCGCAGACCTGCTATCTTGTGTGGGACACCAACAGCGCTCAGGACGGCGCAACCGGATCGGCGTCCGGCACCAGCGGCATCTCCGGCGCGTCGGCGTTTGCCTCCGGGCCAAGCGGCGGCGGGAGCGTGACGGGCTACTCGATGGCGTCTCCTTCCGGCAGTACGATCAGTGCAAGCTGTAGCCCGGCGCTCAACTACACCGGCACGACGACAAGCTCATCGCGCTCGGCGGTGTATGCGGATGCCAGCGTCAACTACAGCGCCACGGTTTACCCTGTTACCGTCGTCCTCAGTGGACAAAACCCTGCAAACCAAGCCTTAACGGGCCAGCAAATCACGGCATCGCTGGTCGAGCCGAATGGTCTTCCTTCCGGCACTAAGATCAGCGGCTATACCTGGTCATTCTCCGGCGGAACGAAAGGCAACCCGATCAAAAATTGGGATCCAAAAGGTGTGGCAGTGGATGGGACGACACCACAGCAGTTATTCGCGTTCCTTAACGCTGACCTGTCACAGACTGACACTACGGGCAATGGCCTGAGTGGTGTCAACCCCATTCTGTTCTACGATGAGATTGACAAGGATGCTGTAACTGTCACATGTGCTGTCAATCTCACGTTTCCTGACGGAACAACGAGCAGTGTTACCGCGAAGTCGGTTCCAGTGACGTTCTTCAAACCAACAGCGAGTTGGACTGCAAGCGCGACGCCTCCTTTGGGTCCTCAATTTGATCCATCGGCAGCAGGGTCTATGGGCTTTGATGTACAATGGAGTGCGACTATCACAGTTCCTTCTCAATTTAGTGGGGGCTTGGGCTGCTTTGCTCAAACTGTCCAGCCGACCATACAGTTTCAGCGCACTCCTACAGGCAGCCAGCCGACTTACTGCTACCTAAAGGAGCCTCAACAGAATGCCGACGGCACGACGACTTATGTGTTGCCGAGCAGAGGGCTAGACACTTACTTTCCCTATCAGAACAGCCTCACGACCAACTATCCGCAAGGTTATGAATGGGATGTCAGCGGCGTGGGACAATCTGGTGACGCACCATCGGCAGGTTTCAACACTCCTGCCTCAGATGATGGCGGCAGCAACTGGTATAACGCTTTTGCTTCCGGCAGTTTCACCACTTATCTAATGTATATGCCGCCCTCATCAGCAACGGGGCCAGGTGGAACAATATGGGTGCCACTTCAAACAGTTGATTGGTCTTGGACCGGCAGCGTTGTCAAAAACAAAGCGACTGGTTCGTGGAACTCTGCGACTAACAGCAGCCCGGCAGTCACCGGTACTACAGCCAACTCCGGAATGCAAACCGATACACCTCCTCAATGGACGAGTACGAACGTGGGATCAAGCGTACTGCGTCCGTGACCGGTTCAAAATGAAAGGATAACTTAATGCAAACTAGAAGACTTCAAGCGCGGATTTTCCCGCTTCTCAGTGCACTTTTCGCCGCATGCTTGACTAGGGCCGTTCTGGCAGAACCGCAATTAGCGAAGCCCGCTCCGGCTCAACCTCTCCCGTCAGCACAGCGACCGACAGGATTAGTTGTGTCAGCCCCTTTGCTGTCCTCTCCGTCTTTATCTGCGTCGGCTAAGGCGCAGTTGCTGCAGGAAGCGACTGCGCTGGACAAAGCATATGTTCTCGTCAAAGCAGGGAACGCTTTTGCCAAAAACAATGATTGGCAGAACGCACAAAGCCAATACCAGCAGGCATTAGATTTGTCTCCACAATCCGGTCTTGGGCATCAACTCGCGCTTTATGGTCTGATTGACTGCTGCCGGGCGACAGGCGATACCAAAAAAGGGCTGGAATACAGCCGCCAAGCCATTTACCATAACGGCTCTGCGGCAGAAGGACTCTATGAGAATGACACGGCGAAATTGATGCAGTTTGCGCTGCTCCTCAGCCAAACCGGGCAGGAAGCGGAGGCGGTTCAGGTCTATAATCATGCCGCCGCCGGATTGGATTACCGGGACAGCCAATACAACGGCGGTCAGTTGTATCTCAAAGTTCCGCTGCCGGAGATTGCTATAGGGAACCTGTTGCCCGGTCAGGTGCAGTATACGCCGGAGCATCTGCAAGCGCTGGCGGATACGGTCCTCGCTTACGAGCAGCAAGGATTTTGGAGCGACAAAGAGGTTCTGGCTCATATTCAGAAAGCCGTCAGGCTGTACCCGGACTCGCCGGTGACACACTATTATCAAGGCGAGATTCTTCTCACAAAAGACGCCGCCGGGGCAAAGGCGGCGTACCAGAAGGCCGCGGAGTTGGGCGATGATAGTACGAATGACGCAGTGAAGGAACGCTTAAAGATGGTGCGCTAATATGCAGATAGGGCAAACGCCCGGTCTCAGAAATGAGGCCGGGCGTTTTTGTGTTTGGCGTCTTTCGCTCAGACCCAAGCATTCAGACCCAGGAGTGGAGGATGGCGAGGGTGAGGAGGCGGGGCAGGCCCGAAACGCCGAGGCGAGCTTGGAGGGCTTGAAGCACGGCCTGGGCGTCAGGCAGCGGCAGGCCGGCGGCGCGGGCGGCGTCTTCCATGCTGTAACCCAAAGCGAGGCGGCGGAGCAGGAGGCGCTCGAGGGGAGAAAGCGAAAACGTCTGCGGGCAGGAAGCGTGTGTCATGTCCGAGTGTAGCCCGGCGGCGCGGCGAGCGCGAGGCAGGAAGTCACACTGACAGTGTGATACAAGTCACACCCCTACTTTTCTTGACAAACGCGCAGGGGTCTGTCAGAATGGGGTCTGTCAGAATAGCGGCACGGCAACGCTTTGGACGGAGACCAACACAATGGCACATTTTCTTATTCTGCACGGCTGGGGCGGCAACAAGCCCGCCCACTGGCAGGAATGGCTGGCGGACGAGCTGACGGCGGCAGGCCACACGGTCCTCGCGCCGAAGATGGCGAACCCGACGAACCCCGACCCGGCGGCCTGGATGAGGCTTATCCATAACGCGCTGGGCGCGGTCCCCGAAGACGCCGCTCTCACGGTGCTGACGCATTCAATGGGCGCGGTGAACTGGATGCGCCATGCGGCGATGTCTCAGGACGCAGGATTTGTCCGGCCCGGCCCGGTCGCGGCACGGGTGCTGCTGGTCGCCCCGCCGTATGTCGTCCCTGAAATCCCGCACCTGGATTTGGTGGGAACAGTGGCCTTCTTTCCGCCCTTTCTGTCCCCGGCAGGGCTGAAGGCGGTCGGGCGCGAGACGATTTTAATCGCGTCGGATAACGACGATTACTCGACGTTTGACCAGTCGGCGGCGTATGCCGCCGGGCTGGGATTGGAAGCGCAGCGTCTGCCCGGCAGCGGCCATATCTCGCCCTATTATGGCTACGGCGAGTGGCCCTGGGTGCGGGACTGGTGCCTGGGCCGCGCAAGCCTGCCGCCCCTGCCGAACAAATAACCTCTCATGCCGACAGAAGCTCCGACAACTGCGACGCTGACATTTTTGTTTTCCGACATTGAAGGCAGCACGCCTTTGTGGGAAGCGCAGCCCGATGCCATGTCGGCGGCGCTGGCACGGCATGACGCGCTCGTGCGGCAGGCGATTGAAACCGGGGGCGGCGTCGTTTTCAAGACCGCCGGTGATGCGTTTTATGCCGCATTTGAAAAGCCCGACGCCGCGCTGACGGCGGCGCTGGCAGCCCAAACCGCGCTGGCAGCGGCCCCGGAAACCCTGAATGGTGCGAGGATGCTGCGGGTGCGGATGGCTCTGAACACAGGAGCGGCGGAGCGGCGGGACGGCGATTATTTCGGCGCTGCCCTCAGCCGGACAGCCCGGCTGCTGGCGGCGGCGCACGGCGGGCAGACCCTGCTGTCGGATTCGGCGGCGAAACTGGTGGGGGAGGCGCTGCCGCCGGGCGCTTTTCTGCGCTCTTTGGGACACCACACTTTGAAAGGCTTCCGGCAGGCGTCGGAAATCTGGGAATTGTCCGCGCCGGGCCTGCCGGCTGGGTTCCCGCCGCTGCGCCTGCTTGACTTGTTCCCGCACAACCTGCCGGAAGCGCTGACTTCGTTTATCGGGCGGGACGCCGAGCGGGCGGCGGCGCGGGCGAAGCTGGCGGACTCACGGCTGGTGACGCTGACCGGCGCCGGCGGGACCGGCAAAACGCGGCTGGCCTTGCAGATTGCCGCCGACGTACGGGAAGAGTATCCTGGCGGAACCTGGCTGGTGGAGCTTGCCGCGCTGTCCGATCCGGCCCTGGTAGAACCCCAGATCGCGGGCGTCCTCGGCCTCCGGGAAGACGCCGGGAAGCTGCGCCCTGCGCTGCTGGACGTTCTGCGCCCGCAGCCCCTGCTGCTGATTTTAGACAACTGCGAGCATCTCATTGACGCCGCAGCCCGGATGACCGACACGCTTCTCAAGTCGTGTCCGAAATTGTCGGTGCTGGCGACCAGCCGGGAAGCTTTGAGTATCGGCGGTGAAGCAGTCCTGCCCCTGCCGCCGCTCGGCCTGCCGCCGCCCGGCGCGGGCCAGACCCCGGAAACGCTGGCGGAGTGTGATTCGGTGCGCCTCTTTGTCGAGCGAGCGACCGCCGCGCTGCCGGCGTTCCAGTTCAGCGCCGGCAACGCCGCTGCTGTGGCGTCAGTCTGCACCCGGCTCGACGGCATCCCGCTGGCGCTGGAGCTTGCGGCGGCGCGGGTCAAAGTGCTGACCCCGGAGCAGATTGACGGGCGCCTCAATGACCGCTTCCGGCTGCTGACCGGCGGCTCGCGGACCGCGCTGCCGCGCCAGCAAACCCTGCGGGCTTTGGTGGACTGGTCGTATGAGCTGCTGTCCCCTGCCGAGCAGCGCCTTCTGCGCCGCTTGTCGGTGTTCGGGGGCGGCTGGGCGCTGGGAGCCGCCGAAGCGGTTTGTGCGGACGGCGAGAGTGAAAATGGAGAGGTTAAAGACGGCCAGATCGCAAACTGGGAAGTGCTGGAAGGGCTGTCGCACCTTGCCGCAAAATCATTGGTCGTGGTCGAGACGCCGGATGCCGGACCAGTGCGCTATCGCCTGCTGCAAAGCATCCATTCTTATACCGCCGATAAGCTGAGAGAGTCGCCGAACGAGCGTGACAGCCTGCGCCGAAAGCACCGCGACTTTTTCCTCGCGCTGGCCGAAGAAGCCGAGCCGCACCTGCTTGGAGCAAACCAGGTGCTGTGGCTGAACACGCTGGAAGGCGACATGGAGAACCTGCGGACCGCGCTGGCGTTTGCCCAGGAACAGCATGACGGCACCCTGCCGCGCCTCGCCGGAGCGCTGTCTCGCTTCTGGTACGGGCGCTCTTATCTGTCCGAAGGCCGAAGCTGGCTGGAAGCGGCTCTTGCGGAGATGGAGGACGAAGACAGCGCAATTTTCGGAAAGGTCTTGAACGGCGCGGGGATGCTGGCCTGGTGCTGCGGGGACTACGACACGGCCCGCGCGTATCACGAGCGCGACTTGGCGCTTCAGCAGCGCCGCGAAAACCCGCGCGGCATCGCTCAAGCCCTCGGTCATCTGTGCATTGTTGCCGAGGGACAAAAGCAGTACGCCGAAGCCGAGCAGTACGGGCAGGAAAGCTTTGACCAGTACCGGGCGCTCGGCGACCGCGCCAACAGCGCCCGGATGCTCAACAGCATCGGGATTCTGGCGCTGAGGCAGCACGACTACGCTGGGGCGGAAGACTTGTACCGCCGGGCGCTTGCAGAGTACCGAGAGCTATACAACGCCGCCGGGAGCGCGGCGACACTGCACAATTTGGGTGATCTGCTCTTTCAGCAGGAGCAGTACACGCAGGCCAAGCCGTACTTCCGCGACAGCCTGGAAGCGCAGCGGACTCTCCGCAGCAAGCAGCGGATCGCCAGTACGCTCATGCACCTTGCGGAGATCGCCGGAGCGGAAAGCAGACACGCCGAAGTCTGCTTGCTGCAAGCCGCCGCCGGGGCGGCACTGGCGGGGGGTGTGGTCGCCTACGAAATTGATTTTTATCCTCAAGTAACACTCGCCAAAAGCCGCGCTGCGCTCGGCGAGCAGCAGTTCGCCCAGCTTTGGGCGCAGGGGTCCCGAATGGACGCGGCACAGAGCATTCAGCATGTTTTGGACAATTATGACGGGTTAACGTAGAGAAAAGGAGAACCGCATGAAATCATTCCGCCGAGCATTGTTGCCACTCGTGTGCGGGCTGGCGCTGCTGTTTGCGCTTGCCGCCCTTCCCCTCCGGCCGGCATCCGCCGCGCCGACACGGCATCACGCCAGACACCATTTCCGTCACAATGCCGATTACCGAGCCGGTTATCGGGCTGGCTACCGAGCCGGTTATCGGGCTGGCTACCGAGCCGGTTATCGGGCAGGACGCTCTCGTCTGCCCGGCTACCTTCAGGCGCATCATGATCCGCCCGGTGGATAAAGGAGAATTCTTATGACACCAGAAGTCACGCAGAAACCGGAGCCGCCGGAAGAGACGGAACCCGAAGCCGAAAAGGAGCCGGAACCCAAGAAAGAGCCAGACGCCCCAAAGCCGCCGCCGAACATCGCGTTTCACGAGCCGCCTGGCGGCTAGAACTGAGCGCCCTCCCGCGTCTATGGGTCAACTGTGAACAGGCCCGCCCGCGCCCAGCGTTCTTTGCCCGAAATCAATGATAACCGAGCGTCCGTGTCCACGCTGCCTGTTCGCAGGTCGCGCAGGAGCGGGCGCTTGCCGTTTTTCCAGACCGAAACGGCTTCCACGGACGGCGGGGCAAGGACAAGCAGCAGAAGCTGGTCGGTGGCGCGGCAGACCAGCGGCAGCCAGTCCACGCGGGCGTCCGGCCCGCCTGCCGCCGCCAGGCGGAGAAACGGCGCGGCGGCAGGGTCAGGCGTGAAGACCCGCCAGTCCAAAGAAACGCTCGGCGCGTCGAAGTTGATTTTGGAATCGGGCAGCAGCCCGGCCAGCGACAGCAGGGCCGATTGATGCGCGGCAACCGAACGCCACGACGACGCGCGGGACTCTTCCGGGACGGTGCTTAACGCCGCGAACGCATAGCGCAGATAGGCGGGGTTTTGCAGCAGGCCAAAGAGCCGGAAACCGACTTGGGCGCACTCAAACAGGCCCGAATGCAAGCCGTCGGCGTTCAGCGACAGCAAGGCGGCTGGCAGCGGCTGGGCCAGCAGCCAGCTTCCCCATTCCGCCAGCGCCGCCCGCAGGCGCGGGTTCGGCGCTTCGGCATCCAGCGCCATCAGTGATGCGATCACAGTGGCGATCATCGACGGCGACTGGGCATCGAAGTCATGCAGGCGGTGCTCAAGCAGAAAATCGGCGATGCGCCAGGCGGCCTTGATCCAGACTTCGTTTGCCGTTGCCCCATACGCCGCCGTCCAGGCCCGAATGGCTTCCGCCCCGTCCAGAGCGCACGGCGACGGCACCAAGCGCCCGTCGGTACCGAGGCCGCGTGTCGCGTGGACCCGTGCGCCGTCGTAAAAGCCACGCTCGTTCTGCTTCAGCAGCAGCCAGTGGCAGATGTTGATCGCCGACTGACGCAGAAGCGGCTCGCCGGACACCTCAAACAGACGAAACAGGGACCGGGCTAAACGCGCATTGGCCGCAATGCCGAATGTCTCCCCGCCCGCAAAATCCGTGCCTTCCCCATCGGTCAACTGATCCCAGAACGCCCCTTTGTTCGGCTCCGGCTCGCCCGCCCGGCCCATCACCTGAAAATCGGCGCAGAGGCCGTGAGCGCCGAACCGGACCAGGCGCGGCAGACCAGGCGCGGCGTGCAGCCGGTTCCAGTCCCACAAGGCCGCAAGCGCCCCGGCAGGCTCCAAAGGTCCGGTACCGCAGAACGTATTCTCAATCGGTGTTTTTAGGTACAGCCGCTCCATGCCGACGGCGTGGTACGAGTCCGGTGCGGACAGCTTCGCGACCGCTTCTTTCGGATCAAGGGCGGGAACACAGTCCAATGGATGCAAAGCCGCTTCGGCAAACGCCGCGTACTGCGTCACCAGCGACGCCCGCGCGTCGCCGCTCGTTTTTGCCGCTCCGAAGCACAGGCCGAACGTCACCAGCTTGCCGCCGCCGAAGGAGAACGACGGCAGCTCAAAGGTCCAGCCGCCGCCGTCTGACCATTCCGCTTCCCCCGTAAGCGTAACCAGGCCTGACCCATACTGATGGTAAGGGGAGAAGGCGCACAGCGCCGCGTGGCCGGACAACCGAGCCGCATCCAGCCGCCACCCTTCCGGCTGATGCAGAAGCGACGGCAGATCAATTTGGAGCGACCCGACGCAGCGCGGGCTTGTCCGCAGGCGCATCTCGATTTGGTACGCGCCGTCTTTTTTCGGCACCGGCAGCCAGCGCATTTCCCATTCCAGCTCCGCCCCGCCTTGGCCCAGCTTGCGGGCACCGCCGAGGCAGAGCCGCCCGCCGCGTCCCAGCTCATGCCAGTCAATGGTCAGCGGGTATGCTTCCCCTTTGACCCGGACTGTCGCGAGGGGCCGCAGCACGGAAGTTTCCAGCAGCGGGGCGAGTATCTTCGTCCCGCCTCGGCTTCGCGCGGACAGGGCGATCTGCCAGGTCGGACGCAGGCCGTCCTGCACCGGGAGAAACGCCGCCCACAGGCCGGAGCGTCCGAGTTTGTAATGAGTAGGTTCGGTCATCTTTTAAGCCACGGACATCGCAAACGCTTCGATTTCGAGGCGCTTGAAGACCAGCGCGTCCTGCATGTCCGCCAGCGCGGTCTCGTTCAGGTGGTAGTATTCCAGCACGACCGGGTCCATCTCGCGCGGCAAACCGTCGCCGCTGTAGCCGATGCCGGAACGGTGGGCTAAAATGTTCGCAAGGTACACAATGCCCGCCAAATCAAACCCGTTCTGCGCCCGTGTTGGGTGATGGTGGAACTCAACAGCTTCCACCACCGGCGCGGGCAGGCCCCAGCGGCCCAGCACCCACGCGCCGAGGGCCGGGTGCGACAAGCCTAACACTTTTTTCTCGGCATCGTACATTGCCAGATGCTCTTTTTCAATCACGCCGACGATTTCGGCCAGGCCCTGCGGAATAAAGCGGGCCAGAACAATTTTCCCGACATCGTGCATCAAGGCGGCGGTGAACGCCGTTTCCGACTGCGGATACTTGGCCCGCTTCGCCAGCAGCTTTGCGGCGGTCGCGGTCGTCACCGAATGGGTCCACAGCGCGGGCAGGTCAAAGCCGGTCCCAGCGACCCGAAACAAGTCAAAGACGGCAGCGGCGAGCAGCGTGTTTTTCAGCGTCGCAAAGCCGAGCAGAGTGACGGCCTGCGGAATGTTGGCGATCTTCTGCCGGAAGCCGTAGTACGACGAGTTCGCGAGCTTCAGGACTTTGGCCGCCATGGCCGGATCGGCCTGAATGACTTTGGCGAGGTCCGACGACGAGCAGAACGGGTCTTCAATCATCTGCATGACCCGCAGCACACTCGCCGGCAGGGTCGGAATATCGTTGATACGGGAAAGCAGGCTTTCCAGGTAGGGGTTTTTCATAAGCGTGCCTCTTTCGGCAATTTCTTCGGCAATTTCTTCGGCAATTTCTTCGGCAATTTCTTCGGCAATTTCTCAGGGAGAACAGATAAACCGATTATCGGCGACGTGCAGAAAGAAGCACACGGGAGAAATACGGGGTATTGTCCGGCGGCAGGAAGCGGAAAAAGGCCGCAGGCAGTTGTGCCTGCGGCCTTCTCATTCTCGGAGCCGGGTTAAGCCGCGCGGGCGGCTTTCTTCCTGGCGACGGCGAGGCCGCCCAATCCGAGGGCTACCAGCAGGCCAAAGGAAATGGTGGTGGACGCTTCGGGAACGGCGGCGGCGGGCAGGAAGCCGAGGCCGTGTGGGCTGGCGTTCGACGGGAACAGGCCGGTCGAGATGGAAGTCGCGATCCCAGTGGAGAGATCCACCGAGTCCAGCGTGTTTGTGCTGCCGATCGACGAATATACGCCGCCGGGCGTGAACGGCCCAGTCACTTCGTAAATGGCGTTGTTTTTGGTGTCGGCGACCAGCAGGCTGCTGGCGGCGCTCGGTGCAAACACGGTGTCGTCGAGGCCGCTGACATTCTTGCCGGTGACGCTGTCGGTGAGACGCACCGAAGAAACTGTCTGGCTGGACGCACCGGGGTTGGACACGGTCGTCAGAGCGCCGTCGTCGCCGCTCGTTTCGAGCAGGCTGCCGTTCGGGGTTTGGTCCAGCGAGTCCGGGTCATTCAGCGTGGTAGAATTTGCGCCGTCGTAGGACAGCACGGGGCTGCCCAAATTGACGGTGCCGTTTCCGAGCGTCGCAGAGTAGATGACCGCATCGCCGGCAGCCGACGGATTTGTGTAGCTGAGGTAGGCTTTGCCGCCGACAAATGTCACATCGTCGAAGCCGCGTGCGCTGGAAGTCGAGACGGCATTGGAATAAGCGTACTTTGTTGTCAGGCCGTTGGTCGGGTCAATGGTTTCCAGCGCCGGAAACCCGTCCTGGTTTTGCAGCACCCAGAGCAGGTTGGTCGCTGGGTTGTAGCGCAAGCCGTCCACACTGCCGAGGGCGCTGAACGTGGCGAGGGCGTTGCCGGCCATGTCGTATTCGGCAATCGTGGACGAGCCGCCGGTGCCGAGGGGGGCATTGGAGATCGCACCGTTGCCGTATTCGACAAAGACATGGCCGCCGCCGATGGTAATAGAATCAGGCTGCGTGCCGCTGACGGCGCTGCCGGATGCGAAGACGGTAGAAGTGAACTGGGCATGACCAGCATGGGCGGTCGCGAGAAGCAGGGTTGCGCCGGCCACAAATGCGCGGGCGGTCTTCATCCGGCTGTAGGAAGCAGAATTTTTCGCAGAATTCTTCATGGAAGGTCCTCAAGTGCGGGTCCGTTGCGCCGCAGCGTATTCTGCGCCGCCGGTTCATTGTACAGCCCGCAGATTAAGGGAACATTAACAAACACTGAAATTCTTCACTGCGCCCACTTCTCGTACCAATTATGCAGGAAGTGGGCGCTTTTTGTTGGCGGCGGGGCGGGGTAGGAACGCTGCCAGTCGGCCTCAAACTGGGCGGCGAGCTCGGCAATCACACGGCCGCCGTGCAGCTCGATGTCGGTCTCGCCGACCCACTCAAAGCCGCCGCGTGTCCAGTTTGTTGACCCGGCGACCGCGCTGACAGCATCGAAAATCGCCATTTTGAGGTGCAGGCGCACGAAGTCCGGCCCCAGACGGTACAAGCGCACAGCAATCCCGGCGGCAAGCAAGGCTTCAGTCGCTCCGGCGTTCAACAGGCCCGACGGGCCAAAACGGGCCATGATCTGTGGGTCAAGCAGAACACGCACCTGGACGCCGCGGCGATGGCAGGCGATCAGCTCGGAAAGCAGCGCGGTTCGGCCCATCTCGCATAGGGCGACGCAGACAGACGTGTTTACCCGGCGCAGATGCTGGAGCAGCGCCGCTTGTGTCGTGCGCCGCCCAATCCCCGTTCCTACCACTCGTGCCGATGCCGGCCTGTCCGGAGATGGGTCAAGCGCATTAAAATCTTGCGCGGGTGGCGGAAGCGGTGCGCCGCCGGCAGCCTCCCACTCGGCGTCGAACTGCCGGACCAGATCAGCGGCAATCGGGCCGCGCAAATGCAGCATCAAGTCATGGTAGCGCCGAAACACCGTGCCGACATTCATGCCCCCGGCCAGCGCTTCCTGTTCGTCCGCGACAATATACTTGTGGTGCGACAAAGCGGCTTTCCCGGGTGACTCCGGCAGCGAGCGCGGGTCGCTGAGGCGCACGGGGATACCGAGCCGCCGCAGATTGGCGTAGGTGCGGCGGCATTCCCACAGCACCTGGGGCAGGGTCGGTCCGAAGCCGAGGGACCTGTTGAGCAGCACCCGCACGTCTGCGCCGGCCTCCTGCTTGGCGGCCATGATATTCGCCATGCGGTCAGCGTCCGGCCCGCCGAACAGGTAAAACGTCAGCCGGATGGATGTCTGCGCTTGGGCGAGCAGACTCTCCATCGCCGCGTAGGCGGCGTCATCGAACAGCGCCGCCGCTTCCGCCTGATGGAACCCCAAAAGCGTCATCGCCGTGACTCTTCCCCCTAATGAACCCCGCACCCCTGCCGACAATCAGCCTGTCACCGTGATAGGATCACTCGTTATCAGTGAAAGGGATTTCCATGAACATAATCAGCGCTGTTGCCAGCAGCATATCGTCTACTCAAGCAGCTTCTCCGGCAGCGCCTGCCGCGCCCATCGCCGCACCCACCCCGGCAGCCGTGATCACGCTATCCGCCCAAGCCCAAAAAGCACTGTCGCTCGTCCCTCCGCAGCCGAAAAACATCATTTGGGGTTCTTAACCTCCCCAAGAAAAGGCCGGACGGTGACGGTCTTGCCGTCGGTGACAAACGTGATCGCGCCCTGGCGGTCGGTGCGGAACACTTGGACGCCGTGGGCGTCCAGCCGGGCCAGCGTGGACGGGGCGGGGTGGCCGAAGTGGTTATGCCGGCCGCAGGAAATCACGGCATGGCGCGGCTGTAAGCGCCCAAGCCAGTCGTCGCCGGTGGCGTTCTTGGAGCCGTGATGGCCTGCTTTTAATACGTCGCAGCGCAAATCGCCGTGTGCGGCCAGCATGGCGGCCTCGGCATCGGTTTCGGCGTCACCCGTCAGGATAAAGCGGGTCCTGCCGTAGTCAATCTGCAAAGAAGCCGAGTAATTGTTGATCGTTGCATCATCGCTGCCCGTGCCGTAAGCCGCTGCCGTACCGTAAAAATTGTCTGGCGGCGGGTTCAAGACGAGAACCCGCACACCGTCGCCCAGATCAAGCGACTGCCCCCGCACGGCACGCGCACAGGGGATGTTGCGCCGTGCGGCCTCCGCCCGAAACGCCAGATACGCGGGTGACGGGTACGGGAGCGTCGTGCCGTCAAGAACAAAGCCGACGGAGGGGCCGCGCAGGACCGCTGCCAAGCCGCCGACATGGTCGCCGTGCGGGTGGGTCGCGACCAGGACGTCAATCCGGTTGATGCCCAGATACTCCAAGAACGGCACGACGATCTTAGCCCCGACATCCGTATCCCCTGCCGCGGCTTCGTCGCTTGTGCCGCCGCCATCCACTAGCAGCGTCCGTCCGCCCGGCGTGATCACCAGCGTGCAATCGCCCTGCCCCACATCTACGGCGATGACCCGCAGCTTCCCGGCATCCGGGTCAGGGCGGCGGGACAGCGCCCACCACGCTGCCGGTCCCAGTACGAGCGGCGCCAGGAGCAGACGCCGGCGCGTCAGCGGGTTTTCCCACCATTCTTTGCAAAGCATCAGTCCCTCCATAGACAAGCGCGTAGAACAATAAGATTAAAGGCAGTGGGGGCGGCGGCAGAGCGAAATACGCCCAGGGCAGCTCGCCCAGCGTGGTGACGACCCGTGCAATCAGCATCACTCCCCAGCCGGCAGCGGCAAGCACCCAAGCGCCAAGCGTGTGCGATAAGGTCCAAAGCAAAATACCCATGAAGCCGGCGGGGATCAGCAGAAACAGCAGTGGGACGACCAGCGCGTTGGCGGCCCACGCGGAAAGCGAGACTTGGCTGTAAGCAGACGCCGTGATCGGCAGGGCACCCAGTTGTGCCAGAAGCGACAGGCCGAAGCCGTCCACCGCCCATTCGGCGGGCTTGCCCAGCCAGGGCGGCTTGATTTGGGACAGCCGGGGATGCCAAAAGTTGTTCCAGACCGGCATCGTCACGGCCAGCGTGCCGATGGTCAAAAACGAGAGCTGGAAGCCCGGCTCCAGCAGCGCGGTCGGCTGCCCGGCCAGAATCACCAGCGCCGCCGCGCCCACGGCCGTCGGACCGTCGGGTTCGCGCTCAAACAGGGCCGCGCCGAAAAACAGCGCGGCCATCAGCACCGCCCGGACCACCGCCGGACGCCCCCCGCAGATCAGGGCGTACAGCAGCAAAACGGCGATGAGCAGCACGGCCTGCATTTTGCGCGGCAGGGTCAGCTTTTGTCCGAGGCGTTCCAGCCAGAACGCAAGTATCCCGACATGCAGGCCCGCCGACGCGAGAATATGCACGGTCCCCGTATGCACGAAGTCCGCCAGCAGGCCCGGCGGCAGGTCCGCCCGGCGTCCGATCAAAATCCCCGACAGCACAGCGGCAGAGATCGGCGGCAGGCTGGAATCAATGACCCAGAGCGCCCGCTTCCGCACCTGCCAGGCCAAGCTTTGGAAGAAGTTCGGACTGCCGCCGCCCAGCACCGCCGCCGCGCCGGGCCGCTTGACGCGCAGCTCGCCGTAGACGGCCCGCCGCGCCAAATACTCGCGCCACGAG
>CAXUNT010000075.1:0-20462 GCA_964252595.1 uncultured Armatimonadales bacterium
GCAGATGGGGCGGGGGCAGCGGACGAGGGCAGCAATGCTGTCATCAGGAACAATACCAGGGCAGTCAAAGAACGCAGCAAAGCGATGTCTCCTAAAAAAGATAATGCTCAGAACGTCAGCACGGCAGAGGCTAAGAAAGGCCGGCGAGACGCGTCAACGTGCGGCTGAGGGTGCGTGAGAAAAAGCCGACGGCGGGAACGGCCCGGTCGTAGTCCATGCGGGTCGGGCCGACGACGCCGAGCGTGCCGCGCTTACGGGTGCCGACATAGTACGAGGCCGTGACGACGCTGCATTCGGTCATGGCCGGAACATGGTTTTCCGCGCCGATGACCACCGTGACATCCGGGCCGAGCAGCGCCCGCGAAAGCGTCTGGAACAGCAGGGTTCCGCGCTGCAAAGTTTCCAGCACACTCTCGATTTTGGCGACATCTCTGAATTCCGGCTGGCGCAGGATTTCGCTCGCGCCTTCCAGGTAGATGCTGTCATCATCGGCGGCATGGCGTGCCATCTGCTGGTCAGCGGCGATCAGGGCCGTGTACAGCGAGCGCAGCGGCGGCGCGAACTCGATGGGGGCGGCAAAGGGAGCGTCCGGCAGTGTATCCAGCGGCTGTCCGGCGAATGCGGCGCTCAGGGCATTGCTGACTGCGGCTAGCTCGCCGGAACTCGCGGCGGCGGCTTCCGGCGGGGCCGGGCAGAGCAGGCGGTTTTCGACCTGTCCGGTGCTGAGAATGAGTACGAGCAGCAGGCGATCGTCGCCGGCGGGGGTCACGAAAATCTGCGAGACCTGGGTGTCGGCAGGGCGGGGCGGGGTAGCAACCGATGTGTACGAAGTCGTGCGGGTCAAGAGAGCACAGGTGCGGCGCAGCAGCCGTTCCATTTCTAGTGCCTGATCTTCTTCGTCCAGCAGAGAATGGGCGGCCTCGGCCTCCGGCGCGAATGCCATCAAGTGGTCTACATAAAACCGGTAGCCGAGATCGGATGGAATACGGCCCGCGCTCGTATGCGGCTGGCGCAGCAGTCCCAGCTCGGACAGCTCCGCCAGCTCATTACGAATGGTCGCGCTTTTGATGCCCCACTGATGTCGCTGAGCCAAGTCTTCGCTGCCGAGCGGCTTGACCGTCTCGACATAATCGCGAACAACCGCCCCTAAAATCTTTTGCTTACGCTCATCCAGTTCCATTTGATAACAATAGTTTACCATCTTCAGGGCCGTGTGTCAATGTTCGGCTGGGCAGCGGAAATCTCCTCTTGACATTCCGCGCAAATCCTGTCATACTCCCGTATCGCTCGAATCCAGGCAGCGTTTGCCTCGTTTGAGTCTCTCCCCCACGCACTGCCGCGTTTGATCTTCCGTACTCTTGCGCCCATACCCCGCTGTGTGCCGCGCCATGTTTGAAAGGAAGTTCTGCATGCGTCGTTCCTTCCCTCGTCCCGAGTCCACACGGCAAGCCTTTACGTTGATCGAGCTGCTCGTCGTCATCGCCATTATCGCGATTCTCGCGGCTATCTTGTTTCCCGTCTTCTCGCAGGTCCGCGAGAACGCCCGGCGGACTCAGTGCTTGTCCAACTTGAAGCAAATCTCGCTGGGCTACACGATGTACTACAATGATTCGGATGAAGTCCTGCCGGGCCTGTTCTATACAACGCCCACAGCAGTTACTTACGCGCCCGAAACAACCCCGCGCCGCATCTACACTTGGGTTGAATATCTAGATCCCTACATCAAGAGCCACGGAGTTTACCACTGTCCAGACGCTGGTACGACCGACAATGTGCTGGGATCGGGTGCGGTGTATATCGCGGATTATGCTCTGCTGCCGGGCCGGCCTGGCTATAACAACGGTACGGGCGCACGCGGCACAGCAAACGCCGGCGGCGGCATGGGAACACAGACTTGCCCGTTCTCGCAGTACCCCAGCTCCACGATCAGCACCGACGCGAGCGGTAATCCGATTGTTCAAAACTTCAACTTGGCGCAGATACAGCGTCCGACCGAATCTATGCTGTTTACCGAAGGTTATCTTGGCTATCAGCCTTCCAATGGCAGTTTTCTGGAGCGGTTTTTCTTCGCGCGGCACCGAATCTCCTCGACTGTTCCGAGCGCCGGTGACCAGATTCGGACCTCTATGGACGCTTCCGGCTGCCCTGGTTACGCTTCCCCGGCGAGTACGGTAGACCCGGACTTTCGGCCCGGCAGCGGCATGAATGTCGGATTTGTGGATGGTCACGCAAAATATATGACGCGCGGCCAGCACCAAAAAAAAATCCTGCTTGCCTATGGCACCTGTATTTGGCTTTTTCTTACTGCCTATATGTCGCGGCTTACCGCAGTAGGCAGCAAAAAGCCCCGCATGGCACTAGCCATGCGGGGCTTTCGTGTTCAGCGTGCGGCGGAGGGGATCGACGGCAGGCTACGGGCACCACTCGCCGAGACGGAGCGGACGGCGAACAGATAATCATCTTTAGACAAAGGAAGAGTCACTGTGCGGGCCTGCACCTGCCGGCTGCCCTGCCAGTCGGCAGCGCTGGTCGGACGCCACAGAACGTCATAGGCGGCGGCATCGGGAACGGCATCCCAGGTCAGCGTCGTGACGGGGCTGAGGTCAGCCTTCAGCAGCACATTCGGCGGCGGGGCGGGAGCGGACGCAAGAGAAGCGACGGCGGCGGCATTGACGCGGGCGACGTTTGCCAGGTAAGCGAAATCCACAAACTGCGGCAGGTCGCCGTACTGAACCCCATTTTCCACCCGCACATCCTGGTGCTGATGCCGCCAGTCCTCATTCGGCTCCGTCAAGCGCACTGCGGCGTAGCCATGCTGGACGAACGGCGCATGATCGCCGCCGCGCAGATAGCGGTCCAGACGGTAAATGATCACGGTCCCGAAGCCCGGCACATAAGACCTGTCGGCATCAGAAACAGCGCGGGCGAGAGTGCGGGCAGGAGTATCCGCATCCGTTCCAGCAGCCCGGCGGCCTGCCGCGAGCTTAGGCGTTTCGGTAGGGTCTACGCCGGACGCGAAGACGCGCACATGGGTCGCATCGTGCAGCCCCCCCTGGCCGTGAGAGCTGCCGACAATGTCATTGGTGATCATCGCCAGGACATCTTGCTTGCCGTCCGCCATTTCCTGTGCCAGATGGGTTGACCCGTAAAGGCCCTGCTCTTCGCCGGTCACGGCGACAAACTTGACTGTCGCCGGGTAGTGATGGCTGGACATCACACGGGCCAGTTCCAGGGCCACGGCGACGCCGGACGCATCATCGTTCGCACCGGGCGCGTCCCCCGTGGCGTTCATCACATCAGTCACACGCGAGTCATAATGGCCGCTGATGATCACAATACGCTCCGGCTTGGCATCGCCCGGCAAGGTCGCCACGATATCGGTCATCTTCACCGGCGCGACGAGCCGCTCCCCGGCAGGCTGGGTCCAAGTATCCCGCGCCACTTGCAGCCGTCCGCCGGTGCTTTTCGAGATCGCCGCAAATTGTCCATAAATCCACTCGGACGCCGCTGCGCTGCCGGACGCCGAAAGCGTATGGCGTGTCGGGAACGCCGCCAGTGTCCGCACGGTATGTTCCAGCCCCGGTGCGGCGACGGCGTTAACCGCTACCTGCACCTCGGCGTCTTTCTCCGGCGGCGCGGCGTGCACGGCGCTTCCGGCTGCCAGCACTGCGGCTCCTGCCGCAAAACTCACCCAGCGTTTCTTGCGTGTCGTCATCGTGTAAAACTCCTTGAAATGAAAATTGAGCTTGAGAGGACGGCAGCGATGCCAAAAAAAGCGAAACTATTTGCCTCTGCTGTTTGTCGGAAAGGCTAATCGAGGTGGGCGGAGGAAAAAGAAAATGAACATCAAACAATGCCGTAAACAAGTTGTGTTGCTGCTTGTCTTTGCCGGATGCCTTACCGCTGCTGGAAGTGGGCAGACACAAAAGCCCGTGTTATCTGGTCCAATCAGGCTTGATGGGCCATCACCAACGCACACCAGAAGCGGCCCAATCTACCTGTTGAGCCTTGTGCCAGTTGCAGATGCAAAACCTGCTGAGTCTGTCTGGCTTCTGCAAAAAGAAATCGTTCAGCCGGGCCAGCCGGTAGAAGTCAAGGAAACAGCGTACAAGTCTCTGAACGCAACTTCTTTACGGAATTTCATTTCCAGACTTCCGAAAGGAGCGGACATCCTCTGCACAACCCGCTACCTTCCAGAGCCTGATCCCACAACGAGGGTCGCCATCAGCTCTTATCCGAGCTTTAACGAGTTTGCCGACTTTTGCCGCAGCAAGGAAGTTCGGTTTGAGTACGGCATCCCCTTTTAATACTAGCCGAGGAACGCCGTGCAAACATTGATCAGCACGGCGTCCTTCCAGGCCGGATTGTTTTTAACTTCTGGCGCGAGGGTTACGGCAGAGTGGTCTCGCCCATGAGGTAGCGGTCGCACTCGCGGGCCGCGCCCCGGCCTTCGTTGAAGGCCCAAACGACGAGGCTTTGGCCGCGCCGGGCGTCGCCGGCGGCAAAGACGCCAGGAAGGGAAGTCGCATACTCGCCGTACTTGGCCTGGACATTGGAGCGAGCATCCCGGGCGACGCCGATCCGCTCCAGCAGCGTGTCTTCCGGCCCCAAAAAGCCCATTGCTAGAAGAACTACCTGGGCGGGCGAGACGCGCTCGGTGCCGGGGACTTCCACCGGCACGAAGCGGCCCTTCTCATCGTGCTGCCAGTCAATCCCGACCGTGTGGACTTCTTTGACATGGCCGTCGGCATCGCCGACGAACTTTTTGGCCGTAGTGCAGTAGACGCGCGGATCCGAGCCGAAAACCGCCAGCGCTTCTTCCTGGCCGTAGTCCAGGCGGTACACTTTCGGCCACTGCGGCCACGGATTGTCCGGGGCGCGGGACATCGGCGGCTTCGGCAGGATTTCAAGCTGGACCAAAGAGCGGCATCCGTGGCGCACCGAAGTCCCGACACAGTCGGTGCCGGTGTCACCGCCGCCGATCACGACCACGTCTTTGCCTTCCGCAGACACAAAGTTCGGGCTTGGCTGACCGTCCAAAACGGCCTGCGTGTTCGCTGTCAGGAAGTCCATTGCATAGTGGATGCCGTGCAGGTCGCCGCCCTCAATCTGGGACAAGCCGCGCGGCTTGGTCGCGCCAGTGGCAAGGACAACCGCGTCGAACTCTTTGAGCAGCAAATCGGCGGCATAATCTTTGCCGACTTCCGTGTTTGTCAGAAAGGCAATGCCTTCCTGTTCCATCAATCGGACGCGCCGGTCTACCAGCTCTTTGCCAAGCTTCATGTTCGGGATGCCGTAGGTCAACAAGCCGCCGACACGGTCGCCGCGCTCGAAAACCGTCACCAGATGACCGGCTTTGTTGAGCTGGGCGGCGGCGCACAGGCCCGCCGGGCCGGACCCGATCACGGCGACCCGCTTTCCCGTCCGCCGCTCCGGCGGCTCGGCGACAACCCAGCCCTCTTCAAAGCCTTTGTCAATGATCGCGCACTCAATGTTCTTGATAGTCACTGCCGGACCGCTGATGCCGAGGACACACGCGCCTTCGCACGGCGCGGGGCAGACCCGGCCCGTGAACTCCGGGAAATTGTTGGTCTTGTGCAGCCGGTCCAGCGCTTCCCGCCACAGCCCGCGATACACTAGATCGTTCCATTCGGGGATTAAGTTATTGATCGGACAGCCGGATGCCATGCCGTTCAGGGTCGTGCCGGTATGGCAGAACGGAATGCCGCAGTCCATGCACCGTGCGCCCTGCTCCCGCAGCTTCTTCTCGCCGAGGTGCAGGTGGAACTCCTTCCAGTCTTTAATACGCTCGGTGGCAGTGCGGTCTAAAGGCAGCTCGCGCAGATATTCAATAAAGCCAGTCGGTTTTCCCATAGGTGTTTTTTCTAAAGAAGAAGGAACCCGGCCATAAATGGCCGGGACAATCAGTTATCCGCCACCGACCCGCGCCGTGTCTTTCGCATTCGACTCGAAGGCCGCCAAAAGTGCTTCGTCGCCGGTCAGGCCCGACGCTTCCACGCGGCTGATTGCGTCCTGCATCCGCTGGTAGTCATGTGGGATGATTTTGATGAAGCGCGGCACCGTGTCTTCCCAGTTGTTCAGCAGCCGCGCCCCGTGGTCCGAGCCGGTGTATTCAACATAGCGCCGAATCATCTGGCGGACTTCCTCAATCTCAGCAATGTCCGCAAGCTTTTCCAAACCGACCATCTGCTTGTTGCAGCGGGTCGCGAAGTCACCATTTTCATCAAGAACATACGCGATGCCGCCGGACATACCTGCCGCGAAGTTGCGGCCTGTCGGGCCAAGCACCACGACGCGCCCGCCGGTCATGTACTCGCAGCCGTGGTCGCCAACCGAGCCGACTACTGCGGTGGCCCCGGAATTACGGACGGCAAACCGCTCGCCTGCGCCGCCCCGGATGTAGACTTCGCCGCTCGTCGCGCCGTACAAGGCCGTGTTGCCGATGATGATATTCTCATGGGCCAAAAAGCCGGAGCCGGCCGGCGGGGCAATGATGATCTTGCCGCCGGACAGGCCCTTGCCGAGGTAATCGTTCGCGTCGCCGTTCAAGAACAGCGTCATGCCGGACGGCACGAATGCGCCGAACGACTGGCCTGCCGAGCCTTCGAAGGTCAGCTTGATGGTGTCTTCCGGCAGGCCGGCAGCCCCATAGCGCCGAGTGACTTCCGAGCCGACAATGGTTCCGGCGACCCGGTTGACATTGTGGATCGGCACGGTCGCACGGACCGGCTCGCCGCGCTCCAGCGCCGGGCGGCAAAGGTCGAGAAGCTGCGTGTTGTCCAAAGCCGTCGTCAGCCCGTGGTCCTGCTCCTGCTGCTTGAAGCGGCCTACGCTAGGGCCGACTTCGGGCTGGTAGAACAGGTTCGAGAAGTCCAGCCCGCGCGTCTTCCAATGCTCAATCGCCCGGCTGGCTTCCAGGCGGTCGGTGTGGCCGACCATCTCAGTCAGCTTGCGGAAGCCAAGCTGTGCCATGATCTCGCGCGTTTCTTCCGCGACAAAGCGCATGAAGTTAACGGCGTGGGCCGGGTCACCGGTGAAGTTCTTCCGAAGCTCCGGGTCCTGAGTCGCGACCCCGACCGGACAGGTGTTTAGATGACAGACCCGCATCATAATGCAGCCGAGCGAGACGAGCGGAGCCGTGGCGAAGCCGAACTCTTCCGCGCCTAAAAGAGCGGCAATGACAACGTCCCGGCCTGTCTTAAGCTGTCCGTCAGTCTCAACCGTGATGCGTGAGCGCAGGTCATTCAAGACCAGTGTTTGATGCGCTTCGGCTAGGCCAAGCTCCCAGGGCAAGCCGGCGTGCTTGATGGAAGTCTGCGGCGATGCGCCCGTGCCGCCGTCGTAACCCGAGATCAAGACCAAATCGGCTTTGGCTTTGGCGACTCCGGCGGCGATGGTGCCGACCCCGACTTCGGCGACCAGCTTGACCGAGATCCGCGCTTTTGTGTTGGCATTCTTGAGGTCATGAATCAGCTCGGCCAGGTCTTCAATCGAGTAAATGTCATGGTGCGGCGGCGGCGAAATGAGGCCGACGCCAGGAGTCGAAAAGCGGACTTTGGCGATCCAGGGGTAGACTTTGGACCCCGGCAACTGGCCGCCTTCGCCGGGCTTTGCGCCCTGGGCCATTTTGATCTGAAGCTCTTTCGCATTGACCAAATAATGCGAAGTCACGCCGAACCGGCCCGATGCGACTTGCTTGATGGCGGAGTTGCGCGAGTCGCCGTTGGCATCGGCAACGAACCGTGCCGGATCTTCACCACCTTCGCCGGTGTTGGACTTGCCGCCGACACGGTTCATAGCAATCGCCAGCGCTTCATGCGCTTCGGCACTGATGGAGCCGTAAGACATCGCGCCGGTCTTGAAGCGCTTGACGATCTCGGTCCACGGTTCCACTTCGTCGAGGGGAATCGGCTGCGGCGCGAACTTCAGTCCCAGCAGTCCGCGCAATGTCGCTTTTTTCTCAAGCTGCTCGTTGACTAGGTCGGAATACTCAGTAAACGCCTGACGGTCGTTATTGCGAACGGCCTGCTGCAACTTGTGAACCGTTTGCGGGCTGAACAAATGGTACTCGCCGTCCGAGCGCCACTGGTAGTTGCCGCCGACGTCCAGCGTCCGTGAGTGCGTGCCGCGCTCCGGGAATGCCTGGGCATGGCGAATGGCTGCCTCGCGGGCGATCACGTCCATGCCGACACCACCGATGCGCGAGGCCGTGCGGGTGAAGTAGCGGTCAATCACTGATTGGTGCAGGCCGACGGCTTCAAATTGCTGTGCGCCGCAGTAGCTTTCAATCGTCGAGATGCCCATCTTGGACATGACCTTGACGATGCCTTTGACAACCGCCTTGCCGTAATTTTTCTTGGCATCATACGGCGTGATGTCGCGCAATAAGTTCTCGCGGATCGCGTCGTCAATCGTCTCTAAAGCCAGATACGGATTGATCGCAGCGACCCCGTAGCCGACTAGCAGCGAGAAGTGATGCACTTCGCGCGGCTCGCCCGACTCCAAGACCAGCCCGATCCGAGTGCGTGTTCCCTGCCGGATCAAATGGTGATGCAGGCCGGCAGTGGCAAGCAGCGCCGGGATCGGGGCCATCTCGGCGTTGATGTCCCGGTCGGACAGCACTAATATGTTTTTGCCATTGGCAATGGCCTGGTCGGCGGCGACAAACAGCGCATCCATCGCGGCGACCAGCCCTTCCGGGCCGTCAGCGGCGCGGAAGACAATCGGCAGGGTCACAGTGCTGAAGCCGGGCCGGTCAATCTGACGCAGCTTTGCCAGGTCTTCATTTGTGAGAATGGGCGACTCTAAGGCGATCAAGTTGCAGTTTTCCGGGCCAGGCGCGAGCATATTGCGCTCGGTGCCGATGGTCATGGCGCTGGATGTGACCAGCTCTTCCCGGATGCAGTCAATCGGCGGATTTGTGACCTGGGCGAAGAGCTGGTGGAAGTAGTTAAACAGCGACTGCGGCTTGTCGGACAGGACGGCGATCGGCGTGTCGGTTCCCATCGAGCCTGTCGCTTCCATGCCGAGGCGAGCCATGGGAGCCATCAGTATCCGCAGGTCCTCAAACGTGTAGCCGAATGCAAGCTGGCGCTGGACCACCGTCTCGTGGGTCGTCACGGGGACATTCGTCGGCGTCGGCAGGTCGCCGATCTTGATCAGATTGTCATCAAGCCACTGCCGGTATGGGTTCGCGCGGGCCAGCGACTCTTTTAGCTCGTCATCGCCGATGATCCGGCCCTGGGCTGTGTCCACGAGGAACATCCGGCCCGGCTGCAAGCGGCCTTTGGAGACAATCCGCTCCGGGGCGATGTCGAGAACGCCGACTTCCGACGCCATGACCACTAAATCGTCTTTGGTGACGTAGTAACGCGACGGGCGCAGACCATTTCGGTCCAGCACGGCCCCGATCTGGGTGCCGTCGGTGAACGCAATAGACGCCGGGCCATCCCAGGGTTCCATCAGGCAAGAGTGGTACTGGTAGAATGCTTTTTTCTCCGCGCTCATGCTTTCGTGGCCGGTCCAGGGTTCGGGAATCATCATCATTACAGCATGGGGAAGCGACCGTCCGCTCAGCGTCAAAAACTCTAAACAGTTGTCGAACATCGCCGAATCGGACTGCTGGCTGTTGATGATCGGCAGCATCTTCGGCAGGTCGTCGCCGAACAAGGCCGACGCGAACTGCTGTTCCCGCGCCCGCATCCAGTTGACATTGCCCCGCAGCGTGTTGATCTCGCCGTTGTGTGCGATCATGCGGTAAGGGTGAGACCGCTCCCACGACGGAAACGTGTTCGTGCTGAAGCGCGAGTGGACCAGTGCCAGGGCGCTTTCCATGTCCGGGTCAAGCAGGTCGGGGAAGAACTCGTCCACCTGCTCCGGCATCAGCATTCCCTTGTAAACCAGGGTTCGGGCTGACAAGCTGGGGATATAGAACCGCTCACTGCCGCCCATGCCCATCTCGCGCAGGGTATGGGCCGTGCGCTTGCGGATGACGCATAGCTTGCGCTCAAAGTGGTCGGCATCCGTGATGCTTTCGCCGCGCCCGACAAAGAACTGCCGAATGACCGGCTGGGCCGAAATCGCCGTTTCACCCAGGGTTAAGTTGTTCGTTGGAACGTCGCGCCAGCCCAAGAAGACCTGACCTTCTTCGGCGGCAACGGTTTCCAAACGGTCCTCGCAAATCTTTCGCTGCTCTGCATCTTGGGACAAGAACACGCTGCCGACCGCGTACCTCCCGGCGTCCGGCAGAGAAAAGCCAAGTTTCGCACTTTCGCGCTGGAAGAACGTATGAGGGACCTGGATCAAGATGCCTGCGCCGTCGCCGGAATTGGCGTCCGCACCGCACGCGCCCCGGTGGGCGAGATTGCGGAGGATCGTCAGCGCCTGAGACACGATCTCGTGCGACTTGCGGCCTTTGATGTTGACGACAAATCCTGCGCCGCAGGCGTCATGCTCGAAATCGGGGTCGTACAGCCCTTGTTTGGGGGGCAGGCCAGTCGGTTTCATTGCGGGAACGGTTCCTTCTAAATCAATCTCGAAATCAAGTCAGCGAAGCAAGCGGCGGGAGATGCCGTGCGAGGGCAAAACTCGGCATTGGGACAAAGATTGTAGCACAATGCATCATTATCCGTCAATCGCCCGCTGCGGCTTTTTCCGGTCCATTTGTTTGCCCCGAAATACGGGTAGAATAAGCGTATGTTCGCCCCGATTACCCTTCCTGTACTGGACACGTTTCAGCGCCCGCTGCGCGACCTGCGGATTTCCGTCACCGACCGCTGCAACTTCCGCTGCACGTATTGTATGCCGAAGGAGATTTTTGGCCGCGACTTTGCATTCCTGCCGTCAAAGCAGCTTTTGTCATTTGAGGAAATTACGCGCCTGTCCCAAATCGCGGTTGGTCTGGGCGTCGAAAAGATCCGCCTCACGGGCGGCGAGCCGCTGCTGCGCCGGAACATTGAAACTCTGGTCGCTCAGCTTTCCGCCATTGACGGCCTGCGCGATTTGACCCTAACGACCAATGGTTCGCTTTTGGTCCGCAAAGCGCAGGCGCTCAAAGATGCCGGCCTCAGCCGTGTGACTGTCAGCTTGGATTCGCTCGATGATGCCGTGTTCCAGTCCATGAACGACGTGTCGTTCCCCGTCGGGCGCGTCTTGGACGGCATTGCGGCAGCGTCGGAAGTCGGCCTCGGCCCCATCAAGATCAACATGGTGGTCAAGCGCGGCGTCAACGAGGACAGCATTGTCCCGATGGCTAGACACTTCCATGGCACACCCTGTATTCTGCGCTTTATTGAGTTCATGGATGTCGGCGCGACCAATGGCTGGCAGCTTGACGATGTGGTTTCTGCCGAGGAGATCATCCGCCGCATCTCTGCCGAGCTGCCGTTAGAGCCGCTCGCGCCGAATTATCCCGGCGAAGTCGCCCGACGCTTCCGGTACACCGACGGCACCCAGGGCGAGATCGGCGTGATTACGTCGGTGACTCAGCCGTTTTGCGGCGACTGTTCCCGCGCCCGCTTGTCCGCCGAAGGCAAGCTCTACACCTGCCTGTTCGCCGAGGGCGGCTTCGACTTCCGCGCCCTGCTGCGCGGCGGAGCGAGTGACGCTGAAATTGAAACTGCCCTGCGCGGCGTCTGGTCTCAGCGCACCGACCGCTACTCGGAAGTCCGCACCGCCCAAACCGCCTCCCGCCCGAAAGTCGAGATGTCGCACATCGGAGGTTGAAAAGGTCCCATGTTCTCAATTTAATTCGACCCCACAAGCCCCAGTCCAGGAAAGGCAGGCGAATATGCGAGAGGATTTATTGATTTCAGACCTGTTGACCGACAGCAGTATTTCACTTCTTCCCTGTACCAATGGAACCTTCAAGATTATCAAAAGCATTGGCTTGAAGCAATTCGCCGGATTGTTGATGAGCAGGACAGTTCTGTTCTTGTGACAGGTTTACCGAAGCTGACGCGCAGGAACTTGATTGATACATGGCCGATGTGGCGCTTCGGCGAGATTGTAAAGTTACAAAATCATATGCTGATCCTTTCTAATTTGAGCGGTCCTTTTGACCCAGCAAATCCCTACGTTCATGTAGGAGAATACGACAACGAGATAGACGAGAATGGGCATCGTTCCTCAGAATGGGAAGTGTCGGTAGCAGATATGGCCGCATTTTTAGAGGCGCAGGCGAAGATGGGACCGGGCAATGAATTACCCGTCTGGGAGGCGCAGACGCCGAACGTCCAGAGGACGAAATATAATTGGCCTCGGCTTGACCTCATCCGTTCCCTGAACGGTCGGCGCAGCCTCCCAGATGGGTAATTCATTGCCCGGCGATTTTTCATTGCTGTTCCCCTATGGCTACCCCTGACAATAACCAGATCCATCTGCGCCAATTGCCTAAAGTTCAAACGCTGCTGGAAAGCCAGCACGGACAGGCGCTGATGGCAGGCGTGCCGCGCCAAATGGTTGTGGATGCGGTGCGGGCAGAGCTAGAATGCCTGCGGCAGTGTGTTCTGGCGGGAGACGTGACGCCCCCATTCTCGGAAGAGGACATACTCGCGGCGGTGGCAAAGCGTCTGCACACGAAAGACCTGCGGCGATTGCAGCGGGTGGTGAACGCGACCGGCATTGTTATCCATACCAACATGGGCCGTGCGCCGATGGCGGACGCGGCAGTGTCGGCAGTGCTGGCCGTCGCCGGGAACTATTCCAATTTGGAACTGGATCTCGCAACGGGAAAGCGCGGCGGGCGCGGTGGGCAGATTGAAGAATTGCTGCAAACGCTGACGGGGGCGGAAGCGGCTCTAGTCGTCAACAACAACGCGGCGGCGGTGCTGCTGGCACTGTCCACGGTCGCGGCAGGCGGGGAAGTGATTATCTCGCGGGGCGAACTGGTGGAGATCGGCGGCGGGTTCCGGGTTCCCGACGTGATTGTCCAGTGCGGCGGCAGATTAGTGGAAGTCGGGACGACGAACAAGACGCGGCTGAGTGACTATGCCCATGCCATCACAGCAGATACTAAGGTGCTGCTGAAAGTCCATGCATCCAATTACAAGATTGTCGGGTTTACGTCGGAAACGTCGATCGCGGAACTGGCAAGTTTGGGCAAAGAACGCGGCCTGCTGGTGATGAACGACCTCGGCAGCGGGGCGCTGGTAGATGTCTCGCGGTTTGGCTTGCCGTATGAGCCAACGGTGCAGGAAACGATCAGCGTAGGCGCGGATGTGGTCATGGTCAGCGGGGACAAGCTGCTTGGCGGGCCGCAGTGCGGGATGATTCTCGGCAAGTCAGAGCCGATTAGGCGCATGGCAGCAAGCCCACTGTTTCGGGCATTACGCGCGGACAAGATGACGCTGGCGGCGCTGGAAGCAACCCTGCGGCTGTATTTAGACGAAGAGCGTTTGGCCGAGACGGTGCCGGTGCTGGCAATGCTGGGGACGTCCAAAGACGTGTTGACGCGCCGGGCGCGGCGTCTGCGGAACGCCTTAGCAAAGGTTGAAGGCTTGGAAACGCAGCTCGCTGACGGCAACGGTTACGCAGGTGGCGGGGCGCTGCCGACTGTGCCGCTGCCGTCCAAGATCGTGCAGGTCAGAAGCGCAGGCAAGAGCGTGGAGCAGATGGCAGAGAGCCTGCGCCGGGCCGACCCGCCGGTGATGGCAATGCTGTCCGACGGCTGGCTCGCTCTGGATGTACGCACAGTGCGCGAGGATGAGTTTAGGCTGATCGTATCAGCAATGAAGATGGCGGCAGCATGAAGCATTTGACCGTCGGCGTGGCCGGCCACATTGATCATGGCAAGACGGCGCTGGTGCGGGCGCTGACGGGGACTGAGACCGACCGGCTGCCGGAAGAGCAGGCGCGGGGCATGACCATTGTGCTGGGGTTCGCACATCTCACGCTGCCTGATGGCGAAATAGATTTCATTGATGTGCCGGGCCATGAGAAGTTTGTCCGCACGATGATTGCCGGGGCGGCCGGGATGGATATGGCGCTGCTAGTGGTCGCCGCCAACGAGCGAATCAAGCCGCAGACAACCGAGCATGTCGCGCTGATGGGGCTGCTGGGCGTCAAGCGCGGCCTGGTCGCGGTTACGAAAAGCGATTTGGTCCCGGATGCCGACGAGCGTTGCCGTGATCTGGACGAGCTGCGTGAATTTCTTTCGGACACGTTTTTGGCCGACGCGCCGCTGCTGTTCGTGTCGGCGCAGACCGGCGAGGGGATGGACGCGCTTCGGAATGCGCTGGAGCGGCAGCTTGCGGACGCCGGGACGCCGCCGGAACAGCCCTATTTTTCGCTGCCTGTAGACCGAGCGTTCACGCTGACGGGGCAGGGGACAATTGTGACGGGAACTCTCCGGCACGGAACGCTCCACGCCGGACAGATGGTCGAAATCCTGCCGCGCGGCCTGCGGGCGGAAGTACGCGGCTTGCAGGTGCATGGGCAGCCGGTGTTCGCCGCCCATCCCGGCTGGCGCACGGCGGTGAATTTGCGAGGTGTCAAGAAAGACGACCTCGCGCACGGCGACACGCTGGCGACCGTCGGCGCTTTGCGCCCGACGCGCATTGTGGATGCTGAGATAACCCTGCTGGCGTCCGCCGACAAGCCATTAAAACGCGGGGCAGCCGTGATGCTGCACCACGGCACGGCGGCCGTGCCGGCCCGCGTGTACCCGCTCGGCCAAAGCGAGATCGCGCCCGGCGAGCGCGTCTCTGTCCAGATGCGTTTGGGCAGCGATGCCGTTCTGGTATGGGGCGAGCCGTTTGTCTTGCGCCTGCTGTCGCCCGCCGAGACCCTCGGCGGCGGAACAGTGGCTGACCCGTACCCGCAAAAGCACACGCGCGACGAGGAGCAGTTAGCCGGCCATCTTCGGTTGCTCGCCCATGGCACGGAATCCGAGCGGTTTTTGGCAAAGCTGGGAGAAGCCGGCGCGGCGGGCCGTGACCCGCAGCAGTTACGCCTGGATATGGGCCTGCGCGAAGAACTACGGCTTGACGCGCTTCCAGTAGTCGTTTGTTCGCCGTCGCTCGTGCTGCACCGCGACACATTCGCCGCGCTGGAAGCGCAGACGGTCAGCGCCGTTAAAGCATTCCATGTTAAGCACCCGACCCGGCGCGGGATGCCTTCGGAAGAGCTGCGCCGAGCGCTGCCCCCGGCGCTCAAGCCTGCGGCGTACACGGCGCTGCTGCAAGCACTGTCGGACGCCGGTCCCCTGGAAACCGTCGCGGGCCTTGTCCGCACCGCAGGCTACTCGCCGGAAGCCGCGCTGTCGCCGATTGAGCGCGAGATTGTGCGCGAAATTGAAGCGTCGTTCCGCGCTGGCGGCCTGAAGCCGCCGGAATTAGATTCCGTGCTGAAGCGCGACCGCCGCCGCAAAACGCTGTATCATTACTTAGTCGAAGCTGGGACGCTTGTTCCCGCGACTGACCGGACAAGCAACCGCACGGTCGTCTTCCACCAAGCGGCGATTGCGGAAATTAGTCCGGTTCTGCAAGTGGCCTTGATCGCCAGCGACGGCCTGCGCGTTTCCGAGCTGAACCAACTGCTGAATACCACGCGCAAGTTTTCCGTGCCGCTGCTGGAATACTTAGACAGCATCGGCCTGACCCGGCGCGACGGCGATTTGCGCTTTTGGAATGCTCCGTAGCCGACTTCATGCACTCTTGCCGGGGTTGTGGAAAACCCCGGCAAGAGTGCATCCTTCGGATGAGGAATCAGTCTGCATGGACAGTATTTTCGTGCGAAGCACGCTTCCTTGCCGGGGTTTTCTACAACCCCGGCAGTTTGCGAACCCAAAACCTTCGCTTCTGCGTTCGGAATAGCATTGCCGAACGAGGAGACGCGGATGAATACCAATCGCCGGACGCGGAACACAGAGGGCGTCACGCTGATTGAACTGCTTTCTGTCGTAACGATTGTCGCTATCATTGCCGCGCTCTTGTTTCCGGTCTTTGCCGGGGTGCGGGAGCGAGGCCGAAGAACAACCTGCCAGAGCAACTTGAAGCAGCTCGCGCTGGCAATGGAGCAGTATGTTCAGGACAACAACGGAACTTACCCGATCGAGTCGAATTGGATCAATGCCTCTTATTCGCGCGTCAAAAATGTACAGACCTTTCGCTGCCTGGACGCCTCGGACAGGCTTTCGGGTCATGGATATACGAGGGAGTCACCGGACACTCTGGAGTTTCCGGTGGATTATGCTTACGATGAAAGACGGCTGAATGTGTTGTCCGTTGGAAACGGATGGGAGCGGTGGGATGCGGTGCGTGAGTCGGACCTCAGCTCACCGGCGACTGTTTGGCTGAATATGGACATCTACGATCTCGGTGACCCCACTCCCATTTTTGTTCGGCGTGTTACGACCTCCTGCGGCATCCACTTCAACGGCAACACGACCCACTCCGGCGGGGGCGACTACTCCTACTTAGATGGGCATATCAAGTGGCTGACGCCGGAAGCCGCTGGAGAGATTGACTGCACGAACGGGCCGCAGCTTTCGCCGGTGTACATGAAAGATTGAGTTTAAGAAGGGAGGTGATGACACTGATGACTGATAAAGCGAAGCGGCTGACGGAGATGGTCTCCGGGGCGGGTTGAGCGGCGAAACTTGGTCCGGGGGACCTGAACGCTGCGGTGAAAGATCTGTTCTCCAACGTCCCAAACGACCCAAAAGTGCTGGTCGGTTTTGGAACGCTTGACGACGCCGGAGTGTACCGTCTCAGCGACCAAACAGCGCTAGTGCAGACGGTGGACTTCATCACGCCGGTGGTAGACGACCCGTTCGCTTACGGCGAAATCGCGGTCGCCAACGCGCTTTCGGACGTCTACGCGATGGGCGGCGTTCCGGTGACGGCGCTGAACGTGACGTGCTTTCCGTCCGGCACGGACCCAAGTCTGCTGAACGCTATTCTGCGCGGCGGGCTGACCCAGTGCCAGGCGGCGGGGGTCGCACTGCTCGGCGGCCACACGGTAGATGACCCGATGATCAAGTTCGGCCTATCGGTGACGGGAACAGTCCGCCCGGACGCGATCTGGACCAATGCTGGAGCAAAAGTAGGAGACGTGCTGATTTTGACCAAGCCCCTCGGCATCGGCGTTATCACCACGGGCATCAAAGAGCAGGTTGCAAGTGACGAAGCCATCAGTGCGGCGCTGAACTCGATGCGGACGTTGAACCGGGCGGCACGGGAGGCAGCGGTGTCGGTGGGTCCAAACGCCTGCACGGACGTGACCGGCTTTGGGCTGACAGGCCATTTGTACCAGATGCTGCGGGCATCGGGCATGACCGCGCGTATTGAGGCCAAGCAAGTGCCGTTGCTGGCGGGGGCATTGGAACTTGCGCGTCAGGGAGTGGGGCCAGGCGGAACGGAGCGCAACAAAAACTATTTTGGCGGCTTTGTGTCGCTGGCACCGGAAGTCGAGCAGGCCGTGCGAGATCTGCTGTTTGACCCGCAGACGTCCGGGGGTTTGCTGCTGTCGGTCGCCGGGGATAAACGAGAAGCGATGCTTGCTGCAATGGCCGCGCACGGCGTTCTCGCCGCCGTCATCGGTGAGGTGACGGAGCCGTCGGCGGGTCATGTGGAAGTAGTCCAAGCGACTTTTTGAGCCGGGGTTGTAGAAAACCCCGGCAGGAGATGTCCTTTGGACAAAGATGCTGTCAATATAAACTTGCTCCTCATCCGAAGGATGCTTCTTTGCCGGGGTTTTCTACAACCCCGGCCTCATCTGGAGGCGTTCGGGGTCTGGTGGCCTCCCTGGTCTTCAAAACCAGTGTCCCGCATTACGCGGGGGGTGGGTTCGATTCCCATCCGCTTCCGCCGATTTTAGGAAAGTTCTGCAAATTGAAGCAACAACTCTTATGTTCTGCGGCGCTGGCATTAGTTTGGGCCGCACTGCCGGCGTCCGCGCAGAGGGGGCGCGTCCTGACAACGCGGTTTACTTACACCGTGAGCGTACCCGCTGCTCCAGTGGGGACAAAAGCGCTGGATGTTTGGCTGCCGATCCCGTCAAACAGCCCCTGGCAATCGGTGACGGGCTTGACCGTGACGGCACCTATCGCGTTCAAAGTCACAACTGAGACGCATTATGGCAACCGCATGGTATACCTGCACGACACTCAGCCGTCGCAGCCGCTGCAAGTCACCGTGCAGTGCGTCGTCGCCCGCCGCCAAGTCAAAGTTTTAACCGCGGCGTCTGCTCCTGCGTTTTCGCTGGCGTCAGAGCTGTCCCCGGACAGCCGGGTTCCGGTGGGCGGCAAGTTCACGACCCTCGCCGACGGCATCACGCAAGGGGACACGACGCCGCTCGCTAAAGAGCATGACTTGTTTCGGCATGTCGTCGCGACCATGCATTACGATTACAAGAAAACTTCGCCGGAGTATGCACAGGGCGACTCGGTGTTTGTCTGTGATTACAAAAGCGGCAACTGCTCCGATCTGCACTCGTATTTGATCTCGCTGTCTCGTTCTTTGGGCATTCCCGCCGTGCTGGAGTTCGGATTCCCGCTGACGGGCATTCCCGTCACAAAGCCATTACCGGCGGACGGAAAAATTGCGGGCTACCACTGCTGGGTCTGGTTCAACGATCCTCAGTACGGCTCAATCCCACTGGATGCCGCTGATGCCCGCCGCTGGGCAGATGCCGGCCAGCAGACCGTCTCCGACTCCCTCTTCGGCAGTTTGGTCCTGGAACGTTCCGCTGTCGCCTTCTCGCGCGGACGGGATTTGACGCTGTCCCCGCCGCAGAAAGATGGGCCGTTGAACTACTTTATTTACCCTTATGCCGAAGCCGATGGCAAAATCTCTCCCGCTTCCTGGACCCTGACCTACCATGTCGTTTCCGATACAGGCCGCTAACACAAGGGCCGTCACGCGCCTGCGCGATGGCTCTTGGGCGACCTTTGACGACACGCTTGTTGTTGAAGAGCCGCTGGAAATTCGTCTTGGCTCCGAGCGCTTCACCGTCACCATGCGGACGCCGGGCGACGACTTTGCCCTGACGCGTGGCTTATTACTAACCGAAGGCATAATCTCGTCAAATGCCGACATCGGGCAAATCCGCTACTGCGATGAAGGTGAAGCAGCCGAAGCCGACATCCCGAACATCGTCACCGTGCGCCTGACCAAACTTCCTGCCGCCGAGCGCCTGTGGCAAAGAACGCTGATGGCCGGTACAAGCTGCGGCCTCTGCGGCAAAGCGGCGTTGGACGCCGTCGCGATGCAGACCGCGCCTCTGCCCCCACCGACTTCCGGCAGTCTGTCCCCTGAAAATCTGCTGGAACTGCCCCATACCCTGCGCCGCCGCCAAGAGCTGTTTAAGTCTACGGGGGGCTTGCACGCCGTCGGCCTGTTCACCGTGTCCGGCGAGTGCCTGTGCGCCTACGAGGACATCGGGCGGCACAACGCCACCGACAAGGCCATCGGCTACGGCGTCGAGCAGGGCTGGCTGCCCTGGACCGCTCCTGAGCCTTTGGTACTTCTCGTCAGTGGCCGCGCCTCCTTTGAGATCACCCAAAAAGCCCTGATGGCCCGTATCCCCGTCGTCTGCTCCGTCTCCGCCGCCTCTTCGCTCGCCGCAGATCTGGCTGAGCTCAACAACCAAACACTGGTGGGATTCTTGCGTGATACCGGCATGACAGTTTATGCTGGGGAGGAGCGTATCACGCAGACTGCTTAGAAACCGCCTTCAACATCTCGATACAATCTGTGATTTCTGCTTTGTAACCTTCATCCTCTGCCTTTGACAACAATCCTTCGGCGTACTCTAAAGCCGTCTGCCCATGTTCGTCTTTCACTTCTGCGTCGGCACCCGCCGCGAGCAGCATCTTCAGTTTCTGCTCGTCTCCTACAGCGCATATTAACAGCGTCCGACCCCGCAGGAATTCAGGAAGCGTGTTCTGCGGGAACGCGACATTCGGGTTTGCCCCGACCGCCAGCAGCGCCGGTGTTTCTTCCACGGTTCCTTCAAGAACGGCTCGCATGAGCGGCGTCCATCCCCAATGCTGACGCGCTTCCAGGTCCGCCCCTGCCTCGACTAAAAGCCGGATGAATTGACCCGGTTCCGTGGCGGCATCAAGCTGGCCCATAAAGTCTACAGCATGATGAAGCGCAGTGTATCCTTCTGGCGTTGATGCATTGACATCTGCTCCGGCGTCAAGCAAAGCACGGACACAGCCGAGCGTCCGGTCCATGCCTGCGACAGCTTGCATGAGGGGACGCCTGCCGTATTCGTCAGGTTCTTCCAGCAGTGCCGGGTTCTCGCGAAGCAGGCGCTTGACGATTTGGGTGTCGCCGTCGTCTAAGGCAGTTTGGAACTCGTTCATGCTGTTTCCGTTCATACTGTTAAAGAAGAAGCACTTCGCAGATGGGCAAGTCCAGCCATGGCGGCGTAGTAGCCGCACATGCCGTGGACGCCGCCGCCGGGGGGGGTGGATGACGAACACAGGTAGAGGC
>CAXUNT010000076.1:0-3762 GCA_964252595.1 uncultured Armatimonadales bacterium
GTACGAGGCGACAGGCGTTTGCATTCACCAATGCTCGTGCGCGTATGCCTGCCCGTGCATGTTTGAGAACGGCCCGCCCGACTGCGAGCTGGCCGCGGTGTACCATCTGGACCATGCCCGGTACGGCGGAGTGGACGTGAGCGGCTTGTCCATGATCTCGGTGGACGGCACAAAAACCAAGAATGGTGGCGTTGTCTATTTAGACGCCCGCGCGACGCCGGCGCAGAAAACTGCGCTGCTTGGACTGCTCCAGGCGCACGGTGAATGGCCGGGGGCGGGGCGTCCTGTCAAAAGCGTGCCGATTGAATTCACCCAGACAGCGCGCGGGTACAAGACTTCCGTGCCGGGCCTGTTTGACGGCGATGCCGAACAAGTTAAAAGCCGCAGCGGCTCACCGTTGACCGTAGATGGCGTTGGCTTTGCTGAAGGCAGCCACTGGATTGTCGGGCAGAGCGTCGTCAATGACCTGCACGACCCCGCGCTCGGCCTGCACTGGCATCTGCCTGGGACCAACGGCTCCTGGTCACCGCTTCACTGGAATTCGTAGTTCGAGGAGTTTTCATCGTTGTCAACACTGGCCGTTAATCCGCGCTATGAAATTTTAGAAGCGACGCCCGGCCCCGACACGCCGCCGTATGAGTTTGTTAAGGCACGGGACCGGGAAGCCGGCCGGGTGGTTGCACTGCAAGTCGTGCCGGCGGACGTGTTCGGGGCCAACGAAGCGGCCCGCGGCGGGTTCCGGGCAGCCGTACAGAAGTCCCAAAGCTTGGAAAGCCCCAGCATTCTGCAAGTGTATGATCAAGGGATGGCCGAAGACACTGGGGACCTTTATGTCGTGCGCGAGCAGATCCGGGGTATCACGCTGCAAGAGCGCATCCGGCGGATCGCGCCGTTTACGCTCGCCGTGTCCACCGACATTACGGTTGCCGTGACTGAAGCTCTCGTAGCAGCGCACCGGGTCGGCATTTCGCACGGTGACCTGCGGCCTTGCCACGTCCTTCTCAGCCCGGAAGGGCAGATCAAGACTGCTGATTTCGTTTACGGCGGTCTTGTCGCCGCGGTCCTCTCTGAGCCGAACCGGGCGGCGTACCGGGCGCCGGAGCTGGCCGACGAAGAAGCGACCCCGGCAGGCGACATTTACGCTCTCGGCGCACTGCTGTACGAGATGCTGACCGGCGCACTGCCGCTGGCCGGCGGGACTCGCCTGCTGTCGCCGCGCGATGTCAACCCCGGCATCCCGCCCGCGCTTGATGGCTTGGTTCAGAAGTGTCTTCAAAGCGATCCTGCCCGGCGCTACCGCACCGCCGGGACCCTGTTGACAGATCTCCAGTCCATCCATATCGCCCTGAAGACTAACAAGCCACTGACGTGGTCTCCACTGACCGGCAAATCCGCCGAATCCGCGTCCGAAGTCCCGCCTAAGCGTCAGCCGCGCCCCCTGCCGGCCTCAGACCCAGTGGACCCGGACGAAGAGCCGGCGGCCCGGTCTCCGAAACCGGAGCGCGAGCCGCCGTCGGCGCTGGCCCGCATCACCACTGTTTTGTTTGTCCTTCTCATCCTCGGCGTCATCGGCCTTTCGTGGTATGCGACCAAGTTTCTGGAAGTCCCCAATGATGTCACGGTTCCTAACTTGATCGGCAAGACGTTCGATGATGCCAAGCGGATCGCGGCGCAGCAGCACTTTACCCTCGTTGAGAGCCAGGATAGTGCCTACAGCGATACCATGCCGGAAGACCAAATCTACGAGCAGAACCCGCTGGCCGGACACACCATCAAAGCCGACAAGGAAGTGACTGTTTACCGCAGCCGCGGTCCGCGCCTCCTGACGGTCCCGCCGCTTGCCGGCACGACTCAAGATTACGCGGCGAAAGCCCTGCTTGCGGCGAACCTGCCGCTCGGCACGACGACGCAGGAATACAGCGAAACCGTTCCCAGCGGGATCATTCTGAGCCAGTCGCCACAGGGCAATTCTAAAGTAGACCGCAACACCGCCGTCAATTTTGTCATCTCCAAAGGCCGTCAGCCGCCGGTGGCGCCGGAAAATCTCTCTGCGAACCCTTCCGGCCCGGACAAGGTCGTGCTGAACTGGCATTCCGCGCCCCGTGCCGAGTCGTACACGGTCACACGCTCCTTAGACGGCGGCACGACCGTCGTGGCGCAGGCGCTGCCGGGAACTCACTTCACCGACACAGGTCTCACGCCGAACACGACCTACTCGTACACCGTCAACGCGGTCAATTCCGCGGGAACGTCCGATCCCAGCGAGTCGGCTCTTGTGACCACCGAAGCCAGCCCAAATACCCAGGCCGTCCTGCCGTCCGATACGGTCGTTTCCCCGCCGGCCGACACGGGAACCGACAGCAGCGGCAGCCCTGACGGCAGTGTTCCACCGCCCGATGCGGGAACAGCCGATGAGCCGAAGACCGCTCGCCTGCGCCAGTTTACGATCGCATTCACTGTCCCGCGCCATCCGCGCCGCTCGCGCCATGTCCAGATTGAAGTGCAGGACACGACGGGAACCAACTTGGTGTACGATGAGAACCATGAGCCGGGCGAAGATGTCAGCGAGCCGGCCCAGGGCTTCGGCAACAAAATTACGTTCCGCATCTTCCTCGACGGCAGGCTCGTCAAGCAGCAGGTGCTGTAAAAGAAGTGGACCCTATCGGGAACAGAGTCATTATGCCAGTCAAAATCGCGCCGTCTATTTTATCCGCCGATTTCGGTGCCTTTGCCGAAGCGACCACTGAACTGGCCGAGGCCGGGGCGGACTACATCCATATTGACGTGATGGACGGCCATTTTGTGCCGAACATCTCGTTCGGTGCCCAGCTTGTCCGCGCCCTGCGGCCCGTGACCTCCGTTCCCTTCGACACGCACTTGATGATCGAGCGGCCGGAGCAGTATGTTGCCGAATTTGCTAAAGCCGGCTCCAACATCGTCACGATCCACCCTGAAGCCACATACCATTTGAACCGTCTGCTGCATCAGATCAAAGATGCCGGGGCAAAGGCTGGGGTTGCGCTGAACCCGTCCACGCCGATTTCGGCGATTGAATGGGTTCTCGGTGACCTCGACCGCATTCTCGTGATGACGGTCAATCCCGGCTTTGGCGGGCAGGCGTTCCTGCCGGAGATGCTGCAAAAAATCAATGCGCTGGCGAACCTGCGAGCCGCACACGGCCTGCGCTTCGAGATTGGGGTGGACGGCGGCATTAACGCCGACACCGCGCCGCTGGCCGCGAAAGCTGGGGCGGATGCGCTGATCGCCGGCAGCGCCGTGTTCCGTCACCCCGAGGGTCTCACCGATGCCGTTTCTGAACTGCGCCTCCTCGCGAACGCTGCTGCCCCGCCGGAGCCGCGCCGCACCGGCAGCCGCTGAGAAGTTGTTTGAGGAGATCGTTCATGTTTCTCCGCGCCCTTTTGATACTTGCTTTGACTGCTGCTGGCGGATTCGGCCTTTGGGAAATCCGACGCTGGTCGCTGCCGGGAACCGATGGGCTGATTACGCCGAAGCAAAAACGCCTGCGAGCGTGGGGCTTATTCTTTCTGCTCGGTGTTTTGGGCCTTTGGCTCGGCGGGACTTACCTGCCGACCCCGCATCCTGGCGACAAGCGGGCATTGATCGGCTGGATACAGTACTGGATGCTGACTGTTATCGCTTCCCTGCCGCTGATCCCATTGGCCCTGCTGGACTGGCGCGAGAACCTGACACTGCTGGCGGAAAACCGCCGCAAGCTGTTCCAGGAAACCCTCGGCCCGCTTT
>CAXUNT010000076.1:3772-12860 GCA_964252595.1 uncultured Armatimonadales bacterium
ATCTTCTTGTTGATCTTGCCCGCCCTCCTGGCGGGCATTTGCACATAGGGACTATCCGGCACTCATGTTTGCCTCAGCTCGCACCTCACGGCGTAATCTGTTGCTCGGCGGTCTGGCCGTACTAGCCGCGATCGCCGCCGCTGTCGTGCCGCAGATTTGGCGACGGCCCTCGACGTTGCTGATGAAAGCGCACCAGGTTTCTGCTATTGGGGCTTGGGACCCGGCGCATGACAACTACTTTTGGCTTAGCCCGCAAAGCGTTTTAGTCGTGATACAGGCTAGTCGGTTTCCAGGCGGTAACGATGCCCCCGTTTCGGTGCAGCGACTCAACGTTCCGACCGGTAGATTGACCAAAGATGTGCTTCTGGAGGCCGCGCTTCATAAAGCAAATGTCACTGGCCTCGTCTCTCATTGGCAGCTTTCGCCGGACGCGAACTGGCTGCTGGGTCAAACTGATCTTTTGCAACCGCATGAGCAATGGGTGGCAACGAAAATAGACGGAACACGTCAAGTCGCGAGAACCTATCAGCACCAGGAGCATGATGAATACAGTGTTTCCGCCCTCTGGCGACCGGACTCCCGCTCCTGGCTGCAAACCTCGGAAGGTTATGCTCATACCAACCTGTATCACACCGAAATCTACTTGTACCAGCTTGACCATCCCCAAGTGATTACGCAGACGGAAAACTTTTCTTTAGATGGAGAGTCGCTCGTCGGCTTCTTCGGCGCGGATCGCATTCTCGCCATCAAGCGCTGGACCGGGGATGGCGGCGGAGTCGGGGTTGCAGACTTTGGCGACAATCCTGCGTCTGCGCCCGCGAAGTTCTATTTACCGCAAGTTCCGGCAAACATGGACGTGCAGGAGGTTGTCATGTCGCCGGACCGGACCCGCCTCGCCTGGAAGTTCGGCGTGAAGCCGCTGCCGCTGGGAATTCAAGCAACGATTAATTCCAGCTATGTCCGCCACTCTGCGCCGGCGGAAGCGGGGCTGTGGACAAGCGACTTAAACTTCAACCACTTGCGGAAGATCGGCACATTAGACATCCGCGACGATCACGTTTCCAACCTGCGCTGGACGCCGGACGGGCAGCAGTTGAGCTTCATTAACGATGGCGCTTTCTATACCATACCGATGCGCTGAACGATAACATTGAACGATAACATTGAAGGATACCTTGCATATGTATAAAGAACTGACTGCCCGCACTGCCGCCCGCCTGCGGGATGTGGCGGAGGCTGCTGCGCCACTGAAGATGACTGTGGGCTTGGACGCGTTTGTGGATGAGATTATTCGGGTGGTGGACCGACGGACTTCCGACACCGAATACACAACGATTGAGCAGATCGTCGAGCTGGGAACGCGGATCATTGGTGCATCCGGCCAGAGTACCAATTTGGAGCTGGTCGTAGAGCGGGTCAAGCTCGGCGGCAACGGCCCGATCATGGCGAACGCGCTGGCTGCGCTCGGTCCGCAGGTTTCCTGCGTCGGGCCGCTTGGCGAAGGAAGCCTGCACCCGGCATTTGAGGAAATGGGGCGAACGGCGACCTTGATCTCCCTCGGTGCGCCGGGCCACACGGATGCGCTGGAGTTTGAGGACGGCAAAGTCATGCTCGGCAAATTAGAGCCGCTGGATTTCGTGACCTGGCCGCGTCTGGTGGAACGAGCCGGTGCGGACGGCCTTGTCAACTTATTCGCGAATGCCGACTTGCTAGCTTTGGTGAACTGGACCATGATACCCGCGATGTCGGCGATTTGGGAAGAGATACTCACGCTGCTGGCCGTACAGCCGGCGTCGCCGACGCGCCGCTTCTTTTTTGACCTTGCCGACCCGGAAAAGCATGGCGACGCTAAAGTCGCCGCGGCCTGCCGCCTGCTGGCCCGGTTCCAGGAGTTCGGGCCGACGACGCTGGGGCTGAACGAGAAAGAAGCGTTCCGGGTCGGACAGGCTTTAGGCTACGAGGGCGGGCATCATGGCCGCTCGGAAGTGCTAGGCGTGACGGCGTTCATCAGTGCCAAGCTGCCGCTGGAAACGGTCGTCGTCCATCCCCGCGCCTACGCCGTTGTCGGCACGCGCGGCGAGATCACAGCGAACGTAGACGGTCCGTTCGTCGAGAACCCGCTGATTTCTACGGGCGCTGGCGACCACTTTAATGCCGGTTTCTGCCTCGGCAAGCAGCTTGGCCTGAGCGACGACGAAGCCGCGACGGCGGCAGTCGGCACATCGGGCTACTACGTCCGCCATGCCGAAAGTCCGTCGCTCGCCCAGCTTGCCGAGTTTTTGCAGGAGCAGGCAGGGAATTAGAAAGAAATCACGGAACAAGAGCCACGGATTGAAATCTGAGGCTAGATTAAAACAGTGTCGCGGCGACACAAGAGAAAGACACATTCCACGGAGGGACATGATGGGGCATAGCCATGTTGAGTATTATCTGCACTTAGTTTGGGCGACTTACCAGCGGGAGCCGCTGCTTGTGGGTGATGTTGAGAACTTGGTTCATGCGTGCATTCGTGCAGAGGCACAGCGCATGAAGTGCCGTATTCTTGCGCTTGGTGGCATCGCTGACCATGTGCATCTTGCTGTGCAGCCGCCGTCTACGCTCAGTCCTGCTCAGATCACCCGGCAGATCAAAGGAGCGTCATCGTCTTTTGCAAATGATCAGGGCATAGCGTTCAAATGGCAGGCAGGCTATGGCGGCTTTAGCCTGAGCCGTCCGTATCTGAAAGCGGCTACACCGTATATCGAAAATCAAAAACGCCATCATGCCGAAGATACGGTGTGGCCTGCTTGGGAGCCGCCGATAGATTAACCTGTTAAGAGCTACGGGACAGAAGCCACGGTAAAATCCGAGGCTCGGAGAGGACACCGTCTAGGGGACGGAAGAGCATTACGCACAGGCTTTTCTTGTTCTTTCTCTTGTGTCGCCGCGACACTGTTTTGTCCTAGCCTCGGATTTCAATCCGTGGCTCTCAATCCGTGGCTTCTATTTGATCCGTAATTGTTCATGGTATGATTGGCACAGTTTATGCACGATGAGTCTTATCAGATGCGCCGCGCCCTGCGGCTGGCTTCGCTCGGACGGCACGCCTCCCCGAACCCGATGGTGGGGTGCGTCCTTGTCAATGACGCCGGGCAGACGGTCGGTGAAGGCTGGCATCCGAAGGCGGGAGAGCCGCACGCGGAAGTGTTTGCCCTGCGGGACGCAGGAGAACGCGCACGGGGCGCGACAGCGTTTGTGACACTGGAGCCGTGCTCGCATCATGGGCGGACGCCGCCGTGTGCCGAGGCGCTTCTGGCAGCAGGAATACGGCGCGTGGTCTGCGCGATGGCCGACCCGGACGAGCGCGTGTCCGGGCAAGGCTTTGAGAAGCTGCGGGCGGGCGGGGTGGAAGTCTCTGTCGGACTGCGGGAAGCCGAGGCGCGGGCTTTAAACGCGGCGTACATCAAGCATCGGGAAACGGGCCTGCCCTGGGTGGTTCTCAAAACGGCGACAACACTGGACGGCAAAATCGCGACGTCTACGGGAAGTTCAAAATGGATCACGTCGGGGGTGTCGCGCCTGGCAGCGCATCGGCAGCTCCGGGACCGGTGTGATGCGATTTTGACGGGCGTCGGCACGGTGCTGGCCGATGACCCGTCCCTAACGACCCGGCTGACGCATAAAGCGGGCCGTAACCCATGGCGCATTGTCGTGGACAGTCATCTGCGGACGCCGCTTAATTCGCAGGTAGTCCGGCAGTCTGCGGTTGACGGCAAAACCATCATCGCGGCGGTTCTGGACTCTGCTATGGAACGGCAGGCGGCGCTGGAGGCGTCGGGCTGCCGGGTCGTTCTCTGCGAGCCGCACGAAGGCCGCGTGGACTTGACCGAACTGCTTTCTGTCCTGGGAACCTGGGGCGACATTACAAGTGTTCTTGTAGAGAGTGGAGGACAGCTTGCGGCGTCGCTGCTGGCCCGAAGCTTAGCTGACCGCTGGCTGGCGTTTATCGCGCCAAAAGTGGTTGGCGGGGATGACGCGCTTGGCCCCCTCGGCGGCCTCGGCATTGCCGAAATGGCAGACGCGCAGACAGTGACATTTCGGCAGATACGGCGCTGTGGCCCGGACATCATCATTGATGCCCGCTTTGGGTAGAATACAACTATCAAGTCAGATCAATTAGAAGCAAACACCGGAAGGTGGGGACACGCGATGTTTACAGGAATTATTCAGGAAGTCGGACGGGTCGAAGCGATTGAGCGCGGCGCACAATCCGCCCGGTTCACCATCAGCGGGGACAGCGTACTGAACGGCGTCAAGCTTGGCGACAGCATCACCGTCAACGGTGCGTGCCTCACGGTAGTGGAACACCATCCCGGCATTGTCGCGTTTGACGCGGTTTACGAAACCCTGCAAAAGACTGCGCTAGGGGCGCTCGCCATCGGCGACGAAGTTAACATGGAGCCAAGCTTGTCGGCCTCGGGCCGCTTCGACGGCCACATCGTCCAGGGTCATGTGGACGGGGTCGGTACCATCGCGAGCATCCGCGAAGTGGACAATTCGTATTATATCTACATCACGGCGTCCGCTCAGCTTGTGCGCTACATCGTCCGAAAAGGCAGCATTGCGATTGACGGCATTTCGCTGACCGTTGTAGACGCCGATGACAAGACGTTCTCCGTCGCGATTATTCCCCACACCTGGGACAACACCAACCTCCACACCCGCCGCGCCGGCGATCAGGTCAATTTAGAAACCGACATCATCGGCAAGTACGTCGAAAAGCTTGTCGGCGGCGACTTCGGCCGGCCTGCCGACACCCCGCTTCGCATTGCCGACCTAGAGCGTGAAGAGCGCCCCGAACCGGCCTGGTCCGGCCCGATGACTGCCTACCGGGAGTAGCGGCGTTTGTTCCCTAATTTGATGCCCTGGGATATACCCGCCGCTTACACTGCTGCTGAACTGGTTCTTCGCGATGGCAAATGGCGGACAGTCAAGAACAATAGTGAGTGGTCGGCGAGTGGCGATTACATCTTTGTACGGCTGAACAGTCGCTTTTATGTTTGCAAGGCGAGTTTGAGAACTAACGGAATAGGGCATCTTGAACTTTCGCAAGGCCAACCCGTCGAATACGCAGGCGAGATGTGGTTTAGTGGACGCAAGCATCGCGGAGTGTTGCGCTTTTGGAACAATGCTTCCGGTCACTATCGCCCGTCCGTAAGTGCCGCCGATGCAGCCCAGCTTCCTATAGAGCGATTTCAGGCGCACGAGGATTAACAATGGAGACTGAACTTGACGAGTATCTTCTTCGTCCGCGCGATAGCAAGCGAGAAAAAGAACTCTTGCGGCGCTTGAGAGAAGTGCCTGAAGAAGCCCGATACGCCATCGTGCAGCAACTGCTTCAACGTAATGATATGATGGGGCTGCTGATGGCGAACGGAAGTTTACAGCAACCGCGCTATTTTGAGGAAATTTTGCAAATAGGCTTTAAAGTCGGCGACGCCAGTACAATCCGTTCTTGGCTGGAGTGTGCTGTTCCCAAGCTGGGCTTCCGCAAAGTAATTTTCATGCTGGGCAGCCTGTTGGAAACTGATCCTGTCGCCGTGGACAAGGCTTTGTACTGGATGGGGCAATTCAAGCCGCAGAATAATCCAAGAGCGGACCACGATTGGAACAGGATTAAAGCTCGCCGACGAGAAATTGCAGCTTTGCAACAAAGCAGGCCGATTGTGAAGACTTTGTAGACTTTTGCTGGTGCAGTTTCCATAAGCTGGTCACATCAAAAGCATTCATCTTAGGCAAACGTGACTGCCGGGAGTATATAACAGGAGTAAGTTTCAATATGTCACAGCAACACATTGATGACGCGCCTTCTTTAAGCATCACTTAGCATATTCTCGCCTGGATCGCAGCATTTGCTGAGGCGGCGATAAACGCTTTTTCCGAAACATCGCACCAAGAACAAGAATTGAGGCACCCTTGCCGGATTATCCGTTCAATACAATCGAAGAAGCGCTCGCGGACTTGCGAGCGGGCAAGATGGTTATTCTTGTGGACGACGAAGACCGTGAAAATGAAGGCGATTTTGTGATGGCCGCCGAGCATATCACGGCGGAAGCGATCACGCTGATGACCCGCCATGCGTCCGGTATCATTACTGTGCCGATGCCGGAAGAGCGGCTGCTGGCGCTGGGGCTGGAACTTATGGTCCGCGAAAACAGCGAAAGTATGCGGACAGCATTTACAATTACCGTGGATGCGCGGGATGGAACGACGACCGGCAGCAGCGCCGCCGACCGGGCGCTGACCATTCGCAAGCTGGCCGATCTTCATGCGGCGCCGAGCGACTTTAACCGGCCCGGCCATGTCAACCCACTGATGGCCCGCAAAGGTGGTGTTTTGAAGCGTGCGGGACACACGGAGGCAGCGGTTGACCTGATGACGCTGGCGGGTCTTCAGCCAGTCGGGGTTATCTGCGAGATCATGGATGACGGTGGTGAAATGGCGCAGGCCGAGGGGCTGGCGGCGCTTGCCGCAAAGTTTGACCTCAAGTTCATCACCATTGCCGAGCTGATCAAGTATCGGCGGCGGCGGGAAAAGCTGGTTCGAAAAGTCGCCACTGCCAAGCTGCCGTCGCGCTACGGCGATTTCGTCGTCCATGCCTATGAGAGCGATGTGGACCCGGCTCCCTATACAGCGTTCGTGATGGGCGACATCTCCGACGGTTTGGACGTGCTGGTGCGTATCCATTCCTCGTGCGTGACCGGTGATCTGGTCGGCTCTTTGAAGTGCGACTGCGGGGATCAGCTTCATTTGGCATTGGAAAAGATTTCAGAGGCAGGACGGGGCGTTCTCCTGTATATAGAACAGGAAGGGCGCGGCATCGGGATTATCAACAAGATCAAAGCGTATGCGCTGCAAGACGCTGGGGCGGACACGGTGGAAGCCAATGTCCAGCTCGGTTTCAAGCCCGATCTGCGGGACTATGGCATCGGCGCACAAGTTTTAGTAGACCTCGGACTGAAGCGCCTGCGGTACATGACCAACAACCCGGCAAAGCTTGCGGGACTGGAAGGCTACGGACTGGAAATCGGTGAGCGTGTGCCGCTGGTCGCGGAACCGAATGCCGACAACAAGCGTTATTTAGACACAAAGCGAACTAAGATGGGCCACTTTTTAGTCCTGGACGAACAGGATGCGCCCGAAGCAGCTTAAGCAAAAGTGAGTCACTTGCGCGAACATTTTAGGGATAAACTGCGTATATATGAAGACACATGAAGGAACGCTGATTGCCACGGATCTGACCATCGCGATTGTTCTGAGCCGCTTCAATTCGCTGGTTGGCGACAGGCTCCTCGAAGGCGCACTAGACACGCTGCGGCGGCATGGAGTGTCGGATGATGGCATCACGCTGGCGCGTGTTCCCGGCGCGTTTGAGATCCCGCTGGCGGCGTCAGCCCTGGCAAAATCGGGCAAATACGACGCTGTGATCTGTCTGGGGGCAGTCATTCGGGGCGCGACCGCGCATTTCGACTATGTCGCTGGTCCGATGGCATCGGGCCTTGCAAGCATTGCGGTCGAGACTGGGGTTCCCGTCTTGTTCGGCGTTTTGACGACAGACACAATTGAACAGGCTTTGGAGAGAGCCGGCACGAAGGCCGGCAACAAAGGGGCGGATGTCGCCGCCGCCGCGATTGAAATGGCAAATCTGCTGAAGACGTTCAGCGCACAATAAAAATACCAATAATGAGGACTATAGAAAAAATGAAGAAAGCAAGCTCCTACGCCGTCGCCTTTACGGTCGGTGTCGCTGCGTGTGCCGTGGGTCTGAAGACCTTTGGTGATCCGGCAGCCATGTTCAACACGAACGCAGCTTCCAAGCAGGCCGTTCTGACTGCCCTTGATACGACCCCGCCGGCTTTGAAGCACTTCACCGGCGATACAGTTGTCGCCGACGCCGCGGCGAAAGTGGATCAGGCCGTCGTAACGGTCCATACCGTTGGCCGCCCGGTGCAGCAGGCCGGCGGCGGCGACCCGATCTTCCGCCAATTCTTTGGCGGTGGCGGGCCGTCCCAGCCGCAGACTCCGCAGGGAGCCGGCTCCGGCATCATCATCAGCTCGGACGGCTACATTCTCACTAACAACCATGTCGTCGCAGATACGTCCAAGCTGACCGTGAACGTTGGGGACAAAAGCGGCGGCACGGGGAAAGCTTATACCGCTCATGTTGTTGGTGCAGACCCGGTGACGGACATTGCGGTCGTGAAAATTGACACGGATGGCGTCAAGCTTCCCGTGGCGCAGCTCGGCAACTCCGATGACGTGCGGATCGGTGACTGGGCGATTGCCGTCGGCAACCCGCTTGACGTCGGCACGACCGTCACGCTCGGCATCATCAGCGCCCTGAACCGGAGCGGTCAGAGCGCGGAAGGCCAGGCCATCCTGCCGGCGATCCAGACTGATGCCGCCATCAACCCCGGCAACTCCGGCGGCGCTTTAGCGAACATCAACGGCCAGGTCATTGGAATCAACGAGGCGATCCTGTCGCCGAGCGGCACCTATTCCGGCATCGGCTTTGCAATCCCGATTAACCGGGCCAAGCAGATCGCCGCCGAGCTGATCCGCAGCGGCAAAGCGTCGCACCCGTACCTGGGCGTATCCTATCGGCCAGTCTCCACGCTGTCCGCCGACGACCGGGCGCAAACCGGCGTCCCAGACAGCTTGATCCAGGGCGTCTATGTCGAGCATGTGTATCCCGGCTCGCCCGCCGCGCAAGCCGGCCTGCACAAATACGACGTGATCACATCAGCGAACAGCCAGGATATTGCGGACACCGATGCACTAAACAACATGATTCAGGGGCTGAAAGTCGGCAGTGTGCTTTCCCTGCGCGTCATTCGCGACGGCGCGCCGCGCACTGTAAGTGTCACCCTGCGCGAGCGGCCCGCAGCATTCGGCCAGGTCCAGCCCAGCGACGAGCAGCCACAGCAGCAGCAGCAGCCCTTCGGAATGCCGTTTGGCCAGCCGTAAGCACCCACCCGATTGCTTCGCCACCGGCCCCCCCCAAAGGGGGGGGGGGGGGGAGGGGCGCCCGTTTGGGGGGGGCCGGTTT
>CAXUNT010000076.1:12870-20093 GCA_964252595.1 uncultured Armatimonadales bacterium
CCTCCCCAAAGGGGAGGGCGAGAAGTAGGGCAGACCTTTGCGTCTGCCCCTTTTTGCGTCTGCTCTCGTGCTTCTACTTACTCCCCGCCCTCCCCTTTGGGGAGGGCCGATGCGAAGCAATCGGGTGGGTCTCTTCGGGTACAATCACGTTATGAACGATCCCGTCCTGCTCGACCCTGTGACTCTCGTGCGGCATTTGTCCCGCCGGGCGGTGGAAGTGGACGAAGCCCAGACACTGTTTGACGAGCTGAACTCAGCGGCGATGAACGCCGTCGGGGCCGACCGGGCTTTTGTGGCGCTGGCGCATGACGGAACCGGGGAACTGGCCCTGGTTGCCACTGCGGGGGTCGGCTGGACCGATGAGTTTCGGGCGCTCCGCCTTAAAATAGACGAAGATCCACGCGGCGGCCACAAAAGAAGCGGCATCACGTCTCATGTCGCCGCCACCGGCCAGCCGTACATCACCGGCGATGTCAACGCCGATCCCTACTACTTCGCGTTCTTTGACGACGTTTCCAGCGAGATCGCCGTGCCACTTCTCGACGGCAACGGCCACACGCGCGGCGTCATCAATATTGAAAGCTTTCAGCACAATTACTTCACGTCGGATCATCTGCGCCTCGTGCAGTCACTGGCAGACATCGCCGTTTTGCGGCTGCTTTCCGACGGCTACCGGGCGCGGGAAGCGGCGCTCGTCGAGATTGGCAAAGACCTGAGCGCCATTGCCGACACCGACCAGCTCATGCACCGGGTCGTGGACGTGGCCGCTGCCCAGCTCCGGTTTGAGGATTGCTCGGTCTTTGTGCTGGATCGGGACCGGCAGCATCTGACGCTGCAAGCGGCGCGTGGCGGGCTGGCCGAGCGAATCGGCACAGCGATTTACCCGGTCGGCGAGGGCCTCACAGGATGGGTGGCCCAGCACGGCGAGCCGATCCGCACGGTCAGCCCGCGCGAGGACCCGCGCTGGCAGGGCCGCTTTGAAGAGTTTCCCTCCACCGAAGTCGGCGCGTTCCTTGCCGTCCCCATCTTCGGACGCTCCGGCGTTCTCGGCGTCCTGCGCGTCCTGCGCCGCAAAAGCGCCGCTCCGTGGTTCCGGCGCGAGTTCACGGAGGATGATGAAAGCGTACTGCTGACCATTGCCTCTCAGCTCGGCACGGCGATTGAGAACAGCCGAATTTTAGATCGCCTGGTGAACACGGAGCGGATGGCGGCGTGGGGCGAGCTGTCGGCAAAAGCCGCCCACATGATCGGCAACCGGACGTTTGCGATCAAAGGGGACTTGAACGAGCTGGAATACCGCTTGTCGGAACCCGAAGACAAGCGCGAGGAGTATCAAGCGCTGGCCGAAGCCATGCGCCGGGGCATCTTCCGCCTGGAAGAAATCTTGCAGGAGTTTCGGGACTTCGTGCGGGCCACCCAAATCTCGCTGGCCGAACTCGACTTAAATGAGCTGATGACTCAGTGCCTCAACGAGAGCTTCCCGAAGCGCAGCCCGGTCACGCTGACGCTGGACCTCACGCCGAACCTGCCGCCGATCCATGCCGACGGCCCGCGCCTGAAACGCGCGTTCTCGGAACTTGTCGAAAACTCGCTGTCGTTTCAACCCGACGGTGGCACACTGACCATCCGCACTTCCCGCGCCGATCCTGCCGAAGCGCACACGCTGGCTGATTTGTCGCGTGGCCGCGCTTACCTCAAGATCGAGTTTATGGACAGCGGTCCTGGCATTCCCGCCGACATTAAGCCGCGCATTTTCACGCCGTTCTTCACATCCCGCGCCCGTGGCCTCGGCCTCGGCCTCAGCATTGTCAAGGGCATCATAGACGCCCACCGGGGCGGCATTGTTGAGGTCGGCGAACCGGGCGGCGGTGCTCACTTTGTCGCTTTTATGCCGGCGAACGGGGGTTAAGTTGTTTCGAATTATCTGTCTTTTCTTCGTCCTGATGTTCACCCTCTCGCTCAACACAAATGCTATGCCAGATAACACACCTAGTCCTACCCTCGCCGCGCCGGGAGCGCATTTAGAAAAAATCGCGGGTGGCTTCGAGTTCACCGAAGGCCCATCCTGCGACTCTCGCGGCGACATCTACTTCACCGACCAGCCGAATGACCGCATCTTAAAGTGGCACGCGGCAGACGGCACGATTGCAACATTCAAGCAGGGCTGCGGCCGGGCCAACGGAACGTGCTTCGACGCCCACGGCAATCTGTGGACCTGCTCCGACGAGCATAATGCCCTTTGGCGCATCGCCCCCGACGGCACCGCCACGGTCGTCGTTGCTGAGTATCAAGGCAAGCGGCTCTGTGGCCCGAATGATGTCTGGGTGCGCCCGGACGGCGGCCTGTACATTACTGACCCGTTTTACGTGCGCTCCTACTGGCAGCACGGGCATAAAGAGCAGGATACCGAAGGGGTTTATTATCTGCCGCCCGGCGGCACGACTCTCACCCGCGTCATTGGCGACTTCGTCCAGCCCAACGGCCTCATCGGCACGCTCGACGGCAAAACGCTGTACGTCGCCGACATCGGTGCGGGCAAAACCTACTCCTACACCGTCCATCCCGACGGCTCGCTGACGGACAAGCATTTGTTCTGCCCGCTCGGCTCCGACGGCATGACAATAGACAGCGAAGGCAACGTTTATTTGACCGGCCACGGCGTCACCGTCTTTGACCGCACCGGAGCGCAAATTCTGCACATCCCCGTCCCCGAAGACTGGACCGGCAACATCTGCTTCGGCGGCACGGACCGCCACACCCTATTCATCACCGCCAGCCACAGCGTCTACACTCTGAAGATGCGCGTCCACGGCGTCGGCAGTCAGTGACTTCGCCGAGGGCGTGAACGCCCTCGCTGGGGAGCGCAGACGCTAATGTCCCGCCTGCGCGGGACAAGATCAAAACCCCATCATCTGACTCTTCTGCCATGCAGGTGGCGGCTTGGCGCTTCGCCCCCCAGCGAGGGCGTTCACGCCCTCGTCGGCTCGTCCTCTCACATGGCTAGACGGTTTAAGGGAAGGAAGAAGCATTTGCCCAAAGGTAACAAACAAATCCTGCGGTAATGGTGCAGCCTATCCATAAACTTATCCACATCTCACGTTCAGCGCGTACAGTAGATCTTGGCAAAAAGCCGATTTTCACAGCCAGCGTAAAGACGCCGCCCAATGCAATTGTCTGTACTATAAAAAAGAGAAAGATGTTTCCAATAAAACTCAGCAGGAGCAAGCAGGGGACAACACAAAGACACAAGCAATTTCGCCAAAGAGTGCTTTGATTTTTTGTCTTCATCTTCGTCACTTTTTCCCGGACAACTCCGAGACGCGGCTGCGAAAGCCGGATGATCTGCCGCTAGGTTGCTGCTCCCTCGCTGGCGAGCAGTCTTCGCAATGCTTCGTTCACGGAGTCCGAATCGGGAAACGCTGCCGCAACGTCCGGGGACAAAATGACGACGTGCGGCCCCTGGGGAAACAAATGAGCATAACGCCCGCGCTGTCCCCCCTTGAAGCTGTACCGTGCCTGCATCTCGGTGTCTTCTGTCTCCAATTCCGGCTTTTGTTCAGCGTCCATAATCTGGTTCTTCCTCATATTCTTTGCGCTCCTGCGGGTCGGCGAGCCTTGCGCTGATGAGGCGCAGGTGATCTTCTCGCTCCACATAAACAACAACTAAAAGCGGTTGCGGTCGGAAAGGCCAATCAAGATAAGCCGGTCTTCCCATTCTGAGTGTGACTCGTCGGCAGCCGTCAGCGAGAATGGGTCGCGGAAGGCCGACATCGCTTCCTCAAAAGTGACGCGGTGCTTCTGCGCGTTGATCCGGGCTTTTTCTAAATCCCAGTCAAACTTTCCGCTGCCTCCATACGCCTCTGTCATCGTTTATTGTAGCAGAATAGGGCGGATTTTCGTTTAGCGCGGAACCGGAATGGCGGCGAGGGCTTCTTCGATCATCTGGGTTCCTGTCAGGCCACCGTAGCGGGTCTTGGTGTCGAGCATCATGCGATGGGCCAGCACAGGGACGGCGAGGGCTTGGATGTCGTCGGGCAGGACGTAAGTGCGGCCTTCGGTCAGAGCGCGGGCCTGGGCGGTGCGGAAGAGCGTTAAAGAGCCGCGTGGGGAGACGGCGAGGCGAATGCGTGGGTCATGGCGGGTCCAGTCTACGAGGCGCAGGATGTATTCGGCGAGCGATTGATCTACGGCGACTTCGCGGACCTGAGCTTGCAGCGAAACAATGTCTGCGCCGGAAACGACGGGCGCGAGACTGTCGAACGGGTGCTGCTTGTTCTGGCTGTACAAAATCTCAAGCTCATGGGATAAGTCTGGGTAGCCAAGTGTGATACGGACGGCAAAGCGGTCTAACTGGGCTTCAGGCAGAGGGTACGTTCCCTGGAAGTCCGTTGGGTTCTGGGTGGCGACGACAAAAAACGGCTGGGGCAGGTCACGCCGCAGGCCATCGGTCGTGACTTGGCCTTCGCTCATCACTTCCAAGAGGGCGGACTGAGTGCGCGGCGACGTGCGGTTGATCTCGTCGGCCAGGACAATGTTCGCGAAAACGGGACCTTCGCGGAACGTGAACGAGCCGTCGCCGGGGTTGTAAAAGCTGGAGCCGGTAATGTCGGCGGGCAATAAATCAGGCGTGAACTGGATGCGCCGAAAAATGCCGTCCATCGAGCGGGCCAGGGATTTTGCGAGCGTCGTTTTTCCGGTTCCCGGCACGTCTTCCAGCAGCGTATGTCCTCCCGCCAGCAGCGCGACCAGCAGCAGGCGAATGGGCTCGGATTTGCCGCGGATAACCGAAGCTAAGTTTGTTTCGATATGCTCAATCGTTTTGGCGGGCGCGGCGGCTTTTGCAATGAGGGTCAAGAATTCTTCTCCAAAGTCTGTTCCAAAGTCTGTAAGTTTTGCTCCATGGCGGCGAGGTCGGCAGGAGAGGGGGCCGGGCCGAACCGCGCCCGGCTGTAGTCCTGCACAAAGCACCCTGCTGCGCCGTCATCGTCCAACTGCGCCGCGCGAAGATGTTCCGGCCAGGTGCGGCTCTCAGGAACAGGTACGCCGCGACGAGCCAGCAGCGCCTCAAAACGCGCCGACAGCGCAAGAAGCGCGGCATCGCGGCTCGCATAGCGGAAGCCGGGTGTCTGCGCTTGACGACGTTTGAGGTAACGGTAGATCTGCGGCACTAAGAGGCCCAGCACCAGCAGGCCGAAGACTGTGCCTTTTTGCAGCCAGCCCGCCGTCAGCACCCAGGTACGAACCGCGCCGAGTGCGTCCTGCAATTTTTCCCAAACGCGCCAGTAAAAGGGGATCGGTCCTGCCAGCGCGTCCGGCCTGCCCCCGCCCGGCGTCGCGTCCACCGTCACCCAGCCTGCGTCCGGGACCCAGCTTTCCGCCCAGGCGTGGGCGTCCCGCTGACGCACCAGCAGCGTGTTCCTGCCGTCGCCTTCATGTGCGAAGTAGCCGGAAACATAACGGGTCGGCACCCTGGCCGCCCGGAGCATGATGACTGCTGCGGAGGCAAAATACTCGCAGTGGGCGGCTTTACGCTGCAAGATAAAGTTTGAGATCGGCTCGCCCGTGCCGGGGTTGACGGTCAGGCTGTACGAGTTGTTCGTCTGCAAGAACCTCACAACTGCCGTGATCTTGTCCGCTGCCGCAGGCAGTTTGTCGGTGACTTCGTGCGCTCTGACAATCACCCGCCGGTCAATGTCCGGCGGTACGGCAAGGTCCCGCGACAGCTCCGCCGCGGTCGGCGCGGCATCCAAGGGTCCCGCTTTGCCTGGGCTGACATCATACGTCAGCGCAGATGTGTCCGTTGCCGGCGTTCTGAGCGGCCCGTCACTCTGGGCAGCCCATTCAAAGAAATGTGCGTCTTCCGGGACAATCGCCGCCGAGTGCAGAGGCGCGAACAGCAGGCCGCTCGCATCGTCCAGCCGCTCATATCGTGCTTTCGGCCCGGCGATGTTCGGCTGACGCGGCCAATTCAAAAAGACGCGCTGCTCCAAAGCCGGTCCCCAGGTCCGGCCCGTGTAAGTGTCAAACGTCATGCCGCGCAGGTATGGGTCGTCGCCGGGGTTTTCAATCCGCAGAACCCGCGTCAGCGAGTCGCGCAGGGTAAACGACGAGCCTAAAATCGGCTGGCCGCTCATGCCCATGCTCGGCGATATTCGCCGTCCCGGCAGCGTCTGTGACCCCAGCAAATTCAGCTCGTTTTTGTACCGGGCCACGGCGGCATGGGTCAGGCCGCCGAGGAAAATCGCCGCCAGCATCGGGAGCAGGACGAAGCGCAGTGCGCCGACGCCGTGCGACCGCTGACGAAAGCCGGGCAGGGCCAGCGTAAAAAAGAGAAAAAACAGCGGAGCCAGGTACCACAAGTAGCGTGAGGCGTCTTCAGACGTGCTGCACCCGACCAGAAAGACCATCGCCGACAGGAACACCGTGAACGGCGCCTTCGCCCCGCCGGTCGGCTCCCGCCGCCAGAATTGCAGCATCAGCTCGGCAGCGCAGAGAAGGGCAAACGAATACAGATAGCGGACATCAAAGAACGCAGTGTCGTCTTTGACGGCGCTGACAAGATAGCCGAAGACGACCCCGCCCATGACAACGATCCGCAGGGTCCACTTGGTCAGCGTCTCGTTCGGGAACCGGGCTGAAAACGCATACGACGCCAGAACGGCGAGGCCGAGGCCGATCAGCGGCGCCCATGCGCCGCTGGTCAGAGCCAGCGCTATATAAGCAAGAAGCGCGGCCACGGCGGCAGGCCACGGCGGACGCTGATATGCGGATTGTGTTTCTGTAAGACTCATCAAATCTCGTCTAGGCCCGCCGCGATCTGAGCCGAGGTGTGAACCGGCCACTCGCCCGGCGGCAGGGTAGGGGGCATGTCCCGGACGATCAAAATTTTCAAGGCTGCGCCGATGTCCCGCAGGCGCTCGGTAAACTCCTGCCGGGCAGTATCCCAGTCTAAAAAGACGCAGATGATCAGTGTCGTCTGCCCCATTTGCCCGGTTAAGCTTTCTTCCAGCATCTCCCAGGCCGTGCCGGCATGGACGCGGGTGTCGGCGCTCACTTCAGCCAGCCGGTCCAGCGCCGGGTCCAGTGCGGCTCGGCTCGGCCCGGCTTGGAGCGTATGGACTTCCGAGCCGGCGGCGAGAATGTCCAGCGCAAACTCGGAACGAACACAGTAGTCGCAGATGGCCGCTGCCAGCGACACCGCGCTCTCAAACGACGGCGGGGGC
>CAXUNT010000077.1:0-18542 GCA_964252595.1 uncultured Armatimonadales bacterium
GTCGGTACGCAGTACCGGGGGTGGGGGCCTTTCCTCTTGACACCTTCCCCTGCCGCCGGGTAGAATGCCCCAAATTAAACCCTATTTGTCCAGTCAATCGCTAGACAATCTCGCCAAAGTAAATCCGGCAGAGAGAACCCGCCCATGACTACCACCGATGAAACCCAGAAAGTGCGGCTGAACCTGACGTTCCCTGTAGACCGCGTGGACCAGCCCTTATTAGCGCAGGCGATCAAGAATTTCGGCGTTGTCGCTGACATTCGCCGGGCGCAGATTGAGCCGCAGACCGGCGGCTATATCATGCTGGAGCTGACGGGGACCGACAAGCAGATTGACGACAGCGTCGCGTTCTGGAAAGCGTTCGGCGTCGGGGTCGGCTTTATCGGCATAGACGAAGCCCAGGCATATTAAGACTGACTACTCATAGGAGACAAGCGGCAATGGCAGAGAATTACGCGCACCCGGAAGTGCTGATCGAGACCGAAGAAGTGGCGGCCCAGCTCGGCTCCGGCACGTTCAAGCTGATTGAAATTGACGTAGACACCGACGCTTACGCGCAGGGACATCTGCCGGGCGCGTTGGGCTTCAACTGGCAGACGGAACTCGAAGACACTCTGCGGCGCGATGTCCCGGACCAAGCCCAGTGGGAAGCGCTGCTGTCTAAATCGGGCGTCACGAACTCTGATACGCTGGTCCTGTACGGCGACAACAACAACTGGTTCGCGACGTTCGGCTACTGGCTGTTTCTGATCTACGGCCATGACCGCGCGAAGCTGAAATTAATCAATGGCGGCCGCAAAAAGTGGATCGCTGAAGGCCGCGAGCTGACCACGGACGTTCCCGCGCCGTCTCCGGCGGCATACAAAGCATCCGAGCCGAACTGGGAATTACGCGCGTTCCGCGACGAAGTCCTGCAAAAACTCAGCGACCCGAACGTCACGCTGATTGATGTCCGGTCGCCCGACGAATACTCCGGCAAGGTGATCGCGCCGCCCGGCATGAGCGAGACTGCCCAGCGCGGCGGCCATATTCCCGGCGCTCAGTCGGCCCCGTGGCTCAATGCAGTCAAAGATGACGGCACATTCAAATCCGCCGAAGACTTGAAAGCATTTTACGGTGCGAAAGGCGTGACCGAAGGCCGCGACGTGATCGCCTACTGCCGGATCGGCGAGCGGTCGTCGCACACTTGGTTTGCGCTGTACAACTTACTCGGCTTCGAGAACGCCAAAAATTATGACGGTTCGTGGACCGAGTGGGGGTCTATCATTGGCGCTCCCATCGAGCGCGAAGTGCCGACGGTTCCCAGCATGGACGGCGGCGGCAAAGTCTGCCCGCCGTAACTTCTCATGCGATTAACCACAAAAAGTCAGTATGGCCTGCGGGTTTTGGGCGACCTCATCCAGAACTGGCGTGACGGCAACGGCTACCGGCAGGTCGGCGAGCTGGCCGTGCGGTGCGAAACGTCGCAAAAGTATTTGGAACAAGTGCTTCTGCCGCTGTCTCACGCCGGCATTTTGGAAAGCAAGCGTGGTCAGCACGGCGGCTACCGCTTGAACCGTGCGCCGTCGGATGTGTCCCTCGCGGAAGCCCTGCGCCATTTGGAGGGCCTGCTGATGCCGATCCCGAAATGGGCCGACGACAGTGCGCTGGATTCGTCGGAGCTGGCCCGCGTTTTGCGCCGTGTCCGCGACGCCATCCGGGACATCTTGGAAAGCACATCCATTGAAGTCCTCGCCGAAGCTGGTCCGGCTGATGTTCAGCGCACCGATGAGGCCGTTGAGGCCCTTATGTATTACATTTAACCTGCCAACAATCGGCTTGACAACACTGCGCTTTTATGCCAAACTGTTTCTGCTTTGCTGCCGTAAGACAGCAAAAAGAAGGGAACCGCTTGGCGGCGGCCCCCTTCTTCTTAGCGGACGTTAAAAGCCGAGGCTTTTAGCAATCCGCAAAATCGCTGCGATTGTTGAAGCAACCGCCGCGATGGTTTGAGCGACGGGTCGCATCTTTACGAAGAACCGTCGCAGATTCTTGGACATAGGAATCACCTCCTTTCTGCCCAAGCTGGGAAAGACAGCCCCTCGACCGGGCTGTCTTTTCTACTTTACCTTTTTTTTTACTTCGGTTCTATGCTCCCTCGCTGCCGGTCCTGTGTTTGACAATCCCCCGTCAAAAATGCTATTCTGCATGGGTAGACGTTCCCCTGCGTCAGACGGCATCGTAAGGCGGTTTCCATGGCACAGCCACTTGGCACGTTCTCGCTTGTCCTGCACTCGCACATCCCCTATGTCCTGGCCCACGGACGCTCGCCCCACGGCACGGACTGGCTTTCGGAGGCCGCCGCCGAAACCTATCTGCCCCTGCTCGGCGTCTGCCACACGCTGATTGCCGAAGGGATTTCGCCGAAAATCACGCTCGGCCTGACCCCTGTGCTGGTCGAGCAGCTTGCCGACGAAAGTTTTCAAACCGAGCTTTCAGGCTACCTGCGGAGCAAAGTCGAGGCCGCTGCGGCAAACGGCGAGCAGTTCCGGCAGGAAGGCAATTACCACCTGGCGTTTCTCGCCCGGTACTGGGAAGACTGGTACAGCAAAGCGCTTGGGGACTTCGAGAGCGTCTACGGGCGCGACATCGTTGGCGCATTCCGTGCACTTCAGGACGCCGGGCATATTGAGATCATTACCAGCAGCGCGACCCACGGCTATTCGGCGCTTTTGGCTCAGGACACCAGCCTGCAAATGCAGGTCAAGACGGGTGTTCAAGCGTACCATCGCCATTTCGGGCGGCAGCCGCGCGGTTACTGGCTGCCGGAATGCGCTTACCGCCCGCGCTACCGCTGGTCGCCGTCGGTGACGGTCCCCGATGTCGAGTACGACCCGATCCTCCGCAAAGGCACCGATGAATTCTTGGCCGAAAACGGCATCCGCTACTTTTTTGTTGAAGGCAGCCTGCTGCACGGCGGCGAAGCGCTCGGCGTCTACGGCGACAAGTTCGGGCCATTGCAGGAGCTGTACAAGCAGTTCCAGCGCGAGACCGTCCAGACCGAGTACCGGCCCTATGATACTTATCATCCGTACCTGGTAGACTCATCGGGCCAGCGAGAACATCCAACGCTCGCCGTCTTCGGGCGTGACGCCGCCACGGGGCAGCAGGTCTGGAGCGGCGACCACGGCTACCCCGGCGACCCGTGGTATTTGGAGTTTCACCGCAAGTTTGTCCGGGCCGGCGAAAAGTCTCTCGGTCTGCGCTACTGGCGCATCAGCGAAGACAAAGCCGACATTGACGCGAAAGCGCTGTACGCGCCGCGCCAGGCCGAAGAGCGCACGGCCATCCACGCCGCTCATTTCGCCGTGCTGGTGAAAGAAACGCTGGCCGCCCAAAACGACCCTAACGCCATCATCACGTCGGTTTACGATACCGAGCTGTTCGGCCACTGGTGGTTTGAAGGCCCGCAGTTTCTGTACCACGCCCTGAAAGCCCTCGCCCAGGACCCCGAAATCACGCTCCAAACAGTCAGCGAGTATTTAGACCAGCATCCAGCAACCCTGCCCGTAACACTCCCCGAAGGCTCCTGGGGCGAAGGCGGCTTCCACTACATCTGGCTCAACGAGCAGACCGCCTGGTCGTGGAAGCTGGTCTACGAAGTCGAAGCCGAAGTCTCTCAACTGGCCCGCGATTGCGGCGGCAATGCCGCTGCCGCGCCCATCTTAAAGCAGGCCGCCCGCGAGGCCCTGCTGCTCATGGCCTCCGACTGGCAGTTCTGCATCTCCACCGGCGGTGCCAAAGACTACTCGGAAGTGCGCCTGCGAAATCACTACGACAACTTTCAGGCCCTCGCTGCCCTGACCCGCCGCGCCGCTAATGGCGAAACCCTCTCCGTCGGCGACTGGAAGAACATCGCGGAATGCGAAGCCCGCGACAGCGTCTTCCCCGACATCGAGCCAAAGTGGTTCGCATCGTTGGAGCATCCAGCAGAGGGGACAGCATAAGAACCATGCCGTCAGGAGCTGTATGCCGTTAGGGACCATGCCGTGAACGGCACGGCTATTGGGCGCGGACGCCGGGAACCCCCACTTCGTGGGGCTAGGAACAGAAAAAGCAAAGATTAGCTAAGGAGGGCTGGAAGATGGGGACTTACACGGAGGCGTTTTATCATTTTGTTTGGGCGACGCGCAGGCGGGAGTGGTTCATTACCGAAACGGTCGAGCGGGAATTGCATCGGTTTATTCACGGCAGATGCGAGGCTTTGCGGGTGCATGTTTACGCCTTGAATGGAATGCCGGATCATGTGCATTTGGTGGTCGGCCTGCCTGCCACGCTGTCGGTATCGGATTTCATGGAAGCCGTCAAAGGCACGTCGGCGCGTTACATCAACCATCTGCCTAACCAGCCCAACTGCTTATATTGGCAGCGGCTATGGGCTGCTGACGTTCGCACAGAGCGACTTGAAGCGTGTTGTGGCCTATAGCGTGTTGTGGCCTATGTTGAAAATCAAAAGCGACATCATGCCGACGGTAGACTGTCGCCAAAAATGGAGCGCACCGCCGACTGGGAACCCAGTTCCCAGCCCCACGAAGTGGGGGTTCTCGGCGTCCGCGCCCAATAGCCGTGTCCTTTAGGACAGGGTTCTTCACGGTGCATGGTTCCTATCGTTATTGAATTGGGAACAACCAAGTAAGCAAGAAAAGCGTTGCGAGACAGGACACGAAAAGGGAGGTGAGACATGGCGATTACGCTGGAACTGCCGCCTGAAGAAGAGCAAAACTTACGGAGACGGGCGGAAATGGCGGGGCAGGAGGTGACGGATTACTTGCTGAACGGGGTGGGCTTGCGAGTTCTTGCGCCACCGCCGCTTTCCGATGAAGAATGGGACCGGCTTGCGGAGGAAGCGATGGACCTAATTAATCCTTCTCTCGCACCGCTGAGTGATTATGCTGTCTCGCGTGAAGGTATCTACGGAGACCATGATTGATGGCTACCGCGATGGATGCAAACGCGCTTCTTCGGTTTTTTCAGCGTGCAGACCCTTCACATCCTGTTGTGAGAGAAGCTGTTCGTCGGCTGCGAGCGTCTAGAGACGATATTTGCATCCTGCCACAAAATGTCACTGAGTATTGGAATGTTGCGACACGGCCTCCGACCGCCCGTGGGGGATTCGGACTGACTTTACAGGAAGCGGACCAGCAAGTGCAGATTATGGAACGAATCTTTCATCTTCTGCCTGATACACCTGCTATTTATCCCGAATGGCGCAGGCTTGTGGTGCAAGTCGGCGTTTCGGGAGTGCAGGTGCATGATGCTCGCATTGCGGCCTGTTTGCGGGTGCATGGGATCACGCGCCTGCTGACATTTAACACCAAAGATTTTGCACGGTATTCCGGGTTTACCGCCGTAGATCCCTCACAGATTTAGTTTGACCGTTGAAGGAGATTGACCGATGAAAGCTGTTGTCATGGCGGGCGGGGAAGGAACGCGGCTTCGTCCGCTCACGTCTTCCCGGCCCAAGCCCCTTGTCCCCATCTTGAATAAGCCCTGCATGCAGCACACGATTGAGCTGCTGAAGCGCTACGGCATCACGGACATTGTCGTGACGCTGTATTATCTTGCCGACGAGATTGAAGGCTACTTCGGCGACGGCTCCGAGCTTGGTGTTAATCTCATCTACACGGTGGAAGACACGCCGCTCGGCACGGCGGGCAGCGTCAAGAAGGCCGAGGAGTACCTCAAGGACGACACGTTTATTATCGTGTCGGGTGATGCGCTGACGGATTTAGACGTCGAAAAAGCGCTGGCCTACCACCGCGAAAAGCAGTCGGTGGCGACATTGGTGCTTCAGCATGTGGACAACCCATTGGAGTTCGGCGTGGTCATCACCGACGACAACGGGCGCATCCGGCGCTTTTTAGAGAAGCCGAGCTGGGGCGAAGTGTTTTCAGACACCGTCAACACCGGCATGTATATTCTAGAGCCGTCCATCTTTGAGTATATGCAGCCGGACAAAAGCTACGACTGGTCTCAGGACATCTTTCCGCAGATTTTAGCGGAAGAAAAGCCGATGTTCGGTTATGTGCTGGGCGAATACTGGACGGACGTAGGCTCGCTCCAGCAGTATCGGCAGGCGCAGTACGAGATGCTCGGCGGTCAGACCCGGCTGCCGATTGAAGGCCGGCGCGAAGGCGGCGACATTTGGATCGGCGACGGGACGGAGATTGACCCGAATGCCCGGCTGATCGGGCCGCTTTGCATCGGCAAGAACTGCCGGATCAAGGCCGATGCCCATATCGGGCCGGACACGGTCATCGGCGATAACTGCCTGATTGAAGAAGGCGCGACCCTGCAAAAAGCGATTGTCTGGGACTCGAATTATGTCGGTGCCCGGTCGCGATTAACCGGCTGCACAGTTTGTTTCCGCTCGACAATCAAAGAAGACGTGGACATTCAGGAAGGCGCTGTGGTCGGCGACCGCTGTCATATTGAAGCGGGTTCCACGATCCGTCCGCTGATCAAGCTCTGGCCGGACAAGATCATCGAGGGCGGCTCGGTCGTGACCATGAGCCTGATCTGGGGGTCCAAGTGGCAGGGAGCACTGTTCCGCAACCTCGGCGTGTCCGGCATCGCCAATGTCGAGATGACCCCAGACTTTGCCTGCAAGCTTGGCGCAAGCTACGGCGCGTTCCTCAAAAACGGCGCGACCGTAATCACGTCGCGCGACGCCACGCTTGTCTGCCGGATGCTCAAGCGCGGCCTGATGGCCGGGCTGGTGTCGGTCGGCGTGAACGTCCTGGACAACGAAGGGATGCCGCTGCCGGTCAGCCGCCATTCCATTCGGTCGTCGAACGCCGCTGGCGGGGTGCATATCCGGCTCGCGCCCGACCAGCCTAACTTGGCATTGGTGGAGTTCTTCGACAAGAACGGCATTTACTTGTCCACAAACGGCCAGCGCAAGATCGAGACGATCTTTTACCGCGAGGACTTCGGGCGAACGGCCGCGGATGAAGTCGGCGCGATTGAGTTTGTGCCGCGTGCCATCGAGCAGTATTCACAGGACTTTTTCCGCCTGCTGAACACGGAAGCCGTGCAAAAGCGGAACTTCAAGGTCATTGTAGACTATGCCTACAACCGCATTTCCGGGGTCCTGCCGCAAATGCTGGGGCAGCTTGAAACCGAGACGATTGCGCTGAACGCCTACACCGATCCGAAGAAGTCGCCGAAGACCGCAGCCGACCGCGATGAGTTCGTGCAGGACCTCAGCCAGTACCTGCTGACACTGAAAGCTGACATGGGCGTCTATCTCGGCGATGATGGCGAGCGCCTGACGGTCGTAGACGAGACCGGCTCTGTTTTGTCCGGCTCCGACCTACTGGCGGTCTTCGCCCTGCTGGTCGCCCGCGCGAAGCCCGGCGCTCAGGTCGCCGTCCCGGTCACCGCACCGTCCACTATTGAGCGCATCATGGAAGAACACGGCGGTGGGGTCATCCGCACGAAGACCGATGTCCGGGCACTGATGGGAACCGCGGCGGAAGGTAAAGAAGGAATCGCGCTGGCTGGGGACACGAGCGGCGGCTTTATCTTCCCGGAGTTCCATCCAGCGTTCGACGGCTTGTTCTCGTTCGCGAAGCTGCTGGAAATGCTGGCGCTTCAGAATACGACCCTCAGCGAAGTGCGCGGAATGCTCCCGGCGTACTTTATGGCGTCGGAAACGGTTTCCTGTCCCTGGGAAATCAAAGGCCGCATCATGCGGGTATTGACGGCGGAGTCCGAAGGCACGCGCACGGAATTAGTGGACGGCATCAAGACCTACGGCGACGACGGCTCCTGGGTGCTGGTCCTGCCGGACGCCTCCGAGCCGAACTTCCGCATCTACGCCGAAGCACTATCGCAGGACGCCGCGAATGAGCTGGTTCACCGGGCGGTGTTACGCATCAGCGGCTTGAAGTAGGAGGCAGTGTCATGACAATGACGCAGGAGTGCCCGGCGGCAGCGCTGGAACCGGTTGTCGAGAACGCAATAGCCGACGAGCCGCAGGAAGTTTTCCTGCGGCCCCGACGCTGGACGACCGCCGAATACTACGCGCTCAACGATGCCGGGGTTTTTGACGACGAGCGGGTTGAGCTGCTGGATGGGGAGATATGGATATTGCCCGCACATGGAACACCGCACTTTTCGGCGGTACGCCGTGCCGTCGCGTTTCTCGCGGAAGTGTTTGAGACCGGCTTCGATTTCCGTCAGCAAGCCCCAATGACTCTTGAGGATGGCACAGAGCCGGAGCCGGATGTTTTAGTAGTTGCTGGCTCTTGGGAGGATTATGAGGGCCATCATCCGGTTCCGGCAGAAGTACGTCTGCTGATTGAAGTTTCCGATGCAACACTGCGAAAAGATCGCGGCGAAAAACTCCGCACCTACGCCCGCGCAGACATTGCTGACTATTGGATCGTCAACCTCGTCAACCGGCAGCTTGAAGTTTATCGTGACCCTGCCCCGATGAACGGCAGCCACGGTTACAAGACTGCACTGACGCTGTTTGACGGTGACACTGTTGCGCCGCTGTCCGCACCAAATGGCACGGTTGCTGTCGCCGACTTGTTTCCGCCGCTTCAAACGACACAGACATGATTAAATCACTGCAAATCGGCAAGCCCGCCGCGCATACTTCTCAAATAAAAGACGGCAACGAGGCCGAGTGGGTTTCCTCCATCTGGCGCGAATCTGTCACAGGCCGCATCCGTCTTAGCTGCACGGATTTGGACGGCAACGCGCAGGCGGATTTAAAGAACCACGGTGGGCTGGACAAGGCCGTCTGCTGCTACTCCGCCGACCATTATGCCGAGTGGCGAGCGCGGCTGAACTTGACTGAAACCGAGTTCGGCTACGGGGCGTTCGGCGAGAACTTCACGCTGGCGGGGTTTCTTGAAGACGCCGTCTGCCTCGGCGATATTTACACCGTCGGCACCGCTAAAGTTCAAGTCAGCCAGCCCCGGATGCCCTGCTGGAAGGTAGGCCGCCGCTGGAACCGCTCTGATTTACCCGGCGAGATGACGGCAACAGGCCGCACCGGCTTTTATCTGCGCGTCCTAGAAGAAGGCGAAGTCGGGGCAGGGGACGCGCTGACGCTTCAAGACCGCCCGCTGCCGGACTGCACCGTCGCGTACTTGAACGCCGCCCTGTACGTCCATAAAAACGACCCGGTTCAGGATGAAGAACTCTCACGCCTGCCGCTCCTTGCCGAAGCCTGGCGGCACACGTTCCGCCGCCGCGCCGGGCTATTGAAGTACCGAGCTAATCTAAAGGAAACTGCGCCATGAAGACCGTCGTCTCGCTGCTTGCCCTGTCGCTTCTGCCGCTTTCCGCGCCGATGGCTCTGGCGCAGACGCCGAAACCTTCAGACGTCATCACTATGACCCGCACTGCCGACGGCAAATGCTTCAACATCACTTTGCCTGTAAATGCAGCTAAGGCGCTGACAGATCAAGTCTATCTTGTGATAGACGGCAACTCCGAAGGCTTCGGCGGCGGCTTTTACTTTCCAGATGATGCCTTGAAGCCGCTTCACTACACGGCAAGCGTCAGCAGTGACTTGGACGGTCAAGTTAAAGATATACTCAAAGCGCAAGGCATTCCTGTAAAGGGCAACGCTACCACTTATCACATTATCTGCGGCGTCAACATCCCAAACAGCGTCAGCGTCTCCAAGTCTCTCAGCTTTCGCCACGAGTCGAATTTGATTAGCTACACTCAGTTTCCATCTCACGCTGTTTACAAAATCGGCGACAAAATCCCGCTCTTTGAAGCGGTCGCACTTGATTCCAGCGTCACGACATCGGGAATACTAGGCAAAAGTGTTGACACGCAGAACCATCTGCCGCATGACCTTTTGCATCGCATTACAATCCAAGTGCAGTTCGTGCCGAAGACGCCGGCAACACCTTAAGAAGACAAGAAAAGAGGGCAGGGGCAAAGCCCTGCCCCTATGGTTTGGTGAGGAAATTATTTCGCGACGTGCAGGCCGCACTCGCGGCCTAGGCCGAAGAAGCGGGTGTCTTCCTCGCTCATACCTTCGCCAAGCGGACGGGAGGTTTGCACGTCGCCGATGGAGACGTAGCCCTGCTCCCACAAGGGATGGTACGGCAGGTCATGTTTGGTTAGATACTGGTGAACGTCTTTGTTGGACCAATCGTAAATCGGATGGACTTTCACGAGGCCGTCTTGAAGCGCCAGCGTCTGCAAGTTCGCCCGCGTGGACGACTGCGACCGGCGCAGGCCGGTAATCCATGCTTCGGCGTTCAAGTCTTTCAACGCCCGCGCCATCGGCTCGGTCTTGTTCATCGCGTTGAACTGATGGATACCGTCCGCGCCCTGCTCCCACAGCTTGCCATGCCGCGCTTCCTGCCACTCCCGGCTGACGGGGCTGCTGTAAACTTTCAAGTTCAGCCTTAAGCGCTCAGTGAGTTCATCGGCAAACTTGTAGGTTTCGGGAAACAAATACTGCGTGTCCAGCAGCACGACGGGAATCTCCGGCCACAGGCGCGAGACCATGTGCAGCAGCACAGCAGACTGCGCCCCGAAGCTGGTACTCAGCAGGATATTCGGCTGCCACTGCTTCAAAGCATACGCGACGCGCTCTTCCGCCGTCACCGCCGCCAAACGCGCATTGACTTGTTCTAATTCTTCAGCAGTCGGCACCATGGTTGAAAGGCTCCTTTGTCTTCTGCCGTAAAAACGCCGCCGATAGGGTAAGAAGTTCCTGACAGAAACGAAAAAGAAACCACGCTTATGTCCACACCTTTGCGGGTCGCGCTGGTCGGCTGCGGCCTGATCAGCGATGCCCACTGCGATGCTTATGCCGCGTATCCTGAACGCGCCAAAATCACGGCCTGCTGCGATATTAACACCGAGAAAGCCGCGGCCCAGGCCGCAAAGATCGGCGGGGCGCGTGTCGCCGCGTCTTTGGAAGACATTCTTGCCGACCCCGACATTGACGCGCTGGAACTCTGCACCCCGCCGCACCTGCACCCCGAAGCCGCCATCGCCGCCGCGCGGGCGGGCAAGCACGTCCTGTCCCAAAAGCCGCTGGCCCGCACCGTCGCCGAATGCGACGCCATGATTGACGCCGCCCGGCAGGCCGGGACCGTCCTGTTCTACGGCGAGACCAACCGCACCCTGCCGTCGGCACTGATGGCGAAACAAGCGATAGACGCCGGGCGCATCGGCACACTCGTCGGCATCCAGGCGACATTCGCCTACTGGCAGCGCGGCGAGATACTCAACACGGCCTGGCGCTACGACCCCAAAATTGCCGGCGGCGGCCAATTACTTGACAGCGGCATTCACGCGCTGGCGCTGATGCACACCCTCGGCGGCCCAGTCCAGTCGGTGTCCTGCTTCACCGAGCGCTACCGGCCGGAGCTTGGCGGCGAAGACACGTCCGCCCTCGCGGTCAAGTTCACCGGCGGCCACGTCGGGACGCTGTTCTCGTCCCAGGCCGTCGGCGCATGGGTCCCCGGCCCCGGCCTCTCCGCCTTCGGCACCGAGGGAGCGCTGACCCTGGGTGGCGGCGCGGCCCTCACCCTCCACCGGCCCGACCTGCCGGACGGTAAAGAAGTGCTGCGAGAGAGCGACGGCAGCCACTTCGCCGCCCTCATCGGCGCGTACCTGGACGTGATCCAAAGCAATACCGTCAGCCCATCGCCGGGCGAAGCCGGACGCGAAGACCTGCGCCTCGTCCTGGCCGCTTACCAAGCCGAAGCCGAAGAACGTCAGGTCCGCTTGACTTCTGCCTAAATACCGCGTATACTCACGATGGAGGCTTTGAGGCGCGTCAGCGCAGCATTGCCTTTTTTCATTGCTCCTTCAGAACGTCGTCAAATAGTCTAACGCGGCATGATAAAACGTATGGCTGATATGGCTCCGAATAGACATAGGCAACTCCCACTGCTGGCTCTGTCAAAATGAAGTCGCTGATAGGATTCGCAAAGGCAATCTTTGCCCTCCGCAGGCAGTTAGTATCATCTTCGCTGCCCATGTGCATAACAAAAAAGTTTTCTGTCTGCGTCAAAATATCTTCGTCAATAGAACCAGGGCGTTGAGTCGAGTAAACAAGCCCAAGTCCATATTTTCTACCTTCGCGGGCAATGCGAGGAAAGATTGTGTTCTGGTTATCGCTAAGGACGTTATGTGCCTCCTCTACATAAACAAGAACATTGAACGGCACGGATGTTTTTACCGTGTCTGTTACCGAAGTGATCAAAAACTTCTCCTGAGTGCTTTTGAACAGATCACCAGCAATTTTGTCACTCAACGGAGCAAGAAGATTAGAGTCGACCGAAGGAAGATCAATAATGATGATTTTGCCGGAAGCGAGATCGCTCTTTATTGCGTTGAAAAAATTGCCCTTTAGTCCATCATCCGTACTTGTAGCGTCAAGATAATGTATCCGTTTTAGGAATGCGAATTGCCCAGTTTTGCCTGTGAGATTTTTTGCTGTACTGCCTGCTTTGCTTGCAGCAAGTATTGCTCCATGTGCTTCTTCAAAATCATCAATGACGTTGTTGGCTGTTTTATATCCAGCTTTATGATAATGGGCTGTTTGCAAACCAAGCTCTTGAACACAGAAACATCGCCAAAACGAACGAATAGTAGTATGCATATCTGGGTCAAGCAAAGCATCCAAATAATCAGCATCTCCACGGTCTCGTTGACGCCTCTTGCCAACTACTAGAGAGACTGCCATGTCTGGGTTCTCGATCACATCAAATTTGATGGACTTGACGACCTCCGAACCATACTTTTTCAACGCATCCACTCTGTTTGAGTAGACTACAATGTCTCCTTCATTTCCGCTGTCTTTGAATATTTCTAATAGACCTGGTCCTTGCTTGTTACTAAACGCATATTCACCATTAACATCAAATATGAGTTGTGCCGTGCCGGGATTGAAGCGATGCATCAGACTGATGAGTGTTTTAATTAGGTTGCTTTTTCCATAACCCGTTTTGCCGAAAACAGCGGTTCGCTTGGGTTGAAGATTATTGACATTAAAAGATACTTTGACTGGAAAACTTGGCAGAGCCGGTGATTTTCCGTCCGCGCTTTCGCGGGTTCCGTATTGAAGCAGGCCAAGTTGGAATGTTTTAACGACGCCGGAGTCGCCTGGTACTTTTGCATCCACGATAGCTTGTAGTTCGGCTTGATCGGGACGATAAACTTCCACTTCCATTAGTGACGGCACTTCACGCACACCGGCGGAAAACTTATTGCCGGATGTTGGTAGTTCGCCTAGCAATCCGAGGTCATAGTGCATGAAATTAATGTACTTAACCGAACTTTGATCCATCTGATTGTTTAGACGCCCGGTTGACTGCGCGGCATTTTGCTCGACTTTGCTGAGAGAAACCGGCGCGTAGTAGCAGCTTTCAACCCGTGAAAGAAATTTTCGTGATGCACCGGATTTAACGATTATAAACTCGCCGAGAATGAGCTTATCCGCTTGTAGCTCCTCGTAGTTGAGGACAACAGTTACGATCTGTTTGGAGTCCTGGCGTCGAATATCGTTGACGAAACCTATTGTTTTCATTTGTGTCTGCCTTGAATGACTAAAACGGATAATTAAATCCGGTCTTTTGGATAAGATGATCTTGGACAATCTGCCTAATGTGATCGCTTATGCTGGCTTTTGCATGAGCCTCCACTGTTGGAGCAAAACTGCCGCCGTAGAGCAAAGAACTATTGGAGATAATTGCGGCGACTATCTCATTGATTTTGGCGTCGTTTCCCTTAAAGTAATAAGGAATGTCAAGGCTGAACATTGCTCCAAGAGGCTTAAATGTTCTGGCGAACATCTTTCCCATATACCGATGACCGAACGCGAAGCCGCTTGCTTCACCTTCTTCATTGACGTACTCTGGATTCCAAACCCGCTCATGCAAATGAACATACTCCATTAGCTCATCAGGCACTTTAAAATAGAACTCCTTTTCTATATTCCTAATCCATTCTGCAACTACCAGTAGGCTGATGCCGTTACTGCCGTTCAGAAGCTTGGAAGATTTAATGACACCAACAACCATAGCATTGTGGCCTTCAAAGAAAGACCGCAATTTCTGTACAAAACTGCTGTTGACGCCGTGCTGCTCTAAGCGCCCATCCTTAACAACGACTAAATCTATTCTATCGCCATATTCCTTAACCACATAGCAGATATAGGCCCACTCTACCAAATCACGAACGATGCCCATAAAAGCCTCTGGGTTGTGCAGGTAACTTGAACCAATGTCCTGAAGGGTAATTCCTGTTTTCTTCGAGAACCACTGTAGCTTCGCATCATTCCAAAGAGCGTCCATTTCCGCTTGACGTTTCTTTGCTAAGGTGGCTTCATCTTCTTTGAATAGAGGCGTCAAATTACGATACCTAACGATATGCTCAAAATCGGTAGGTAGTTTTTTCAGGTTGTCGGATGAACTGGACACTCGAATCAAGCCCATTCCAATAGCGGGTATCTCTGGAAAAACAGGCTGATTGCCGCCATCTACTGTGACTGAAATGACTTTGGAGGTGACTCGATGATTGTAGACTTTTATATCTTCTTGCTTCAACGAACTTTTTAGTTCATCAATCAGCTTTGGTACTGAGTATTGCAAGATATTGAGGTCTTCTTCATTAACAAGTTTTAGAAACTTGTCACCCCCCGCAAAATTGCTGGGTTCGTTTGTGTATGACACAATGGAATTCTTTCTGAGATCAAGCCGTAATTACATTCAACTGCCTGCGCCAGAACTTACACTGGTTGTTGTAAGGCGAAGTAAGTTCTTCTTCGACTTGCCAATACTCTTGAATAGCTTCAATTTCTTCGTTCGTAATTAAAGTCGCGCTTATGTCGGATTGCATTTCTATGACCCGGTTTAACAGACTACGACGGAAGGTTAAGGATGTCCGTCCTAGATTCCCGTTTGGCTGCTTAATGCGATTTTCTTCTTTACGACCTTCTTCCAGCAACATTGTTCGTATACTAGACAATGGAGCCAGATGCCGCCATTTCGGATTTTGAGTGACGGCTATCAACGCTTTGTCTTCCCGGACCAAAGTGCACATATGGCAGCCAAAGCGTGTCGCATTGTCATCTCCATAAAGCCGAGTGAGGTTTTCAAAAGGCCAATCCCAATACAAGTCTGCGAGTGCAAGAAGGTCCATTACTTGACACGCTCGCCAGTGAATGATAGGAGCTAGTCCGGGGATTTTCATTTCTGAGTCGCCATCTATCCAGACTCCTTGACCACATTCGCTGTCATTTCTTGAACACGTTGCTGCCCTCAACCGCCCATCCCGACTATCGCTCTCCCCCAATCGTACACCAGTCAAGACGATTGAACTTTCATTGATTAAGTTCTTCATCACATTGCGGGCCGGTCTTATCTTCAGGCGATCCGTACACCAGCGAAAATGATTATGAGGCGGCGGATACCCTTTGCCTATCACCAAGAACCAATAGCGTTGTTCTACCTCAGCGACAGCCACATGAGTTCTAATTGGAAGTTCATTCTGCTTGCCGATCTGGTCAATGTGTGCCAGCAAGTTGAGAGCGTTCTCTCCAAATGGAGGCAGCTCCATGAGCGTATCGCTATACACAACATCAACCTGAACGTCATTGAGAATTTTTCTCTTGAGAAGTTCTACCGTCAACATCGCTACTGCCGAGCTGTCCTTGCCCCCACTAAACGCCAACACCCAATGCTTATGACCTTCCGCCTCTGCCGAAAGCAATGTTTGAGCAGTTACCCTCAGCGGTTCTGCCAAACTCTGATCATCTAATTCTTGGATAAGCTGTTCGACTTGTTGGTTTGGCATCGTAAAGTTTTTGTCCTAACCCATATTGATGATCGCGTCTATCTTAACGCATGATCCTAAAAGGTGTTCAACAGATGATGAGAGAAATCCTGCCGAGTTATAAATAATTTCTCGTAAATTCGGGAACGCTAGTCGTAGATGTTTTGTTAGGAGTATTGACAATGCCGCGCTCAAGTGATATACTAAGCGTCGGCAAGATTTAATCAGACATACACTCTAGGGAGACAGATACTCATGGCGAAAACAGTAGGAATTGACCTCGGAACGACCAACTCGTGCGTGGCCGTTCTGGAAGGCGGGGAGCCGACGGTCATTGCGAACGCGGAAGGCTCGCGGACGACGCCGTCTATTGTCGGTTTCACCAAGACCGGCGAGCGGCTGGTCGGCAACGCGGCCAAGCGGCAGGCGGTTGTGAACCCCGACCGGACCGTGATCTCCATCAAGCGCAAGATGGGCACGAGCGACAAAGTGACGATTGACGGCACTTCGTACACGCCGGAGCAGATTTCGGCGATGATCTTGCAGAAGCTGAAGGCTGACGCGGAAGCGTATCTCGGCGAAAAGGTGGACAAGGCGGTTATTACGGTCCCGGCGTACTTCAACGACGCCCAGCGCTCGGCGACAAAAGCGGCGGGGGCGATTGCAGGGCTGGAAGTCCTGCGGATCATCAACGAGCCGACGGCGGCGTCGCTGGCGTATGGCCTGGATAAGAAGAAGAACGAGACGATCTTGGTCTACGACCTCGGCGGCGGCACGTTCGACGTGTCCGTGCTGGACGTGGGTGACGGCGTCTTTGAAGTGCGCTCGACAGCGGGCGACACGCATCTTGGCGGTGACGACTTCGACCAGAAAATTGTAGACTTCGTGGCCGAAGAATTCCGCAAAGACTCCGGCATTGACCTTCGCAAAGACAAGCAGGCCATGCAGCGGCTGCGCGAAGCGGCGGAAAAGGCGAAAGTCGAGCTGTCCAACGTCGTGCAGACGACAATCAACCTGCCGTTCATCACAGCGGACGCCGATGGTCCGAAGCACCTGGACGTTGGTTTAAGCCGCGCGAAGTTCGATGAGCTGACCCGCGATCTGGTGACCCGCACCGAAGAGCCGTTCAAGCGGGCGCTGGCGGATGCCGGCATTGAAGCCAAAGACGTAGACGAGATCATTCTCGTCGGCGGCTCGACCCGCATCCCGGCGGTGCAGGACCTGGTCAAGAAGCTCGGTGGCGGCAAAGACCCAAACCGCAGTGTCAACCCGGACGAAGTCGTCGCCATCGGCGCGGCCATTCAGGCAGGCGTCCTCGGCGGCGAGGTCAAGGACGTGGTTCTCTTGGACGTGACCCCGCTGTCCCTGGGTATCCAGACGCTGGGGGATATGTTCACCAAGCTGATTGATCGGAACACGACGATCCCGACCCGGAAAAGCGAAGTCTTCTCGACCGCAGCCGACGGCCAGACGGCTGTTGATGTCGTCGTCTACCAGGGCGAGCGCCAGGCGGCGTCCCAGAATAAGCTGCTGGGCCGCTTCCAGCTCACCGGCATCCCGCCGGCCCCGCGCGGCGTCCCGCAGGTCGAAGTGACCTTTGATATTGACGCGAACGGCATTGTCAACGTTTCGGCCAAAGACCGGGCGACCAACAAAGAGCAGCGCATCACGATTTCCGGCGCGGGAACGCTAGACAAGGCTGACATCGAGCGCATGATCCGCGAGGCGGAGTCGCACGCCGCCGAAGACGCCGCCCTGCGCGAGAAGGCCGAGACCCGCAACCATGCCGATCAGCTCGTTTACTCGACTGAGCGCCTGATCAAAGACCTTGGCGACAAGCTGCCCGGCGACGAAAAGGCCAAAGTCGAGACCGCGATCGCCAATGTCAAATCGGCCTTAGAAACCGAAGACACCGACCGGATCAAGACCGCGACCGACGAATTGCAGTCGGCGTCCTATGCCCTGTCCGAACTGCTCTACAAGCAGGCCGACGGCGGCGCACAGTCCAGCAACGGCTTCCACGCCGAAGGCGCACCGGAAGGCGCGACTGAAGACGCCAAGCCTGCCGACGACGTGATTGACGCCGAGTTCAAGAGCGAATAACCTTGTGCCCCGGCCTTCACCGCTGAAGGCCGGGGACCAATCCAAACCCAAAAACCTAATAAAAACAATCGGAGGAAAATCAACAATGGCAAACATCGTTCGTTTCGATCCTTTTGAGGACATGGCTCGCTTGCAGCGAGAAGTCAACCGCCTGTTCGAAGACAGCAACCGCCCGACCGGGCGGGGCGGGGCCGAGCTGACCCCCGCCCGCACCTGGGCGCCGGCCGTAGACATCTTTGAGGACCGCGACGAGATCGTTGTCCGGGCGGACCTGCCCGGTCTGAAGCTCGAAGATATTGACATCGAGCTGACCGGCGAAACGCTGACCCTGCGCGGCGAGCGCAAGTTTGAGGACACGGCTCGCAAAGAAGGCTACGTCCGCATCGAGCGCTCTTACGGCCACTTCCAGCGGTCGTTCACCATCAGTGTCCCCGTCCGCTCAGACGCCGTTAAAGCCTCTTATCGTGATGGCATTCTGGAAGTCCATCTGCCGAAATCCGAAGAAACGCGGCCCAAAAAGGTCCAAGTGACCACCGAGTAGCCGTTGGGCAAGGACGACAATAAGAAGCGGGGGGGGGGGGGGGGGGGCCCCCCCCGGGGTTTTTTGGGGGGGGGGGCGCCGCGGG
>CAXUNT010000077.1:18552-20073 GCA_964252595.1 uncultured Armatimonadales bacterium
GGGTCGCCGGCGCCAAACCACAAAAATACGCGGGGGTTTCCCCACCCCCCCACCCCCGCTTCTTATTGTGACCAGTCTTCCACGCTGAGGCCCGTCACTTGGCCGAAGTCTTTCAGGTTGCGCGACAGCAGCGTCGCGTCGTTGGCAAGACAGATGGCAGCGATCCTCAAATCCATCGTCCCGATGCGGAGATGTGCCTTGAGAAGCTGTTCAAACTCGCTCGCCGCCTCGGCGCTGAAAGACAAGACCGTTAAAGCGCGAAAAGTAGCCATGTGATCTTCAAGAAGTGCGTAAGCCTTTTGTAGCTGCGCCGGTGTGCTGGCTCATGCCGCCCGTGAAAGCCAGCCGCGCATTTGTTCTTCGTAGTTTACGATAGTTGTGCCGATCTGATCAATCGGAACCTGGTCCAGCCGTATTTGGAGTGGAAGCGCAGAACTGCCGCCACGCTCCAAAATACTGAGGTAATCTGTGTCAAGCAGCCACATTAAGATGTCTCCCCGTAGTCCGACGGACGGAAGGAGTCGCGCCATTCTTTCCCGGCTTTTACTGCTTCCTCAAACTCCGGGTTGTCCGCGAAGATGCCGACGATCCGTTTCCATCCGCGCGGCTCTTCAGCCTGTGCCTCGTCTTGTTCTTTCTCCCGCTTTAGCTTCTGCAATTCGGCTTCCACGGCAGTCAGCCGCTCTTCAATCGTTTGTGCAGACATCAGACTATTCTCCCAAACAAATTTTCTTTTATTGCGTCAGTATACCCGGACGATGGGCGGCTGTTGAAAGGGAACAATTTTGGATAAAATAGAGACTGAAATGATAGGGATTGCCTGACGCGGCGGGCAGACGCTGCCGCGCACGGAAAGTCGGAAGAACGCTCTCATGATTGATACCCAAAGCCCGGCGGAAGAACTCAAAAGCAGAAACGGCACAGCATCTCGCTTGGTCGGACCCTACCTCCTGCGGCGCGAGCTGGGCCGGGGCGGGATGTCCGTGGTCTACGAGGCGCGGGACACGCGCACGGGCGGCCAGGCGGCGCTGAAGCTGCTGTCCGTGCCGCCGACCTTCGCCGCCGAAGAAGCCGATCGCCTAGTGGCGCGGTTTGAGCGGGAAGCCCGGACGATGGCCCGGCTGTCCCATCCGAACATTATCTCCGTCTACGAGGTCGGCGCGGCGGACGGGCAGCATTTTCTCGCAATGGAATATCTGAGCGGCCAGACACTGCGGGAGCGCCTGAAGCAAAGCAAGCTGACGCTGGGGGAAGCGTTCTCGGTTTTGAGCCAAGTTGCCGGGGCAATGGACGCCGTCCACGAAGCAGGCATTGTCCACCGGGACATCAAAGCGGCGAATGTGATGCTGTTGCCGGACGGCACGGCCAAGCTGCTGGACTTCGGCATCGCCCGCTCGCCCGAAGAAGCCACCATCACCAATGCCAATGCCGTTATCGGAACGCCCGCCTACATGGCGCCGGAGCAGGTGCGCGGCGAACCCGCGTCGGTCGCCACGGACTTGTGGTCGCTCGGCGTACTGG
>CAXUNT010000078.1:0-20067 GCA_964252595.1 uncultured Armatimonadales bacterium
GGAGCGTGGGCATTGGGAGCGTGGGCATTGGGAGCGTGGGCATTGGGAGCGTGGGAATGGAATTCCTACGCTGTGGGGCGAAGCGCCCAGTAGCCGCCTGCGCGGGTACGGAGTAGGATAGGAACATAATAAGAGTCTAAGGAGGGACGAATGCTGAAGAATAAGCTGAGCGTGGCGGTGCATTTTGTTTGGGCGACCTGGGACCGGCAGCCGCTGATCGCGGAAGAAATAGAACGTGATTTGTATCGGTATATGGAAGCGGTCTGCAACGATGACCACTGCGAAGTCTTGGCAGTCGGCGGGATGCCCGACCATGTGCATCTGCTGGTGCTGCTGTCCAACACGGTCACGCTAGCGGATTTGGTGCGGCACGTCAAAGGCGGCTCGTCGCGGTTTGTTTCCAAACGCCTGCGGCCCGGTTCCTGGTTCGCCTGGCAGGGCAGCTACGGCGCGTTCTCGGTCAGCCAGGGCAACATTCCAAAAGTCATCGCCTACATCCAGAGCCAGAAAGAGCATCACACACTCGGCACACTTTATCCGAACGCCGAAGAAACCAGCGAAATCGTTTCATCCGTACCCGCGCAGGCGGCTACTGGGCGTCCGCGCCCCACAGCGTAGGAATTTCATTCCCACGCTTTCTACACGCACTATGATTAACGGCCTACGAGAGGTACAAAATGGATCATTTTATCGCCTTGTTGCTCTGCTTCGTCCTGTGGGCTGCTAGTCTTAATCTTGTGTGTGCAGGACTCCTTCTAGGCTACAAGCGCGTTAGTGGCAGCGCACTCTTCTTCACTGCCGGGATCGCGTGTTTTGCGGTACTTTTGGGCCTGGGGATTTGCGTCCATGCAGACATCGCCCAACCATTTCGTTATGCTGGGATTACACTGGTGTTAGGTATCCCACTCCTACTCAGGCGTGTCCGGCACATTGAACCGGGGAGGCTTTTGGGAAAGAAGTTATGATCATTGAAGCGCGGGAAGATGTGGTGCAGCTTGAAGGCGAGCTGGACAAAAACTTATGGCCGACCATTCAGGCGGCGGCGAACTTGCTGCTCCGGCATCATGCCGAGGGCATTATTGTGGACGGCAGCGCCTTGACCGGCTGCTCGGCGGAGGGTGCGAAGACGTTTCGGGATGCGATGGACTATATCGCGCGGTACCGGGCGCGGATCGTGGTCTGCGGCCTGCCGGAAAATGTCTCGGAGTCTATTCGGGCCGTGCCGGGAGTCCGCTCCCGCCTGCCGGTGACGGCAACGCTGGAAGAAGCGCGAGCGTCGCTGAAGCTCTGCGGAGGAAGTGGCACACGCGCAAATGAGGGCGCAAACACCCCGCAAAACATTCTGGTCCCATTGTTGCGCCCCGAACACACCGCTCCGGCAAGCGCGCTGGCCTGCCGCCTCGCCAAAGCGGCGTCGGGGGACGGTGCCCAGAAGTCGCGGCTGCACCTCGCATACATTTTGGAAGTCCCGCGCCACCTGCCGCTGACCGCCCCGCTGCCGGAAGAAGAAGCCCTGGCGTCCAAAGCGCTGGCGGCGGCGACGGATGCGGCCCGCTGCGAAGGAGTGACGGCTCATCCGATTGTCACCCGCGCCCGTGATGCCGGGGAAGAGATTGTCACGCAGGCGGCGGCTTTGGAAGCGTCGCTGATCGTGCTGGCGTATCAACGGTCGGACGACCCCGCCGACACGCTGATGCAGCGGGTTTCCCGAACGGTGATTGACCGCGCTCCCTGTGAAGTCATTCTGAACAAGCAGGCCGGCGGGTGAGCTGTCTACCCGTCGCCCCAAAGCGCTTCTAAGGCCGGTGTCTTCGGGACCGGCAGCAGGGCGAGGCTGGCGGGCGAGTTGTCCGGCAGGCCATAAAGCGCATTCAGCGTCAGCGCTTTAGCATGGCCGTCCAGGAAAACGACGCTGACCCGGCCATTATGGCGCGGGTCCGGGTCGGCATGATAAGCGTAATTATACGCCGGCAGACCGGGGATATGCAGGTCGTAAGGCAGGTTGACGTAGGCTTTGTAGACTTCCGCCTGGGAAATACTGCCGGTGCCGATGCCGTCCATGAGATAAACATGCTGGGCAGGTGATTGATACTGAGACGCTGGGTAAACCCCGCTGCCGGGAAAAGGATACGCGAGGCCGTAGCCGGTTTCGCCGGTCATTTCTTTGATGGCTTCCGTGGCGGCATCGGGCAGCTTGGTTCGGCTGGGGCAGACCAGCACCTGGCGGCTGGTCAAATACGGGAACAAGCGGTTCGGCCAGTAGCCGATGTTAGGCTGGCCGAGGCCGCTGTAGTAGTATTGCAGCAGCGCCTCGTTGTTGTCCTCTGAATACATCATGGACGCCAGCCCGATCTGCTTTTGGTTGGACAGGCAGGCCGTCGCCCGCGCCCGTTCCCGAACACTCCCGAAGACCGGAAACAAAATAGCGGCGAGGATCGAAATGATCGCGATGACGACAAGAAGCTCAATCAGCGTAAAGGCGTGAATGTGGCGGGATCGCATACGGAGCCTCCGGGAACATTAAGTCAGGACTTCCAAAGCATTCGGCAGATGGGTCAAAATCTCGCAGCCGTCTTCCGTGACAAGAATGTCTTCTTCCAAGCGCAGGCCGCCCCACCCTTCCAAGTAAATCCCCGGCTCGACTGTCATCACCATGCCGGGAGCGAGTATCAGCGTGTCGGACCGGACCGAAAAGCCGGGGCCGTCATGCACTGAGCGGCCTAAAGAATGGCCTAGGGAATGGCCGAATGCATCGCCGCAGCCCTGCGCCGTGATATAGTCACGGGCAACGGCATCAATTTCTTTGCCGGTCTTGCCGGGCCGAATGGCGGCAATCGCCAGACGCTGGGCTTCCAGCACAATTTCGTACACCTCGCGCTGCTTGTCGGTGACGGCACCGATGGCATAAGTGCGCGTAATGTCCGAATTGTAGCCGTTCACGGCCGCGCCCCAGTCAATCGTGACGAAGTCGCCGGGAACAAACGGGCGCGGCCCGGCATGGTGGTGCGGGTGGGCACCGTTAGTTCCCGACGCGACAATCGTATCAAAGGCTGCGCCGGACGCGCCGAGCTTCCGCATGGCAAATTCCAGCTCTAAGGCAAAATCCTGTTCGCGCGTGCCGGGGACTAGAAGCGGCTTGATCCGCTCCATCGCGGTTTCGGCGACGGTGATGGCGTTCTGGATCAGCGCAACTTCGTTTGCGTCTTTAACCAGGCGTAGGGTCTCGACACTGCCGGAGGTCGGAACCCACGTTAAGCCAGGCAGCAGGGCTTGAAGCTTCTCAAATTGGCTGACGGTGACGGTATCCGCCTCAAAACCCAGACTCTTTATCTCAGGGCGGGCTTCCAAAACGGCTTTGAGCGCGTCGCCGTAGCCGCCGCTGCCAGCAGGCGTTTGAACGATCTCAAAGCCGGCGCACTCGCTTTGGGCGCGGAGCGTGTAGCGGGCATCGGTGATAAATAAAGCCTCGGTCGGCGTCACGACGACTTGGGCCGTAGACCCGGTAAAGCCCGACAGATAGCCGACATTGCCGATGTCGGTTAAAAGAAGCGCGTCACACGCGGGGTCATGCGCGGCGCGGGCATCACGTAAGGCTTTGATACGGCTCAGCGCGTTTTGAGTGGCGGGGGAAGACATAAAGCAGTTCTTTCTGACAGGGATACTTCTCTCCTTATTATACCGCTGAAATAGTCTCTGCGGCAAAAATCGCGTAACAAAAAAGTCTGCGCGGGGCTTGACAACTCGCTCAAGTTCGCTTATACTGTACTAACCAAACTAATACAGTTAGGATAACATTCGTGGCGCTTGAGCTTTCCGTCGCCATCGGCAGCAGTGTGCCGATCTACCGGCAGATTATGGATCAGGTCGGCATGGCGATTGCCTCCGGGCAGCTTGCGCCGGGCGATCCTCTGCCGTCCATCCGCGCCGTTGCCGAGCGGCTGGTGATCAACCCGAATACCGTCGCACGCGCCTACAGCGAGCTGACCCGCGAAGGCCGGGTCCTGTCTCAGCCGGGACGCGGGCTGACTGTCGCCGTCCGCCGCCAGCGGCTGTCCGATGAGGAGCGTCACCGCCGCCTGGAAGACGCCGCCGCTTCGTTCGTGCGCGAAGTGGCATTCCTGGATTTCGGGCCGGACGAAATCTGGCAACTGCTGTCTGAAAAATTCACCGTGTCCAAGCTGGGGGCCGACACGTTAGGAGTCGCTTCGTGAACACACCGATCAACGAAAACGTGATTGAGACGCAGGGCCTGACCCGCTATTTCGGGCGGTGCTGCGTCGTAGACTCACTGGATTTGACTGTCCCGCGCGGCTGCATCTTCGGGTTCTTAGGGCGCAATGGGGCCGGCAAAAGCACCACAATACGGATGCTGCTCGGCCTGCTGCCTCCTACGCGCGGGTCGTCGTCGGTGCTGGGCTTCGGCAGCGGGGCGCTGCCGCCGGAAGCACGCGCCCGGATCGGCTACCTCGCCGAAGGCCACCATGTCTACGGCTGGATGACCGCCGCTGAGTGCGGGCACTTCCAGTCGGCGTTTTACGAGCGCTGGAACGCGAGAATCTTTCAGTCCGTGCTGGACCATTTCGGCCTCAAGCCGAGTGCCAAGGCTGGGGACTTGTCGCGCGGCGAGCGAGCGGGCCTATGCCTCGCGCTGACCCTTGCTCCGCAGCCGGAACTGCTGATTTTGGATGACCCAGCGCTTGGCCTCGACCCGGTCGCCCGGCGCAGCCTGCTTCAGTCCATGATTTACCTGACGCGCAACGCCGATCAGACCGTCTTTTTCTCGTCGCATCTCTTGTCCGATGTCGAGCGTGTCGCCGACCGGATCGCGGTGCTGGACGGCGCGACACTCCGCGCCGAGTGCTCGCTGGAGACGTTTCGCAGCCGTGTCCGGCAGTACACATTGACATTTGGCGGGACGCCTCCTGTCCTGCCGCCCCTGCCCGGTCTCCTGCAAGTCTTTCGGGCAGGCCGCGAAGTGACAATCACACTGGCCGGTTCGGACGACCTACGCGATACCGAGCAGCGTTTGGCGTCCCTGGGAGCCGAGCGCATTGATCCGGTCCCGCTGGGGCTGGAAGACGCTTTTGTCAGTTACCTCAGCACGCGCGGCGAAAAGACTTCATTTCTCGCGGACACCGAATTGGAGGAGGCCAAATGAGAGCCGATCTAAAAGCCTTGTTCTGGAAAGAATGGCACGAGAATGCCCGCTGGGCGGTGCTGGCCCTCCTTCTTTTGTCCCTCGGCCTTGCCTACAGCGTGTCCCGGCAGCCGGCATTTCCAGCCTTGTCCCAAATCTGGAGCGACGTCAACTTGGTGCTGACTATCTCAGTCCCCCTGGTTGGTCTCGCGCTTGGCCTGCTGCAAATCCTGCCGGAGCTGCGCCGCGACCAGTGGGCGTTCCTGATGCACCGCCCGGCGACACCCACGACGCTGTTTTTCGGCAAAGTCGTTCCCGGCGTGTGTCTTTACTTCTTAGTGACAGTTCCGCCGCTGCTGGGCTTTGCGCTTTGGGCCGCGTCACCCAGTCATATCCCTGCTCCGTTTGACTTTCGGTTCACGCTGGCCGGCTGGGCAACGATATTATCTGGCCTGCCGTTCTACTTTGCGGGCCTGCTGGTCGCTTTGCGTCCCGTCCGTTGGTATGGCAGCCGTGCCTTGCCGATTATATCGGCGCTCATCGCTCCCTGGGCGGCGTTCTATTTTACTGAGTTCTGGCAGGCTGCGCTGGTATGCGTCCTTGTTGCAGTCGTTTTGATGCTGGCGGCCTGGGGCAGCTTTGCGTCTGCGGGAGACTATAAGCAGCAGGTCAAGCCGCTGCGGTTTGCGCTGGGGCTGGCCTTGTATCCTGCCGTGCTGGCGGTCGGGGTCGGACTCGTGGGACTGTCCTTTTCGGCGTACCAGTATGTTCATGACTCGCACACAGAATGGTGGCGCACCGACTACAAAATTGACCCGCAGGGCCATGTCTTTGAGAGCGTTCAGCATGGACCGGATATTAATGACACCGACGAGAAGACTGTAACTGTCACTGATTTGGCTGGCCGCACGGTTGCACCCGGAGTTTGGGACAAGTTGTCCCAGAAAGACAAGTTATCGGACATGTCTTACTTGCCTACCGCTTTGCCTGTCCAGCAATATCTCTCGTCCTATCAGAGAACAGATCGCTATGTTTCCTATACGGACGGTGCAAACAATGCAGAGCAAAGTGGTAACTGGTACTACGACAGCCGTGAGCAGCAGATCGTCCGGTATGAAGTGTATGGCTCCGGCGCACCACACATCAGCTATTTAGGACCAAGCGGGTTTTCGCGGGATAAAACCCAAGCTGGGCATTTTCCGCCGGGTATGCCGGTTCAAGACGACAATGTTGGCTTGGACATCCTGCGATTTTCTAATTCACTGTACTTGATAAATGTTGCTCCGGTATCAGTCAGTCTTTTGCAAGATGCGCCGGGTCTAAACGGGGTACTCGGCACAGCCTGGTCTCCGGCGCTGATCCAAAACCGAGAGAATGTCCACGCCGATCAAAAAGCGGCATTTTTTGTGGCCGATGATCGCCAAATCACGGTTTACACCTGGATCGTTCAAACGCCGAACTCCAAGACCGCTCGTAAACTGTTCACGACACCGCTTCCGCCCGGCGACAAGACAGATGTCCAAGTCGCCACGGCTGACTTATCCCACTTCTTTTTCTGGTATCAGAACCGGGACCCAGTGGGAGTCGACAAGGTCGTGACCGTCAGCGCAAACGGGCGAGTTCTGAAAACTGAGACATTTCCCTCTACCGGACAGCGCTGGGCGTCAAGGCCGGAAAATCCGCGCTCACTGGCAGACAATGCTGTTTTTCTTGCGTTCCCGCCCGTGCTTACGCCGCTCGCTGCGGCTTACGCCGCTGTCGGCAGCGAACTTGGTTGGCCTTCGGCAGCAATCATCCAGGAAAGCTCGCGCGACTACTGGCGTATATTTTTGATCTCTGGCCTGGCAGGCCTTCTTGCCGCTGGTCTGGCCTGGCTGATCTGCCGCCGGTGCGGGGATGCGCCGAAAAACCGGCTGCTGTGGGCTTTTGGCGTCTTCTGGCTCGGCGGGTATGGGGTGCTGCTTTTGCTGGCGCTGCGAGCATGGCCGGCGCGGGTCGTCTGCCTGAACTGCGGGCGTCTGCGTGTGGTGAGCCACGCCCTGTGCGAGCATTGCGGCGCACAGTTTGCGCGGCCTGTGCGGGATGGGACCGAGATATTTGAGGAAATGTCAGTCTGAAGTCGTGAGAGGCTACCGATGGCTTTCTTCGAGGAGATTCTTTGCCGCGCTGAGAGCCATGAGGTAGCCGTAAGGGCCGAAGCCGACGACTTGGCCGGTGGTGACGGCGGAGATGACCGAGTGACGGCGGAACTCTTCGCGGGCATGGATATTGGACAGATGGACTTCAATCGTCGGCAGGCGCGAGTCGGCGATGGCGTCCCGGATGGCATACGAGTAGTGGGTGTACGCGCCGGGGTTGATGACGATGGCATTGGCCTCGCCCATGGCTTCCTGGACGAAGTCCACAATCGCGCCTTCGGAGTTTGACTGCTTGATGGTCACGTCCACGCCAAGATACTTGGCATGGGCCGTGATTTTGCGGTTGACCGACTCAAAATCGTCTTTGCCGTAGATGTCCGGGTCGCGGATGCCGAGCATATTGAGGTTGGGGCCGTGAATAAGCGCAATGCGGATCGGGCCGGAGCGAGTAAGCTGCACAGTGGATCTCCGTAGGGGGTGTCTTTTCTAAGCTGATGACTTTAAGTTGATTTAGTCGGCAGGGCGGCTTCTTCGGGCAGCAGGATAGGAATGCCGTCGCGGATCGGGTAAATGCGGCCACACTGATCGCAGACCAGTGTGTCGCCGTCCTGCCGCAGCGGCGGACGGTTGTCGTCGGCGGGGCAGGCGAGAACCGCCAAAAACTTCGGGTCTAAAAGTGTTGTCATAGTATACTCTTCAAAGTCAATGTCATAAACGAAGACGTGACACGAGGGCGTTCACGCCCTCGTACTCCTCGCATTTTCATAGATTTCCAGCGTCTCGCGCCCGGCGCGTTCCCACGAAAACAAGGCCGCACGTGCCGGGCCGCGCTCCCGCCAGCGCGATTGGACCGGCGGCGACGACAGCAAAGTTTCCAGGGCGTGTGCCCACGCGCTGCTGTCGCCGAACGGCAGCAAGATCCCGGCGTCGCCGACCACTTCCGGCAGCGACGACGCCCGGCTGCACAAGACTGGGCAGCCGCAGGCCATCGCTTCGAGCGGCGGCAAACCGAAGCCCTCATAGCGCGACGGGTAGCACAGCGCGTCCGCCCCGGCGTAGAGCGCCGGCAGATCGGCGTCGGCGACATAACCCGCCAGCACGATTTCGCGAGTCACTTCGGCGGGCAGAGCGGCAAGCTGCTTATCGGTCTCGTCCAACCATCCGCGCTTGCCAGCAATGATCAATCGGTGCGGCGGCGGGTGCGGGCCGAGCTTCAGCAGGGCGAATGCATCCAGCAGGACTTCCAGGTTTTTGCGTGGCTGCAAGACCCCGACGGCGAGCAAATACGGCTTGTTTTCTAATCCCAGCGCGTTATTCGCCGTTGTCCGCGCGGTTTCCTGCCCGCCGTCAGGGAGTTTGAAGTGCGGGCCGGCGGCTTCCAGCACGACAAAGACTTTCTCTTTGGGGACAAAGGGGTACGAGCGCAGGATGTCCCGGCGCGTGCTTTCAGAGACCGCGACCACCGCGGCGGCTTTTCGCAGGGAGCGCGGGACAAACGTTTGCAGTATTCGTCTGTCTTTCGGCAGAAATAACTCCGGGTGGATTTGGAACGAAACATCATGCACCGTGGTCACGACCGGGCAGGGAGCGCCGAGCAGCGGGATGTTGTACTGGGTATGAGCGACCTCAATTTTGTCGGCCTTCAGCGCTTTTGGGAACGCCGACAGCATCCACAGCGCATCATTGGCAGGCGTTGCGATCTGCCGCCACTGAAAGTTCGGCCCAAGCAGCGGCGGGTCGCCTTCCACGGGGCCGCGCGTGTACAGAACATATTCGTTGATGGAGTCCACGGCGGCGAGGCCGGACAGCAGGCCGCGCCAGTAGGTCCGGTCGCCGGTGAAACGGCCCGACAGTGTCCGCACATCAATGCCGATCCGCATGGGCGCTCCTCCAAACCGCTTTCAGCTTCTGGACTGCCTGGAAACGCGCTTCTTTGAGGCCCGGCGGCAGCAGAGCGGCAGACTTGTTAAGAACATACGGCATCGGACCTAAATACTGCTTGATGAGCGCCAGGCGGTCGGCGATCAGCTGCGGGTCGGGCCGCTGCTGGCTGAGGCCGCCGGCGGCATAATCGGCGATCACTAAATCGGAGTAGATTTTGGTGATGGCCGGGTCGCCGAAGACTTTCATGTTCCAGACATGGTCGGCCATGATCGTGTAGCGCGTGTCGAACTGTCCGACGCGCTCAAATACGCTGCGGTGTGCGAAGACGGCCTGGTGGCAGATATTGAGGCGGCTCAGCTTCCACGGGGAGTAGCGGCCATTGTAGACCCGTCCGTAGGCTTCGGCGTAGACATTGCCGTAGAAGTAGGTCAGCGGCCTGCGCGGGATTTGCGCGGCGACTTCCGCTAAAATGCCGGGCCGGAGTGTATCTCCGGCACCGAGAAAGTACAAAAACTCACCCGAAGCCCGCGCCGCGCCTTTGTTCATGGCCGGGTAAACGCCGCCGTCAGCTTCCGACACCCAGCATACTTTTTCGGACTGTTTCTGGAGCAGCGCCAGGGTGCCGTCGGTCGAGCCGCCGTCCAAAACGAGATACTCAAACAGCTCAGGTGGCTGGGCCAGCACGGACGCGATGGTCTTTTCCAGGCCCGGCCGGTCGTTCAAGACCGGCGTAATAATGGAAAATAACGGGGAAGTCATACGCAGGCCGCCAAAACTCCGGTGCGTTCAACTGCGGCCAAGACTTCTTCCACGGTGATGCTTTTCATGCACAGCGGCTCTTCGTAAATGCAGACGGTGCAGCAGTCGGCGTGGTTTTCCCCAGCCTTTGCGATGGAACAGGGACTGCACGGAAGCTGATGCCATACCACCTCGGCTGTAGGTGTCCAGGGCCGAAAGCGGTGCGGGCAGGACGGGCCGAACAGCGCGACCACCGGAATGCCGGCGGCGGCCAGGTGCATCGGCCCGGAATCGTCGCCGACAAACAGCGTGCAGCGACGCAGCAGCGCGGCGGTCTGCGGCAGGACTGCGCCGGTGAGAGTGAGAGCATCCGGCCCGATTTCGCCGCAGATCGCCTGCGCGTCGGTTCGGTTGCCGGGACCGCCCACGACGACAATCCGCCCGCCGTACTCCGCCCTCAGCCGCCGTCCTAGGGCGGCAAAATTGGAACGAGGCCATTGTTTCAGCGCCGAGTTCCCGGCAAACGGGCCGAGCGCGATCAGCGGCTCGTTGTCCCGGACTTTGTTATCATCAAGCCACGCCTGTGCCCAGTCGTCGGCAGCAGAGTCCGACACGCTTGGAAGAAGTGTTTCGGCCACAGTTCCGCCCATTTCGCGCAGGAGATCAAGACCGCGCTCCACTTCATGCGTCACGGATTTTCGGTGCAGCGCTTGGGTCAGCAAGCGGTCGTAGCCGTGGTTGTGTACACGCTTGATGGAATCCACGTCTTCCGAGTAGCCGACGCGCTTGGGGGCGCCGCTTCCGTAGGCGATAAAAGTCTGGCAGTACCAGTCGGCATCCCAGCGCGGAATAATCGCGAGGTCAAAGCGCCGGGGCCACAGATGCGCCGCGCAGAAGTACAGCGCCCGCAGACGCCGCCGCCAGTCTTCAGAGCGCCGGGCGATATGCCAGTCAAATGTCAGCACGTCGTCTGCATATGGGCAGGACGCGGCCATCTCGGCCAACTCCGGCTTGACGACGAGGGTAATCCGCGCCAGCGGGGCGCTCTTTTTCAGCTCCCGCAGAAACGGCGTTGTCAGGATGAAATCGCCGATCTGGTCAAGGCGCACCACCAGAATCCGCCGCGTATCCGTCAGTGCGGGCTGGGCCGCGCGTCGGCGGCCCATCAGCCAAAACAGCGGCTCGCCAAGCATCAGTGTTCCGGCGGAAACCAGCGACAGAAAGAGGGCTTTCAGCTTACTTTTTAGAGACTGCTTTTTGAGCGGGCGCGTCATAACGGGATTTGCTTGCATACATCAAGACCATGTCCTGAAGGACACGACTATTGGGCGCAGACGCCGGGAACCCCCACTTCTGCACTGGCAGACCTGGAAGGCGTGGGACTAAGATAACGGTACTGTGGTCACAATCTGAGTGCGCCGAAGGCATAGTTTTCGGCGTCTGCGCCCAATAGCCGTGTCCTTCAGGACATGGCTAGGGTGCAAACGCGGTTATGTCGCACTGCCTTCTTTATGATGAATGAACAAACAAATGCTGCGCTTGATGCTGGTGGAAAATACTTCCGGCGAGAACTGTGTTCGCACGGCTTCCTGCGCGTTTTGCGCCAGCCGCCGACACTCGGCATCGGGAAGCCGCGACAGCCGCTTGACTTCTTCCGCCAGTTCGGGAAGCGCGGGCGAGATCAGAAAGCCGCAATCTTCTACGTCAATATGGTTTTCCGGCGTCAGCACCGGGATTAAGCCGTACCGCATCCCGTCCAGCACTGCGCCCGGCTGGCCTTCCGCACAGGAAGGATGGATTAGAAACGTGCATTTTCGCCTGATTTCCTGAAACAAATCGCTTTGCAGGTCTACATGGCCGACCAGGTGGATGTTCGGGATGTCTTCCAATTCCTGCTGATACAGCGCGTGGAAATCGGGCCGTATTTTCTGGCAGATGTAAAGCTGTGCGACCGCTTGCACGTCTGGCCGCGAGAACGTTTCCAGCAGCAGGTCCAGGCCTTTGTGGACATTGCCTTCGCTGGACAAAAACAAAAAGCCGACTGGGCCGGTTCCTACCGTATCGTTTTTCAGCAGCGGATTGTTTGGCAGCGGATACGCGGCGTTGTTCACTGCATAAACGACCGGAAACTTCGCGTAAGACGCTCTTGCGAGATGGTTGCCGAGGCAGAGTATCCCGTCCGCTTGGGCATTCGCGCGTTCCTCGCTGTTTTCAATCGGGCGGTCCGGCGGCAGCCGGACACCGCGCCGCTGCTCTAAATCGTCGAAACGCTGTTTTTCCGCCCGGTTATGTTCCTGCCAGTAGGTTCCCGTCGAAAAGTAAATCTTGACACAGTGCGGGCCGAGACGCCGGGCAAGGCGCTCGAAGTTCATTCCCGCGTGGCCGATAAACAGCGCATAGTCTTTGCGGGGGACAAATGCCGTGTTGTCCCATTCAATCACGTCTACAGCATACCCCAGCTCCTGCACGGCCCGCGCCATTAATTTCGGGACCCCCGCGTGCGTGAACAGCGTCGAGCCGGAGCCTTCTTTGAACGGGGCCGTGACATAAGATACCAGCGCCGCTTTTGCCGGCGCGTCCAAATCGGCCGGGGGCAGCAGAGAAAGCGCGTGTCGGTCAGGAAACCAGCGCAGGCCGCGCAAGATTCTTTTTTGCAGCGAGCGCGGCAGAATGCGTTTTAGAAGTCGCTTCATGCTTTATGCCGGAACACGGCAAAGCCGACCGACTGCGGCGGTGGGACTTCTGCAACAAGCGTCCACTCGGCAGACGCTTCCAGGTAAGGCCGCAGAACCGCCATTTTTTCCGTGTTCCAGTCATGCGCCATGACAATCGAACCGGCACCCAAATACGGCTCAAATATCTGAAATTCTTGAAACGTCTGTGGCCCGTCTTCGGCCCCGTCAAGCAGGACGGCATCTACCTTGCCGAGTTTTGGCAGCAGGGGCGGGTAAACCGCCGCGCTTTCGCCGAAATGGAAGTCCACAAAGGGGCGCAGGAAGCGGAGTGCCGTCTCGTAACTGTCCGTCGCTTCCGCAAAGAATTCCGGGTTTGCTTCCGTCGTATGCAGAATGCCGCTGCCGTTCTTGCGGAGCGCTTCCGCGATGAAATAGGTGCTGCCGCCGCGCCAGGTGCCGCTTTCGCAGACCACTTGCGGCCGACACTGCCGAATGGTCTCGTACAGGACTTTGCGCTCGGCATACCACATCTGACCCGGCACATCGGGGCAGCCTTCGTAGAACCAGCCGAAGCGCTTTGGGACAAACGGGCGGATCAGCTTCCAAAGCCGCTGCTCGCGGGAAGAAGCGGCATTAAAAGAACGAATGACCATGTCGGCTCCTGCCATCAACAAAGCGAACTAAACGCCGCTTGGCCGCTCCGGCGACGCGCCGCCACAATGGCCTAGGCGACGGCTGGAATTGCTGGGCGAAAAACGGACCGTCGTACCGCTGGTCGGGGAACATCTGCGCCGGATGGACCAGTGCATCCGTGTCCAGCGCGAAGACCGGCTTGAAGTGGTTCCGGTCCGCCGCCGCTGAGTGATGCCCGACTGCGCCGATGTTGGAAATCAAGTTGACGCGCGGCACGATGCATAGGCCCGACTGAAACAAACACGAGTACGACCATTGAATGTCCCAGGTGTCTATTTTGTTCTGCCGTACCAGGTCAAATCCAGACCCAACGGCCTCTTGCATAAACCGCTGCGGGTAGAAGCCCCGGATCTGCCTGTCTGCCTTCTGCTGGTCCCATTCTGCAAGCGCGATGTCATAGTGCGCCCAGGCTCGCCGCCAGGTCGCCCAGCCCCAAACGCAGTAGTAGCGGGAAAATACATAACTTTCCGGCACGTCCAGCCGGTCTAAAAGATAGTTCGTCCCCGTCACCATCATCACCCGCGCGTCGTCCCGGTAACGCCGGAGCATCTGCTCGCAGAACGGGAAAAACGACGGTTCCGGCACGCAGTCGTCTTCCAAAATAATCGCTTCTTCGCAGTGCGAAAAAACCCAGCTCAGACCGGACGACAACCGCTCTTTGCAGCCCAAGTTCGTTTCGGCATACTCAGTGATGATCCGGCACGGCCAATCTACGCTGTCAATGATCGCCCGCACTTCCTCGCATTTCCCTTGCTCTTCGGAAGAGCGCGGGCCGTCGGCGACCACCAGCAGCGTCGCCGGCTGCGCCTTTGCAATCGCTGCAAACACCCGGCGGGTCACGTCAGGCCGGTTAAAGATAAAAAACGCGACCGGCGTTGTCAGCGGCATGGCTTGATGCTACTCCGGGTCTTCCACATGAAGCCCTGCTCCCATTCCCGGCATCGGCAGGCGGTCAAAGCGCGGCACAATCTCAATGTCCCGGCGGAGAAACACGGAAGTCGTAGTCACGTAATAATTGATTGGATTGAAGCCCGTGAAGTCCACTTGAATCAGTCCTGACCCACGCAGCATCGCCGCCGTTTTTGGATGCCAGTCGGAGTTGTCCAGAATGATCATGCCGCCGGGAGCGAGCGCCTGCCTTGCCGCTTCGGCGCAGGCAAACCGGTGGCTCCCGTCCACGATAATCACATCCGGCCTAACTTCGCTCTGCGACACGGCGGCAATGTAAAGCTCGCGCTCCGTCACAAGAAGCAGGCGCTGATTGGACTGAAGGGACGCCGAGACAATTTTGTGCCACTCTGCATTGTCTTCCACGCTGAGGATCTGCCGGCACCGCTGCGCCCAAAACGCCGAGCTGTTCCCGGAACCGTACTCAAAAATTGTTTTCTGACGAAAATCCAGATTGGACAGATATTCAATAGAAGGATAACTGTACCAGGGGATCGGCTCGTTGTTTTTGTTGACTGGCTTCTGCTCGGTAAAAGAAAGCGCGTGTCCGTGTTCCCCTTCCAGCGTGTCCAGCACCCACAAAACTCGCCCGCCGCCCACGGCAGCCACATACCCCGCGATTTTCCGCAGCGCCGGCGCTTCCGCGAGTAGAGAGAAACAAAAACGCAGAAACGGGTTTTTCTTCAGCGGCCTCGGAATAAGTTGTATGAGAGATGGGTTCATCGTGACAAATTACGTTCCCTTTTCTTTATCTTCACCCTCTTTGAGAAGATTCGGAAAGGCATTACCAACAGCAAAGGCTACAATCGCCAGCGCCATTTTCCCTGCGAATTGGCGCCGGGTTTCATCCGGGGGCGCAAAAAAGATTTCGTACAGGCACAGGCCCAAAACCGCGAACAGCACGACCAGTATTATGGTGCGCCGATTGCGTTTCTCGCGGGAGGCGCTTGCTTTCTCGGTCAGCGTTGCTCGCTTCTCTTCCAGCGTCGCGGCTCGCTCTTCCGGGCCATCCGTTTGATGCTGATGTCGAAGGTCGCGTCTTCGGCTGGCAAAGGAAGGTTGACAGCAGGAGGCAGCGGCGGGTCCGGCAAAGCATCTTCAAAGTCAGGTGGCACGCTATATTCCGATGATTTCGGTCAAAAGCGGCTGGATCTTGTCAGCAACGCCGAGCTTATGCCCTTCGTCGCGGGCGCGAACGGCAATGTCCATGAGAGCGACGGCGCGGCGCAGGACATCACTTTTCGAGCCGTGGATCTTATCGGAGAGCTCGTCCAGCTTCTCGTTCAGCTCCGGCGAGACTTCCAAGCTGAGGCGGACGCGCTCCGGGCGGGGACTGAGGGTACGGGCCATGTTGTTTCTCTTTCGTGCAAAAAATGCGTTGATAATATGTACTTTATACGCATTTATGCGGAAAGTCAAGTGCCGGAAGAGCGCAGTGCGGCTGTCCGCCGCCAGACTTCCTGAAAGAGCTTAACTTTGTCCCGCGCGGATGGCTTCACGAGGGATAAGACACGCCAGCCGGAGAGGCGAATGGCGGCTCCGAGCAGGCAGTACGTTTTGAGTTTTGCGCCCGCCGCCGGGCCGTAGAAGCGCGAAAAGAAGTAAAATCGGCTTTCGTTGTAAGCGGCGACCATGCGGGCGCGTTTCTGCCAGTCCGCGCTGCTGCTCGCGCCGAGATGGTGGGTCACGCGAACTTCGGGGGCGAAGACGACCCGCCAGCCGGCCCGGCGCAGGCGGAAGTTCAGATCCACATCTTCATTATACATGAAATAGTGCGGATCGAAGCCGCCCATTTCCCGCCAAGCTTCGGGGCGAATCAGCATAAACGCGCCGCAAATCTGGTCTACGTCAAAGATTGCCCTGTTTTGGGGCGCAATAGAGGGCGCAACGCCCTGTGCGCCTGTGAACGTCTGCTCGCGCAGGACGCCGAGAAGCGTCGGGTCGTCGCCATGTGATGTTTGCGGGCGGCCGTCGGGCCACAAAAGCTGGCCGCCGATTAGACTGATCTTCGGGTCGGAATTCAGCACCCTCAGCGCTTCTCGCAGGGCACCGGGCAAAACTTCCGCGTCGGAATTCAAGAGGCAGTAGGCGCGGCCGGAAGCGTGCGAGAGGGCTAGGTTGTTCGCGCGTCCGAAGCCTAAGTTTTCGCCGGTCTCCAGGACGCGCACGGTCGGAAACTCCCGGCGCACCATTTCCGGGCTGCCGTCTGCCGAGCCGTTATCGGCGACAATAATCTCTAGACGCGCCTCACCGTCCGCTTCCCGTGCCAGAAGCGAGCGCAGGCAGGCTCGCAGCAAGTTTTGCGTGTTGTAGGAAACAATGGCGACGCAAATGTCGGGCGGGTCAAGACTCATGGGGAAAGCTCGCCCGGTATTCTGCCAAGACTTCCGCTGCCGGGCCGTCGCGCCGCAGGGTGCCTTTGTCGAGCCACAGGACGCGCTCGGCCAGCCGCTCGACGTGGTCCAGCTCATGCGTCACCATGAGAATGGTCTTGCCTTCGGTCTTGAACTCTTCGATCTTGCGGAAGCATTTTTCCTGAAAGCCTTCGTCGCCGACCGCCAGACCTTCGTCGACCAGCAGCAGATCGGCGTCGAGATGGACCGCGATGGCAAAGCCAAGGCGAAGCTGCATCCCGGACGAATACATCCGCACCGGCAGGTCCATCGCCTGCCGGTCCAGCTCGGCGAAGTCCAAAATGGCATCGTAGCGAGCCGCAACATCGTCTTCGGTTAGTCCCAAAATGACGCCGTTGAAAAAGACGTTCTGCGCTCCGGTCAGCTCTGGGTCAAAGCCTGCCCCTAGTTCCAAAAGGCTCATCATGCGCCCCGTCAGCCGCGCTTCCCCCCCCGTCGGCAGGTAAATCCGGGACAGAACAGACAGCAGCGTGCTTTTCCCGGAGCCGTTGCGCCCAACCAGCGCGACCGCTTCCCCAGTGGCGATCCCGAACGAGACGCCGTCCAGCGCCCGGCGCACTTCAAAGCCGGAAACGGCTTCCCGCTGCGCCAGTGATTTCGCCAGCGCCGCCGCGTGGCTTTTGAGTGACCCGAAGCTGCGATGGTACACCCGGAACTCTTTGACGAGGCTGACGACTTCAACGGCGGGACCCGTTTTAGAACCCACCTCCTTGCTTTGCAACAAGTTACTTCGCAGGGGTCCTCCCGAAACGGAAGGACTCAGAGGCTCTAACTCTTCACCCTCCCGCTTCGGGAGGGTCGCAGCTTGCTGCGGGGTGGGTTCTTTCATGGCCGCTCCGTGAACTTCCACTTGTGGCTGTTGAAGAACGCATAACCCCACAGGCAAGTCCCCACGGAGGTCACCGTCGCCAGCAGCAGGTAGCGCCAGTCAAACGGGGCGCTGTAAACGACCGGAGCATTGATGTTAGAAATGATCGCTTTGCCGAAAAAGACCTGCTTGAATGCTGTCACCAGCCAGGGCAGCGGATTGGCAAGGTACAGGTGGTATGCCCACCACTGGAGCCTCACGCCGAGCAGCTTGGTGAGATGAGGCGAATAAAAGACGTTCTCGGCGAAATAGATCACCGGCAGCAGGTAAAACAAAAAGCCCATTGTCAGCGAAATGATGAACTTGACATCTTCGTAAAAGACATTCGCCGTGGCGACAAAGAACGCCGCACCGAGGGTCAGCAGAAACAAGTCGGCAACCAGCACCGGGAGCCACAGGATCGCGAGCGGCGGCGCGACATTGCCGCCGTGCAGCAGCGGGGTCAGCGCCCAGCGGTAGACCATGAAAATGCCTAAAGACACCAGAAACTGGACAAAGTTCTGGCAGACCGTGGCAATCAGCGGGATTTCGCGCGGAAAATAGACTTTTTTGAGCAGGCCCAGCTTGGCCAGCACGGACGTAGATGAGTCGAGAATGGCAGTCTGGAAGAACGTCCAGGGAATGGTCGCGCAGAAGATGTACGCGCTGAGGTTTTTCGGGCCGGAACCTAAAATATAACTGATGGCGATGGTCAGCACAAAGACTTGAATCAGCGGGCTGACCATCGTCCACGCAATGCCCAGCACGGAGTTTTTGTAGCGTACCCGCAGGTCGCGCTCCACCAGCGTGCGAATTAAGTGATTGTAGCGCCACAGCTCCGCCAGCTCGGCCCGGAGTCCGGGGCTTGCCGTGCGGGCTTGGATAACGACAGTTGCGGGAAATGAGTCAGCTGCGGGAAATGAGTCAGCTGCGGGAAATGACGGCGGTGTCATGGGGTTCTTTAAGGGTAGAGGTTATTCTTCGTCATCGGGGCCAGCGGCAAGCTCTAGGTCTACATCCTGAGCGCGGGCAGGTTCCAGCAGCTTCAAAAGCTCCGTGCGCGGGATCAGCACCTTGCGCTTGCCGGCGATCCGAAACGCATTGAGCTTGCCCTGGCGTATGTAGGAACGAATGCTGGATTGACTAAGCTGCAAGTAAGCTGCCGCTTGTTCGACGGTCAGCAGATCTCTGGATTCGGACTCCATCCGGTTCGGGTTCTCTCTCTCAGGGCGGCGGGTTCAGACACGCCGCGTAATCGTTGGTGCCTTGCTTTTGTTCAGTATATCTTAATTGTCAGCGGTTGTCAACAACCGCTGTGAAATCTCCGTTTGCTTGTTCCTTCATTTCTTGACAGTGACCGCCGACTATGTTAAAATGACTGGGGTCAAACCGATGAAGATTTTTTCTATTTTCTGTCTCGCTCTTGCGCTCACGGCAGGCCGCGTTTTAGCGGACCCGGCAGGCGACTTTCTGAAGGCGCGTCAGGCCGCGTCCGGGCATCTTGTCCCGGCGGCAAGCGTCACCGACGCGCTGCATCAGCCGGGCGCGTATACGGGGCAGGTGTTGGAAACAGCGGCGACTGTCAGCGGCGTGGTCTCGGCAGGCGACGACCGGACGGCGCTTCTCTCCCTGGCGGACGGCTCTTCGGTCGCGCTGCCGATCCCGGCGGGTCTGCGCGGGGCGAGCTGGCTGGATTCCGGAGCGTCGGTGCGGGTGCTGCTGGCGGCGGTCGCCGACGACCCGGCCCTGCCGTCGGGTTTGCGCCTTCTTGCCGTTGCCCCCGAAGGCGATATCGTCGCGCGGGATTTGATCGCGAAACGTCTGGAAGCACAGCGGCAGGCCGTTTTGCTTGTCGCGGCACGCGGGCGGCTGGCTTCGCGCGGTCTTCCGACCCGCCGGAACGGACGCCGTGCCGCGGTCTACTACGCCGACACCAATCCCGGCCACCCCGCCGGGGCGCTTTCCGCCCGTGCGCTGTCCATCTATGCGCCGTACCGCAGTTTAGTCCGCCGCTGGAATCGGCGCTTGTCCGAGGCTGACGTAGATAAGATCACGACCAGCATTCTGTATTTCAGCGACATCAACAATTTGGACCCGCGCCTGCCGGTCGCCATGATTATTGCCGAGTCCGATTTTGACGTTTATTCTACGTCGCGCACCGGCGCGATGGGCCTGGGCCAGCTCATGCCGGAAAACGCGCGGGAACTGGGTGTGACCAATGCCTACGACCCGGTGCAGAACATCGGCGCGGCGGTGCATATCCTGCGCGGCCACTTGGATAGCTACGGCGGCGCTCCCGCAAACGCCGGGGTGATCCCGTTCAATCAGATCGCGCTGACAATGGCCGCATACAATGCCGGTCCCGGCGCAGTCCGCAAGTACCACGGTGTCCCGCCTTACCGCGAAACGCAGCGTTACATCAAGCGCGTCGCCGCCCTGTACCGCCAGATGTGCGCCGGGGACACCGTGCAGCAGGCGTCGGCGCGGTAAGTATGGAGAAGAAGGGCGAACACAGACAAGAAGGGCGGACACAGACAAGAAGGGCGGCCACAGACAAGAAGGGCGGCCCCCGCCAAGACGGGCGGGCGCCGAC
>CAXUNT010000079.1:0-19739 GCA_964252595.1 uncultured Armatimonadales bacterium
GGCCTGCCGAAGAAAGGGGTACTGCCGAAGAAAGAGGCTCCGCCGGAAAATCGGACGGGGCGATCGTCTTCGCTATGTTATTGGTGACGTTGACGGTAGAAACGCTCATAATTTAGTTCCTGAACTGATTTTCTCGGTCTTGAGTCCTGACAAGTGCATGAGTACGCTGCAATCCCGTATTCTTACAGTGCAGAAATCATGCCAACCCAGAAGATTTTCCCCAAACTACGGATAAATTGTTTGAGCTTTTTGCCAGGCTTGCGGCTTGGGAACAAAAGGAACTCCGAGGCACGTCAATTCAGTATCCCGAATCGTCGTATGTACTTCGGGTTGGCATGAATTTTGCAGGATAGACCATTGTTTTTCGGAGGAAGCAGTTTATGAATCTCACACTTAACACACCCCCAATCTTCACATCCCAAATCTTCGGCGCGTTGCTGCTGTTCGCAGGGCTTGGCATTGCCGTTCCCGCAGCGGCTCAAGTCGGCCTGCCGCCTGCCGCGCCGCAGGCTTCGGCGCCCTCGACGGCAATGTCGGGATATGTTGCCCCTTCCTACAAAATCGGTGCGGGCGATGTGCTGTCTGTGAATGTCGCAGACTTCCCGACCCTCAGCACCCAGTCTACAGTCGCACCCGACGGCACGATTTCTATGCCTCTGCTGCACCAAGTCTCGGTGACCGGGCTGACCGTAGATCAAACAATGGCGCTGGTGGCGAAGCGCTATAAAAAGTATGTGATTGACCCGGTCGTGACGGTGTCTCTTATTCAGAAGCACCCACAGTTCGTCGTTTTCAGCGGCGAAGTCAACCGCCCCGGCCCGCTGGACTACCGGCCCGGAATGCATCTCGTCGAAGCGGTGGCGGAAGTTGGCGGACTGGTCCTGAGCGGCAACCCTGCCACGGGCAGCTCGACGGCAGTTGGCTCCGGCGCAACGGTTGCCGATCCGAGCCACGTTTCTATCGCGCACGAGGACGGCACGAAAGAAACGCTCAACCTGACAAGCCACCCGGAGAACTTGGCCGGGACGCCGGCCGATGTTCTTCTCGCGCCGGGCGATGTCATCACGGTCCCGCAGCAGCTCGGCAAGATCAATGTCACCGGCCAAGTTCGCAGTCCCGGCGTGATCCCCTACCGGGAAAACATGACGGTCTTTGATGCTGTTTCTGACGCCGGCTATAACGCAGACTCGGCAGACTTGCCGGACGCCGTCCTGACCCACAACGGCAAGACGACGCCGATCAATTTGGAGCCGATGCTGCTCCACGGCGATATGACGGCGAACGTCGCTCTGTCTCCCGGTGACGAAATCTCCATCCCGGAAAAAATCCGCACCTATGTCACAGGTGATGTTGGCCGGACCGGCTACTACCTGTACCGTCCCGGCGACACGGTGCTGGATGCGATCAGCGCGGTCGGCGGCTATACGCAGCAGGCGGACCTGAGCAAGATCAATGTGCTGCACACGGACAAAGCTCACAGGACATCCCGAATGGTGCGTGTTGACCTCAACAGCTACCTGCTGCGGAATGACCCGGCAGGCAACCCGCTGATTCAGCCCGGCGACGCGCTGTATATCCCCGACAAGAAGCACACCATCTCGCTCAACGACGTGTTCGGCGTTCTGGGCGGCGTCGGCTCGGCGGCTTATGGGACACGGGTGCTTCAAGGCAAACAGTAGAACGAGACATTAAAACGAGACGTCAAAAAGCCCGTGCTGTTCAGCACGGGCTTTTTTGCGCGTTCAGTATCAGGAATACGAACCCCTCCCGCTCGTTCCTCGCTCCCTCCCCTGTTAGGGGAGGGCAAGAGTGCAGAACCCTTGCCTCTGCTTTCCGACGAGAGGTAACACTCCGGGATAATCCAAAGCCCTTCCCTAACAGGGGAGGGAGCGAGGAACGAGCGGGAGGGGTTCCTAATTCCCCTCTTTAATCACCCGCTTTTTGACGGCCTGCGCCGGGTTGCCAGCGTAAATCGTGTACGGCTCAGTTGGCTTTGACAGCACCGCGCCGCCGGCCACGACCACATGGCTCGCTACTTGGGCACCGGGCAAAACTTTCGCGCCTGCGCCGATCCACGCGCCGTCTTCAATCAGCAGCGGCCGCTCCAAAAGCCCAAAGGCCGGGTCGGTCCAGTCGTGGTTCCCCGTGCAGAGATACACGCCCTGCGACACGCAGACATTGGCCCCCAATGTCATTGGGGCGAACGTGTTGTCTATCCAGGCCCGCTCGCCGATCCAGGTGTCGTCTCCCAGGGTCAGAAACCAGGGATGCTTGATGTTGACGCCGGGTTTGATGATGACGCGCCGGCCCACTTTGGCCCCGAACAGCTTCAAAAGCGCGATTTTGAGACCCGATGACGGGTTCAGCGAAGACTCGAAAAACAGCGCATTGACGAAGTGCCAGACGACCCGGACTGCAATGCCCCGGCCTTTGTCGTGATGGGGCGGGTTCCGGTAGCTCGATAAATCCACAGTTCCAGAATTAGCGGGAAGCGGTATCTCGCTCATGGCTTCCTTTCTTGCTGCTCAGGCTCTGATTTTGTGCGATGAGCCGCTGATAGAACTCATCGGCCTTCTGCATGGAAACGCTGTAATCGGCCCGCTCCTGGATCAATTTCTGGTTGAGCGGAACGGCCTGGCTCCGCAGGGCGTCATTTGTCAGCGCTTCAATGAGCGCGGCGGCCAGCGCATCCGGGTCGGACTGGTCAAATAGCAGGCCGTTCTCGCCGCTGGTGATCCATTCGCGCACCGACTCGATATCACCCGCGACAGGGAATGTCCCGCAGGACATGGCTTCCAGCAGCGTGTTCGGTGTGCCGTCGTGGTCCGCCGGGGAAACCGTGACCGTGGCCAGCCGGAACAACTGGGCCATCTCGTCATGCGTGACAAACGGCAGGCAGCGCACAGAGGCTTCAATTCCAAGGCGGCTCACCCAGCCTTCCGCGATGCTGTTTCCTTCCATCATTCCGCCGAGGAAAAAGACGTTCGGGTGCGCGGCCAGCACCTTCGGGATCGCCTGAAAGAACGTGTCGGTGCGGATATACGGCTTGACCCCACGCGGGTTCAGGACAACGGGGGCCTCCAGCGGGATGTTCCAGCGGCGGCGCAAGTCCGCGTCCACGGGGCCGGGCCTGAACACATCGGTGCGGACCCCGCCGTTGCCGGGCAAGACTGCAAACGGCTTTTCGGCGTCTAGGCCGTACTCGCGGGCCAGATGCAGATCGCGCACGCAGTCTGGGTGCAGGGCATCCGCCCGGCGCATCGCGCGGCGGGTCAAGCGGGCGATCTCCGGCGATTCGGCGGCAAACAGCGTGAAGTCGTTGCCCCAAACGGACACCAAGAGCGGGACCGGCTCGCCTTCTAACGCACGGGCCGCCAGAATACCTTCAAACGGGATCCGCATGGCATGGACGAGGTCCGGCTGAAGCGCACGGATGATCCCTCGGACCTTGCGCTGCTGGATCGCCACTGCAAAGGGGTTCAGCAGATCGCGCAGCTTTGCCAGCGTCTTCCACAGCAGGCTGCCGCGCAGCCGGGCAAAGAACGGGTTTCCATGCGTAGTCAGCCCCCCCGCCGACCCGCCGATGGGCGCGGCCCGCGCACGGGCCGAAAAGTCCAGCGGCGCGACATGGAGCGACGCCACCGGCGGGTCGTTTGGGTCGCACGGAAACGTTGAGATCAGATGAACGTCGTGGCCCTCGCCCACAAACCAGCGAATCCAGTTTTTCGCGATGACGCTGCGGCCATCGGCCACAAAGCAGATTTTCAAGAAGCACTCCGTTCCGGCACGGTCATTTGTGGGGCTTCCCACGGCGGCACGGGCCGCGCGGTCTGCATGTTGGGCTTGGTAGAGGCGATCACGTCCCGCAGGTAGGCAGCAACGGCAGGCCCTTCAATGCACGCCGACCAATCGCGGATGCGCTGCGCGGATTCCGGTGAGGGTTTGCCCGCGCTGATGCGGCGGCGCAGGACTAAGGCCAGACTGGACGCGGAGCCGGCTGCAAACGTCTCGCCGCGCCATTCGTCTCGGATCAGATCGGATGCGCCGCAATGGTCGCTGCACACAACGGGAACGCCGCGCAGCAGGGCTTCGTTGACGACGACGCCCCAGCCGTCATGCCGGCTCGGCAGGACAAACAAGTCGCTCGCCGCGACTTTCTGCATCGCCAGCGCATTGTCCATTGGTGCTAAAAACGTTACGCGGCCTCCAATTCCCAGCGCGTTCGCCTGCACTTCCAGGGCATCTTTTTGGTCCCCGTCGCCGAGCAGTGTTACTTCCCAAATCAAGTCTTGCAGCGTACTGAGGGCATCTAAGAGAACGTCCACGCCTTTGCGCTCAACAAGCTGCCCCAGATACAAAATCTGCATTGGGCCGTCTTCGCGAGGCTTGACGGGCAGCTCTGACGGCGCAGGCGGGAAGTAGCCGTAGGGGAACACAGTGTTTTGGAAGTAGCCGACGGAGCGATAGAAATCCACGGCCATGTGGCCGATGGCAAGCACGAAGTCAATATGCCGGCCATACAGCAGCCGATGCCCCCAGTGAAATGGCGGCGAAACCAAGTCGCGCAGGCGGCCTGGAAACGGCGGCTCGTTCAAAAGACCGATCTGCGCCGGAGTCTTGATGCACAAGTAAAACGCTTTCCGGGCAATTGGGTCTTGATGGATGCCGGAAAAGATGTGGACGCTGTCTTGCGGGCGCTCGGAAACTAAACGCTGCACGGCGGCATCATCCGGCGCAACCACGACTTCGACGCCGAGAACATCCGGCACTTTCCAGCCTTGCGCCACCCGGTCGGGCGTAATGGCCTGCTGCACCACCCAGACGACTTCCGTGCCGGGAAAAGCCGCAAGTGCCGTGATGTGCGGCACCTGATAAAACGACAGAATGTTCTGCCAGAATACTACGCGCATAGTTTGCCGTCTTTGTGACTTTTGGTGGTGTCTTTGATGCTGTCTCTCGCAGAGTGCGGGCCGCTGAACAACCCCTGCACCAGGCGCACGAGCTTGAAGCCCGCACGCACCAGCTTCATCACGGGTTTCTGCGCCAGCAGGCGGCGGACCACGGCGTAGCGGCTTAAATAAAAGAACGTGCAGGGAGTGCGGACTAGGTACATCCCAAACTTTGGGTCCCAGTGCTGCCGGAACTCGGCCAGGCCGGCCTTGAAGTGATCGCTGTTCACGTTGCCGCCGCTTAGGTGCGTAAAGTAGAAATCTATCACAAAGCAGGAAAAACCAAGCTGCGCCGCGTGCAGGCACAAGTCGGTCGCGTACAAGTGGAACCCCGACAGCCCGGCCGAGCAGCGGACGCCCGATGCGCGGCGGATGACCAAGAAGTTCTCGTCCAATGTCTGCACCCGCTGCGGCAGAGGAGAAGCATGGTGGAAGCCATTTGGATCGTGCAGATGATAGATTTCCGCCAGATTACTTTTGCCGCCGCAGTTGCCCGCGACCGCCCAGTCGGGGTGCTTTTGGTTCAAGAGTTCAAGCTGGGACACAAGCTGATCAAACGCCGGCCCTTGATCCAGCAGAATATCCTGGTGACAGGCGATCACATACGGCTCCGTGGCCTCATCCAGCACCTGGTTGATCGCGCTGTACGGCTCATGGGCGTTCCCGGCGCTGTTGTCCAGCAGCACAAAGCGGCAGCGGTCTTCGGTAAAGCCGGCCTCAGCAAGCGACAGGCGCATTTGAGCGTACTGCGTCAAGTCGTTGGCGACAGTCGCGATGCAGAAAAGTTTAGCGGGTTCTTTGGAAGGCAAGAAACGGAACTCCTTCAGGGACGGCGCGAAGCGGCTGCGGCCTGCGCGGCAAGATAGCGCCCCGCGCGGACTCGGTCGGTGAAGTAACGCGCTGTATCGCGGGCACCGAGGGCGAGGTGCTTCAAGCCGTGCTGCCTTTCCCCTTTTTTGAGGTAGTGCAGCCCAAACCCGAAGTGAGCAACGCAGTCGTAGAAATAACCGGCGCGGGCCGTCCGCCCCTGCGCCGGGGTCATGGCGGGATAGGTCAAAAGACGCCAGCGAAAGGCTGCCGCCCCGATTCGCACGGCATTTTTGTTGCTGGAAGACAGGCTGGAAGCATGATGGCGGTACAGCAGGACCGGCTCAGGAGTAACTGGAATGGGACCGATCTGCATGGTCAAACGCCACCAAAGATCGTAGTCTTCGACATAAACCAAAGCAGGGTCGAACGCTCCAATGGCCCGAATCGCGGATTTGCGGATCAGCACCTGGCCTGGCGTGATGATATGGTTGTGGAAGCACAAGTCGCCGAAGACGACCGGCGCATTCGGTTTACGGCGGACTAGGCGCACCCCGTCCACGCCGCGCCGTGCGGTCAGCGGCTCCAAGCGGTCATGGCCGGCAATGACGGCGTCCTCGCCGTCAATATCGCGCAGAAAACCGCAGGCAGCGGGGGCATGGGGATTAAGTTCCAGCAGAGCCAGCAGCTTTTGGAGCGCATCCGGCAGCAGAAGGTCGTCGCTGTCCAGACACAAGGCATACGGATACTCCGGGCTAGACTTCTCGATGCCGTGGTTTCGGGCCGCCGACGCGCCGGCATTGGCCTGCCGGTAAGAACAAATGCGGCTGTCTTCCCGGCACAGTTCTTCTGCAAGCTGAAGCGAGCTGTCTTTCGAGCCGTCGTCTACCAGCACAATCTCCCAGCTTGAAAATGTCTGAGCCTGAACGCTGGCAACGGTTCGCCGCAGATATTTCTCAGCGTTATAAACAGGAATGATCACGGAAATCATAGAAAAACGGCTCCTCAGCCTCAGAAGATGTTACGAAGCCAGGCGTTTGCGGCGCTCCGTGATTTTATCGCCAATCCGCCACAGGACCGTATCGAACACGTCCCGCGACTTCTTGACCAGGCTGCTTTTCGGAATGCCCATGTAGCCGGCGATAAAACGGGCGAACTCCGCCCCCGGCGGCACGGTCCAGAAGCGGGAGTCCGGGCGAATGACCTGCGGGTACAGCCGCTTGATGCCGTGCTTCTTTTCAGCGGGAATGTGCCAGATGATCAGCTCGAAGTCTTTCGGGGACGTGTTCCGAAACTTCAGCCCGGTCCAGATCCGGCCGACATAAGGGTTTGCAGGCGCACCGCCGTAACCAAGCTTGGCATAGAGAAAGCTCAAAAAGTGCGCTTCTTCATTGAACTTCGGCTTGCCGGCGCTGAACCGGGCGAGGCACGTCTCCCACAACGGGTTGACTTCGCAGGCAAGCCTGTGAATGGCTTCGGCGGTCGCCGCAAAAAACTCGCCGCCGTAGTACTTGGCGGCGTCGGCCGGACAGGGCTGGCCGATCTCCTCAAAGATGCGTTTCATGTCCCGCTGGGTCAGGCCGTTGATGTCTTCATCAAGCGGCAGGTCTAAATCCAGCGCCAGCAGGCCGTTTTGACTGAGATGCCGGCTGAGATGGTCTACCGAGCCGGTGAAAACGCAGTCGGAATCTAAAATGACATACTGCTCGTCGTCCGCGCCGTTCGCGTCCAGATACTGAATGATATCTAGAATGTAAAACTGGTTGCGCCATGCGCCGTAGTAGCCGGGCGGCGGCAGATAAGTGAACGGCACTTGGACGACTTCAACGCCCAGGCGCTTCAGAAACCCGCTGGTCGAAAACTCGCCGACATCCGGCACACGGCTCACGGTCGTGAAGAGCCGGTGCGCCGCCTGTGGGTTGTGGCGGACGCTCGACGCGAAGAACAGCATCACGCAGCGCCAGTAGATGTCCTGAAACGCGGGTGAAGAAGACGCGCCGCCCACCTGCGGATAGCGGCTTTCCGTCCCTTTCGTTTCGGCGTGCAGCCAGGTTCCAATCACGGTTTTCTGTGTTAAATGGCTCATAAGCATTCAGGAAACTAGGGCTTCGAGAAAGTGCGGTTTTGCGGACTGAGCCGCGCGAACTTCGGGTACCGGGGCCGCGAGAGCGCCGACCGGGTCGGCAGGATCAGATGAAGCAGCACGATAATGTACATCGGCATCATGCAGACCATGTTGAAGATAAAGAACGAATACATGCCGTCGCGGTACGGCTGGAACAAAATGCAGGCCATGACAAGAAACGCAAAGCGTCCGACCGAGTAATGGCTGCACCGGAACGCCTGAAAGTAGGCCCAGCCGAGGAACAGTGAAAACAGGAACGGGATCAGAACAATGCCGGTATAGCCGAAGTCCACATACGCTGCGCCCATCAGTGATGCCGTCATGCCGTAGGTGGACATCGGCCTGTCTTTAGTCGAAATGTCAATCTCCCACTGGTCGGACGCAGGCTTGTCCGGCCAGATCGCCCGCGGGACATAATTAAAGAGCGCCGGCCACATCGTGTTCCCGTAGTAAAACTTGCCTTTCTCGTCCACCAGGCCGACCGTCATGGCCGCCATGTCCAGAAACTGCGTGTCGGGATGGTTCGCCTGCGTCGCCGACACCGTCCAAACCGAAGTCACCGTCTGCGCGACCTGCACAAGGCCGCCGCCGCTGGCCACGACGCCGCTGATCTCCTTGCCGGGAAGCCACAAAATGCCCATGACGAGGAGCAGCAGCGCGACTTTTCGCGGCGGCCACCGCAGGCCGCTGCGCGACAGGAACGCATAGCAGAAGAAAACCGTCGGAAGCAGGATCAGCCAGCGGGTTGATCCCATCCGGGTCTCGCATATCCAGAACACGACCAATGCTGCGCCGACCAGCCACCGGCGCGGGCCGTACCAGTAGAATAAAGGCATCAAGCTCAGCGGCAGCCACAAGTTAAACACTCCCAGCATGGTAGACATGACGCCGCCGGCGCCCGTCGCCCCGTCGCCGTGGATGCCTAAGATGCTGAAAAGAGCAAACGGGACCATGATCCGCGCGAAGCCGACGGTGTATGTCTTGGAAAGGTTCGGCGCCTTCTCGTGGCCCAGCGCCGGCAGCGGACCGTTCTTCTTCAGATCCGCTGCCGCCGTGATGATCCAGCCGAGGGTCATCACGAACAAGACCACGTCAAACATCAGCGCAGCCCGTGTCAGCTCTGGAAGAGTGATCGGCTGGTTTGGGAACGCTGCTGACAGCGGGGCGCCGAAGTTCAGCTCTGCCAAGCGCTTGGTGACGACCCACAAGTGGAAAAACAGATAGGTCGTCGCCGGGTGCATTGCCGAAAGGCGTCCCAGCTTCAGCAAAAGGAACGCGCACAGGGAAAACACCGTCAGGTCAATCACGAGTGCGGAATTGATAAGGCTCATAGTTCGTTTTGCCGGCTTTCGATCATGGCTCCATAAGCGCTGCGGACACCTGCGCGGAACCGGGACAGTGTGAAGATGCCCGCCTGCTGCGCCGCCTGCCGGCCCATCTGAGCCAGCGCGTCCCGGTGTTCCAGTCCCCAAACAAGTTTTTCTTCAATGGCCCCAGCGTCCCGGATCGGCAGGATGAAGCCGTGCCGGCCTTCGGTCAGAATATCCGGGGCGCAAGTATTGGCGGTCGTGATGACCGGCACACCGCAGGCCATCGCTTCCAAAATCACCTGAGCAAAGCCTTCGGTCAGCGACGGCAGCACAAACACATCGGAGCGCTGGATATCCCGGACCAGCTCGGCCAGCGGCAGGCCGAGCTTCAGATCAAAGTCCACATCACTGTAAGTCTTCAGCAGGTCCCGGTCTACCGCACCCCGGCCCCGCAGCAGCAGCCGGATATTTTTGGAGGACAGCGCCCGCACGGCATCCAGCAGGTACGACAGTCCTTTGCGCTGAATCAGGCTGCCGACGTAGATAATTGTGAACGGCTCTTCTTTAGCAGGCGGTTGCGGGCGCGGCGAAAAGCTTTGGAGGTCCACCCCGTAGGGGACCACATGAATCTTATCGGCGGGAATGCCGTGGTCCGAGAGCGTCCGGGCCGTGTAGCGGCTGGCGGCGGCCCAGCCGTTGGCAAGCTCCGCTTCCCGCGCCAGCGCTTCAAACGCTTCCGGCGGCATGCTGATCTCGGACTCCATCATCAGGCTGGCACGCGCCGCTGGGGTCCGCTCCATTTCTTCAACGAGAATCTCACGGACTGACAGCGGATGCGGGTGCAACTGGAACAAAAACCGGTAATCCAGCTCGGTGTCGGCGGGCCGGAACGCCGACGAAGCGTAGTAGCTGTACGAAAACAGCGCCGAGCCGGTCGCAATCGCCCGCCGCCGCGCCGCCGCGCCGAGCGCGGTGTCTTTGGCTCGGTGCGAATCTTTATCGCCACCGATCTTTGCGCCGACATCGGCCAGCACGGCCCGCGGCGACGGCCGGACGCGACGCGGGTTCAGGCCGGGGCAGATGCGCTCCGGGATGCCTCGCCGGGGCAGGACAGTCTTTAAGGCCGAATATACCGCCGGGTTCCAGTAAAAGTCCGTGATCAGCGACTCCAGCAGATTCCCTTCGTCAAGCGCCAGCGCAAGCTGGTACGCGTCGCGGCGTCCGGCGTGGGTGACGACTGCTTTCGGCAGGGCCGCCATGCGGGCTGCTTCTGAGCTGGCTGTGTAGGAGCGTGAATTCAATAGCGTCATTTTCACAAAAGTGCGGCACGTTAATACAAATTAATACAAAGGAAGTTTCTGCCAGCGGCGGTACTGGTCGGCGGTCATCGAGTTCCGGTAGCGTTTGTAGCGCGGAATGGCGATCAGGCCCGCCCAACTGCCCCGCACATGCCCGAAGCGCCGGGACGCCGCGAATGCAAACAGACGCATCGCAAGAGCGCGGCCCTGCTTCACCGTTTTCTGCACCGGCGGCAGGTACCAGTCATTCCACAACAGCGTGTTCCGGGAGCCGTAGTAATCCATTCGGTCAAAGCTGCGCCCGACGCTTGTTGCCATGTGGACGATGATCAGGCCGGGAAAACGGCGGCAGGCCAGGCCCTGCTGGAACGCCCGCACCGCGATTTCCATTTCTTCGCCTTGATGGATCAGTTCTTCCCGGTAGCCGCCGAGGTCCAGCAGCCGCTGCCGGTCCAGCATATGGGCGCAGCCGATGAACGACCGCACCTGCACCGGCGGCTCCCGTGACATCACCGGCTCTTTTGCGGCGGCGCCGCCGGGAATATGATAGGGGAACGCCAGGCAAAAATTGTCGGTCAGCGACTCCGCATAAGCGACCGCCGCTTCCAAAGAACCCATGCAGGGAAACGAGTCGTCATCCAGGCTGAGATAATACTTGGCATCCATCGCCGCCGCGATTTCGTTGCGGCGGACAATCAAACCGCTCGAGATGTCAAACCGCTGAATTTCCGCACCGGGACAAATCGCGCTGACCGAATACGGGCAGGGAACATCCGAGTGGTCATCAAAGATGATGATGCGAAGATCTCCCAGTCCAAAGTCTCTGACTTTTTCCAGGGTCACCTTCAAATCATCCCAGCGATTCTTCGTGGTGATCCCGATCTGGACAAGCGATAACAAATTCTGCACGCCCAATTATACCTCTTCCGCGTGTGTCTGTCGCCGGCTGATGTTCACCGGCGCGGCCCGGCGGCGCTTCGGCACCGAATCGCCCGCTCATAGCTGGCTTCCTGAAGCTCTCCGACTCGGCCCAGGCTATAATGTTCCACAACGTGCTGCCGCGCCGCCGCGCCGTACTCTCTTCTCCGCGCCGGGTCTTGCAGCAGCGCAATAACTGCGGAGGCAATTTCCGCCGGCGACTGCGGCGGGACCAGCAGGCCGTAGTCCCGGCCGACATCCCGAAGCATCTCGGCCATGCCGCTCGGCGTGGTCGCAACCACACCCCGCCCTGCCGCCATCGCTTCCAGGCAGGTGTAGCCGAAGCTCTCCCAGAGGCTGGGAAACGCGCAGACATCGGTCTCGGCCAGCAGCGCGGGAACAGCGCTGGGCGGCACCGGGTCGCAAAACTCGGCGGCGGAACGGCAGCGGGCCAGCTTCTGCATCAGAAACGTCTTCATGTCCATGCCCGCCTTCGGCGACGGCAGCGAGCGCCCGACAAACCGGAACTTTGCCTGCGGGCAGGCATCCAAGATCAGCGGGATCGCTTCGGCAAGGTCCACGACCCCTTTACGCATTTCAAGGCGTCCATAGTAGGTCACGCGGTTTGTTTCGGTTCCAAGCGGCAGGTGCAGCAGGGCCTCATCGGGGACAAACGAAAGCGGGTAGTACGCCATTTTTTCGGGGTCTATTCCCCACTCCTGCTGGATTCTTTCGCCGATGGCCCGCGACGGCGATGCGACCTCGTCGGCATCCAGGCAGTGCGCCCGCTCCGGGTCTTCTTCGGGCCGGTAGTCGTAAAATGGGCGCTCCCGCCGGAGCAGGGACTTTGCCGCCGACAGGGTCCGCCGGACCGGACTGTAAAGCGCGGTGTTCAGGGAACGCAGGATAAATGACGGCGTGTGCAGCTTGACCACCAGGGGAATGTCCGGCACCAGTTTCACAGCATCCCGCGCTTCCGCCCGGTATTCCGGCCCTTCCAGCACGTCAAAAGCGGCCTCGGCGTGACGAGCGGCGAACACCGGCGCGATCCGCGCCGAAAAGTCTGCGGTTCCGTCTCCTTCCGCATCGGGGTCCTGAAGGCGATGAACTAAAACGCCGTCTTCGGCTTCCGTGCCGCCGCGCCCCCGTCCGGCGGCAAACACTTCCACCTCATGCCCGCGAGCGGCAAGCATACCTGCGGCCTGCTTGACATAGGTGGCGATGCCGCCGGCAGCCGTGTCGGGCGGGTACTCATAGCTGATGAACGCGATATGCATAACCGATAGCTTCCATGCAAAAATGATGCCAAGTCGCGCCAGGAGCGACAAAAACGCAAAGAACAGCCGGGATTTGGCAGTGTCATCCGAGGATGACGGCTTCCAAATCCCGGCTGCGTTCATGCGCCCTGCCGAAGATGCGCCTCAGTGGGACGAAGCGGCGACCGTGTAGTAATTGAAGTTGTACTCGGTCGGCACGGCGGTAACCGGCGTGCCGATTTGAGAAACGGTCGTTTGACCGCCTCGGATGATTTGGAACGCTTGTGCGCCGACTTGGAACGGCACGCGGGTGTTGACCAGGCCGGCGCCGACGGGCAGGCTGACTGTCTTCGTGCCGGTCGTCACGACAAGCGTTGCCGGTGCGGTCAGGATCGTCGTGACATAAATGTCGTCTTCGCAGTCCCCGGTGAACCAGTAAATCGGCCCATAGTGGTCGTTAGTGGCGACAGCGTTTTTCGGATTGGTCCGGTAGAAGCAGTAAATGCTGTCGGCAGTCACGGCCGGCTTGACGCCGCTCTTGTACCAGTTGATGAAATACTGGTTGAGCTTCAGCGCCCCAGCGTGCGATTTGTAAAAGCCAGGCGACGGATGGGCCGTGTAGGGCCAGTACTTGTTGACATCGTCAATCGGTGAGAAGTAGGTGGCTTCATCGAAATCATTCCAGGTAAAGCATTCGACCCAGTTGGGTTTCTGGACATTGATGATTGAGTTCCACTGAGCGGTTAAGCCTTCGCCGCCGTAATACTCCATGTAGCGGCGTCCGACCGAAGTCTGCTTGCTGCCCCAGTACTGCGGCGTGACGCTGCTCATCGTGCCGAGTCCGGCGGATTTCAGCACGGCGGCGAAAGCTTCCGTGCCGGCAAACACGTCGGCCTGCGTCGGGTCAATCGGACACCCAATGCTCCCCGCGTAGAAGAAACCGTCAACGAGGCCGGAAAGCAGGTTTTTGGTTTCCGCTGAGACGGTGCCGGGGTTTACATCGGCAAACTGGCCGTTCGAGTTGGTCATAAAGAAGAGCGGCATGAAGTAGGTGTTGATGCCGGCGGCCTTCAGCGGGTTCAGCACCAGACTCTGCCAGCGGGTTTTGACACTTGCCGTCGTCGGCCCGTCCCAGGAACCGCCTTCGCCGCCCCAGGTGGACAGCACCGGGCGGTTGACTGTTCCCGCAGCCGTTGTCTGTGCGACGGTCCAGTAGTTCGGGTTCTGTGCATAAGCCGTCATCATTTGGACAACTTCCGCATAAGACAAGCCCGTCATGTCCGCCGAGAAGAACAGCTTGAAGCTGCCGTCGGGCGAGACGGCTTTCGCCGCCTGGAACATCGAGCCGACATCTCCTTTGTAGTTGGCGCCGTTCCAGGAGCCGCAGTTGAGGGCAAAGCCGTTGATGCCGGCGGCTTGGGCTTCCTGAATATCCCGCTCGTATCCGGCGACGGAGCCGCCGTAATCCCGGTTGCAGACCATGTAATGCGCGAACACAAGCTTGGGAGAAGCGCTGGATCTTCCGACCGGGCCGCTTTTGATCACGACCGGACCGCCTTTACCGAACACAATGGCCGGAGCAGTTCCCGATGCCACATGCGAGGCGGAAATTGCGGCTTTCGTGGCAGCCAGATCTTTGGCTGTCATCGCGGTGAGCGCTTTAGTTTTCGCCGCGTTCGCGCGTGCCGCTTTGTTCGGCTTGCCGGCGGCATCAACAGAGCCCCCCGCGCCAACACTCGCGCCGGCTTCGAAGACAACTTCGACCGGAGCGCCGGGACGGTCTTCCAAAAGGGCCGCGACCGCCGCTTGGGCATGGTCCAGGGTGCGGAACGGACCGTTGTCGGCATCCGCCGCCGGGGAAAGGCCGCGCCAAGCGTCACTGCCGTCCGGGGAAACATAAAAGCGAGTGATCGGGCTTTCGGCGGCATGAGCGTAGTCTTCCGACGCCAGCGCGTCAATCTGCTGCGGCATGGACGGCGTGTAGATAAGAACGGTCCGTGCGGCTTCGGCGTGCCAGATCACCGGAGTGGTCGGCGCGGCGGAAAACCAGCGTCCGAGAAAGTCCTGCGCTGGGCAGAGGGCGGGGTCAACCGCAATCTCGACCGGACGAGACAAGCCGGGACCGGCTAAGGCATTGACGGTTTCCTGAGCATGGCTGAGAGTCTGAAAAGGGCCGTCGCCGCCATCGGTAGGAACGGGCGATTGTCCGGACCAGCCGTCACTGCCCTGGGACGAGACATACAGGTAATCGATATTTGTAGCAGAGGCCGTGTCTACGGCTTGGGCATGAGCGGGAGATCCGCCGGAAAGCAAAAGCGCGGCTGCGGAAAAAGCGCAGGAAGCCGCGAGGAATCGGGAAGAACCCGACTGACTCAAAAACATAAACGTTGTCTCCGTAAGTTCTTATTTTTCAGACGTTTCAACCGCCCCTGAAGGGCAGGCGAAAGGTCCGGTAGTGTCGGTAGTTTGTGACCGCCCTGAAGGGGAGGTACACCCACTGTCGGCACATATTAGCCCCGCATGTAGACAGGTTTTGGCGAAAAAAAGGCTAGATCCGGCCTGTGCGAGGAAAGTCTGGTAAAAGTGCAGAGGGGATAGGAAAGGAAAATGAAGAATAAACCGACAATGAAGTCCGGCGAAGCGGTTGAAGCGGAAACAAAAACGACAAAATAAACACAAAAAACTCAAAGGCAAAAAGTAATGTCGGGAACGCAAGACAAAGTATGAGAGATAATTAATCTTACCATAGGTTTTTGCAGAAAGCTAGCATTAACGCGAGATTAATTTTCCAGTTTTTTTCTGTAATTTCATGTAAAAATTCCAATTCTCAGCCGGGCGCATCCATGCCAAGCCGCGTGAAAGCAGACATCATCTTGGGACGATTTTTAGGAACCCAGGCGCGGCAAAATCCGTATTGCAGTTGCACAAACGCCGAAGATGGGTTACACTAAGGCTGAGCTGACGCCCCAGTTTTTGCCGTCGCGTTGTTTTGGCACGGTTTTTGCACAAAGGAACCGGTGAGAAGCGTGTTTTCGCTTAAAGTATTGATCTCGCTTGAAGTAAAGGATTTCCATGAACGACACTCACTCCGCGAACTACCAGACTGAAACCAGCCTGAGCGATGTGGTCAGAGCGCTCTGGCGGCGGAAATGGATCATTTTGCTCGTGGTCCCTTTGTTCATCGTTGCCGCGTATTTCTACACCCAGCGTCTGCCGAAGCAGTATCAGGCCGACGCTCAGCTTCTCGTGGTTCAGCGGGCGGACGCCGGCGGTGCGGGAACGGTCAGCGGCTACATTGCTCCCCAGGCGGAGTCGATTACCACACAGCTCGCCATGATGCACACCGCGGCCATGGCGGACCGGGCTCTGAGCTGGCTGAAGAACCAGGAACTGGTGACGGGACGACCCATAGACACCGGCGGCGCGAATGTCGGCAGCCTGCAAGGCTCGCTTGTGACCAGCAGCCCGTCGGACTCGCAGATCATCAACCTGACGGTGTTCGGCTCCAGCCATGACCAGGCGGTTCTGCTCACCAACGCCGTTGCTCAATCATTCGTGCAGTGGAGAAGAGAAGAAGCCAGCAACGATGTAAAGGCCACAGAAGCCCGTCTTCGCAAACAAGTCGCCGCGGCGCAAGCCCAAATGGAAGCCGCCCAGCGCAGGAAGCTTGCCTTCCAGCAGGGGCATGAGATTCTGGACTCCGGCTCGCAGGCCCAGATCGGGCTGGGCCGGCTGACGGCCAGTGAAAACGCGATTACGGCGATCCAAGCGGAGCTCGCCGGTCAGCAGTCACTGGTGGACCAGCTCAAAGCCCAGCTTCAAGCCAACAACCACAGCATCCAAACCCTGGGGCCGCGCGACGATGCGCTGACCACCAGCCTCAGCGACCAGCTTAGCGCCCTGCGACTCGCGCGGGCGCAGATGGCCCGGAAAGTCACTCCGGCGTTTCCCGGCCAGCTCCCGGTCATGGACGCCAACATCAAAGACTTGGAACAGCGGCTTGCCAAAGCGGTCGCCGCGACGAAGGACCCCACGAATCCAACGCTTTCAGGTCAGGCGGGCCTGCAAAGTAATTATCAATCTGCGCTGACTCAGCTCAACACGACCAAAGTGCGGCTGGTGCAGGCGGAAGCGACGAAAAGCGAGGCGGCGGCGAGCATTGCGCCGCTGGTCCAGACCGGCTCAGCTTACGACCGGATTGCCGGTCAGGCCCAATCAACGGCGGCCTACTACAACGGTTTACAGCATGACTTGATTACCGCCCGCCTGCGGGAAAACCAGATCAACTCCGATGTCCAGATCACGCAGCCTGCGGTCGGCCCTGAAGGCCCTACCAAGCCAGTCCTGCAAGTCAATCTCGTGATGGGCGCTCTGCTCGGCCTGCTGGCCTCACTTGCGGCGATCTTTATCATTGAGCAGATGGACCGGCGCATCCGCACAGAGTACCAGGTGGAGCGGCTGGGCAGCGGCCCGATTTTGGGCGCACTGCCGCGCCTCTCGCGAGCGTCGCTGTCTCTTTTGAACCGCCGCCAGCTTCCGGTTCCCGTCGCCGAAGCGTACAGCCTCACCGGAGCGAACCTGCTGCGCGTGCTGGGAACGTCCCTGCCGGGCCACGGGCGGCTGGTGATGGTGACAAGCGCCCAGCCGGGCGAAGGCAAGTCACTGACCGCCGCCGAGCTGGCCCGGTCGCTGGCCCGGTCCGGCAAGCAGGTTATTCTGGTAGACGCTGATATGCGTGAGCCGGTGCAGAACACGCTTTTTGACGACGCGCCGAGCAGCGGCTTAATTGAAGTGCTTTCCGGGAAAGTGCTGCTTGACGACGCCCTGGCGTCGTCGGAAACCCCGAACTTATCGGTGCTGTTCAACAACGCGCCGCGCTCGAACTCGGCGGACATCGTCGTCTCGCCGCATATGACGAACTTTCTGCAAATGATCCGCAGCCGGGCCGATGTCGTTGTTCTCGATACGCCGTCCTGTACGTTCGTGGACCCGCTGCTGCTGGCGCCGTCGGTGGATTACGTCCTGCAAGTCATCGATCTTGGCCGGGCCAACGAAGATGCGGTCAACAGCACATCGAGCGTCTTGTCCGGCCTCGCCCCGCTTGGCCTCTTTATCAACCGGACCTCGAAGAAGAACGCCCCGGCCTACGAAGTCGCCCGGTCCTTCGCGGCGACCCTGGCGCCGCCGTCTTTGTCCGGCGGCATGACCAAGCCGGCGCCCTCGCTTTCCGCCGACCAGACCCTGCTGATGTTCCGCGGCACGTCCGGTTATACCTCGGACCCCCTCAGCGGCGCCGACCCGCTGGCGGACCTGACGGACACGGCGCACGACCGGGCCATCCCGCTCCAGCGAGAGGACCACTAGAATGGTCGCTCAAACGCCTGGTGTCACCCAAACAAGGTCCGGCCGCAGCCCCCTCGCCTGGCCCACCCTGATGTGGCTATTTCTGGCGGGCGCTGCGCTGGTTTACGCGCCGATTATCCTAGACGCCGCCAAGCAGTGGATCGCGAACGACAACTACGCCCACGGGTTCTTTATCTTCCCGGTGTCCATCGGCCTGCTTTGGATGCGGCGCGACCGGATCATGGACGCGGAACGCAGGCCGCAAGCCTGGGGGCTGCTGCTCGTGGTCATTGGGCTGTTGGGGGCAATGGGCAGCTACCTGCTGCAAATCAAGTACATCGGCATGTGGTCTTTGATCCCAACCCTCGCCGGCGGCATCTTTGCCCTGCACGGGCGAAATCTTTGGAGGGCGACGCAGTTCTCGGTTTGGTTTCTGCTGTTTGCCGCGCCGATCCCGAACTCGTTTCTTGGCCCGCTCACCGGCCAGATCCAGGGCATCAGCTGCACCGGCGCGGCGATGATCATGTCCACGCTCGGCTACCCGGTTATCCAGCACGCAAACGTTTTAGAAGTTCCCGGTGCGAGCCTGGAAGTCGCGACCGCGTGCAGCGGGTTCCATAAGCTGATCAGCCTGCTGGCATTCGCGGCGATTTACGGCCATCTTTTCCTGAACACGCTGGGCAAGCGCAGTTTGCTCCTTCTGCTGTCGGTCCCGATTGCGCTGCTAGTCAACGTGCTGCGGATTTGCGGTCTGGTCGCGGCGGCGATTTACGGCGGCCTGCCGACGCTGCACCTGCTGCACGACCCGGCGGAAATCGTCTCCATCTGCCTGTCGTTTGTGCTGTTCGTGCTGGCCGGAAGAGCGCTCGGCGGCGCAAACGTCCTGGACGGCCTCGCACCCCCTAATGCGCCGCCGACGCTCGCGGCAACTTCTGCCAGGCCGCCGTCAGTTCTAGGAACAGGGCAGTCCGTGCTTGCGCTGTGCGGCTGCGGCCTCGTGCTTGGCGTTGCTCTGCTGGACTTTGCTTACGGACCGATTCCTGTGCCGCATCCGCGAAAGCTGGCGGTGGACACATTCCCGGCCCGCCTCGGCGCGTGGCAGGGCGGCGCAATTGCGCCGGTGGACCAGGACATTCAAGCCCGCCTGCGAACGTCGGCCATTATGGACCGGGAGTACGCCAACGGCTCAGGCCGGACGGCGGATGTGATGCTGGTGACGGCCTCCGACAACTTGGACATCCACAATCCCAAAGACTGTTTCCCGTCGCAAGGGTGGAAGCTGACCAACAGCCGCGACAAAGTGATCGGCGGCCAAACGGTAACGCTGATGGATGCCCAGCTTGACGATCAAAAAATGACGATTTTGTACTGGATGACCGGCGTTTATATGCCGCCGGCGCCGCGTTCGGCTCTGGCCCGCCAGGCCCTGAAGCTGCGGGACCGGATTGTCCCACGCCATGAAGCGGTTTCCTTGTTTGTCCGGCTGATGGTCCCCCAAAGCCCGGATGCGGACTCCGAGATCACGGCGCTGGCCGGGCAGGTGCTTCCTCCCGTCCAAGCCTTAGTTGAGCAAAAACGGAAGCCCGGTGAGCAGATTTCGGCGCGTCCTCTTTCCCGACGGCCTTTCACTGCGCCCTTTGTGCGACCAGCTTAACCCAGAACACCCAAATTTTCAGTTAATAGACCTCTTGCATAAGTGTTAGTCGTCAAGCTCCTGGTTGTAGAGGGCGGCA
>CAXUNT010000080.1:0-15336 GCA_964252595.1 uncultured Armatimonadales bacterium
TGGGGAGGGTATGACTGCGGCATTACTGCGTATCGGTGAGGAACGAACCGGGGTAAGTTATTTCAGCTGGCCTTTGTTCAGTGACTCAAACCGGGCCACTTCCGGCGCGACTGTCCCCGCGCAGTACGGCTGGTCCGGGTTCAGGGCAAAATAGTTCTGGTGGTAGGCTTCCGCTTCGTGGAAGCCTGTGTATGGCACCACTTGAGTCACAATCGGGCTGGGCCAGAAGTGAGACGCATTCGTCTCGGCAATCGCTCCAAGCGCCTCGGCTTTCTGCTGCTTGGAATGATAAAAGATTGCCGATCGGTACGAATTGCCGACATCGTTGTGCTGGCGGTCCAGCGTCGTCGGATCATGCGCCTTTAGAAAGATCAGCATCAGCTGGCGGTAAGACACGACTTTCGGGTCATAGACCACCTGCACCGCTTCCGCATAGCCTGTCGTGTCGGAGCAGACGGCTTCGTAGGTCGGGTTCGCCCCATGTCCGCCCGCATACCCCGCATCAATCTTCTCGACTCCCTTGAGCCGTCCGAACTCCGCCTGCATTGCCCAAAAGCAGCCTCCGGCGAAGGTCGCGACTTCGCGCCCTGCCGGAGCCGTCATCGGCAGAATCGCTTCCGTCGGCTTGACTTCATTCGCCGCCGACCGCGCTGCCTGCGGCCCCATCAGCATTGTAAACACGCCGTAAATCCCGAACACCAGCGCCGCCATCAAGATCGGCCGCCAGAAGGCCGGAACCCGGCCCGCGCGTCTGTAGTTTCGCTTGTCGTTATTCATATCTTTAAAGACAAAGAATGCAGGCGGAAAGTTCCGCTGCTCACTTAGTCATGTTTGCAGGAGACAGAGGTGCAGACGGCGAATTAAGCAGAACGAGAGTGGCAGAGGGTCTTATTGTGTAAGAAGCGCTCGCTTCCAGTTCTAAAATAGCCTGTGCCGAGACAGCTTTTCTTGTAAAAGCTTGTTCAGTTTGCACCGCCAAAGTCTTTGGCGGTGCATAGTTCGTAATCAGAACTTCTCGATTTGTTGTTCGGACACCGCCATTTTTCTCGGCATTCATTCCCGAAGCGGACTGGACTGCAAGAACATAATAGTCAGAAAAAAGGGAGTGTATCTCCGGGATGTCATAAGAAGACAGAATCCATCGGCATTTTGCTCTTTTCAAGCGGTCAGCTAACACATGATGCTCAGGCCAGCCTCGCATGTTGTGGACGTAATTGCACTTGTTGCCTGGATACGGCGGATCAACATACATCACTGTTCCAGGCCGGTCATACCGCTCAAAGCAGTCTTGCCAGTCAAGATTTTCAATAATAACTGTTCGCAGACGGTTGTGCACCGGCTCCAGACGCTGGCGCAGTGTCGTTAGCGCACCAATCAGCCGGTTTCCATGTCCTCCGTCTGTAATGCTGGTTTGGAAACGGGGATAGTTCAACTCGCCGCCCCAGCCGGCCATGATCAAGTAGTAAAAGCGATGCGCCCGCTGGACATCGGTGAGGTCAACGGTGCTAAGTTTGGCAAGACGCTCAAACTCGGTGCGGGAAGCTAACTCCCACTCAAATGAAGCGATTAATTCTTCCGGCTTTTCACGAACGACACGAAAGAAGGTCACTAAATCTTGATCAAGGTCGTTGATAATCTCAACGCTGCTTAATGGTTTTCCAAACAGCACCCAAGCGGCACCCGCAAACAGTTCCAGATAGCAAGTATGCTCAGGCAAAAGTGCAACAACATACTTTCGCAGGCGGGATTTGCCGCCAACCCATTTAAAAGGACTGCTCAGGGGCTTGTGCTTGTCGTCATCTATAATCACAGTCATTGACTTTTTCTCAATTCATTATTGTCTCTGTTAGAGACATTGTAGCACATGGCCTTCAGTATGTCAAGCACTTCATCCGCTCCTGTTCAAAAGTTTGGGCAAAAACTTAAGACGCTGCGTTGTCAGCAAAATTTGACGCTCAAAGAAATTGCGATTGCTCTTGGTTACACGTCACATGGTTATCTCAGTGAGATCGAAGCAGGCAAGAAAATGCCTACAGTAGAGTTTACCGTCAACGCATCGCGCTTTTTCGGTGTGACCACGGACCAGTTATTGATAGATGAGATAGACCTGCCGCAAATCCCCCTACAGAAAGAGACAGAAATGCTTTGAACGTATTTGCGAACAGACATCCTTCAGTGAAGGAAGTTGAAAAGTTGCGTCTTATTCTGAGTTCGTATCAAGACGGAACCGGAATGCTTTCTGTCAGCGGAGGCAGAACACTACCGGGCTGGCGAGATTTTGAGCGGGCAGTTGCCCTTACGTTTGGCGGTATTGGTCCAGAAAATAAAGCTGTCTTCGATGTGCTGATTACGGATAGAGAGCAGCCGAGCGTTAGATACGGGCTTTCTTGTAAAATGCGGAAAGAATTGAACAGGATTAGTCGAGACGGCCGTGTTACAGTGGAGTTGTCAAACTCTGCCGGCCAATTTTGGGACAAGTTGGCCTTGCGAAATATCTCTGTCGCCAACTACAAAGAAAAGACGAGCGAAGTTGGCGAGACGCTAGTAAACCTAGTCCGGCACTGGCATCAGGCAGCCGCTTCAGATCAGCAAAGCGTCCTTGATCTATCGCGCAGTTTTTATCTTGTACTGTCCTGGAACACGCAAGAACAATACCAACTGCACCAGTTTTCCTTGACGCTTCCAAATCCCGAAGAGCTTGTATGGTACTTTCCGAGAAACAAAACAAAGGACGGAGAGATGGCGGCAAGACACATCAACGGCGATGACGCCAATGGTAGGGTATTTAAGTGGTACGGCGAGTCTGGAGGTCAACTAAAATACTATCCGCAGGCTGTATCTGCGCTTTGGCAGTCAGAAGTCTTCATGCTGGAACCCTTGCCGGATATTGAACACGGCGTTCTTGCCAAAGTAGCCTCTTATTTCCCAGACCTCTGGCGAAGTATTGAGTAAAACTAGCTTTCATTCTGCTCCCCCAGAAAGTCCTGCACCTGCCAGCGGGGGCTGCGGCCATGTGAGCCTAAATAGTCCAGCATGGCTTCTTCGGCGAACTCGGCATCGGCCAGCGCTTCGGCTCCGAAATCTTCTGTCAGCGCCGCCCAAACCGCCTGCAAGTCCGTCAATGCAAAGAGGCGCTGGGCATCGCGAACTACAGCGGGCTTGACTTTCAGGAAGAGCTGATCGGAGTCTTCAAAGCGGCCTTTCACGACGTAACCTTCGATGCCGTCGCGGGTGGCGAGATGCTCCAATGACCGCAGGCGCTTGTAAATATCCCCAGCTTCGGAGCCGCCGGTCAACCGCCCGTGCAGCTCGACAATCTTCAAGCGGTAGTCTTCAGCGATGCGCTCTTTTTCCAGACGGTCCACAAAAACATAATCCGGGTCAATCACGTCAATTAAAATCATATCGGGCTGGTCGGCGGGAATGACCGTGTCAATCTCTGGCAGGGTCATCTCAAAACACAACGTATAGCCGAGCGCGGCTAGCTTGTACGCTTGCGGGTACAGTTTGTCCACTAATTTGCGGGCCGATGAGCCGTAGTCAATGCCCAAGCCTCGCACGTTTTCAATGCCTGCCGAGACAAGCGGGTTGCTGCCGTCATACACGTCGCGCGTGGCGAACCCGAACGGGCTGCTTTTCTTGTCACCGTGCTGGTACAGGCGGATATTCACCCCGTCTTCTTTTTTCTCGACAATAACTTCGCCGTCGCGCAGCGTCTTGAACAGCGTTCTTTCTTGCGTGGCCGCGAACCGCTCGGTCGTGTAGTCGGAGACCGGCAGGATGCGCGGGTAGCCACGGACGATGGTGCGGGTATCGGTGAAAAAGACGGTCCCCTTCAGCACATACGACACGGCGGTGTGGCTGCCGGCCTGGTGGAACGTGATTGCCGCATCGTCCTGTGAGAACGCGCCGATGCCGACATTGAAGAACTTTGTCAGCGTTTCCCGCGTCCACTCCGGCAGATCCCGGCACTCCCGCAGCTTTTCGGCGATTTCTAGGTACATAAATGGGGCTTCTAGGTGGGCGGGCGCATAAAAAGGGAAAAGAGCGGCGTCATCCTACCTCCCGGCTCCGCACCTGCTCCCGGAAAAAGGTTAACAGGGCGGCAGCGACCGGGTCGGGCCGCTCTTCCGCCAGCCAGTGGCCACCGCGCGGGACGGTCTGCACCCGCAGGCAGTCGGTTTCGGCGGGCAGAAGGGAAAAGTCCAAACGCGGGTCGCTTTCGCCGACCAGCAGCAGCGTCGGCACGTCGGCAGTAACAGCCGCCGAGGCAGGCGGAACGCGGAACGGAGCCAGGCTGGCCCGCAGTGCGCCGGGCCGGGCGAGTGCGCCGACATAGATCGCTAAATCATGTTCCGAGAGCATACCGGGGTCGTGGGACCAGGCCCGGAAGAAGTGGCGTAGGTAAGAGTCGAGGTGCGGCGCGATCAAAAGCTCCGGCAGGTCAGGCGTTTGATGGAACTCGCCCACCCAGTCTAGCGCCGGCTTCGGCAGGAGACCCGGCGCAGCGGACAGCAGGGCCAGTCCGGCGACTTCCTGTGGGTATGCTGCCGCGAAAGCGGCGGCTGTTTCCGCCCCGGCGTCGCCGTGGCCGACGACAAAAACGGAGTCTTCGGCCAGCCCCAGCGCCCGGACAAGTTCTCGCACGTCTTCCATCCGGGTTGCGGCATCGTAGCCGCCCGAAGGCTTGTCCGAGTCTCCGCAGCCGCGCAGGTCGGGTGCAACGGCGACATAGCCGGACGCCGCTAAAGTCGGCAGCACCCGCCGCCACGCATGGCTGGTTTCCGGCCAGCCATGCAGCAGCAGCACGGTCGGGCCTTCATCGCCCGCGCAGACGTAGCGCAGGCGCAGACCGCTTCCGAGACGAACAAACCCGCTGTCAGCAGTGGACATAGCAAATGGCTCCTGAATAAAGGGGGCGCGTCGGAACCATGTGCTGAAGCACACGGTCGGAAGGATACTCTATGCCAGAGCCCAAAAACGCAAAAAGCGCACGAGCAGACTGGATAGCCCGCCCGTGCGCTTCTCGTCCCGACTTACTTCTTTGACAAATCGGCGTTGATCTGGATAAAGCTGCGCCACTGGTCCGGCACTTCGTCTTCCATGAAGATCGCGTCCACAGGGCATTCCGGCTCGCACAGGCCGCAGTCAATACACTCATTCGGGTCAATGTAAAGCTGGTCGCCGGCTTCGTGAATACAGTCCACAGGGCAAACAGCGACGCACGATTTATCTTTAACGCCGATACACGGCTCAGCGATCACATAAGGCACAGTCAAATCCTCCACAGTTCTAACGACGCGAAACTTTCGGTGGCCCTATTATACACAAACGGCCTGCGAAATAGCAAGCCCAGCCCGGCTGTTGGCAACATGCCGTGAGTGGGTAAAATAAACCCTCAAGCAGCCACGAGGCAAAAGACGCAAAGCCGGAAAGGCTCGGTTAAGAGGGGTTCCATGAGATCGCAAAAACCACTGGTGGCAGATATCCAGAACTTCGCCCAAAATATCGTGGACACCGTGCGTGAGCCGCTGCTCATCTTGGACGCCGATCTGCGTGTCCGCAGTGCAAACCAGGCGTTCTACCAGGCTTTTCATGTTTCCCCGGAAGAAACCGAAGACTGCCTGATTTACGAGCTTGGCAACGGCCAATGGGATATTCCGGCGCTCCGAATACTGCTGGAAAATATTATCCCGCAGAAGTCCGTGTTCAACGACTACGAGATCGAGCATGACTTTCCAGCGATCGGCCCCAAAATCATGCTGCTCAATGCCCGCGAACTGCGTCCGGGCGATCACGCCGAGTTTCTCGTGCTGGCGCTCGAAGACGGGCGTTACATGAGATGTCAATAACGCGTGGTGGCAGAAATAGAAGCCTATGCTCAAAACATCGTGGACACGGTACGCGAGCCGCTGCTGATGCTTACTCCTGACCTGCGGGTCCGCAGCGCGAACCGGGCGTTCTATCAGACGTTTCAAGTGTCGCGTGAGGAAACCGAAGGCCGGCTGATTTATGAGCTTGGCAACGGTCAATGGGATATTGCCGCGCTGCGAACGCTTTTAGAGGACATCATTCCGCAAAGCTCCGTGTTCAACGATTACGAGTTGGAACACGACTTTCCGGTGATTGGACGGCGCGTGATGCTGCTCAACGCCCGCGAGCTGCGTCCGGGCGATCACGCCGAGCTTCTCGTGCTTGCTTTGGAAGACGTCACCGAGCGGCGGCGCATCCATGACATGGAAGCTCGTTTTACGTCGGAGCTTCAGGAAAGTTACCGCCGCTTGCAGGAACTCGAAAAGCTGCGCGACGACATCACCCACATGATTATTCACGATCTGCGGACGCCGCTGACTTCGGTGATCGGAGGAATGCAGACGCTGGAAGTCATGGGGGATCTCAATGCAGATCAGCGCGAAATGATGGACATTGCTATTTTGGGCGGCGAAACGCTGCTGGGCATGATCAATGACCTGCTGGACGTGGAGAAACTAGAGTCCGGCTCTATGCAGCTCGATTATGCCGCACAGTCGCCCGCCGACCTCGTAGCATCCGCCGTCGGCCAAGTGGCCTGGCTGGCGAAAAGCAGCAATCTTACCCTCACCGCACAGACCGCCGCCGGCCTGCCGCCGCTCTGGGGCGACGAAAACAAGCTGCGCCGCACTTTGGTCAATCTGCTGGGCAACGCGATCAAGTTCACTCCGGCAGGCGGAACTATTACTATCAATGCCCAGTACAGCGCGGAAACGCACTCAATGATCTTCTCGGTCAGCGACACCGGCGAAGGCATTCCCGCCGAGTCTTTTGAGCGGATCTTTGAAAAGTTCAGCCAGGTCGCCTCACGTCGGGGCGGGCGTACCCTCAGCACCGGCCTCGGCCTGACATTCTGCAAGCTCGCGGTGGAAGCGCACGGCGGTCACATTGGGGTGGAAAGCATACCCGGCCAGGGCAGCACCTTCCGTATTACGCTTCCTGTCCCAGCCACAGCTCCATAAACACGTCGGCGCGAGCATACGGCGAGACAGGGCGCTTCTCTTCAGGCAGGTGCCGGAATCCTGCGGACTTGTACAGCCGCAACGCGGAAGTCAGGCGAGCATTGCTTTCCAAATACAGCCGCGCCGCGCCCTGCTCCCGCGCCCAGGCAATCGCCGCCATCAGCAGCGCTCGCCCGATGCCCCGCCCCTGCGCGGCGGGGTCCACTGCCATCTTTGCCACTTCATAGCCGCCCGGCATCGGGAGCAGAGCGACGCAGCCGACCGTGTCAACGCCCAGATCTGCCACGAAGATCTGACCGCCGGGGGCAAGAATGGCACCTTCCGGGTCGGACAGCGTCGCTGTGTCTTTCGGCTCCACGCGGAAGTAAGCCGTCAGCCAAGCAAGGTTCAGGGCGCAGAATGCTTCGGCATCGTCAGGCGCGAATGGGCGAATATGAACTTCGGCCATTTATGCTTCCAGTGTCATTGTCAAGGACGTTGCAGTGTCAGGCCACTCGGTGATCGGCCCGCTGCGGCCAATTTGGACCCGCGCCGACGGCAACGACTGAGCGGTCGTGAACGTGACATGGTTTCCGGTGCGCTGGGCCGTGACCGTGGCAGTGCTGGTGCCGGGGACCTGGACAGAGGCCGTGCCCCCGTCGGCAATCCCGAACAAGTGAAGCGTCAAACCCTCTTGGTAATTGTAATCGCAGCGGTCTTCCACTGCGCCCAGCGGCAGCAGGACGTTTTCGCGGACAAACAGCGGGATTTGCTGGAAGCCGACGGTTTCGGTGTACCAGCGTCCGCCTTCCCGCGTCTCATCGGTCCAGAAGTCGGTCCAAGTTCCATGCGGCAGGTAGTACTCGACCTGGCCCTCCTCGGTGAAGACGGGCGCGACTAAGAGCGACGGGCCGAGCAAAAACTGACGGTCCAAAGTGCGGCAGGCCGGGTCATCGGGGAACTCCAAGACCATCGGGCGCATCATCGGCCAGCCCGACGCCGTGACTTCCGCCGCCGCCGACATCAAGTACGGCATGAGGCGATGGCGCAGCTTGGTGAAGAAGCGCAGCACGTCTACCGCTTCCTCGTCAAAGAGCCACGGCACCCGGTAAGAGTGCGATCCGTGCAGGCGGCTGTGCGATGAAAACAAGCCCAGCGCGACCCAGCGCTTGTACAGCGCGGGGGTCGCCGTGCCTTCAAAGCCGCCGATGTCATGGCTCCAGTACCCGCCGCCGGACAAGAGAAACGATAGGCCGCCGCGCAGGTCCTCGGCCATGGACTCAAAAGTGGCGTCGCAGTCGCCGCCCCAGTGCACCGGGAACTTCTGGCTGCACGCCGTCGCCGCGCGGGCGAATAGGACCGCTTCCCCCAGGCCACGCTCTTGTTCCAGCAGCTTGAAAACGGCCTCGTTGTAGAGATACGCGTAGTAATTATGCATCAGCTCCGGGTCGGAGCCGTCGTGATACACCACATCGGTCGGGATGCGCTCGCCGAAGTCGGTCTTGAACGAGTCCACGCCCATATCCAGCAGCACTTTGAGCTTGCCGTTGTACCAAGCAACGGCGTCGGGATTGGTGAAGTCCACAATCGCCATGCCGGGCTGCCACAAATCAATTTGGTACGCGCTGCCGTCGGCTCGCTTCAGGAAGTAGCCTGCCGCCGCGCCTTCGTCAAACAGCGACGACAGGCCGGAAATATACGGGTTGATCCAAACGCAGGTTTTCAGGCCGCGTGCATGAAGCCGGGCCAGCATGGCGGCAGGCTCCGGGAACGCTTTTTCGTCCCACGAGAAGTCCACCCACTGCCGCTCCTTCATCCAGAAACAGTCAAAGTGAAAGACACCCAGCGGAATGTCGCGCGACAGCATCCCGTCAATTTGTTCGGTGACAATTTTTTCGTTGTACTCGGTCATAAACGACGTGGTCAGCCACAGGCCGAATGACCACGCCGGCAGCTTCGGCGCCCGGCCCGTCAGTGCCGTGTACTGGGTTAGCACGTCTTTCGGGGTCGGCCCGCCGAACACATAGTAGTCCAGCGTCTCGCCGGGCAGGCTGAACTGAACCGCCGCGACCCGCTCCGTTCCAATGGCGAAATTGACCCTGCCTGGTGAGTTGACAAACAAGCCGTAGCCCCGCGAGCTGAGATAAAACGGGATATTCTTGTACGACAGCTCCGAGCCGGTCCCGCCGTCCTCGTTCCAGATTTCCACATCCTGTCCGTTACGGACGACCGGCCCGAACCGCTCGCCGAGGCCGTAAATCTGTTCACCGACCCCAAGCGGCAGCCGCTGCATCAAATGGCTTTTTTCGCCGCGCACATCCATCAGCCCAATTTTGCCGGAAGACGGCCCGGTCAGCGCCACACCGTCCGTGGTCTCAAAGAACATCTGGAACGGGGCTGTTTTGGTGACCCGCAAGCGTGTCTTGCCGCTGAGGAAGATCAGCTCAGTTTCGGTTTCGTCTACGGTGGTGCCGGGCGCTTGAAGCCCGTAATCCAGCGGGAACTTGACTTCGCCGTGCGGGGAAGGTGTGAAGTGGACAGCCTGGACCCGCAGCACATCCGGCAGAGGGGACGAGATTCGCATCTTCAGCACGACCGCTTCCAGCCGCGAGCTGGGGCTGGCCTGATCCGCCACTTGAAGCGTCAGCGCCCCCGCGTCACTTTTGCAGTTCAGCAGCCGCACTGCCAGATGCGGCGTGACATTCTCCTGCCACTGCCAGTTGCCTTTACTAAATCTCATTGAAATACTCTCATTTCTAGTGCCTGAACGTATCCCAGGCAAACCGAGCGATGATCCCCGTCAGCACGACCAGAAACAGCACCCGGACAAACCGGCTGCCTTTGGCGACGGCCAGGCGCGTTCCCACCACCGAGCCACCGATATTGCACACGGCCATCGGCAGAGCCAGACCGTACAGCAGATGCCCGGTCAGCCCGAACAGCAGCACGGCGGCCAGATTAGTTGCGGCATTGACCACTTTCGACGACGCCGACGCCGTGAGGAAGTTGAGGCCAAACACGCCGATAAACGTGAAAATCAGGAAGCTGCCGGTGCCGGGACCGAAAAACCCGTCGTAGAACCCGATTACGCCTCCCATGCCGACGCCTGCCCAGCGGCTCACGTTAGGAGTCAGCTTCGGCGCATGAATGGCCCCAAAGTCTTTGCGCCAAAAGACATACACGCCGACCGCGACCAGCAGAACCAAAATTGCGGGCCGCAGCAGGCTGGTCTGCACAAGGCTAACCGCCCGCGCCCCCAGCCCCGAACACACAAATGCCGCCCCTGCCGCCGGGCCAAGCGTCGGCCAGTCCAGCCGGACATGACGCGCATACTGCCGCGCCGCCACGGAAGTCCCGGCCATCGCGGCCAGTTTGTTCGTCCCCAGCACCGTCGGCACGGCGACGCCCGGCAGCAGGATAAACAGCGCCGGAAGCTGGATCAGCCCACCCCCGCCGACCATTGAGTCCATGAACCCCGCGAAGAATGCAAAGCCACACAGAGGTAAAAGAGGCGGGAAAGGCATAGGAAATAGGGACCATGACATACAAGAACCATGACATACAAGAACCATGACATAAATGGCACGGCTATTGGGCGCGGACGCCACAAAACACCCGCTTCGCGGGGTTAGGACAAAATTACGAGTTCCAGTGCCGCGCCCTCCGGGTAGCCAGTGCTGCCAGTGCAGAGCGGTACTTCGTGGCCGAAGGCCATATAGCCGTGACATTCATGTCATGGTTCTTGTATGTCATGATTCTCTGCGGCAGGGCAGCCCTAAATCTGCGCCCCCTGCGCGTTCAATCGCCGCCGCAGCTCGTCTGTGTCCACCCGCCGGGGCGTCGTGCCTTGCTCCAGGCACAGTGCGGCGGCGAGGCCCGCCGCTTCGCCTAAAGCGCGGCAGTTCTGCTGGATACGCACGGCGGCCTGGGCAGCGAACGTTGCGGACAGGCAGCGGCCCGCGACCAGTAAGTTGTCGACACCGACGGGCAGTAAACATCGGTACGGAATTTCGTGGTAATGGCCCGGCGGCAGGTGCTTCATCACCAGGCCGCCTTTGGCTTTCGTACTGTGGATGTCAATCGGGTAGGAGTTCCGGGCGACGGCGTCCGAGAACCGCGCTTCCGTCAAGTAATCTTCCTCGGTCAGCGTGTAATCGCCGGTGATGCGCCGGGACTCTCTGATCCCGACCATCGGCGCAATCGTGCCGATGTACGACCCCTCGAAGCCGCGCACATACGTCTTGAAAAACTTGGCGATGCGCCGTATCTTCTGCCGTCCGAGCGTCTGCGCTTTGGACAGATCCCACGGATCGGTCGCCGACAGCCCGGCGAGACGCGGGCAGTTGAACGCCAGCTCGCCGGGGCGTCCCAGCACCGAAAAGAACTGCAAGTAGCCGAGATCGTCTTCCGCGAGAATGCCTGCTTCAATCGCTTCGCAGATGAGCGGTCCCAGCGGCGTTGTTTTCGCTTCCCCGGTGCCGATCTCAAACAAAGGCGGGCGGGCGTAGCAATTCATACCTAGCTCGTCGGCGAGAAAGACAGCCGCCCGCTCTTGATTGACCCCAGCCAGCGCGAACCGCAGGGACATCGGCTGGTTTTGCCCGTCGTCGGGGTCGCCGACCGCGCAGGGAACGCCCGCCCGGAACGCGACATCGGCGTCCCCGGTGCAGTCAATCGTCACCTGGGCGTTAATCCGCTGCCGCCCCGCTTTGTTCTCGATCACGATCCCCGCCAGCCGTCCGTCCTCGACAATCGCATCGCTGACGTAAGTATGATACAGCACCCTCGCTCCGGCTTCGGCCAGCAGGTCGTCCAGCACCAGGGCCAGCGTCACCGGGTTGAACCACAGCAGGTCGCCGGACTGCTCCGTCGGCGGCGGGTCATACTGCGCCGCCCGATGGAGAATGGCATCGTTGATGCCGTGGGTCAGCGACTCTTGGAGTATCTTGTTCGGCATCATCGGCGTCACCCACCCCGCCGACTGCGTCCCGCCAAGCTGCCCCAAGCTTTCCACCACCAGCACATCCGCCCCCGCCGACGCCGCCGCAATCGCTGCGATGACGCCCGCCGTGCCGCCGCCGCAGACTAAGACGCCGCAGGTCGCGGCAAGTGGGAGGTTGTTATCGTTAGTTGTCATGTTACTTGCCTTGCGTATTGAGCGGAATCCGAACTTCGCTGCTAATGGCGGCTCGGACGATGCTGCCAATGTCTTCTAAAGTCTTGGCGTAAGACATGGCATAAGACCAGGGTTTATCGAGTCCGCATCTTACTTCGTAGCAAGTTCCTGTCGGCGCAGCAGCGCTAATGGTCGGCGTCACCGACAACCACCAGTCATAACCAGGAACAGAAAGAACCAAATTTTCATGGGAATGCGTTGCCAGCATTGATGGGTAATCTACCTCGTTTTCCAGATACACCACCACTGCCAGCATACGCTCGATTCGAATACGCCATGGTGGAGACCAACCCAACGGATCGTAAAACTCGTACAGCGTCTTGTGTTTTTGCGTCGGTTCAAGCTTCATAATAAGCCTCTTGAAACGAGCGTGGGATTAAAATCCTACGCTGTGGGGCGAAGCGCCCAGTGACCGCCTACGCGGGCAAGGAGAAGATTGCGCCACCGTCATGTTCCTTGTCCGCGAAAGCGGACATTAGGCGTCTGCGCCCCACAGCATAGGATTTTAATCCCACACCTCCTATGCCATCTCTAACCCCGCCGGGTCCTGCTTGTAGAAATCCCGCAGCACGGTGTATAATTCCGGGTGCGTCGCTTGCAGCTCCCGCGCACTCTCAAAGAAGCTTTCGGTGGCGACGGCGAAGAACTCGGCGGCATTCGTTGCGCCATAAGGGTTCAGCACGTCCCGCTCCCCGCGCCCCGTCCGCTCCACCAAGCTTTGATACTCCGCGCTCATCACCCGCGACCACGCTTCAATCTGCGCGGCCGTTTCTAAATAGGGCGCACCGTCCGCCGCGCCGTCGCGCATGTCCAGCTTGTGGGCGAACTCGTGCAGGATGACGTTCTGCCCGTCGCCGGCGCGGAGGCTGTACTGAATGTCGGCCCAGGACACGATGACCGGCCCCTGCAAAGCCGCCTGCCCGGACAGCGGGCGGACGGCTTCGGCAAAGACGCCGCGCGTCTCCATTCGGCGCTCCGTGACCAAAAAGCCCTGCGGGTAGACGATCACGGTCTCGACGTTGGGGAAGTAGTCGCCGTCGAACCCCAGCACGAGCCGCGCGGCATGACCGGCCACGGTGATCTTGATTTCGTCGGTCAGCGTCAGCCCCTGCACCCCTTCCCAGCTCTTTTCAGCCACCAAGATGCGCGTCGTGTCTTGCAGTTTCTGCTGCGCGGCGTTCGGCAAATAGGAGTAAACGGAGACATTGGCAGTGAGACTCGCCTGCCACGCGGCAGGAAACGGCGACGCCAAAAGCTCCTGCCGCCCATGCGATTTTGACCAGGGGAAGTTCATTGCCGCTATGATACCAGAAGCGGGCAAAATTGGAACAGCGCCCGTTTGTGGTATGCTGACGTTGTTATGACTGAACGAATCAAACGATTTTGGATACGGGAGCCGTTTTGCGGGCTGTCGCATGGAATAGGCGCGGTTTTATCCGTCGCCGCATTAGTGGTACTCTTGATCCTGGCCCACGGCAAAGTGTGGCAGACTGTTTCTTTTGCCGTGTTCGGCGTCAGCCTGATTGTGCTGTATACGGCCTCCGCGCTGTACCATTCGCTGTGGGTCAAGCCGCCGCAGATCCTCAAACTGATGCGTTTTGACCATGTGGCCATTTTTCTCTTAATTGCCGGGACTTACGCGCCGGTGTGCTTGGTGGCTCTGCGGGGAACATGGGGATGGAGCTTGTTCGGGGTGGAATATGGCCTCGCAGTGATCGGGATTGTGTGCAGCCTGGTCTGGAAGTCATTCCCGGACTGGGCGCGGATCGGCATCTACGTCCTCATGGGCTGGCTGATCATGATCGCCATCGTGCCAGCCGCGCATGTGCTTGGCCCGGCCGGCATCGCCTGGCTCTTTGGCGGCGGCGCGGCGTATTCCATTGGAACGGTGGTCTTTGCGACCGACAAGCCGCACTTATTCCCCGGCAAGTTCAGCGCCCACGACCTGTGGCACATCTTCGTTCTGGCCGGCAGCGCCTGCCACTTTGTCCTGATGGCCGTCGTCCTTGCGCCGATGCTGTAGAACCTCAGCCCACAGTGTCACTCTGCAAATCGAGGTAGGCGAGTTCCCCCGGTGTCAGCGTCGTCTCAACCGCAGCGGCGTTGGCGGCGAACTGGTCGCGGGTCAGGCTGGAGACGAGGGGGAACAGGTTCATCGGCTGGCTGAACGTGAACGCCAGGGCGATTTGGGCGACGGTTAAGTTTTTAGACTGGGCCAGCTCCCGCGCCCGGCCGAGACGCTGGAAGTTTAGGTCGCCGCAGTAGCACTTGATGCAGATTTGGGCGAAGTAATTGTCCTGAGCAAACGTGTCCAAATTGTCCCGATGGTAAGTGTCGGAAAAGAAGCCGCCGGCCATGCTGGACCAGGGCATGACCGCAATTCCCGTTTCCGCGTAGTAGTCCCGTGCGGCCTGCCCCTGGGGGCCGCTGACCGAAAGGCAGTCGTCCCACGGCGGCGCGTACATCTCAGCGAGGCTGTAGTTCGGACTGGTGACGGCAAACGGGGTGAGATTGTTAGCGGCGGCGTAATCCTGGGCTTCTTTGATGCGCGTGTACGTCCAGTTCGAGCCGCCGAATGCGCCGATCTTGCCGGCGTCTTTGTGCTTATTCAGCGCTTCCACAATCGGGCCGACGGGAACGGCGGGATCGTCGCGGTGCAGGACGTACAGGTCGAAGTAGTCCGATTTCTGGCGGCGCAGGGACTCGGTCAAATCCGCTTCGATGTCTTCGGGCGTGACCCGGTTGTGGCCGTAAGGATGAGCGCCTTTCGCCAAAATCACGACTTGGTCCCGAACGCTGCGTTCGCGGACCCAGTTGCCGAGCATGGTTTCGTTGCCCTCGCCGTAGACATGGGCGGTGTCAAACGTGTTGATGCCGTACTCCATCGCCATGTCAAGTAGGGCGAACGCCTGCTCCGGCTTGCTGGGGTCAAAGACCGTGTTGGCCGTGCCTTGCACCAGCCGGGAAACCGGCTTGGTGACGCCGGGAATGCTGCCATACTTCATAAACGCGGGACTCCTTTGGGAGATCTGATGTGCAGAGGGCGAACGCAAGGTTTGCACCCTACGTTCCGTTTCCAGTCGCGACCGTCTTATCCGACCCGTAGGGGCGAACCTTGTGTTCGCCCTTCTTGCGTTCGCCCTTCTTGCGTTCGCCCTTCTTGCGTTCGCCCTTCTTGCGTTCGCCCTT
>CAXUNT010000080.1:15436-19520 GCA_964252595.1 uncultured Armatimonadales bacterium
CTTGCACTGTGACCTGCGGCGCATCTATCTTACGCACAAAGCGGCTAATTCTGTGCAGCGCTTCTTCAATCTTCGCCAGGCTGGTCGCATACGAGCAGCGGATATGACCTTCGCCGCCGAGGCCGAACGCCGTGCCGGGAACGACCGCGACATGCTCCTCAAACAGCAGCCGCTCGGCAAACTCTTCGGACGTGAGGCCGGTGCGGCGGATAGACGGAAACGCATAAAACGCGCCCTGCGGCAGATGGCAGTCCAGGCCCGCTTGATTGAGACCGTCTACAATGAGGCGCCGGCGCTGGTTGTACTGGCCGACCATATCGCGCACGGCCGGCTCGCCGTTTTTGAGGGCTTCCATCGCCGCTTTTTGCCCGGTCGTAGGAGCGCACATGATCGTGTAGGTGTGGATCTTCAGCAGCGCGGCGAGGATCGGCGCGGGGGCGCAGACATAGCCCAGCCGCCAGCCGGTCATGGCATAGGCTTTCGAGAAGCCGTTCAAAAGTATTGTCCGGTCCCACGCGCCCGGCAGCGTCGCGACGCTCGTATGGACACCGTCGTAAGTCAATCGGTCGTAAATCTCGTCGCTGATCAGATACAAGTTGTGCTGAACCGCGAAATCTACAATCGGCTGCAAACACTCACGCGGCATGGTCGCGCCGGTCGGGTTCGACGGGTAACCCAGCACAATCGCCCGTGTGCGCGGCGTCCGCGCAGCCTCAAGCTGCTCCACCGTCACCCGGAACTCGTTCTCCATCGTCGTCAAAATGCCGACGGGAACGCCGCCGGCCAAACTGACGCACGGCTTGTACGACACATAGCACGGCTCCGGGACCAAGACTTCGTCGCCGGGGTCTAAAATCGCCCGCATGGCGAGATCCATGCCCTCGGAGACGCCTACAGTCACCAGCACTTCGCTCTTGAAGTCGTAATGCAGGCCGTACAGCGTGTGAAGCTGCTTTGAAATCAGCTCACGCAGCTCCAGAATGCCCAAATTACTGGTGTATGTCGTCTGCCCGCGCTCCAGCGAATAAATGGCCGCTTCCCGGATCGCCCACGGCGTCAGAAAATCCGGCTCGCCGATAGACAGCGAGATGACATCTTCCATCTGCGCGGCGATGTCAAAGAACCGCCGGATGCCCGACTGCGGCAATTCACGCACCAAGCGCGACAGGGGAAGATGGGTGTAAGAATGATTTTGAGAGGCTTCGTTGCTCATGGTAGTCGCTTGCACCCGGCACTCGAAGTGCCGGGCTAATTTTGAGTGAAAGGCCCTGCGGGACTTTCTGTGCTTCGTTAGCCTGGCATTTCAATGCCAGGTTCACCCTGATTTTCTAAGGCGAAACGACTAGACGCTGGTCGCCTTCGGTCTCGACGAACAAATCCTGGTCTTCTTTGTAGCGGCGCAGGAGAAAATGCGTGTCGGTGGCGGTGACGCCTTCTAAAATGGAAAGCTTTTCGGCGACAAAGCGGCCCACTTCGCGCATGTGGTTCCCTTCAACGACAATCCGCAGGTCGCTGCCGCCGGACACGAGCCAGACGGAATGCACTTCCGGGTAGCGGTACAAGCGCTCGGCGACCGCGTCAAAGCCGACTTCGCGGGCGGGCAGCACTTTGACGTCAATAAACGCAAAGACTTTTTCGACGCCGGCTTTTTCCCAGTCAATGATCGTCTTGTAGTGCTTGATGACGCCCCGGCGCTCGTAGTCGGCAATGGCCGCGCGGACTTCACCGATGCCGCGCCCGGTCAGGGTCGCGATGGTTTCCGGGGACGTGCGGGCGTCACGGGCCAAAATCGTCAAAATCTCATCCGGCTGGCCGGCTTTTTGCGGCGGCGCGGGGGAGGGCGGCGGGTTCACCATAGCGTCAGTATGGCACGGCGAGTGCGAATGTGTCAAGGAAATCCCACCGAGATCCGATTTGAAGGAGCGGGCAGGAAAATGAGCGGCGGGCGGCGAACATTCGTTCATGGCAAAAATTAATGATCTGGTGAAGCAAGTCGGCGACCCGCGCCTGCGGCGGGAGCTGGAAGCCGCCGTGGCCGAGCTGCTGCAAAAAAAGCGGTTCGGCCTGGTGTACGAGAACCATCTGCCGGAAACCACCGCGCTGCCGGGCTTTCCCGTCACGGAAGGCGCGTTTGCCGTGCGCCGGGATAAGATTTCCGCCCGCCATGCCCTGCGCGTCTGCGCCGTTGCGGACGGCGTTGCCACCGTGGAGCCGCTGTCCGGCGGCCAGACCGAAGCCGCTCCGGTGGCCGATCTGGTGGCCTTGCAGCGGTTAGGCGAACCGATTTATCCGGGCCTAGAACGGGTCGGTGCAACGGAGCGCGGAGGCGCGGCGCGTCCGCATCATGCAGTCATCGATGGCGAGAATTATCATGTCTTGAAGACGCTGACGTTGACGCACACGGGGAAAGTGGACGTGATTTACATTGACCCGCCGTACAACACAGGAGCGCGGGATTGGAAATACAACAATGATTATGTTGAGGCCGACGACTTATATCGCCATAGCAAGTGGCTGGCAATGATGGAGCGACGCTTGCGGTTGGCAAAGGAACTGCTGAACCCAGCGGACTCGGTGCTCATCGTTGCGATAGACGAGAAGGAATACCTGCGGCTGGGCCTGCTGCTGGAACAAGTATTTCCAGAGGCAACAATTCAGATGGTAAGTAGCGTTATCAATCCGGCTGGGGCAGGCAGAGAGGCAGACTTTTCTCGAACTGATGAATACCTTTTCTTTGCACGGTTTGGCATAGCGAAGGTGGCTCCTGAGAGTCGAGTGCAGGGTGAAACTTCGGTCATTTGGGATAGTCTTCGACGGAGTAGTCTTGCGGGTAAACGCGGAAGAAAAGGTCCCGGAGCATGTGGACCAAACCAGTTTTTTCCGATTTATGTTGATCCAAAGACAGGCATGATATCAGAAATAGGTGAGCCAATACCAGAAGATGTACCGTTAAACCAGGCAAGCGTTAAGCCCGACAATGTAACCGTTCTTCCAATTCGTCCAGATGGAACTGAGATGAATTGGGGTATTACACCCAGCGTCGCCAAACGGCTCCTGATCAATGGATACCTTCGCGCTGGACGTGCTAAACCAAATGAACCACAAAAATATGTGATCAGCTACCTGACGCTTGGGATCGTTGAGGATATCAGAACAGGTATGGCTATCGTGCGTGGTAAGAACCCAGACGGAACAGTAGATGCATTTTATCCTGCGGGACGGGACAAGATGCCTACGACCAACTGGAACCGTCCTTCACATGATGCACAGCAATATGGTACAAAAATTGTTAATGCTTTGCTGGACAACAGACCATTCCCTTATCCAAAATCACTTTATGCCATCGAAGACGCGCTACGCTTCTTTGTCGCCAACAAGCCCGATGCCGTCATTCTCGATTTCTTTGCCGGTTCCGGCACAACCACCCATGCCGTGATGCGTCTTAACAAGCAGTACGGCGGGCGGCGACAGTGCATCAGCGTTACCAACAACGAAGTCAGCGCGGGCGAACAAAAGGCGTTACGGGCAGAAGGGCTGCTTCCCGGCGACCCAGACTGGGAACGGTGGGGCATCTTTGAGTACATCACCAAGCCCCGCATTGAAGCCGCTGTCACCGGCAAGACGCCAAACGGGCAGTTCATTCAGGGCGACTACAAGTTTAACGACGAGTTTCCGATGGCGGACGGCTTTGCGGAAAATGTGTCGTTTTTCCATCTGAATTACCTGAACCCCGACCAAGTGGACATGGGCCGGCAGTTTGCCGCCATTGCCCCCCTGCTGTGGCTGGATTCCGGCGCGGTCGGGCCGTATGACCCGGACGCCGACGCGGACGGGGCGGGCTACTCGCTGCCGGTCGGCGCGAAGTATGCCGTTTTGTTCCGCGAGTCGTGCATCGGGCCGTTTTTGGAGGCCCTGGCCGAGCGGCCCGACATTTCCCATGTGTCGCTGGTGACGAACCGGGAAGACGCTTACGCCCAAATGCGGGCCGCGCTGCCCCCGCACCTGCACACCCGGCGCTTGTACCGCGATTACCTGCGGTCGTTCCAGCTCACCGAGCCGGAGTAGAATGCCCCCACCCCCAGCC
>CAXUNT010000081.1:0-2444 GCA_964252595.1 uncultured Armatimonadales bacterium
GGTCGGCAGGGCTGGCGCAGGCACAGCCGCAGTGGAAGCGTCGCCGTCATGGAACATAAATGCCGTCAGCTTCAAGTTGGTCGTGATCGGAGCCGGACCGCCCCCTTTGGGGGCTGCGCCGGGATGCATTTGAACGCTGTCCACGGAAACGATCTTCGGGAAGCGGGTCAGGCTGTACAGAAACATGCTGGTATCGGCATAAGACCCGGCGACATCCACGGCCACGTCCATTGTGTCGTAAGGCGGCGCGGCTTTTTTGGACGCCGCGCTCGCTACGCCTCCGCCGTCGCCGGAAGCCGGAGCAGGGGCCGGCGGGGCGGCGGGCGCCGACGCCGTGGGACGGATCGCGGCGACCGACAGATGAGTCTGAGTCGCCAGCGCCTGGATCTGGGCCAGCAGGGTCGGGACATAGGCCCGGTCGGAGACCGAAGACTCTAAATACTGAATATGGGCTTGCGTCTGGTTGTAGTTGTCCAGCGTCGTTTGGTAGCGGTGAGCGATCTGCTCGCTGCTGCTGACTTCCGCGTCCTTCTGCTGGGCGGATGTTTGCAGGGTCGTCAGCTTGGAATTCAGGCCGACCAGAACGCCGCCGCCGCCGAGCAGGACCATGCCTGCCGCGCCGAGCAGGATCGGGATCAGTCGCTTTGCGGGCGGCTTGGAAGCGCCGAGAGCGGGATTAGGATTAACTTGTGCCATGAACGGCTCCTCCTGCGGGCGCATCTGCGACCTGGCCTGCACCGGCTTTTGATTCTTTCGCGGGTACTTTCACCGCTTCCGGCTTCAAGTGAACGGTCATTTGGAACGAGACGGCGTCGGCGGTTCCGATCTTCTCCGACTGGACAAACGACAAATCCACATGGTCAAGGCGCGGGGACTGGTTCATTCGCAGCATGGACTGGCCGACGGCCGCTTCGCTCATGGCGACGCCGGAAAGGTTCAAGGTCGGATCGGTTCCGGCGGCCGTGCCGGGCGCGGCGCCGGCGTCGCCGGCGCTGGTCCCCAGGGAGGTCAGCCAGGTCTTGGCGGGCAGGCTGTCGGTGACCGCGTAAAAGTTGTCGTACCAGAACAGCGTGTCGGCTTTTGCGCCGTCGAGCGTGTCCACTTTCGGCTGAAGCGCAGCGGTCTGGGCTTGCAGCGACTGGATCTGAACCACCTGCGGCTTGAGCTTAGCGAGCCGGTCGCTGAGGTCGCTGATGTGGCCCTCCGCGACCAAAATTCGGGCGGTCATCACGGACGCCACGGCCAGCACGACGCCGATTTCACCGGCAATCGAGTACAGCAGCTTGCGGGCGTTCTGCTCCTGCTGCCGCTTTTCTTCGCGGCGCAGGGCAATCATGTTAATCGAAGGCATGGAACTTCTCCAAAGACTTTCTTTTCCGAAGACTTTCTGTTAAGCGGCTTTTGCCAGAGGGCTGCGGAGTTTCGGCAGGGCGGGCATGGAACGGACAGCCTCTTTGGCCGCGGGTTCTTTCAGTGCGAGGCCGATGCCGGTGACCAGGAGCGGATGGTTCTCGGCAATAAAGCTTTCCAAAATCTGGCTGGATTCGATCTCCGGGTTCTCAAACGGGTTCCAAATCTCGACGGGGACGCCGAGCCGGGCGCTCATGTAGGCTTCCAGGCCGCGCATCTTCGCGGAGCCGCCGGTCACGACAATTTTGGACACGGGGCCGCTGTTCTGATTGGTCGTCCCAGTCGGCAGGATCGAGTTCGCGGCGTCGGCAAGCTGCGACTGGTAATAATTGGTCGAGCGGCGTACTTCGCGCAGCAGCTCGTCTATCGCCGGCTGAAGTGCACGCGCAAGGCTCGCCGCTTCCGAGTCGTTGTCGCCCGACAAAAGGGAGGCCATGTCTACTTCGGTCTTCAGCCTTTCCAACTCGTTCCAGCCCGCGCCCGGCGCTACTGCCTTCAGCGCTTGGGTGAAGCTGTCTCCAGCAATGGGAACATTGCGGGTGAGCGCGAACAAGCCATTGGCGATAATGTTGACGTCGGTGGTGGTCGCGCCGATGTCGAGAAGCGCCAGCGTCGTGCCTTCACCGGGCCGGGTGGGGGACAAGTCCACCAATGCTCGCTGCAAGGCAAATGCTTCAATATCAATCGCCACGGGTTCCAGGCCCGCCAGCGCCAGGGTCGCCAGCCGGGACTCCACCATGTCGTTCGGCGCGGCGACCAGCATAACGCTCATTTTGTCGTCTTCGCCCGGCACGGGGCCGGTGATCTCGAACTCGATCATGCTGTCTTCCACCGACGATGAGATGTGCTTGGCGGCTTCAAACCGAATAGATTTGCGGAGGACGTTTTCCGCCATGATCGGCAGCTTGATATGGCGGACGATCACGGAAGTCCCGCTGATGGCGGCGACGGCGGCGTTTGCTTCTATGCCGCAGCTTTGCAGCAGACCGCGCACGGCGGCGGCGGTCCCGGCCTGGTCAATGACAATGCCGTCC
>CAXUNT010000081.1:2454-18729 GCA_964252595.1 uncultured Armatimonadales bacterium
CGCACGGCATCGGGCGGCGTAGGCGCCACGGCGGCCTTGACGATGCGCCACGAGCCGGGCATCCGTCCCGCTTCCGCCGACACGGCTTTGATAAAGCGGCTGCCGATGTCCACGCCGACGATTTTTTCTTTGCCGAAGACCTGTGATAGTCCGAGCATGGGGGTCTTTTCCTTCTGCGACGCGCCGTAAGCTTTGATGCGTTGATGCATCTATAGCCTGATTATGGGCGTGGGCGGGAAAAACTAGAGGGGGATTTTCGGAGAGGCAATCTATGGGTAAATGCATAGGTCATGCCAAGCGGCCTAGTCCGGCCCGGCAGAAGTGCGTGTTTTTGGAACTTATGTTATAATAGACCATGAGCATCCCGCCAAGCAACCAGCCTCCTTATGGCAATCAGTCTCCCTATGGTACGCCGCCGAATACTCCGCCCGGCGGCTACTACCCCGCACCACCGCCGAAACCGTCTTCGGGGGTGAACGGCTGGAAGATCGCCGGGTTCGGCTGCCTCGGCTTGTTCCTGCTCGCGGCTATCGGCGGCGTGATTCTCGTGCGAAACGTCAAAAACAGCATTTCCCACCCGCAGAAAAACAGTATTTTTGGCATTGGCGTTCTGGCCGGGCAGGCGGGCATAGACGGCGAACATCTTCAGCAGGCGGTTGTCGCCTACCACTTGCAGCACGGCGCGTACCCCAAAACGCTGATGGATTTGTATGCCGACGGCGCAATTGACGGCAAGCTGCTCCACAACGCGCTTGACGACAGCGACGACCCCGCCCACGTCTCGTGGCGTTATTACCCGCCCGCCGAAGGCGCACCGGGCGAGACGCCGATCTTAGAAGAAGGCTACCACATCACTATCGGCAATTCTACCGCCCCCGGCAAGATCGTGATTGACCTGAACGGCAAGACCGAAAGCGGCCAGCGGCAAAACAGCTACGGCGGACAAGGAAATAGCGACAGCCAGAGCAGCGACGGCGGGCAAGGAAACGGAAATTGAAACAAAGACTTTTCGCATCAATCTTTCTTGCTTCTGCCGGTTTGTGTGTCCTTGCTGCGCCGGGCTTCTCTGCGCCAGCCGCCGTGGTTTCCACCCCTTCGCAGAAGCACGAATCCCTGTCGGGGCGGGGCGTGGGCATTGCCGTGTGTGAGCCGGCCGCCGTGCCCGGCGATCCCTCCACCGGCAATTTTGGCACCGGATGCGCGTTGTGGCTGCAAATGGTGGTCGGTGGGCAGCCGGAATTTGGCAGAACGCCGCTTTGGCGTTCGCTGGGCCGCGCCCGGCGCGAGCTGGGCCGGCCTGATCTGCGTCTTGCCCCGCCGGAGGCCCGGCGGCTGGCGTCCCTGCTCGGCGTGACTGATGTCGCGGTCGGCACGCTGCGGGGGACAGGAACACGCCTGACCCTGACTTACCGGCTGCTGCCTGTGCCGACGGGCGCGTCCACCGGTACGGCAATGATGCTGACCGGCACACGCGATCAGATCGCGGCAGGACTGCCGCGCCTTGCCCGAACACTGGCGAAAAGTCTAGGTGCCGCCGTGCCTGCTGTCCCGGCGTCCGCCGATCTGACGCCCGCGGATCTCCAGTTTCTTGGCCGGCTCCGCTGGGAAAGCGCTGAAAAGGTGCAGGCAGACAGGACGCAGGGGGAGTCGCTCGCCGCCCGAAGCCCGCTGGCCGGCTTGATGCTGATCGGGGAACCTGTGCGTTCTGCCGCCCGATTCAATGTGGCGGTCCAGGTCTTAATCGCCCAAGCCGGCGGCAACCCGCTGGTATGGGGCGAAATCACCGAGCAAAGGCCGCTGGCGGCGCTGCCGCTGGCCGCCACCCTCGCCGCCCTGGCCGCGCGGTACCCCGGCAGCGACATCCTGGCGGCGGCCGAAACTTATCGGTTCCGCGCGGTCCAGGACCGAGTCGCCGAGCGCCGCGCGGCGGAAAGGGGTGCCAAAGACAATCCTCAAAGCCCGGATGCGTGGCTGACCCTGACGGCGACTCTGGACAGCGCGGCGGAAGGACTGCGGCAGGCCCGTGTCTACGATGCACTTTCCCCAGAGGAAGCCGCAACGTTGACCCATTTGTATGCACAGTGGGAAGCTGCCGCCCGGCGAAGCGTCACGCTGGACCCGGCGTTTGCCCGAGGGTGGCTGCGTTTGGCACAGGCCGCGACCTTCAGCGGGGACAGCGCGGTGGCGGACAAAGCGATAGAAACGGCGCTGGCTCTCAGCGACGATAAATCCGAGGTCTATGCCTGGGCGCTGGAGATGTACCAGCCAAAATGGGACGACGATCCGGCAAAGCTCGCCCAATATTCGCACCTTGCGGCGGCAGACATGACTTTGGACGCCGCAGAAACGATGAAAGTTGCAAAAGAGCTGGGCTACAGCGGCAGTCCCGACTTGCGGACAGCCCTGCTGAACAGCTTTATCACCCGGCAGCGGGCCTACCTTGCCGGTCACTCCGATGATGGAAACGCGGAATGGGGTCTGGCGGAAGTGGAAAAAGCCGCCGGGCAGACGCTCGCCGCGCAGGCTGACTTCCGCGCCGCCCTTCCGCTGCTTCCTGAAAGCGCTGCCGTGCGGTACGAGTACGGAAACACGCTGTATGCCCCGGAGACCGACACGCAGGCCGCCGCTCAGCTAAAAGACGCCGTTCATATTGACCCGGACGATCCGGCAGCCCATTATTATCTCGGCTACTACCTACTTACCGACGGAAAATATGAAGACGCGAAAGCCGAACTGCAAGCCGCCCTTCGGCTCAACCCGGCTTTTGGCGATGCACACGGGACGCTGGGCGAAATCCTGCTGCGGCAGAACAAGCTGGCGGAGGCGGTTTCCGAATATCAAGCCGCGCTGAGGCTTGACAGCCACAAACGAGTGACCTGTGAAAACCTAGTTTTTGCCTTAAATGCCTCCGGGCGGTATGCCGAAGCCCAAACTGCCGGGGAAGCAGCGCTCCGCATTTACATCACCGGCGACGGCCCCATCTACGACAACATGGCGGATGCCGCTCTGCACACCAAAGACTGGGACAAGTCTCTTGCGCTTAGCCAAGCCGCCCTTGCGCTCAACCCCAACGACGCGCTAGCCCACGAGAATGCCGCTGAAGCTGACCTCGGCGCGGGCCGCATTCCCGATGCCCAGGCCGAGTGGCGCAAAGTGCTGACATTCACCGACGACCACCTGAAAACTGTCGCACAAGGATATCTCAATCAGTATCCAGAAAAGCTTCCCTAAAAAGTCACCGCAGCCGGCAGCACTCTGCAGTGAAACGCCGCGGACCAAAATCCGTGGCTTTTCGCTGCCCATAATCTGCTTACTGCTCAGTAAAACATTGGAGGTTTCCGCATCCTTCGCACTTCCGCGCCTGACATTCTCATGAGTCGAGACAACCGTAAAAAAAGGCCGTCAGGGCGAAATACAACACGACCACCATTCCGAGTATCCAAGATCTTGCCCCAAACAAACTTCGTCCCGCCGCAGTAAAGGCAGGCCGCACTATCGCTCCGTTCTTCTTGCGCCATTACTGATAAAATCCTGTTTTCGTGTCGAACACTTTTCAATTTTCTAAAGGCTCACCATGCACAGGTGAATAGATAACATAGGTGCTTTGTCCGCTGCCATATTTTACTGCCCCGGCTCGTACCGGCATCCTCAAAACATCGGTCAAGTACTGCTCTAACGCCGGCAAGCCCCATTGCACTTCCGCTGGCTTCCACGGGAAATGGTTGCCGTCTCCGTTGGGATTGGGCGTGTGAAAGTACACGGCGTCTTGTCCTGAATCTTCCACATCCAAGAAAAGCCATAACTGAAACGGTAGCGAATAGCCCGCAGTCAGACGAACGAACGTCTGGAATACTTCGCCATACGCCGCGAGATGCGCCTTGCGGTGCTTCCAGCTTAAATTGCCATAGCCAGGCCAGTCCGCGTGGTAGTGCCAGTAGTCGTACCAATGCTCCGGCGCTAAATCCGGCACAAACTTCTGTGCCTTCTGCATGATGCGCCGGTAATACTGCTTCTGCCCACGGATTTTTCGCCTTCCGGGGCGGTTGCCGCCGCGCGGCTTGCTAGGATGAGATGGCAATAAGTTTGCGGCGGCGTTCTCGGTTTTTGGATCAATTACGCTCAATAGGCAATTTCTTTTGACGAGACGTACTTTCACCGGGCCTCAGCCATTTAGCTTTGGCGAAAAAGTCTTCGGACAACGGCGGTGAGTCGGAAACATCAATCTTGTCGTCCGTGAGCGCGTCAATGCGCTCCCAGTCGGTTTTGGCCAAATTGTTTTCCTCACTGCTGTTCATCCCACTACCGCCAGTTCTTTCGCGAACAGTGGGGCAGGTGCTACCGTGCCTTCGGGTGGGTCGGTCCAGCGGCCGTCGGATTTGATCAAGCTGACCAACTCGTCCACGCTGACTTCCTGCGGAACGGTCTTGACAGGAGTACGGCCTCGGTAGAGGGTAATCGCACCGCCGCCTTTGCCGACATAGCCGTAGTCAGCATCGGCCATCTCGCCGGGGCCGTTGACAATGCAGCCCATGACGGCGATGTCCAGGCCAACCAGATGGCTTGTCGCCGCTTTCACTTTGCGAAGCACGGACGTTAGCTCAAACTTCGTGCGCCCGCACGACGGGCAGGCGATGAATTCCACTTTGGTTTTGCGGAGGCCCAGGGCCTGCAAAATGTCGTAGCATGCGGGAATCTCGTTGATTGGGTCTTCGGACAGCGAGACGCGGATCGTATCGCCGATGCCTTCGGCCAGCAGCGTGCCAATGCCCGCCGTGCTTTTGATCCGGGCATACTCGCCGTCGCCGGCTTCCGTGACGCCGAGGTGCAGCGGGTAATCCATGCCCAGCTCGTCCATGCGCCGGACCATGAGGCGATTCGCCGCCAGCATGATCGGCACGCGCGATGCTTTCAGCGAGATGACCAGATTGCGATAATCGTGCTTTTCGCAGATCTTCAAATACTCCAACGCGCTTTCAACCATGCCCTCCGGCGTGTCGCCGTACATGACCGTCAGGCGCTCGGCCAGCGAGCCGTGGTTGACCCCAATCCGCATGGCAATATCACGCTCGCGGCAGACTTGGATTACCGGCAGGAGCGACGCTTCAATCGCTGCCAGTTCTTCCGCGACTTCGTCTGCCGTGTATTCGTCAGCCCGTCCGCGCGGCTTGCGGAATACAAATAAGCCCGGATTGATCCGCACTTTGTCCACAAACTGCGCGACCGCGACCGCGATGTCGCTGCCCTGATGATGGACATCCGCGACTAGCGGCACGTTGTAGCCCCGCCGCCGGACTTCAGCCTGAATTTCGCCGAGCTTGTAGGCTTCCGCGAGGGTGGGGGTCGTGACGCGGACGATCTCGCACCCGGCGTCGGCCATGGCGATGATCTGGGCGACGCAGCCGTCTACGTTGCGGGTTTCTTCGGTGATCATGCTCTGCACGACCACAAGATGCCCGCCGCCGATGGTCACGGGACCGACTTTGACAGCGCGGGTATGCCGACGCGGGTACGACAGAGGCAGCGGGTCCCGGCCCAAAATTTTGTTCTCAATCTTTTCGATCTTGTGTTCCAGCCGCCCCAATAGCGAATCCGACATGGTGTTTCCTCCACGAGTTCTCCTTTCATTATACCTTCGCTTGACGCCGGGGCGTGCGACCGAGTAAACTCATGTTTTAGGCAACTACTCATGCTCCTCACGCTCACCACTACCCACACGCCCGCGACCGATTTGGGCTATCTGCTGCACAAGAACCCGGCCAAAGCGCAGTCGTTTGATTTGTCGTTCGGCGCGGCCCACGTCTTCTACCCGGAAGCCACGGAAAACCGCTGCACGGCGGCGCTGCTTTTGGACGTGGACCCGGTCGCGCTCGTGCGCGGCAGCGGCAGCCGGGGCAACAGTGGCCGGTCGCTGGCCCAGTATGTCAACGACCGGCCGTATGTCGCCTCGTCGTTTCTGTCCGTCGCACTGGCCCAAGTCTACGGCAGCGCTCTCGGCGGTCGCTGCAAAGACAAGCCCCATGCCGCCGAGACCGCCCTGCCCTTAGAAGCCCGTTTAGACGTTCTGCCAAGCCGGGGCGGCGAAGAGCTGATCCGGCGGCTGTTTGAGCCGCTCGGCTACACGGTCGAAGTGAACCCGTACCCGCTCGATGCCACGTTCCCTGACTGGGGCCAAAGCCCGTACTTTTCGGTGACGCTCGCCGCGACGGTACGCCTTGCCGACTTGCTGACCCATTTGTACGTCTTGGTCCCCGCGCTCGATACCGGCAAGCATTACTTTATCGGCGACGCCGAAGTCGAAAAGCTGGTCCAAAAGGGCGAAGGCTGGCTGCATTCGCATCCCGAAAAAGAGACCATCGTGCGCGGCTACCTGAAGCAGCGCCACTCACTCGTCCGCGATGCCCTGGCCCAACTTACCGAGGCCGAAGCGCCATCGGGAGACGATGCTGAAGCGTTACGCGACCGGGAAGAAGAAACCCTCGAAAAGCCCCTCAGCCTGCACACTCAGCGCCTCGGCGCAGTGCTGGCCGCGCTGAAAGCATCAGAGGCAAAACGAGTGCTGGACCTCGGCTGCGGCGAAGGTCGCCTGCTGTCCCTGCTGCTCGCCGACCGTCAGTTCACCGACATTCTCGGCATGGACGTGTCGTACCGCGCCTTAGAGATTGCTCAGGACAAGCTGAAGCTGGACCGTCTGCCGTCGTTCCAGCGGGAGCGCATCGCGCTGGTTCACGGCTCCTTGATCTACCGCGACAAGCGTTTAGAGGGCTATGACGCGGCGGCAGTCGTCGAAGTCATTGAGCATCTCGACCCGCCTCGGCTGGCGGCGTTCGAGCGGGCCGTCTTCGAGTTCGCCCGCCCAGGCACCGTCGTTGTCACGACTCCAAACGCCGAGTACAACCCAAAGTTCGAGACCCTGCCCGCTGGCAAGTTCCGCCACAAAGACCACCGCTTCGAGTGGACCCGCGCCGAGTTTGAAGGCTGGGCCAACCGCCTTGCGTCCCGCTTCGGCTATCAAGCCCGCTTTCTGCCCCTGGGTCCCGAAGATGCCGCCCTGGGCGCTCCCAGCCAGATGGCGATCTTTGACAAGCAGGCGAAATGAGAGAAGCAGGCGGCGTAAGAAGGGCGAACACAAGGTTCGCGCCCTACAATTCGCTATGTACGCCGTAGGGGCGAACTTTGTGTTCGCCCAATTTAGGTGTGCGCCTAGATTGACAGTGGGAGACACAAATGACAAAACAAGCGTCGGGCTGTTTGTTCGGCATGGCGTTCGGCGATGCTTTAGGCTTCAAGACCGAATTTCTATCGGTTGATGAAATCGTGACCCGGTTCCCGCCGAATGGGCCGCAGGAGATTGTCGGCAGCCCGGCGTTTGTCACTGACGACACGCAGATGGCGCTGGCAGTGGGGGAAGCGCTGCTCCAAGCGCCGAAGCCTTATGCGCCGGACACGCTGGAAGCCGCGCTGCGGGAAGCGTTCATTGACTGGGCGGGCAGCCCGGACAACAATCGTTCGCCGGGCATCACTTGTCTGACCGCCTGTGGGCGGCTGCATCTGGGGATGCTCTGGACGGAAGCGACGGTCAAAGACTCGAAGGGCTGCGGGGCGAATATGCGGGTGCAGGCGGTCGGCGTCCTGCCGAACGTGTCCTCCGAAACGCGGGCGGCCCTCGCGCAGTTCCAGGCCGCGCTGACCCACGGCCACCCGACTGCCCTGGCGGCGTCGGACTTGACCGCCGCCGCGATTGCGTTGCTGCGGGACGGCACGACGCCAAAAGCTCTGCCGAAAACTCTGCGCCAGTATGCGGCAAGTCAGCGGAACATTTACCACGGCGACTGGCTGGGGACACTTTGGCAGCGGTCTTCAAACAGCACGCCGGAGCAGTTTATCGCGTGGGGCTGGGATGAGTGCCTCGGCAGCCTCGCCGCGCTCGATGTGGCGCTGGCGAATGGCGACAGATTAGGGGACCCCTGCGCGATCACTGGCGCAGGCTGGGTGGCCGAGGAAGCGCTGGCAACGGGCCTGCTCTGCTTTCTGCTGTTCCTCGATGACCCGGTGGCCGCCATTCGCCGGGCCGTGGTCTCATCCGGCGACTCCGACTCGATTGCGTGCCTGACCGGCGCGTTCGCCGGCGCGTATCACGGGATGGCCGCCTGGCCGTCGGGCTGGGCGGAACGGATTGAGTACCGAGACCGGCTGACGCGGCTGGGAGCGGCGTGGGATTAGGACTCCCCCCAGCCCCCAACAATGGGGAAGCAAGAGTTGCAGAAAGTCTCTCCCCGTCTTCATCTTGCTCCCCCATCATTGGGGGCTGAGGGCATCTTGCCTCTCTCGTCATTAACTATGAACATCAAAATCCCTGAGCTTTCCCTTGTAGTACTGATCGGCGCATCGGGTTCCGGCAAGTCGTCGTTTGCCCGCAAACACTTTCTGCCGACCGAAACGCTGTCGTCGGACTTTTGCCGGGGCCTGGTCTCGGACGACGAAAACGAGCAAGCGGCGACAAAAGATGCGTTTGACGTGCTGCATTTCATCGCCGCCAAGCGCCTCGCCGCCGGACGGCTGACGGTGGTAGACGCCACCAACGTCCAGCCGGAAGCGCGGAAGCCGCTGGTCGCGCTGGCCCGCGAATACCATTGCCTGCCGGTCGCGATTGTGCTGGACCTGCCGGAGCGGGTGTGCCTGGAGCGCAACCAATCGCGGCCTGACCGGGACTTTGGCCCACATGTGGTCCGTAACCACGCCCGCAGCCTCCGGCAGTCCCTGCGCGGCTTAGGACGGGAAGGTTTCCGGCACGTCTTTGTGCTGAAGACCATTGAAGAAGTGGAAGCCGCGACGATCACACGCGAGCCGCTGTATAACAACAAGAAAGCCGAGCGCGGACCGTTTGACATCATCGGCGACGTTCACGGCTGCTTTGATGAATTAGCGGCTCTGCTGACAAAGCTTGGCTATGCGGTTGACGGGGATAAAGTCACGCCGCCCGAAGGGCGCAAAGCAGTCTTTCTCGGCGACTTGGTGGACCGAGGGCCGAAGTCGCCGGACGTGCTACGATTGGTTATGGGCATGGTCGCTGGTGGGACGGCGCTGTGTGTGCCGGGCAATCATGACATCAAGTATCTGCGGCACCTGCGCGGCAAAGACGTCCAGATCACGCACGGCCTCGCGGACACGCTGGCACAGATGACAGGCGAAACGTCGGAATTCCGCGCGGAAGCGGCGCAGCTTTTGGACGGTTTGGTCAGCCATTATGTCTTAGACGGCGGTCAGTTAGTTGTCGCTCATGCCGGGCTGAAAGCCGAGATGCAGGGGCGCGGGTCGGGGAAAGTCCGCGACTTCGCGCTGTTTGGGGAAACGACTGGCGAGACCGACGAGTTCGGCCTGCCGGTCCGCTATCCGTGGGCCGAAAGCTACCGGGGCGACGCGGCGGTGGTTTACGGCCACACGCCCATCCCGACTCCCGAATGGCTGAACGGCACGCTGAACATTGACACCGGCTGCGTCTTCGGCGGCAGCCTTTCGGCTCTGCGCTGGCCCGAACGGGAGCTTGTGTCGGTCCCGGCGCTTGCGACCTATGCCGAGCCGGCCCGCCCGTTCCTGCCTGCCGAAGTCCCGGCGGCCCCAGCGCTGTCTGCCCAGCAGCAGCATGACGACATTCTGGACATCGCCGATGTGACCAGCAAGCGGATCATTGAAACGCGCCTGCACGGGAAAGTCACCATTCGTGAGGAAAACAGTGTTGCGGCGCTGGAAGTGATGAGCCGGTTTGCGGCAAACCCCAAGTGGCTGATTTATCTGCCACCCACGATGTCGCCGTCCGAGACAACGAAAGAAGCGGGCCTGCTGGAACACCCGGCGGAAGCGTTCGCCTACTTCCGCAGCCAGGGCGTCCCGGCGGTCATTTGCGAAGAAAAGCACATGGGGTCGCGGGCCGTCGTCATCGTTTGCCGGGACGAAGCCGCCGCGCGGGCGCGGTTTGGGGTAGACGGGGAAGGCATCGGTATCTGCGTCACCCGCACAGGCCGCCGCTTTTTTGACGACGGCGCTTTAGAACAGAAGTTCCTGTCTACAATCAACGCCGCGCTGGACAAAAGTGGCCTGTGGGATGAGCTGGCAACCGACTGGGTCTGCCTTGACTGCGAGCTGATGCCGTGGTCGGCGAAAGCCCAGGAGCTGCTCCGGCAGCAGTATGCCGCCGTCGGCGCGGCGGCGACCGCAGCTTTGCCGCAGGCCGTGCGGGCGCTGGAACAAGCATCGGGTCTTACTGAAGGCATTGAACCGCTGCTGGAAAAATACCAGGCGCGGGAAACAATGGCCGGGCAGTTCGTTGACGCTTACCGCCGCTACTGCTGGCCGGTGTCGGGCCTTGCCGACTTCAAGCTGGCTCCGTTTCATCTGCTGGCGTCGGAAGGCACGACCCACGCCGACAAAGACCATTTGTGGCACATGGCGACTTTGGCCCGGCTCTGCGCGGCGGACGGGACCGGCCTGCTGCGGGCGACGCCGCACAAAACCATTTCCGTTACTGATGCCGAGAGCGTGGCGTCGGGCATCGCCTGGTGGGAAGAGCTGACAGAGAAAGGCGGCGAAGGCATGGTCGTTAAGCCGCTGGACTTTATTGTGCGCGGGCCCCGCGGGTTGGTTCAGCCGGCAGTGAAGTGCCGGGGATGCGAGTACCTGCGGATTATCTACGGCCCGGAATACACTTTCCCAGGAAACTTGGACCGTCTGCGCTCGCGCGGCCTCGCCGGCAAGCGCTCGCTGGCGCTCCGAGAATTCGCGCTCGGCATTGAGAGTTTGGAGCGCTTCGTTCGCCGCGAGCCGCTGCGCCGGGTTCATGAGTGCGTCTTCGGCGTGATGGCTTTGGAAAGCGAGCCGGTAGACCCGCGCTTGTAGACCCGGCGCCTGTACAAATGTCTCGTCATCCGCCAAAACTGTGTTATAATGGTAGCAGAAGTTACACGCTAGAAGAATTACGCTCCTCTCATGCGCCTGCAAGATTATAGCCTGCAAAAATTGAAACAGTCGCCGGCACTGGCTCTGTTTGGGAACCGCGCTTTTCTGCTGCTCTGGCTGGCTCAGATGATCTCCACGATTGGAGACTGGGCGCTATATGTGGCCGTTCCTGTGGTGATCTATAGCGCGACTCACAGCAAAAAAGACCTCGGCGTCTCGTTCGTCTGCGGCACTCTGCCGACGCTGCTGTTTTCGCTGCTCGGCGGGGTGCTGGCCGACCGCTGGCCGCAGAAGCGGACCATGATTGCGGCGGACCTCGGCCGTGCCGGCGCAATCCTGCTTCTTCTGCTGATTGCGAACACCAGGCACTTGGGGCCGCATGACCTCCTGCTCTTTTATACGGTCTCGTTCCTGACCGCGTCGTTCTCCTGCTTCTTCGGCCCTGCCCGGCAGAGCCTGCTGCGTGTCGTCGTGCCGAAGGCCGATCTGATGCAGGCGAACAGCGTCACTTTTACCGGCGTCCAGGCATGCTATTTCCTCGGCCTTGCGGCAGGCGGGTCGCTGCTGGCGCTGACGACTCCGAAAGGCGTGTTTGTATTTGACGCCGCGACGTTTGCTCTTTCCGCGCTAGCCGTCCGCTTTATCACCGTCTATAAGCCGGCGGATGCCCCCAAGCGCAAAGTCCCGCGCGGGCCGAAAGGGGTTTGGGAGGATGCCCATGAGGGCCTGGTGTATGTCGGCACCAGCCCAATTCTGCGCCCCGCCCTGATCATGCTGCTGACAGCCATGGCGGCGTCTCAAATCACCAACACGCTGGAGTTTCCATTTGTCCATGACCTGTGGCACGGCGGTGCCGGGCAGTTCGCCGGGCTCCTGTCGCTTGGGTTTCTGGCGACGTTTCTGACCGGCCTCGCTGCGTCCGGCCCGCTGCGCTCCGTTCCGCCCGCGCGATTGCTGCTTTTCGGCTTCAGCACGATGGGAGTGACTACTCTTGTCTTTGCCGGGTCTAAAGAAATCTTCATCGGCGGCGCGATGCTGTTTATCAGCGGCGTCGGCAACATGATTGAGAACATCGGCAACATGACCCTGTTTCAGCAAGCCGCGCCGCCGGAATTGCAGGGCCGAGTCTCGGCAACTATCAGCCTGCTCGCGAAAATCGCGACCTCCGTCGGCAGCCTGCTGATGATTGGGCTGACGGCGCATTTCACCGGTCCCCTTGCCCTGCGCCTGATCTTCGCTGGGGTCGCCCTCGTGTACTTGTTCTGCGGGGGGCTGGCCTGGACAACGCTGGGCCGCTTTACCGCTCAGGACATCGCCGATGCTGGGTCGCCGCCTGGACCGGAGCCTGCCGCTCAAACTGCGGAGCCGGTTCATGCCTGAAAAGCCTGCGCTGGACGAGATTTCATTCGGTCCCGTCACGCCGTTCTACGACCTGCTGATGGCCGGGGTGCCGTACCGCTTCTGGATGGACTACTTAGAAAAAGTCTGGAAGAAACACGGGCAGTTTCCGAAAACGGTTTTAGACTTGGCCTGCGGCACAGGGACCGTCTCACGGCAGCTTGTTTCACGCGGCTATGTCCCGACCGGCGTTGACCTGTCGGCGGGGATGCTGGAAGTCGCCCGTGTCCGGGCCGCCGAAGCCGGTGTGTCTGTTCCCTTTATTCAGCAGGACGCCGCCGAGCTGGAGTTAGGGGAAACACAGTTTGACGCCGCGATCTGCTTCTTTGACAGCCTGAACTATATTCTGGAAGCGGAGCGCGTGCAGTCGGCATTTGCCCGCGTTCACGCGCATCTCGTGCCGGGCGGCTCGTTCTTCTTTGATGTCAATACGGAATACGCGCTGGCCGAAGGCATGTTCAATCAGAGCTGCACCCGCAGAGATGAAGCCCTGCATTACCGCTGGCGGTCGCGTTACGACTCCGGGACCCGCCTCTGCACGATCCGCATGGCATTTTCCTATGACGACGGCTCCGGCGAGCGAAAGCCGTTCTCGGAAGTTCACCGGCAGCGGGCGTACTCCAAAGACGAGCTGACTTTGTGGCTCCAGAATGCCGGTTTTACGGGCGTGGCGATCTATGATGCGTACTCGCTGGACCCGGCGAAGAAACGCTCCGACCGCCTGTTTTACTTCGCCGTCAAGCCCAAAGAGTGACAAAAAAGCCCCACCGGGACGTCTGTGTCCCAGCGGGGCTTGTTAAAATGGGGTTATTTCGCCGACTGCTCGTGCCGCTGCAAGGCAAGCTCGGCCCGGCGCAGGCACTCGCGAATTTCTTCTGCGCTGTCCGAAGTGGACGCATGGCGCAGATGCTCATGCACTTCTTTGAGGTGCGTGTGCTGCTGCTCCACGGTCGGCGTACCGACCGATTCCTGAGTAATGTTCTGTGACATGGTTCTCTCCTTTGAGACATCTCTCAAGGAGATTGTACCACATGGAAACGGGGGCATAAACGCCTCGTTCTCACACTCTTGTCTTTTCCTCTGCCTGATACTCCGCCCAAAGCGCCTCGAAATCTTCGATTAACTGCTCGACGACGCGGAAGCCGCCGGTCCAGAAGGCGGGATTGTCTAAATCCACGCCGACAATTTTGGCGAGCTCGTGCGGCGAGGCGCTGCCGCCCGCTCGCAGCAGCGTTAAGTAGCGGTCGGTGAACGCTGGGCCATCGTCTTTGCTTTTCTGGAACAGCGACAGGGCGAACAATTCCCCGAATGCGTAAGGGTACGAATAAAACGGCGAATTGACGAAGTGCGGGATGTAGCTCCACGACAGCCGCAGGCGCTCGGTGATTTCAACGCTGTCGCCGTAAATCGCCGCCATTTCCCCCTGCCAGTGCTCCGAAATCTGCTCCGGGGTCATTTCCCCGTCAGTTCGCCGCTGCCGGTGAATGGTTTTCTCCAAACGATAACGCCCGGTCGTCGTCATGATCGTGCCAATGGCGCCTTCAATCTTGTCCGCCAGCATGGAGAGCCGAGTTTCCGTGGACGCTCCCGCCTGCAATTTATCAAAGACCAGCATTTCGCCCAGCGTGGACGCGACTTCGGCCATCGGCAGGGTGCCGAACATGTTGAAGTAAGTCTGCTCCCGCGCCAGTGACCCATGCACCCCGTGGCCTAGCTCATGCGCCAGGGTCATCACATGGCTCATCTTGCCCAGATAATTCAAGAAAACGTAGCCGTGCTTGTCGGGCGTTCCGCCGTTGCAGTACGCCCCGCCTTGTTTGCCGGGCCTGGGAGCAGCATCAATCCATTGTCTGTCGAAGTATTCTGCGGCTAAATCACGCATTTGGGCGGAAAAGCGTCCGAACGCATCCAGCACAATCTCCTGGGCTTCTTCAAACGGCACGGTCTCTGCGTCTCCGAACAGCGGGGCGGCAAGATCGTAATCGCGCAGCGTGCCTAGGCCCAAAATTTGGCGCTTCAATCTGTAGTAACGCGCGGCTAATAGATAGTGGTCAGCAGTCGTTCCTGTCACAAGCTCGACCGTTTCGCGCGGCAGCTCGTCGCGCCGAAATCCCGTGGACTCCGGCGTTTCGTAGCGCCGAATCTCGTCCGAGACGGCTTTGTCCTGCAAAAGCGTGTTCAGAATAAACGTCAGTGTCTTCAGATTGCCCTTCGCGCCGGCGGCAAAGGCTTCCGCCGCCGCCTGCCGGGTCGCACGGTCCGGTGACGCATACAGCGCTCCCAGTCCCGACAAGTTCAGCTCCGGCGTCGTGCCGTCCGGCAGCGTGGGCTTGAAAATCGTCGCCGCTCTGATCTCACCTGACAGCCGCACCCAGGCCGAGGGGCCGGTGTTGGAAAACCGCGCCAGCAGCGTTTCTTCGGTCTCGGACAACTGATGCGGTCTGCCGGAGCGGATCAGGTGAATGTAGTATTTGTACGCCGCCAGCAGCGGGTCATCCAGCAGCGGCGCGATGATGTCATCAGGGACCTGGGCCAGCTCCAAGCGGTAAAACACAAGCGGCAGGGACAGCCGGGTCGTCTCCTCCGACACCCGCGCCATCAGCGCCCCGCGTGCCGGGTCGCTGGTATCTGCCGAGAACCGCAGCCGGGCATATGTTCCCGGCTTCCCCGCATCCTGCCAGAGCGCCTCGTATTCCGTGATCGCCGCCAGCAGCCGTGCCGCTGTGAGATCCGGGCTGTTGATCCTGCCCTGATAAGCCGCGGCAAATGCCGCCGCGCGTTCTTTCGCCGTGTGGAGGGTTTCGTCAATCTGGGGGTCATCCGGCCCAACAAATAAATCGCTCAGGTCCCAGGCAACATCGGTCTCGGCTGTTTGTACCATCTATTTACGCGCTCCATCATGCCCTACCATCGACCAAAGGCGGTAAACTTTGACACCTTCTCGTAGTGCCTGTGCCATTTGAGCCTGCCCTGCGGCTGTGCGGATGAACTTGTAATCGTGCGCGTTGGTCAGAACGCACATCTCGATCGTCAGCGCGGGAACCTGAGAAAAGATCGAGCCGGTCAATGCTCCTTGCCTGCCGCCTACGCCCGTCTGTGAGTCGCCTTTGATGCCGGCGTCATGCAGAGAACCGCGCAGGGCAAGGATCACAGCAGGATGGAAGACTTGTGCGGCACGCCGGCTGTCTGCGATGATCGCAAGCGACGGGCCGGTGACGCCAAAGCGGGTTCCTTGACGATCTGGGTAGTAAGTGGCAAGCCCGGACTGCTCGCCGGAATCACAGTGCAGGCGCAGGAACAGCTTGGCATGAGCAGCGTTGGCGATTTCGGCCCGCCGCCGGTTGGTGACCACCTGCGACTCGCGGATTTTCGTCGGCACGACCGTCGCGCCGTCGGCCCGGAGCAACACGTCCAGACGCTGGGCGACGACCCAGTTGACATGCAGCTCGGTGAGCTGACGGTCGCGGCTTTCGGTCCCGTAGCTGGTTTCCGATTGGTGGCCGGGATCAACACAGATCACAAAGCCCGCCAGCGGTTTTGCGCTGCCCTGAGCATAGGCGGGCGCGAGCGCGGCAAACAAGCTAACTGCTGCAATCATGCCTGCACACAGGCCGGACAGTAAGGCCCATTGACGCGTCTTCAGTGCGCCCGCCATTGGGAACAAGGCGCAGACGGCGGCGCTGGCAAACGCCGCGACCCCGTGCCAGCGGAACAAGAGGGCGACCAGGCCGCCGAAGAGGGCGCAGAGTGGCAGGACGAACAATCCCTGCAAAAATCCGGCGATGTTGGGGCGGGTGAACATGGGTAAAGCCCCGACCCCCAATAATGAAGGAGTTGGAACCCACCTCCGTGCTTTGTAACAAGTTACTTCGCAGGGGTCCTCCCGAAACGGGAGGACGAGGAGGCTGTGTTCGTAAACTCTTCCCC
>CAXUNT010000082.1:0-18597 GCA_964252595.1 uncultured Armatimonadales bacterium
CCGCCCCGCCCGCGCAGGCCGGAGAGCTTGATCTCATTGATAATCGCATCCTGCTCCATCGTCAGAGCCTTCCGCGCGGCGGCGTAGCCTTCATGCGCCAGGTAGACATCCATCGTGTCATAGCCCGGCACATCGCGGTACTTGGTGAGAAATTTAACTTGTTCAGTTGCCATTGTGTTGTTGGCTTTCTAATTCATCGAGCAGGCGAAACAGCGCCAGCACATTTACTCTCATCTCTTCGTGCAAAACAAAATCCCGGAACAGCTCCGGTGTATTCGTTTCCGTGATCCAGCGTCGCACCGGCAGGTACTCCGGCCACCGCTCAAAAAAGTCTTTGTTAAGCCAATCCGCCCAATCTTGCCGCTTTTCAACAGGCCATTCCAGCACGAGATGACACCCCCGGCAAGGACCGGAAACCGCCATTTGGTATGTGTTCAGGTCTGGACCGAAGCCCTTCTTGATTGCTCGGCGTGTCAGCTTCTTGCGGCTCGTAACTGTCTTGTAGATAAGCCTGATGTCGTCATACGGAAATGCGAAGCAGTCTGCCTCGTCAAGTGCTACCAAAGTTTGTAGAACTTCCTCAAGAGTGTTTCCAGTGCTTGAGAAAGCCAGCGAAGAGAACTCCATTCACATCTGCCGTGACCGGCTCACGGCGAAGCCATCTTGCTTACCGCTTGCTAAAACGACTTTTGATCAATGGTAAAGTGATCAAATCTCTGTATATAATCCAAAACCTGAAGTCGAAGATAATCTACCGTCTCCAAGTAGTGACGCATCTTCGGCCTGTCTTGACCTTCTTCGGTCAGCCAATCCATAACGCCCGGCACCTCAAAAATTGCAGATTGCTTTAAGTGTGAAGCGGCATCTGCCGGATAAGCGACGGGAACCCGGAGGCGAGCGTAGGAAGCATAACCCCGAATGTCATCCGTATAAAGATCAATGATGTCCCAAATATCTGAGCGGAGAGATACGGCACGGCTTTTGCGCCGATCTTCCTGCTCTGCCTTTTTGGATAAGGAAAAACATTCTTCATAAAGCCCAGCGATGCACCGTCTCAGCGACTGGGCTTCAAGAGGAAGATAATTAGCTCTATCTCGAGGCGTTTTTGCGGCGGTTGGAGCCGTAGGTGACAATGTAGCCATTATGTTCAATTAAAAACTCACCGCTTTTGCGCTCATAGTGAATGCGGCTATTTGGCAGCGCTCTAGCGCTTGCACCTTTTTTGTTGAAGTTATGTGCCTTCCGCAAGTACCGCCATAAGTCGCGCTTGCCACGCTCACGAACATGATACTCAATGTTTGCCTTCCGGCTAGATTGTGTACCTCTGCCCCAACGTCTAACCAACTTTTTTGCTTCTGTTAATGTAACCATAGAACCCTCCGGGATCTATGATAATTCCAAGAAATTGAGTTTATATTTAAATTCAATTAAATACAGAAGATTATTTTTTCGCCAATTCATCTAAAATTTTGTCGGTCTTCTCGAAGTCGAGGTCTTCGTAGTAGGTCGCGCCGACCATCATGCAGGGGGCGTTGGCGCAGGCACCGAGGCACTCTGCACCGTTCAGCGTGAACTTGCGGTCCGGCGTGGTCGCGCCTTTGTCAATGCCGAGCTTTTCGCCGATGTGGTCAATCAGCTCATCCGCACCGACGGCCATACAGACAATGTTGTGGCAGACTTCCAAATGGTACTTGCCGACTGGAGCCTTGTTGTACATCGTGTAGAAGGTCGCGACGCCTTCGACTTCGGCAGGGGCGAGTTCCAGAATATCTGCGATTTCGCGCATGGCTTCGCGCGGCACCCAGCCGTCATGCTCTTCCTGCGCCAGCCAGAGAGCGGGCAGCAGGGCGGCTTTTTTGGTCGGATACTTTTTGAGGATCGCGTCGAGTTTTTGTTTGGCTTCTTCGGTAAACATATTAGCGGTCAATGTCTCCCAGCACAATGTCAATGGAGCCGATAATGGCGACGACATCGGCGATCATGCGGCCTTCGGCCATCTTGGGCAGTGCTTGCAGATTGTTGAATGACGGGCCTTTAATCTTGACGCGGGCCGGTTTGTTGGAGCCGTCGCTGTAGATATAATAGCCCTTTTCGCCGCGGGCGCTTTCAACGCACGCATACGCCTCACCGACCGGCGGATGATAGCCTTCGGTAAACAGCTTGAAGTGGTGGATCAGCGACTCCATCGACGTATCCAACTCAGCGCGAGGCGGCGGGGCGATCTTGCGGTCCGAGGTCATCACCGGGCCACCAGGAACATCTTTCAGGGCTTGGACCAGAATACGGTGCGACTGCTTCAATTCTTCCATGCGGCACAAGAAGCGGTCGTACACATCGCCTTTGGTGCCGGTCGGCACGTCAAACTCAAACTCATCATAGCCGGTGTACGGGTTTGCCTTGCGGATGTCCCACGCGACGCCGGAGCCGCGCAGGGACGGGCCGCTGAGGCCCCACGCGACGGCATCTTCGGCAGAGATCACGCCGACGCCGCTGAGGCGCTCGATAAAGATCGGGTTCTTCGCGATCAGGCGGTTGTACTCGCCCAGCCGGCGCGGGAAGTCGGCGACAAAGCGGTTAACTTTATGGAACCAGCCTTCCGGCATATCGCCGCGCAGGCCGCCGGGGCAGATCCACGAGGTCATCATGCGGACGCCGGACATCATTTCCTTCATGTCCAGAATCTGGTCGCGCTCACGCCAGGTGTAGAAAAACAGGGTCATCGCACCAATGTCCAGCGCATGTGTTCCGAGCCACAGCAGATGTGACGCGATCCGCTCCAGCTCGTTTAAGATGAGGCGCAGGCGCTGGGCGCGGGGCGGGATTTCGCAGTCAATCAGCTTCTCGACCGCCATGGAGTAGGCCAAGTTGTTCATCAGGTTGGAAAGGTAATCTTCCCGGTCGGTGATGGTCAGTGCCTTGTAGTACGTCATGTTCTCCATGGTCTTTTCCAAACCTGTATGGAGGTAGCCGATGTGCGGCGTCGCCTTCATGACATTTTCGCCGTTCAGCTCGACGACGAGGCGCAGGACGCCATGAGTCGACGGGTGCTGCGGCCCCATGTTGACAATCATCAAGTCGCCGTCGTCGGTCTGGACCCGCTCGGCGTCAATCCCCGCGCCCATGCGCTGGATGACCGGCTTGTCTGTTTCCGGCGTTTGGAGTAAGTCGCGCTCAATCAGTGCCATAGTCTTTTGCTTTCTACTGGCTTTGGGCTATTGGCCCCGGACATTGTGTGTGAATTCAATTTCTTCGCCACCGAGCGGGAAGTCTTTTCGCAGGGGATGCCCCACCCAATCGTCGGGCATCAAAATACGGCGCAGGTCGGAATGGTTGTTGAACGCGATGCCGAACATATCGTACACTTCGCGCTCGTTCCAGTTGGCGTTCGGCCAGACACCTTCAACCGTATCTATATTCGCGTCATCTTCGCTGACCTGGGCCTTAAGACGCAGCCGTCCGAATGTTCCCATGGAATACAGATTGTAGATGACCTCAAAGCGCATCTCGCTTTCGTCATCTTCATCCATGATGTCCAGCCGGTCGAAGCAGGTGATGTCCGACAAGTAATTGTAGTTCGTCTCTCGCGCATCACGAAGCAGCTTGCAGATGCCGACGACGTTTGCTTTGTTGATCACAATCGTCGTTTCGCCACGAAACAGCCGCGTCTGCACGACCGAGCCGGAAAACTGCTCTTGAATGAGCCGCAGCTCGACGCAGTCATCCGGGTTCAGGTCTATCCATTCGTCAGGCCGCTTGACCTGTATCTCGCGCAGCTGTAGGTCGGTCGGGGTTAATCCTAAACGGACATCATAATCCATACATCACCTAAATCTCTAACCCAAGCATCTCTAGCGACTGTCGCTGAAGTGTTCGCGGTCAATCTTCTTTTGGAGCTGATTGATAGCATAAATCAGCGCATCCGGGTTCGGCGGGCAGCCCGGCACATAGATGTCCACTGGGACAATCTGGTCCACGCCCTGCAAGATCGCGTAGTTGTTAAAGACGCCGCCGCAGGACGCGCAGTCACCCATCGAGATAACCCACTTCGGCTCCGGCATCTGGTCGTAAATCTGCCGCAGCACCGGGGCCATCTTCTTCGAGACGCGGCCCGCCACGATCATCAAGTCCGCCTGGCGCGGGGACGCACGGAACGCTTCCGAGCCGAACCGGGCCAGGTCATAGCGTGAGTTCGTGCTGCCCATCATCTCAATCGCGCAGCAAGCCAGCCCAAACGTCGCCGGCCAGACCGAGTTCCGCCGCGCCCAGTTGACCACTTTATTCAGCGGCACCGTCAGAACGCCAAGATTTTGCTCTACTCCCATTCGAATGCACCTTTTTTCCAAACATAAATGTACCCAACAAACAGGATCACGATGAACGTCACCATTTCGCCGAGGCTGAACACTTGCAGCGCCGAGTGGTAGCCCCATTTCGTGAATGTCACCGCCCAGGGATACAAAAAGACCGTCTCAATATCAAACACGATGAAGAGCATCGCGATGAGATAAAACTTGACCGGAAACCGCTCCCGCGCCGAGCCGACCGGGGTGACACCGCACTCATACGGCGCGAGCTTCGCCGCCGACGGCTTCTTGGGTCCGAGTATCCACGACAGCCCGACCAACGCACCCGCAAGGGCAATGGCGACGAACAAGAGAACAATCAGCGGCAGGTAATCGGAAATATGCGGCGTCGGGGCCGGCGGGACAGGAAGCATGTGGTTCCCTCTCTAAAGAGAAAGTCTTCGTCAAAACACAAAGGACGCACCGGGCAGGTTCTCCTGCCAGCGCTTCTTGTGAATTATGTCACAAGCCCCTCTGTTTGTCAATGGGCGCGTCAACAAAAGACAACACTTAAAGAAGGTGCCCTACAGCCTGATAAATAGCATAACGAACCCAAAGAAGAATACCAAGCCCAGAGATGATGCTCCACCAACTGTTTCCTGGAAACGCGACAAGACCCAGCAACGGAAACAGACATACAAGTGTGCAGGCAAGGATAGAGAACACAAAGGCGGACAGGAACACGAAACTGCCGTACTTTTCCTTGAGGGCCAGGGATCGTGCAGCGATCTGCCTCCGTCTAGCGGCGACACTGATCTGTTCATCATCCTTTGTGTGCCGCGCTTGGACCACAGTGATCAAGAAGCCCCCTATCCCGATTGCCCCTACGACTGCCTGAATGAGTTCTTGAAGCATAACGATCCTGACCTTGATTGAATACCATGCCGTAAACGGCACGGCTATTGGGCGAGGACGCCGGGAACCCGCCGCTTCGCAGGGCTAAGACAAGATAAGTCTGTTCTGAGTCCCGCGAAGCGGTACTTTGTGGCGTCTTCGCCGTATAGCCGTGCAATTTATTGCACGGTTCTTTATTGCATGGTTCCTTGCATTCTACCATTATTAATTACGAACCATTCATGGAACACTATGGCAAGGAAAAATTCTTCGCCCGGCACACGGTCGCAAACGGCCATGCGCCCGGCGCAAAACATTTGATGCTCCAGGTCTGGGCAATGCGTCGTGTCTTTCAAGAATACCGTCAGGCTATTGCCGTCCCGGCTGATAATGCTTCGCAATATCGTGATGTTTAGGTTGCGTTGTCGCTCTACCGGCAACAGAAAAGGAAACCCGGTGGCTGACAAAAACTCAGGATTGTAGGTAGTCAGCGTAGAGTTCCAATCCTCTGGCCCCTCGTGCTTTTCAATGATGCCGTCCCATTGGTAAGCACGAATTTTGCTGATAGCCTCGGCGGAAAGATCGGCAAGGGTAAGCATGATGAACCTTTCGTGTGCAACGGCGAACAAGACGGGCGAACACAAGGTTCGCGCCCTACATTCCGTTCCCGGTCTTATTCCTAACCCCGTAGGGGCGAACCTTGTGTTCGCCCTTGTCCTTTCATGTTTGTCCTTCTGCTTTGCACCATCTACTACTCTGGGTCGTAGTTCAGGACGGGCGCGAGCCAGCGCTCGGCTTCGGACAGTTCCATTCCCTTGCGGCGGGCGTAATCTTCCACCTGGTCGCGCTCGATTTTGCCGACAGAGAAATACTTGGCGTCGGGGTGCGAAAAGTAGAAGCCGGACACCGATGCCGCCGGGGTCATCGCCATGCTTTCAGTCAGGTGAATGCCTGCGGTGCGTTCCGCGCCGAGCAGGTCAAAAAGCGTCCGCTTTTCGGTGTGGTCCGGGCAGGCCGGGTAGCCAGGCGCGGGACGGATGCCCCGGTAGCGCTCTTTGATGAGGTCTTCAGGGGTCAAGTTCTCGCCGCAGCCGTAGCCGCTGTCTTCGCGGGCGCGTTTGTGCAGGTATTCGGCGAACGCTTCGGCGAGTCTGTCAGCGAGGGCGCTGACCATGATGGCGTTGTAGTCGTCCAGATCGTCTTTGTATTTTTGAGACAGCTCTTCCACGCCCAGCCCTGCGGTCACGGCGAAGCCGCCCAAGTAGTCGTGCAGGCCGGTTTCTTTCGGCGCAATGAAGTCAGACAAAGCTTTGTTAGCGTTGTCGCCCGACTTTTCGCCCTGCTGACGGAGCGTGTGGATGACGCTCAGAACTTCGGTGCGCGTGTCGTCGGTGTAGAGCTGGATGTCGTCACCAATAGAATTGGCCGGGAAGAACCCGTAGACTCCGCTGGCCCGGATGGATTTGTCGGTGACGAGCTGGGACAGGAGCGCCGACGCTTCTTCGTAGAGCTTGCGGGCGCTGTCGCCGACGACCGCATCATCAAATATTTCCGGGTAACGGCCATGCAGCTCCCACGCCCGGAAGAACGGTGACCAGTCAATAAACGGGACGAGTTCAGACAAGGGCAGGTTCGTGACGGCGCGAATGCCGGTGAAGCTGGGCTTGGCAATGTCTTCAGCCCGCCACAGGATCGGCGTCGCGTTGGCGCGGGCGGCGGCAAGCGTCAGTGTTTTCTTGTCGCTGCGCTTGCCGGCGTGCTGGTCCCGCGCGGCCTGCTGCTCGCGGGTAATTTCCCGGACGTATTCGGCTTTCAGGTCATCCGAGATCAAATGAGACACAACGCCGACGGCGCGGGACGCATCCAAGACGTGAATGACGGGCTGCTTGTAGAACGGCGCGATTTTCACGGCAGTGTGGACGCGGCTGGTCGTTGCACCGCCGATCAAAAGCGGCACGGAAAAGCCTTGACGCTCCATCTCGCGAGCCACATGAGTCATCTCATCCAGCGACGGCGTGATGAGGCCGCTGAGGCCGATCACGTCTACGTTCTCCTCGCGGGCTTTTGTTAAGATTTTCTCAGCGGAGACCATCACGCCCATGTCAATGATTTCATAATTGTTGCAGCCCAAGACGACGCCGACAATGTTCTTGCCGATGTCATGCACGTCGCCTTTGACGGTCGCCATCAGGACTTTGCCCTGCGCCCGCGTATCGCCCGACGCCTTCTTTTCTTCTTCCATGTACGGCAGCAGCACAGCCACGGCCCGCTTCATCACGCGGGCGCTTTTGACGACTTGGGGCAAAAACATCTTGCCGGCTCCGAACAGATCGCCGACCACGTTCATGCCGGTCATCAGCGGCCCTTCGATGACTTCCAGCGGCTTGGCGTACTTCTGCCGGGCTTCTTCGGTGTCCGCTTCGATGTAGTCCGTGATGCCTTTAATCAGCGCGTAGGACAGCCGCTCCTCGACACCCTCCGAGCGCCAAGCTTCGGCGGTCTTCTCGCTGACCACTGCGCCTTTGACGGTATCGGCGTAGGCCAGCAGCCGGTCGGTGGCATCAGGCCGCTTATTGAACAGCGTGTCTTCGACCAGTTCCAGCAGGTCCGGCGGGATCTCAGCATAGACGCCAAGCTGCCCGGCGTTGACGATGCCCATGTCCAGCCCGGCCTGAATGGCATGATAGAGAAACGCCGTATGCATGGCTTCGCGGACGACGTTGTTGCCCCGGAACGAGAAAGATAGGTTGGACACGCCGCCCGAGACATGGCAGCCCGGCAAAGTCTGCTTGATGGTCCGCGTCGCTTCAATGAAGTCCACGGCAAAATTGTTATGCTCTTCAATGCCCGTGGCGATGGTCAAAATGTTCGGGTCAAAGATAATATCTTCCGGCGGAAAACCGACTTCCTGCGTCAAGATGTTGTACGCGCGGGTGCAGATCTCGACTTTGCGGTCTTTGGAGTCCGCCTGCCCGTGTTCGTCAAATGCCATCACCACCGCCGCCGCACCGTAGCGCCGGATCAGCCGCGCCCGATGCTTGAACGCTTCCTCACCTTCTTTCAGTGAGATGGAGTTAACGATGCCCTTGCCCGGCAGGCACTTCAGGCCGGCTTCAATCACCGACCATTTGGAGCTGTCCACCATGATCGGGACTGGGTTGATGTTTGGCTCGCCCTGCACCAAGTTCAGGAAGCGGGTCATGGCGGCTTCGCCGTCCAGCATGGCCTCGTCCATGTTGACATCCACGATTTGTGCGCCCTGATCCACCTGCTGCTGGGCGATGGTCAGTGCAGCCTCGTAGTTGCCTTCCAGGACTAGCTTCTTAAACTTCGGCGATCCCGTCACGTTGGAGCGCTCGCCGACATTGACGAACCGGACTTCAGGCCGCCAGGGAAACATCTGCGTTCCGTTCAGCAGTGTTCGGGTCGGAGCCGGTGCGGGAACTCGCGGCGGCAGCCCGGCCACCGCTTCGGCGTAGGCCGCGATAAACTCCGGGGTCGTGCCGCAGCAGCCGCCGATGATGTTCAGCCAGCCGTTTTCCGCCCATTCCCGAATGGATGGCACCATCTGGTCCACTGTGAAGCTGAAGCCGGTCTCAGACATGGGATCGGGCAGACCAGCGTTCGGGTACGCGCTGAGAAACACCGGCGCAATCTGCGACAATTCTTCCATGAACGGGCGCATGAGGTCCGGCCCGAACGCGCAGTTCAGCCCGACCGACAGCAGCGGCACATGGGAAATGGAGTTCCACATCGACGCGACGTTCTGCCCGGACAGATTGCCGCCGGCCAGGTCGGTCAGGGTGAGCGACGCCATAATCGGGACGCTTTTGCCGGCGTCGTCAAAGAGCTGCTGGATCGCGAACAGCGCGGCTTTGAGGTTCAGCGTGTCAAACGTCGTCTCGCACAGCAGCAAATCAACGCCGCCCTCTAAAAGTGCTTTGGCCTGCTCATAATAGGCGTCGCGCAGATCGTCAAAGTTGACTGAGCGCTTCTCCGGGTGGTTCGAGTCCACCATGACTGTCGCCGAGCGTGTCTGCGGGCCTAAAGCGCCCGCGACGAAGCGCGGCTTGTCGGGGGTTGAATAAGCGTCGGCAGCGCTCCGCGCCAGACGGGCCGCCGTGTGGTTCATCTCAACTACTAAACCTTCCATGCCGAAATCAGCCATCGAGACCGAGCAGGCATTAAACGTGTTTGTTTCAATGATGTCCGCCCCGGCAGCCAGATATGCCCGGTGGATGTCTTCAATGACATCAGGCCGCACCAGCATCAGCGCTTCATTGTTGTTTTTGAGGTCCAGCGGGTGATTTAAAAATCTATCACCTCGGTAGTCTTGCTCCTCAAACTTGTAGCGCTGGATCATCGTCCCCATCGCGCCGTCGAGAATGAGAATGCGCTCCTTCAGCAGTTGTTCAATGTCAGCCATAGTGTTATTTTCTAAAAGTGCGTGGAACTGAAGTTCTACGCATAGTACCATCGCAAGTTCGGGTCTTCATCTACCGAGTGCCGGTATTCTGCAATGGCCTGCTGCCATTCATCAAAGACAGCACCTTCCTCAAAAATGCCAATTGCGGGAAGCCAGGGATGATTTTCCGCCTTCGCTTTTGCCAGCAGTTGTTCCAGCGTCATATTGTCAAGAGTTGAAACGGTTTCTGTTTTCTCTGTCATTTGCTCGCTCATAATCTCGGTCTTTGAGGTCTACAGGATGCTCAATAGTTTGGGTATTCCTCGACTTCTCGCCGGTAATCACGCATTGCAGCCAACCAATCATCGAACGTCGGGTCATCCATAGACGTTCCAGCGAACATAGACGTTCCAGCGAACTCAGCCAAAGGGTGGTCCTCGGCGAAAAGCTTTTCAATGAGACGCCGTGATGATGCTTTTTCTTCTTCAGTCATCGGCGGCATAGGGGCCGGGGACAGGATTCCGACTTTGGTGTCCATACCGCTGATTATAGCACATTCCCGCTTTTCGTCATCTGGGACGGGATAGGGCCGGCAATCTTGACATCGGGCCGTGCGTTCGCTATACTAACGCCAGAGATTTTGTGAGGAGAACTGGAATTTGGAGCAGACCGAAAAGCCGTATGTCGTCGGCGTAGATTTAGGCGGGACGAATGTCAGGGCCGCGGTGATCGACCGGGAAACAGAGCGGATTGTCGCACGCGGGGAAAACATCCCGTCGCTGGCGATGGAAGGCATCGCCCAGACCGCCGGGCAGATCGTGCTGGCGATTGAAACAGCGATTGCGGCGGCGGGAGCCACGAAAGACCAGGTGCTGGGGGTCGGGGTCGCCGTGCCGGGCCATGTCAAAGCGAACGAAGGGCTGGTCATGTGGGCGCCGAACTTCAAGGACCAATGGAAGCACGTTCCGATTGCTCATTTAGTAGAGACATTGCTGAGTTTGCCGGTCCGCATCGGCAACGACGCCAATCTTGCCGCGCTCGGCGAGTTCCGGTTCGGGGCAGGCCGGTCGGTGCGCCACTTGATCATGATTACTCTCGGCACGGGAGTCGGTGCCGGGATCATTGTCGACGGCAAACTGCTCGACGGCGCGGACGGCGGCGCGGGCGAAGTCGGCCATATGATCATTAACCCCGGCGGGCGCGGCGGCAACACGGCATTCGGCACCGTCGAAGGCGAGGCCCAGCGCGACGGCATTATCGAGCGGGCCGCCCGCAAAATTCAGCAGGGCCGCCCCACCACGCTCGGAGCGCGGGTGGATTATGACCGCTTTGCCCTGACTCCGGCGATTATTGCCGAAGAAGCCTTGAAGGGCGATGCGGTCGCTTTAGAAGTTTACGAGGAAACCGGCTACTATCTCGGCATCTGCGTCGCGAATTTGATCAACTTGTTCAACACGCAGATGATCGTGGTCGGCGGCGGCATCGCCCAGGCCGGCGAGATCATTTTGGAGCCGATCCGGCGCACCGCCACCGCCTGCGCGATCCGCTCGATGTCCCGCACCTGCCAAATTGTTCCGGCGGAGCTTGGCGACAATGCCGGGGTGCTGGGCGGCGCGGCCATGATCTTGCAGGAGATCGCCGGCGAAGTTTAGGCATCTGCGTCAACCGGGCAGAACTGTTCAGCACGAATTGAGGAGGCGACCCGAATGGACGACACAGCAACGGAAACTCAAAATATCCCTGGCGGCACAGAAACGAAGAGCGAAAGCCACAGCGAGACTTCGGACGGTGAGAAGATGGAAATCAGCGAGAATGTCACGGAAGACACGGTCAAAGGCGAAGAAGCCAACGAAATTTAGAAACGAAATTTAGTATCACATGGTGGTGCATTACAGTTTCTAGCCTCCGGTGCAGGCACCGGAGGCTAGCTGTTTTGAATGTCATCTCGTCTTAGCATACTTTCTTAGCATACTTTCAGCAAGCGAATTTCATCAGTTTGGGAAAGCGGCCAAGCGGGTATGAATAGCGATGCCTACCGGCTTTTTCGCTTGTTGGGAGAAGACAGACACAATGCGGGCGGATGCCATACTGGATTTAGTTCGACGTCTGCTGACCCTTGAGGCGGAAGAAAGAGAGGGCAGGACATCACTTTTAGATGCCGCCGAGCGCGTTTCCGACAAGCTGCGGACACACCTTTCGAGGCGGATCGGGCAGGAAGGGTTCAGAACGCTTCTCGCCCGCGCTCTTGCCTTGACAAAAACTTTGTTCCCCACCCTTCACGCAGTCCGAATTGAAGAAAACGGCTCTTTGGTCGGGCTGCCCATAGATGCCGAGTCTTCGGAAGCGGCAGTCGCGCTTCTGGCGTGCCTTGTTGGGTTGTTGGTCACATTCATCGGGGAGGACCTGACGCTGCGAATGCTCGGCGCGGTATGGCCCGAACTGGATGTAGGCGGCGCGGCCGGCGAGGAAAGTGAAAGACTATGAACGAGCAAAACAAGGTGATTCTGCGTAAGCTCTCCACAGGAGTGCCGGAGCTGGATGCGGTGCTGGGCGGCGGCCTGCCGGAATACTCCTTTAACATCCTGGCGGGAATGCCCGGAACCGGCAAAACGACGCTGGCGCACCAGATCATGTTTGCCAATGCGACGCCCGAAAATCCCGCCCTTTACTTCACGGTGCTGGGGGAGCCGGCGGTGAAGATGCTGCGCTACCAGCAGCAGTTCGACTTCTTCGATGTCGCCAAAGTGGAAAGCGCGGTCCGGTTTATCAACCTCAGCGACGTTGTGCTGGAAGGCGACCTCGGCAGTGTTTTGGAGCGCATCAAGACCGAAGTGGAGGCGGCTTCCCCCAGCTTTGTTTTCGTGGACTCGTTCCGCACGCTTGTCCGCAAAGTGCAGACGGTTCCGGCCAGCGAGCTGGAGCTGCAAGGCTTTGTGCAGCGCCTCGCGCTGTACCTGACAAGCTGGCAGGCGACCACGTTTCTGATCGGGGAATACACGGAGGGCGAGATCCAGAACAACCCGGTTTTCACTGTCGCCGACGGACTTTTCTGGCTTTTTCAGAGTGTCGAGCGCAACTCCGTCGTCCGCAAGCTCCAGGTGATGAAGCTACGGGGCCAGGAGTCCATGCCGGGGCTGCACACGTTCCGTATCACCGGCGATGGCCTGCAAGTGTTTCCGCGTACTTACGGCCTCATCGGCCAGGGCGAAAAGCGGCTTTCCGGGGTGCGGCAGTCTACAGGTGTGCCGGGCTTAGACGAGATGCTGGCGGGCGGCATCCCCCTCGGCGACTCCGTCCTGGTGGCCGGCCCTTCCGGCTCCGGCAAATCGGTGCTTGCTACCCAGTTCATCGCCGAAGGGGTCAAGCATGGGCAGCCGGGCGTGATCGCCGTGTTTGAAGAGCGGCCTCAAAACTACGTCGAGCGGGCGGACCATCTCGGCTTGGGTCTGGACGGGAAGATCGCCGAAGGAAAGCTCAAAGTTTTGTATCTGCGTCCTCTGGACCTTTCGGTGGATGAGGCCCTGCGGGCGATGCTGGACGCCGTGAAAGAAATCGGGGCGCAGCGGGTGGTGATCGATTCGATGACGGGCTTTGAACTGGCCCTCGCGCCCGCGTTCCGCCAGGACTTCCGCGAGTCGCTGTACCGGATGATTGTCGCGCTGACCGGGGCGGGCGTGACGGTTTTGACGACTGTGGAGACGGTTTCGTCTTTTACGGACCTGCGCTTCACGCCCCAGGCCATTTCTTTTCTCAGCGACGACATCATTTTGCAGCGCTATGTCGAGATTGAAGGCCAGCTTCGCCGGATCATGCTGGTTGTCAAAATGCGGGGCGGCAACCACAGCAAGGACATCCGGGAATACGAAGTCACATCGGAGGGCCTAGTCGTCGGCGAGCGCTTGCAAGACTACACCGGCCTGATCAGCGGTCTGCCGGGGAGGCAACCGCTGTCCTCAGAAGGGAAGACGCTATGACCACTGCAAATGCCGAGGCGGACCCTGCGGAAATGCTGGCGATCAATGAGCGGCTTGTTGTTGCGGGCGTCCGGCAGTTGGAGTCTGCCGAAATCGCCCTGCGGGCCGAGCAGCGCCTGCGCGACCTTCTGCACGGATTGGACGCCGTCATCTGCGAGGTGGACATCCAAACCGGGCAGCCTTTGTTTTTGAGCCTGCGGGAGCGGACTTTCCTCGGTTATTCCCTAGACCGCTGGCAGGCGCAGCCGGACTTTCTTGCCGAAATTGTCCACCCCGACGACCGGGAGCGGGTCGCCGCTCTGTTCCCGGCGTTTTTAGAGGCGCGGCAGGACTGCGAGTATGAGTTCCGCGCTTTGTCCGCCAATGCCGACTGGATTTGGCTGCGTAACATCGTGCGCCTGGTGTACGACGCTGCCGGAACCATCGAGATGCTGCGCTGCGTGATCGTGGACGTGACTGAGCAAAAACAAGCGGCGCTCGCGCTGGAAGAAACAGTAAGGGAACTGGAAGCTGCCTACCGGCGAGAGCGGAACATTGCGGAAACCTTGCAGCGGTCCCTGCTGTTCATGCCGCCGGAAAACGCCTTTCCGGAGCTTGCGGTCAAGGCGCTGTACCAAGCCGCTTCCGACGATGCCCTGGTCGGCGGAGACTTCTGGGACACGTTTGCGTGTGACCACGGGCATGTGGCCCTGGTGCTGGGCGACGTGATGGGGCACGGCCTGCCCGCCGCGATGTTCACCGCCGAACTGAAATATGTGCTGCGTGCCTTTGTGCGGGAACACGAGCAGCCGGCGCGGATTCTGGAGCAGATGAACAACTACTTGTGTGAGGGCCACCGGCTTTACGGGGAAGGGCTGAATGCCGAAGGAGACGATGCCCCGGTCTGCCTCACCGTCGTGATCCTTGACACGTCGACCGGGGAAGGCACGGTCGCCGCCGCCGGGATGGAGCCGCCGCTGCTGGTGCGCCGTGCCGGTTCAATGGAAGAAATGAAAGTCAACGGCCTGCTGCTTGGGTTCCAGCCGGGGACGGAATATCGTCAAGCTTCCTTTCAGCTTGGCCGGGGCGACTTGGTGATTCTCACGACCGACGGCGTGACGGAAGCTCGGCACGGCAGCGAGTTTTTAGGGTACGACGGCCTGATGCGGCTGGTGCAGGACGCGCAGCCCGCGGGAACGTTAGAAAAAGTCGGCCAAACCATCCTTGATGGGGCGCGGGAGTTCGCCCACGGAGTTCTTAAAGACGACGCTTGCGTTCTTCTCGCCCGCCGCCAGTAGCGTTTCTTGCCGTCACCGCGGCTTTTGAGGCGGCAGAGCCGCTTGGTAACGGACATGGTTGAACTCGGCGTTGCAGAGGTGCGCTCGCAGGCCGATCTGACCGTGCGAGAGGTAGCTGTCGGAGGCTTTCATCTTGGGCGTCTTCATGTCGCCGACATAGACTGTCATTAACGGCCCGCGCAGGACGATCTTGACGTGATACCAAGTGTTCATCGCGACCGGCATCGGAGTTCGGGCAAGCTGAGTGTAATCGTTCACCGAGCGGCTTAGGAAGATACTGCCGGTGGAATCTAGACCGACATAGTAGCCGAACTGAGCATCGGGGCCGGAGAAGTCGGCGTTTGTCGTGCGGAACAAGACGCCTGCGTTGCCCGCCGATGTCAGCATGACATCGGCCTGAATCGTGCCGTCGCTCCACGCCGGGTCTCCGGTCAGCGTTTTGCCGGTCGTCCCTGCGTTGCTGAGAAGATACGCGCCATCGGCAAAAGCATAGTTCCCGCCGTACCGGGTCCAGCCGTCGTCGCGGCCGGCAGTAAAGTCATAGGCGAAGCTTGCGGGCCAAAGCGTCTTCGGCGCAACTTGCCCCCAGCGTAGCTGGATCCCGTGAAAGCTGGTCATCAGCGCGATCTCGTCCGGGCCAGTCTGGTAGATGGCGGGCCAGGAAAAGACATGGCCGAACAAGTTCGGCGGCGGGGTCGCCAGCAGCCAGGTCGCGCCGTAGTCATCGCTGTAAGAGATTTGGTTCTCGCAGGACGACACGACCAGCCGCCCGGAAGGGAGCGCTGTGATCCAGGGCCCAGCGTGCTGGCAGGGAACGGCAGTCCCGATGCCGGGCGGCCAGGTGACGCCGTCACGGGAAGTTTTGAAGTAGACATTCGCGTCGCCGATGCCGACGACTTCATAGACCGCCGCAAACTGGCCGTTCTTCATCCGCGTTACGACCGGCATTCCGGGACGCTGTTCCCCGCCGCCTATCTGCGCCGCCAGCACGATCCCCGGCCCCCAGGTCTTGCCGCCGTCCTGCGAGACCTTTTCGGAGACTATCTGGCTGTAGGCAGGCGTTCCCACTGAGCGCGTCTCGTCGGCATACGCGCAGACCAGCGCTTGGTCTTTTGTGAAGAAAAAGTGCGGCTCCCACAATCCCTGCGACGGGACGCCCGGCGCGAAAGCCACTTCGTTAGTCGCCACCTGGCTCAGAAATGCCCACGTCTTGCCGCCGTCCGTGCTTTGATACACCGGCAGGTGGTACGACTCCGCAGCGCCCGGCGTTTGACTGAGAACAACTGAACGTCCCGTCAGCAGCAGCGTTTTATTTGGAAGCTGAACGATCTCGCCGTTGTCCAAATTGCGTCCCGCCTCGGCAACGGTTGTAACAGGCGTCCAAGTCCGGGCGTTGTCATGGCTGATTTCAAGCTGCCAGACCGCGTTCGGCTTCGGATACAGATTGTCCACGCACAGCCAGTCCCCGCCGCCCAGCGGGATCATCCGCCCCCACCCCGCGTCCGCTACGGACGTCGTTTCGCCCCAGACAAACGGCGGCGCGGCTTGTAATGAATGGAGGGGGATCAACAGGCAAGCGAGAAGAAAAGCAAATCGATTCATGGTGATTGTTCTTGTGCAAGCACGAAAAGAGTTCCGGGGCTGAACCCTCGTGCTTCCAAGCACTGCTGTCTAAAGTAAGGTACGTTTCTTAGGCGCATTTCCCCACGGACGTGGAAGCAATTCCATCAACCGAAAGCAGCACCAGAGGCACGCGGGAACAACGACACCAGTCACGACTTTTTCTAAAATAAGCCAGTCCCCACTGAGATGCAGCACCAAAACTCCAAGTCCTGAAAGCACCGCCAACCCAAACAAAACAAGCGCCGCACCAACCAGCCGAGTCGCGTTGTCGCCAGCCCAACGAATGATGACCTTTGCCAGCCAAACGCCGTTAAGACCAAGAGAAATCAAAAGCAGTTCGTCAGCAGTAGACATAAAAGGGTTCCTTCGGATTATAGGTTCACGCCGTTGATTTTGAGGTGGAACTTGCAGCCGAGAAAGGCGGCGGCGCGGCGGCAGAGGACCATTCGGAGGACGAAGATCTCGAAGTATTCGGTGACGCTGGCGTGGGTCGTGTCAATTTCCAGCTCTAGGGTGATGGACTTGGACTCGGCGTTGACGTGCAGGTAGGACTTCTGGACGGCGGAGTTGACGCGGTCGTGGATGTCCCATTTGACTGGGTCTTTTTCCTGGACGCGCGAGAAGTGGACATCCGATTTGTCGGCGATGATGACGGCGGCGGAAACGGGAGAAATCGGCAGGCCGTTCGGCTCCTCGTGGTTGCCGACCGCGCCGATAATGGTCGCGATCTCGCCGGGGGCCATGCCCCGGTCGGTCAGAATGGTGTAGGACATCAACGCCCCGGCTTCCACATGACCAATGCGGTTGACGACGCAGCCAATGTCGTGCAGGTAGCCCGCGATGGCGGCCAGCTCCGCCTCGCGCTCCGGGTGATGAAGCTGAGTCAGGATGGTCCGGGCAATGGTGGAGACGATTCCGGCGTGACGGTGTCCATGCTCGGTGTAGCCGATGGCCTGCATCTGCTCGTTGGCACGGGTGATGTAGGTACGGACGCGGGCGTCGTGCCGGACATCTTTGAGGGTCAGCAGCGCCGGGTCAACCGGAGGTTTTGGCGCGGCGGTCGGTTCGGTCAGTAATTCTTGTGTCATAGTCGTGTTACTATTTGGGGCGTCAATGCCCCGGAAGTGATGCGGACGGAGCCGCCGGTGTCGGCGCTCCAGGTAATGCCGACCGTCGCCGCGCCATCGCGGTCGGTCTGCACAGTATTTTGGTCGGCGGTTCCGAGCGTCACGTCAACGTGAACGAGTGCGGAAACCGGCGGCTTGCCGTTCTGATCGGTGATGCGAACAATGAGCTGACTGCGGTTGAGCAGGCCGCTGGGGTCGGGCACGAGGCGGCATTGCAGCGTGTAAACTGACAAGGGGGCCGTCTTGCCGATAACCGTGATCGCAGCAGTCAGCAGGCGGCCTTTGTAGAGCGCGGAAACCGTGCCGGTTCCGGGCGCACTGGTGATAAGATACCCTTTTTGATTGACAAACCCGATGCCGCCGGTGGCCGGTCCCTGCCAGAGAATGCCGGGCGCACTGCCGGACAGCGTGCGGGAACCGTCCTGAACGCGCAGCGGCACGGCCAGACCGACCCGCACCGGCGTCGCCGGCAACAGGATCTGGGCCGGCGGTGCGTCATCCTCCCCCGCTTCAGCCTCGTGGGTGACTGCGGGCAGCAGAGCGGCAGGCGGCTGAAACGCGCGGTCACTGTACACAAGCAGCATGTCGGCGACAGGCCGTTCGGAACCGTCGCCGCCGGGGCTGCTCACGGTCAGCCCGTCGGCAGCCAGGGTCGTTGAGCCGCCGCCGTCGAGATTGATCGCGTTCCACGCCCCGTAGCGCTTCAGGATCGCGGCCATTCCCGCCAGCGAGACACCTTTGGAAAACGCCTGCCGCCCGTCTACCGTCACCAGGAAGAGACGGCGGCCATCACGGCTTGTGCCGACCGCCGTGCGCGGGTTCAGGCTGCCGGCGAACCCGGCGTCAAAGCCTTCCGCCGCCCAGTCCACGGCGATCTGCCCGTCTACCAGCAGACGCGGCCCGCCGCCGACCGCCGACTGCACGCCCGCCCAGACATAAGCCGCACGGTTCAGACCCGCGCCCGACCGTGACGGCAGATCGCCGCGCGTGCGCGGCAGGGATGCAACCTGCACC
>CAXUNT010000083.1:0-18591 GCA_964252595.1 uncultured Armatimonadales bacterium
TCTGCCCGGTCTTTTACTACTTCCCACCGGGGTCCTGGCGCCGCCGTGCGGCGCAAAAAGCCGCCGCGCCGCAGAATGCCCGAAATCGCGACGACAAAAAGCTGAGTGATTGGGCGGACCGGGTGGTGACGCCTTTTCCCTGGTCGGAGACTGCGCTCCAAGAGCGCGGCATGGACGCCCATTTTGTCGGGCATCCGCTGCTGGATTTGGTTCAGCCGAAGCTGGCCGATACCCAGTTTTACGCGCAATTCGGCCTGGACCCGCACCGGCCGATTGTCGCACTGCTGCCGGGAAGCCGCACCGGCGAGATCAAGCACATCCTGCCGCGCCTGGTCGGGGCGGCAGGGGTGATCTCGCAGCGCATTCCGGGCGTGCAGTTCGTGGCCGCGCTGGCGTCGCCCCGCGCCCGCGATTTGGCGGAAGACGTGGTTCGCGCCGCGCAGAAGTCCGGCGGCCAGGGGGCAGGATTGCAGCCGTTTCTCGCGTCGGCGAGCGAAGCGCTGACCCAGATTGCACATTCGGCTTTGCCGTCTGCTTCCTCGCCGCTGGTGACCAACGAAGGGTTTGTGGTTCCGGGAAGCGAGGCGCCGCCTGCCCGAAGCGCGGCGAAAGGGTTCAATCTCGCGCCGCTGGTTTTGTGCGAGGGCCACACCTGGGATGTGCTTTCGCGCTGTGATCTGGTGCTGACCAAAGCCGGTACGGCCACCCTGGAAGCGATGATTCTGCGGAAGCCGATGATCATCGTGTACAATGGCCCCAAGACAATGGCCGTGGAATGGTTCCTGCGAAAACGCAGCCTGAATATCGCTCATATTGGGATGCCGAACATCTTAGCCGAGGAGCGCGTGTTTGCTGAACTGATCGGCGAAGAAGCCAGCGCCGAGGCGATTGCCGATCTGTCGGTGGATCTGCTGATTGATCCGGCCCGGATCTTGGCGTTGAAGGAGCGCTTGGCCGACTTGGTTCCTCAAAGTCTGGGACAGCCGGGCGGGGTGAACCGCGCGGCGGCCCTGTTGCTGGATTTGATTGAGGGGCGGCAGATGCAGCAGTGAACGGCGTGGGATTGAAATCCTACGCTGTGGGGCGAAGCGCCAAGTCTCCACCTTCGTGGAGAAGGAGCAGAATAAGAACAGTGTTTTGCATCTTTGTCCGCGAAGGCGGACAACAGGCGTCCTCGCCCCATAGCGTAGGATTTCAATCCCACGCGCTCTCACGCTTTCTGTTCTTACGCCGACGATTTATGATAAACACCGACAACAATTCAACTTCCGATAGCCTACCGCCGGTTGGCCCTCCGCCGTTTCTCGTGCGGCGGCGTACCGTCTTTACCTGGCTGATCCCGCTGCTGCTGCTCGCGCTGTCGCTGGTGTTCCACCGGAACGACGGCGGCTGGGCTGCTTACGGCATTGGCATCAGCCTAGTCGTTTTGGGAGAAGTGGTTCGTTTCTGGTCGGCAGGGTATATCGCGAAAGACGCCGAGATCACGACAGGCGGACCATATGCCCATGTGCGGAACCCACTGTACTTCGGCTCGCTGCTGCTGGCCGTCGGCTACGGCCTGGTGTCCGGCCTCGGCGTTTGGGGGGTCTTGTTCACCGTCGCGCTGTTTCTGGTCTTCCATCTTGCCGCCATTGGGTACGAAGAAAAGTTTTTGACCCACAAGTTCGGCCAGCCGTACTTGGACTATGTGCAGCGCGTTCCGCGCCTGCTGCCGTCGCCCTGGCCGCGCACGACCGGCGCGGGCGGCTTTACCTGGGTGCAGTCATTGAAAAACCGCGAGCAGACTTCGGCTCTGTTCGCGTTGATTTTCGTCCTGCTGCTGAGCCTGCGCTTTGTGATCCATCACTGAAATACGACTTAACATGAACAATTCGCGTGATGTCTGGCGGCGGCTCTGGTCGTACCTTAAGCCTGATCAGCGGTATCTTTGGGGAGCGCTTGCCGCCGCGCAAGGTGCGGCGCTGATTGACCTGGCCGTCGCCTGGGTCTTGAAGCCGTTCCTGAACACCACCGCCGGGTCCGTGCATCAGGCGGTCTCACCGGCGGCAGTCGCGATGCTGTACCGGGTCAGCATTTCCTTGGTGACCCTGTACGCGGTCCGAGCCGTCTTCAATTATGCCGACACGGTCTGGTTCGCCGAATCCGGGCAGCGGCTGGGCGTGCGGCTGCGGGATGCCGTGTACCGCCACCTGCAAGGCTTGTCCCTGAGCTTCTTTCACAGCCAGCGCACTGGGGCGCTGATGTCCACGATCAACAACGACGTGCCGCTGCTGCAAGGGGTACTGGCGGGCCTCAAAGATGTGGCTTCGGCGCCGCTGATTGTCCTCGGCGGCTTGATTTCAATTTTTGCCATTGACTGGAAGCTGTCGCTGGTGGCGCTCGTGATCGTTCCCCTGATGGCACTGACCATCGGCCGCTTGACCCGGCTCATTCGTGGCATGACCACGCACACGCAGGACAAGCTGGCGGATGTCAACACGATCATGGAAGAGACGCTGAGCGGCATTCGGATCATCCAGTCGTTCTCAGCAGAGGCGCAGGAAATCCGGCGCTTCAGCGCAGAGAATTTAGAAGCCAAAAACCGGGCGATGTCGGTGACCCGGCAGGGGGCCAAGATCAAGCCGATGACCGACCTGCTGGGAGCAATCGGCATTGCACTGGCGCTGTGGATCGCCGGGCATGAAGTGATCACTCATGCGCTTGATTTCGGGCAGCTTGGCGCGTTCATCTATCTGCTGAATAAAATCGCCACGGGAGTCAGCTCCCTTGGCAGCGTCAAAATCGTCTGGGAACAAATTCAAGCCGGAGCCGGGCGTATTTTCGACAAGGTGCTGGATGTCCACTCGGAGATTCAAGATGCGCCGGGGGCGCAGACGCTGCATGAAGTGGATGGCCGCGTCGAGTTTGACCATGTGGCGTTTTCCTACAGCGCCGAAACGCCGGTGCTGCGCGACATTTCGTTTACGATGAACCCCGGCGAAGTCGTTGCCGTCGTCGGGTCGTCCGGCGCGGGCAAAAGTACACTTGCGGATTTGATCCCGCGCTTCTACGACCCGCAATCCGGGAGTATCAAAGTAGACGGCCATGATATTCGGGAAGTGACACTGGCGTCGCTGCGGCGGCAGATCGGCATTGTGCCGCAGGAAACGGTGCTGTTCGGCGGCACCATTCGCGACAACATCGCTTATGGCAACCCACTGGCAACTGACGCCATGATCGAAGCGGCGGCCCGCGCTGCGAACGCCCATTCATTCATTTCCGACCCAGCGGTCATGCCGAACGGCTATCAAACAGTGGTCGGCGAGCGCGGCAAGAGCTTGTCGGGCGGCCAGCGCCAGCGCGTTGCGATTGCCCGCGCTCTCTTGAAAGACCCGCGCATCCTCATTCTGGACGAAGCGACCTCGTCGCTCGATGCAGAGTCGGAAAAGATTGTTCAGGAAGCGCTGGAAACGCTCATGCGCGGACGAACCACTCTGGTAATCGCGCATCGCTTGTCCACGATCATCAATGCCCACAAAATTTTGGTCATGCAAGCTGGCGAGATCGTCGAAAGCGGAACGCACGACGCCCTGATGCGCCTGCCGGACGGCCACTACCGGCACCTCTACGAGCGGTTCCACGAGAAAAGATACCCCTGGGACCAGAGGGGCGAGGACGACGCTCAGGACCCTAGCCCGGCTCCCGCTCTTTCCGTGCTGGGCTAAGACCAACCCATGAAATACCGTGTCGTCTCATTTCTGGTTTATTGGTTCGTCCGCCTGCTGACGCTGACCCTGCGCGTTCGCATTATCGGCGGCGAGCGCGTCCAGGCGCTTCAGGACACTGGCTGCGGCGTCATTCTCGTCACCTGGCACGGACGGACTATGCTTCCCATTTCGCGGTTTCGCAAGCGCGGCTACTGGGCCATCATTTCAACTTCACGGGACGGCGAGTACCAGAACCAAATTTTCAAGCGCTTCGGCTGGCAGACCGTGCGCGGGTCAACATCCGCACGCGGCGCGGTCCAAGCGGCTCTCACTGTCACCAAGCAGCTCAAGCGCGGGGCGACTCTGGCGTTCACCCCCGACGGCCCGCGTGGTCCCAGCCATGTGGTCCAGCCCGGCGCGATCTTCCTGGCCCAAAAGTCCGGTTCCCCGATCATCCCAGCCGGCATCAGCGCCTACCCCCGCAAGCTGTCTTCCCGCTCCTGGGACCGCTACATGATCCCGCGCGCCTTTGCCCGCGTCGTCTGGATCTACGGCGATCCGATCTATGTTCCTGCCGACGCCAAAAGCGAAGAAGACCAAAAACTGTGGGCCGACCGCATCGGCGCGGCGATTGATGCTCTGGAAGCCCAAGCCGAGCGCGAAGTGGGCGTGACTTCCTCCGCTGTCTCTCCGCACCTCAAGCCCTCCAGTAGCGAAGGCATCAATTCAGGCCGGTAATCCATGAACAGCTCCAGCATTATTGATCGGGTGTTCAAGCCGCTGTATGGGAAGCCCTGCTGGAGTGTCGGTTACGGCTGGGGATCGTTTTTGACGTTGGAGTTTGGCTGTCCGAGTCTCGTCATTGATGAGCCGGAAGAAGCCGAGCCGGGCTGGTCCCTGTCCATGCGGAAGCGTCACGCCCGTCGGCGTATCCGGGTCAGAGGCGAGTGGCACTTGTGGATTTATTGCTGCCAGTGGAACGTCTACACCGGCGATAAATTGGTCGGCGACAGTGCGCTGGAAAGCTCTTCCAAGCGCCGCATTGCTCGCGGGGCAAAAGAACTTGATGGGCAGAAGCTGCTTCAAGTAGAGGTTGACCCTAGCCGAGGCAGTTCTATTTTCACTTTTGATCTCGGCAGCCACTTGGAGACCACGCCTTACAATGAAGAAAGTGACCAGTGGTCGTTGTGTGAGCCGTCTGGTAAAGTTTTCAGTTATCGTGCCGATGGAATGTACAGCCATCAGCTTGGCAACACGCCGCTTAAACGTGAGAAGTATCAAGCGTTTGTAACGAAGTAATCAGAGTCGAGCCGCTGCCACAAGCAGATATGATACAATATTTAGTCGCGGAGCGGATACGCAGTAATGCCGTCTTCGGCATACTTTCACTTGATAGTAGCCCGGCACTTCCAGTGCCGGGTTTCTCTGTATAACAGCGAGAACAGGAGCCTAAAATCACCAGTCTGCAATCGTACATCTTAGACGCTATCGCCGAGCCGGGACGGCCTGGGTTGGGGGCGGGCGTGACACGAGGCATTTTAGGTGGGCTGGCGTCGCTGTATGACGCTGGGCTGGAAGCGTATCTGGCGGCGGAGCGGGTCGGGCTGCGGAAGCGCGAACGTCTGCCCATTCCCATTATCAGCATCGGCAATCTCTCGGTCGGTGGGACGGGGAAGACGCCGATGACCCAGTGGCTGTGCCGACGGCTTCAGGCAGAGGGCAAGCGCGTTGCCGTGTTGAGCCGGGGACACGGCGGAAAGAGCCAATCCGTGCGGCTGGTCTCGGATTTGGAAAGCGTGCGGCTGACGGCGGCGGACGCGGGCGATGAGCCGAACCTGCTGGCACAGACTTTGACGGGGGTTCCGGTGCTGGTCGGCAAGGACCGGCAGCTGTCAGGCCGGGAAGCATTGCGACGGTTTGACCTGGACGTGCTGGTGCTGGACGACGGCTTCCAATACTGGCAGCTCGCCCGTGACTTAGACCTTGTGCTGCTGGATGCCAAGCGGCCATTTGACAACGGCTTTCCCCTGCCGCGCGGACTATTGCGGGAGCCAAAGCGGCATCTGAGCCGTGCGGGGGTTGTGGTCGTGACCCGTGCGGGGCGGTTGACGGGTGCTGAGCGAGACGCGCTGGCGGCGCAAATTGCCGTGCTTGCGCCCGCCGCCCGGCTGTTCTTTGCCGACCACCAGCCTGCTGGCTTCGTGCCTGCCGACACGCTTTCATCGCCGCTTTTGCCGCTGTCTTTGCTGAACGGGGCGCGTGTCGCGACAGTGTCGGCGATTGCCCAGCCGCAGTCGTTCGTGAACGCGCTGACGCGGGACGCGGGCGCAAGCGTCGTCCATGAAAAAGCCTGGGCGGACCATCAGGCGCTGACAGACACCGAGGCGCAGGCAGTTATCAAAGACGCCGAACGAGCCGGGGCAGAGGCGGTAGTGATGACCGAAAAAGATGCCGTCAAATGGCCGTTTCGGGCAGATACGCGCCTGCCGCTGTATGCGCTGCGGGTGGAGATAGCCGTGGATAATGAGGTGAGTCTGCTCGGTACTGTCCTGGAAAGGTCCAAACTGTAGGGGCGCGGCAAGCGGCACCCCAACAATTTGCTACGCCCCAACAATTTGCTACGCCCCGGACTCTCCGGGCGGGCGCTGCCGGTGCCAGTCGGTCAGGTGCTGGTAAGCCATGCCCAAAGACAGCAACGTTTCTTCGTCATAGGCCGCGCCGACGAACTGCAATCCGAGCGGCAGGCGGCCGGGGCCGAAGCCCATCGGGACGCACAGCGCGGGCAGGCCGCACAGGTTGCCCATGCCGCTCAGGCCCTTGTCGCTGCCGGCGAAATAGCTGTCCAAGCTTTCAGACAGCGGCAGGGAAACTTGCAGCATTCCCGGCGCGATCAGCGCGTCGTAATGGGTCATAAAGTCCGCCATCGCCCGCTGGGCCGCCGTGCGGATACGCAGGGCGCGAAGATAATCCACGCCGGGAATCACTAAACCCGCCAGGAGGCCGCCCTGCTGCTCGTCGTCGGCAAGCTTCGCAAAACGCGGCTGATCTTTGATCAGAGTTTCAAACGCGCCGGAGCCTTCCACGCTGATGATCATCCCGGCGGCTTCGCTCATGGGGATTTCCGGCAGGGACGCATCGGATAAAACGGCGCCGAGGCCGGTCAGCACGCCTAAAGCCCCTTCAAATGCCGTTTCGGTCTCCGGCTGCGCGTGGCCGTGCTTGTCGTCGGCATGGTAGTCGGGCCGGATGACGCCAAGGCGCATTCCCTTAACCGAGCGCGGCTTGCCGTGCTTGAAGCGGCTGCGCTCTGAGGTCGTCGTGTCGGCGCGGTCTTCCCCGGAAATCGCGTCTAAAATTAAGCCGCAGTCTTCGGCGGAGCGGGCCATCGGACCGATCTTGTCCATCGTGTAGGACAGCGCCATCGCTCCGTGGCGGCTGACCCGGCCAAAGGTCGGGCGCAGGCCGGAAACGCCGCAGAAGGACGACGGGCAGACAATGGAACCCCAAGTCTCCGAGCCGATGGAGAAGCCGACCAAGCCGGCGGCGGTCGCCGCGCCCGGTCCCGACGATGACCCGCCGGCCCAGTGGTCCGTGTTCCACGGAGTCCGGCACGGGCCGGTAGACGATGCCGCTCCCGACCGGTAGCCGCCGCCCCCGGCCAGCTCAATCATGGACAGTTTGCCGAGCAGTACCGCGCCCGATTCGCGCAGGCGGGTGACGACAAACGCATCGTAGTCAAACACCTGGCCTTTGTGCGCCGGGCTGCCCCATTCGGTTGGGTCGCCAGCGGTCGCCAGCAGGTCTTTGACGCCGAACGGAACGCCGTGCAGCGGGCTGCGGATAATTCCCGCTTTGCGCTCTCGGTCCGCCTGCGCCGCCTGCATCAGCGCCAGGGGCCGGGTCACATGGGCGACCGCGCCAAGCGCCGGGCCGAGCTTTTCCATGCGGTCTAGATACAGCGTGGTCAGGTCTACCGACGACACCTGCTTTTTATGCATGGCCGCTTCCATCTCGGCCGCCGTGCTGAACACCAAATCGGTATCGCTCATTTGGTGCGCTCCTTGCGAACAGGCGCATCGGCGGCAAAGGCCGGACCGATGTCATCGGGCAGGACATACATGCGGGCTTTGGCAAAGCCGCCGGGATAGTCTTTCAACTGGTCAGCCGCTTCTTTGGCCTGTGTTTCGGACAGCGCATAGCCGGCGGCGACCGGCACAAGCTGGATCAAAAGCTGTCCTTCGGCATTACTTTCAGTAGAGGAGGTATCGGGCATGGCAGTCGCCTTCTGTGTCGAATGTGCTGAAGTCCGGGGAAGCGGCGGGGCGGCAGGGGCAGGGTCCACCACCTGCGCCTGCGCGGGCAGGGCGGAAGCCAGCAGGATACCGGCGGTCCCAGCCAGTGCCTGCCGCGCCAGTTCGCGCCGGGTCAGAGGAGAATTGGGAATGAGCTTGGTCATGGAAGACTGGTTCGGCAGCACAGGACCGAATTCCTGCCTGGCGCGTCGGAATGTGCGAAAAAGAAAAAGCAAGCCTTGCGGCTTGCTTTTTCAGACCGTCTCCCGAACTCAGGAGGCGCGGACGATGACGACGATTTTGAGCCGCGTGAGTGGCTTGGAGTGACTATGGTGCATGCTTATTCTCCGCTCAAGGCAACGCTGGACAGGTCTACCGCCGGGCTGGACGAGACGCAAACGGTTTTGTCGCCCCACACGGAGCTGCTGTAGATGGTTGAGACGCCCGTAATCGCTTTGCTGGCATTGATGGTGCTGACCCCGGTGATCGCCTTGCTGCCGTAGATCGTGCTGACCCCGGTGATTGCTTTGCTGCCCCAGACGCCGGCGCTGCCGATAATGTTGGTGTTCACCATAACCGTGCCGTTGACCATCGAGAGCTGGGGCGACAGCGCGGGCCGGGTCGGCGTCACGGTGGATGCCAGCGCCGCCGGAATGTTGAGGTAGCCCGCGCCGTAGGTGCAGGGGTCGGCGTTGCCGCTCGTGTCGGTCCACTTATCGGCGGAGGCCATCAGGCGGGCCTTGACGGTGTCCGGCGTCAGGCTGGGATTGGCTTGCAGCATCAAAGCCGCCGCGCCGGAAACGACCGGGGCCGCCATAGAAGTCCCCGACAGCACGAAGTAGTCGTGAGAATTGCCGTACCACGCTCCCTTTTCATACGCCGAGTTCGGCAGACCATCGTTGCTGGCGGAGCTCCAGCTATACAAGGCTGATCCCCTGGAATGCAGGGAAACAATACGGTTGCCGGGTGCAATGATGTCAGGTTTAAGCACGAGATCAAGCCGCGAGGGTCCCCGGCTGGAATAAGTGGCGATGCGGTCGTCGGCGCGGATGCCGTCCATATTTTTGGTCGCGCCGACGGTGATGACATACGGGTCATTGGCAGGGCTTTGGATCGAGCCGTAGGCGGTTCCCCAGCCTTCGTTCGTCGCACCAGGCGTGTTGATCAAAGAAACGCGTCCGTTGTTGCCTGCCGCGCAGACCACGACGATGCCGCTTTTCCAGGCGGCTTCGACGGCTTGGCAGAGCGGGTCGTTTTTGTAGGTATCGCCGACCGGATGGCCTAAAGACAGGTTCATCACCCGGATGTTGTAGGTTTTTTGGTTGGCGACGACCCACTGAATGCCGGCCAGGACTGAAGAAACGGTTCCCGCGCCGTTCTGGTCCAGAACTCGTGCATTGATGAGGCTGACGCGCCGGGCAATGCCATAAAATGTGTGCGTGTACTGGGAGCCGGTCGAGTCCTGGCCTGCGCCGCCGACAATCCCCGACACATGGGTACCGTGGCCGCACCAGTCGGTGGGATCGTAAGTTCCGGCAACAAAGTTCTGCTGCGCGGTGATGCGGGTTGCTGAGGTGACCGGATCTTGGAGATCGTCCACTTGGCGCATGCCGCTGTCCACGACGGCAACGCCGACGCCGGTGCCGGTCAAACTGTACTGCTGGCAGGCAGCGCTTGCGCCGCTGGACGCGACCGTGAACTCGTCGCACTTTTTCACCGTGCCGTCATACGACAGGTGGGAGACAAACGGCAGCGCGGCCAGTTTGGCAAGATTATGCCGGGGCAGCGAAAGCGCCGCCGAGTGGATGAATCCGAGGTGCCGGGTAACATCCGCGCCGAGCGCGGCCAGCGCTGATTGACGGGCGGGGGTAAGAGCACCGTCCATACGGATGATCACGGTGCAGGAGCCGTGCGCTTTCTTAGCGGCAAGAAGAGAAGCTAAAGCGCCGTCGGTTTTCGGTGCATCGGCATGAGCTGCCGAAGACGCTGCGCCGAAAAGGGCCACCGCACCGGCCAGGGCAAAGAGTTGTGTGCGGTTTTGTGAGACTTTTTTCATTCGGGTTTCGTGTTCCTTCGTAATCGCCGCAGTTCGGCAGCTCGGCGGCCATGTCCCTAAACTTCCGAGAAGAAGGCCCGTAGCTTTGCGTCCCAGCCTTTCGGGTGGTTTGCCTTTGTCGAATGCGAAGGATGTGTTCGACAGTTTTGATTATGCCGCTGCCGCCCGCCGCACTCACTGTGAAAGATGCCGGACTTCGCGATGAGTTGTTTTCTCCTCTAAATCCGGGGCTTCTCTGCCGACAATGAAAGCCAAATGCCGTCGCTCTTGACAAAAAATCAGTGTTACTTGCTGCTGCGCTGGGCGGCGCTGCTCGGCGGCGTCTTCGCCTGCGTGACTGTGCTGGCCCGGCACTTCCGCGAAATTCCCTGGCAGGAAACGGTTCTGCTCAGCGCAGTAATCGTGCTGCTGAACCTGCGGGCGGTCGTCATGCAGCGGGCGGCCGACGGCAAGCCGACACTGCATCAGGCATCGGGCGAGGCTTTAATTTTGATCGCCATGCTGCACGGCGGGCCGGTGACAGTGCTGACCGTCAGCCTGCTGTCGTCTGCGTTTCTGGCCCCGGTCCACTGGCGGCTGTACAAGACCAACTTTCTGCCGCCGCTGTCGAACTTTTTCTATCTGCCGGCGCTTTACTGGACCGGCGGCTGGCTGTACGGCAAGTTCGGCGGCATCGCGGTTCTCAGCCCCGCCGACTGTGCGACATTCTTCGCCCACCCGGCGGCGATCCTGCTGCCGGTCTGCATGGTGCTGCTGCTCACGGGCGAGCTGATCAACCGACCGTTCACGGCGCTGCTTCTGTACACGCGCAATGATGTTCCGCTGCGTCAGACGCTGAGGGACCCCATGTTCTCGTTCTTTGATTATGTCGAGAACTTGGGTGGCCTGGTCATGCTGCTGTTCTGGACTCAGTGGGGGGCGGCGACTTTGCCCCTGACGTTTTTGATTTACGAGGCGCTCTTGATGAGCGGCAGCAACTATTTCGAGAACTTGGAGTCGTCGCGCCATGCCGAGTCCGACACGCTGACGGGTCTTGCCTCGTGGCGCAAGATCAGCCATTACCTGCACCAGCACATCCAGCACGGACAGCCGTTCGCGCTGCTGTTTCTGGATGTGGACGGCCTCAAGCGGGTCAACGACCGCTTCGGCCATACGGTAGGCGACGAGCTGCTGCGGGTGGTAGGCGAAGCCTGCCGCCTTCATGCCCGCAAGGGCGATATTGTCGGACGCCGCTCCGGCGACGAGTTCCTGCTGGCGCTGGACGGTCTGGACCGCCCGGAAGCGGAAGCGGTCATGGCCCGGCTTCAGCGCGGCATCGAAGCCGAGCTTGCCGCCCACCCGGAGTTTTCCGCCGCCGCCGCCGGGGCCAGCGTCGGTCTGGCGCTGTATCCGCAGGACTCGCAGTCCGAGGCGGATTTGGTGGAGATCGCCGACCGCCACATGTACCGCAACAAACGCGACCGCAAAACCGGACGCTCCTCCGACGCGGAGCTGGACGCCCGCCTGAACACCGTCCCGTTGTCCGCTTCTTTCTGACCCACAATCCTGCAACTACCACAATCCTGCAACTATGGGTATACTAAGCGAAAGCCTAACTCTCATTGAAAGCAGGTTCCCTTTGCCTCTCGACCGCGACAAAACACTCTGCCTGTACGCCTTCCGGCATGGGGTCAGCCTGCGGGCACAGACCCCGAACGCGCCTCAGAACACCAAAACGTTCTTCGACAGCGGCCTCCTGTATTTGACTGCCGTTTACAGCCGGGAGCCGGGCTTCCTGAGCGAAGTCACGGCGCTTGCCCTTCCCGATGACATTGCGCTTGCCCTCGGTGCCAAGTTCCCGGCGTTTGACGCGAAAGCGTATCTGGCTGAGCGGGCGGAAGCCAAGCGTCTGGAAGAAAAGCAGAAGGCCAAAAAGCCGTTCGGCACGGCATCCTAGCCAAGACTTAAATGAACACCCGTAAACTTGGCAAGACGGGCCTGCGCGTCTCGGAAATCGGCTTCGGCGGCTGGGCGGTCGGCGGCAATGCGTTCGGCAACTCCTACGGCGAGACCGACGACGCTGTTTCCCGCGCGGCGATCCGAAAAGCGCTGGAACTCGGCGTGACGCTCTTTGACACCGCCGATGTCTACGGCCACGGCCACTCGGAAGCGCTGCTGGGGGAAGTCTTGACGGACTGGCCTGGCCCGCCGCCGGTCGTCGTCACGAAAGGCGGCGTCAATTTTTACCGGCGCGACGGGACATTGGAACCCGACTGGACCCCGCTGGCGCTGGCGCACGCAGTTCAGCAGAGCTTGGCCCGCCTGCGGCGGGACGCCTTGGACGTGTTTCTGTTGATGAACCCGCCCGTAGAAGACTTGGACCGCTTCAAAGTCTGGGACACGCTGGAGGCTCTGAAACGTGCCGGCAAAATCCGCTTTTGCGGCGTTTCGGTCGCCGAGCCTGCCGACGGAGTCTGGCTGCTGCAAAACAAACTGCCGGTGGACGTTCTGGAAGTCGCCTACAGTGTCTTTTATCAGGGCGCAAGCGTGGAGCTGCTGCCGCTGGCGCGAGCGCACAAGGTCGGCGTTCTGGCCCGCGAGCCGCTGGCGAACGGCTTTTTGTCGGGCCGCTACCGTGCCGACTCTGAGTGGACGAATGGCGACATTCGGGCCGCCCTGCCGCGTGAATATATCGCCGCAATGACGGAAACCGCCGGGCGCTTGGATTTTCTGCGGCGCGGCGGGGAACGGACCTTGGCTCAGGCTGCCCTGCGCTTCGTGCTGGATGACCCCCGTGTAGCCTCGGTTGTCGTGGGGGCGAAGACGCCGGCGCAGGTGGAAGAAAACATTGGGGTCGCGGATGTGCCGCCGATTGACGCCGCCGAGCGGGAGCGGGTGGCGGGGGTGTTTGTGTGAGCGCAAGAGCGAGGGAGTAAACTCCTCTCGCTGAATAACGTCCTTTGGACGACGATTAGCGAACGGCTGTATCTTTTCATCCGAAGGATGCCATTCAGCGAGAGGAGTTTACTCCCTCGCTTCTTCTCGCGGTCAATTTCTATGCAAAAACTCGCAACCGCCGCCCAAATGCGTGAAATGGACCGGCGGACTATTGAAGACTACGGCATCCCAAGCATTGTCCTGATGGAGAACGCCGCCCTGCGTGTCGTAGACGTGATCGCCGAGCGCTTCGGACCATTAAAAGGCAAGCGGATCGGCGTGGTTTGCGGCAAAGGCAACAACGGCGGCGACGGTCTTGCCATCGCCCGGCATTTGTCGGTACGGTTCGGCGCAAAGGTTTCGGTCCATCTCACCGCCGAGCCGTCTGAGTACGAAGGGGACGCTGCCGCGAACTACAAAATGGCGTCGGCCTTGGGCCTGGATATCCGGCCCGTCTTTCCCGACCTGTACCGGGGCATTGATCTGGTTGTAGACGCCCTGCTCGGCACCGGCATCCACGGCGGCGTCGAAGGCAGCCTTGCCGAAATCATTTCCGCGATGAACGGCGAACACCGGCCCATCGTTGCAGTGGATGTGCCGTCCGGGCTGGATGCTGACACCGGCGAGATAAGCGGCGCGTGCGTCAAGGCCACGCTGACCGTGACGTTTGCGCTGCCGAAGCTGGGACTGATAGTGTACCCTGGCGCGGAATATGTCGGCGAGCTGATTGTTGCCGACATCGGAATGCCCCGCGAGGTGATGGCGGCGGACGAAGTCACAGTCTCGGCGACGGAAGCGTCCGATATTGCCAAGTGGCTGCCGGCGCGGACTAACGGACGGGACAGCAACAAAGGCAAGTTCGGCCATGTGTCGGTCCTTGCCGGCTCGGCGGGCTTTGCCGGAGCGCCCACGCTGTGCGCTGAAGCGGCGGCGCGGGCCGGGGCGGGGCTGGTGACGCTGGCCGTTCCGCAGAGCATCCAGAACGCGCTGATGGCGCGGGTCAGCCCAGTCGTGATGACGCAGGGGTTAGTGGAAACAGCGAACGGGACGTTCAGCAAAGAAGCGGTGGACGCCGCCTTGAAGATCGCCGTCAAAGGAACAGCGGCGGCGATTGGGCCGGGCCTCGGCGGCGCGGAAGACGCCGGAACGCGGGCGTTTGTCCGGGAGTTTGTTTCGCGCTGCCCTGTTCCATTGGTGATCGACGCCGACGCACTGAATTGCCTGGCCTCGGAGCGCGACCGGGGGGCGTCGGTCGTCAAATCCCGCACAGCGGCGACCATTCTCACCCCGCATCCCGGTGAAATGGGGCGTCTGCTGGGAACCGACACCAAGACGGTTCAAGGCGACCGGCGAGCGGCGGTGGAGCAGGCTGCACAGACTTACGGCTGTGTCGTGCTGCTGAAAGGCGCACGGACGCTGATCGCGTCGCCCGATGGGCGCTTGGCGGTCAATATGACCTCAAACCCCGGCATGGCGACCGGCGGGTCGGGGGACGTGCTGACCGGCCTGACGGCAACGCTGCTTGGCTCCGAGATTGCGGCCTGGGAAGCGGCCTCGGCGGCGGCCTACCTGCATGGATTGGCGGGCGATCTTGCGGCGGCGAAGCAGGGCGGCCCGGCAGGACTGATTGCCACCGACCTAATTGACTTTCTGCCTGCCGCCATTGCCCGCTGCCATTTGGAGAATGCTTCTTGATGACAAAACTCGCTGCTCTTCTCTGTCTGCTGCTCCTGACAGCCACTGCCCATGCGGCCCCGCCGCTTGCGCTGACCCTGCCGAGCGCGGACACTTACTGCTACTGGGTCCAGACCAAAAGCGGCCCGATTGGCGCTCTGCCGGTGACGGTCAGCCGCAAAAAGACCGTGCAGATCGCCGCGCCGGTGACGACCGGGGACAGAGTGTTTGTCCTGGACGCCCACACCGGCGAAGTGGCGTCGCACCCGGTTTCCATTGCCCTCAGCGACGCTCCTCTGCCGCTGTCGTTTGCGTTGTCCGATTTCCAGCCGGTCGGCGCACCGGCTCCTGCCGCCGCGCCGCCGACCGCTCTTGTCGTGCCGCCCGTGCAGGTGCAGGAAGGCAGCCAGCCGAGCAGCTTGCAGCGGCTGGTGACGGGATTTTTCAGCCTGCTGCTCGCCGGCGGTGTCGGCTGGGTCGTCGTGCAGCTTGTGAAAACGCGCGGCGAACCGCTGCGCGTTCTTGCCCGCCGGGCCGGCGTGGAAGTCCCCGATCCGAGCGCGGCCGAGGACGCCGAAGAAAAAGAACCGCCGGTCTACAAAGCCGAAAAGCGGGCACCGGAAGCCGTTCCCGACGAAGCGGGCCTGCCGCCAAAAGACCTCCCGCCCACGGCGGCCAGTCTCGGACGCGGTCCGGCCCTGCCGCTGTCGGACATCCCGGCGCTGGTCGGGCTTCAGGGCCTCGCGGCAGGCAGTACGTTTGCCCTGACCGACGGCGACGTGGTGATCGGGCGGGACGGCGACAACGGCATTGTGCTGGCGGAAAACACCGTTTCCCGCCGCCATGCCCGCCTGCTGCGGGACACTCAGGGCCAGTTCACCGTGAGCGATCTCGGCAGCGCGAACGGCATTTACATCAACGGCACGCGCATCCAGCGGGCCATTTTGTCGTCCGGCGACGAGCTGAAAATCGGCGACAATTACTTCCGCTTCCAGGCGGCGAAGGAAACACCATGAACCCACGACTTGTTCTCACGGCGGCGGTCTTGCTGGCTGTCTGCCCCGCTGTCCATGCCCAAACACTCCCGGCGGCTCCCATCGCGCCCGCGTCGCCTTCCGCTCCATCGGCGGCTCCCGTGACACTGCGCTACAAGTTCGCGGTTGGTCAAGTGCGCCGCTACGAGTATGATATGGACATGGACATGCTGATGCAGACCGGACAAACCGGCGCAGGCATTCCCATAGACATGAGTATGCACATGGTCCTGCGTCAGACTGTGAAATCCGTGCGGCCCGCCGACGGTGCGGCCACCGTGGCGACGCAAATCGAGTCCATGCACATGCTCCGAGGCGGCCAGGAAATGCCGATGCCGGAGGATATGCAGACGAAGATGAAACAGCCGTTCACCCAGGTCATGCTGCCGACCGGTAAAATACTCTCAATGAGTATGCCGGGGATGGCTGGCATGGGCGCTCCCGGCATGGACTTCAGCAAAAATATGTTCAGCACGACTGCACTGCTCCCGGATGCCCCGGTCAAAGTCGGCGACAACTGGAAGGGAACCATCGATGCGGCAGCGGTCGGCGCACAAACCGCCTTCACGTCCACTTTGACGAGCCTGGACCAAAAAAACGGCGCCGCGCTGGCGACAATCCAGCAGACGCAGACGGGCAGCATTGACAAAACGCTTACCGAGGGCGTCCCAACGGCAATGACCCTGCAAGGACAAGTGACCGGCAAAGCAACTCAGGTGTTCGACACGACCGCCGGGGCGATCCAGAGCGCGACGGGAACTTCCGGCACCGACATGACCATGACCATCCCTCAGGCCGCCGCCGGAGCTGCGCCTGCCGGAATGCCGTCGGCGATGAAAATGCAGATGCAGATGAAGTTTACCATGACCCGCCTGTCGGACACCCCGCCGACGACAATTGCGCCGGTGCAGTAGGATTTGAATGCAGTAGGGTTTGAATGCAGTAGGATTTGAAACGGGCGGCGGCATAGTTAAGCACCCGGCACTGAAGTGCCGGGTGCTTTTGCGTTATCCCACCGTGTCCAAAATCCGCTCGGCGACTTCGCGCTTGGTCAGAAGCGGCAAGGCGATCTCCTGGCCGCCCGCGCCGAGCAGCGTCACGATGTTTGTGTCGCCATCGAAGCCTGCGCCTTCCGCCGTCACGTCGTTTGCCGCGATCCAGTCTAAGTTTTTGGACATCAGCTTGAGCCGCGCTTGGGCAATTAAGTCTTCGGTCTCAGCGGCAAAGCCGATAAGTATTTGATTGGGCCGCTTGCGGCGGCCCATCTCGGCCAGAATGTCGTCTGTCTGGGTCAAGGCAAGCGTCGGCGACGCGCCCGTCTTTTTGAGCTTCTGGTCAGCTACTTCGGCAGGCCGGTAGTCGGAGACGGCGGCGGCGGCAGTCACAACATCGGCAGCTTCGGCGTGGAACAGCGCGGCATCATACATCTGGGCGGCGGTCTCGACCCGCACGAGCTGGACACCGCCGGGAACGGCCAGTGCGGTCGGGCCGGAGATTAAAACCACATCCGCGCCGCGCAGTCGGGCGGCCTCAGCCAGCGCGTAACCCATCTTGCCTGATGAACGATTGGAAAGATACCGCACCGGGTCTATCGGCTCGCGCGTCGGCCCAGCGGTCACCAAGACGCGCTTTCCCGCCCACGACTGGGTGCGGGACAGCATCTCATGGATGGCACTCAAGATCGTCGGGACATCCGCCATGCGCCCAACGCCTTCGGTCCGGCAGGCCAATCTTCCCGAAGTCGGCTCGATGAAATAATAGCCGTAGTCGCGCAGCTTGGCGAGATTGCTTTGCGTGGCGGGGTTGTTCCACATCCCCGTGTTCATGCCGGGGGCAAGCAGAATAGGGGCGGGGCAGGCCATCGCCGCCGCCGAAAGCATATCTTCCGCGAGGCCGTTCGCGAGGCGTGCGATCACGTTCATGGACGCCGGGACAATCGCGAATAAATCACAGTTTCGGGCGAGCCAGATGTGGGCGATCTCGCCAGGAAACGGCTCTTCAAACAAATCAATGGGGCAGGGGTGATGGGTCAGGGCGCGAAACGTCGCCGGCTGGACAAACTGCGCCGCGCCATGCGTGAGAATGGGAAAAACTTCAATGCCGCTTTTGACAAGCTGGGACGCCAGATCGGCGGCCTTGTAGGCGGCGATGGACCCGGAAACGCCCAGCACCACGCGCTTGGGAGCAGTCTCAGGCACTTGGTTCTCCCACGCGGATACGGCAGTGTTCGGCCCGCAAAATCGCCACAATCGTGTCTACCGCATCTTCCACGGCATCGTTCGTGACCGCGTAATCGTAGTGTGGCCGCTGGGCCATTTCCCGCCGGGCGTTCAGCAGCCGCCGGGCGATGTCTTCCTCGTTTTCGGTCGCCCGCCCGCGCAGGCGGCGCTCCAACTCTTCCAGCGACGGCGGCTGCAAAAAGATCAGCACGGCATCGGGCATCTTCTGCTTGACCGCCCGCCCTGCACGTCAATCTTGAGAATGACGTCAACGCCTCGCGCCCGCGTCGCCGCGACTTCGGCCCTCGGCGTTCCGTAGTAATTGTTATGAACTTCGGCATATTCCAGCAGCTCATCATGGGCAACCAACTCGTTGAACCGGGCGGCGCTGACAAACCGATAATCCACGCCGTCGGTTTCCATCAGACGCGGCTCGCGGGTGGTGGTCGTAACGCATTTTTGCACGGGCGTCGGCAGGGTGCCTTCGGGAACCGCCATGAGAGCATCCAAGACCGTATCTTTGCCGACCGCCGACGGGCCGGAGACGACCAAGAGCAAGCCGTTCCCATTGGGTTCCCAGGGCTTTGTTTCAATCCGGCGTTCTTGGGAGTTAATCACGCGGTTATTATAGCACAATTCGTGCGGGCTGCAAAGACATCAGGGCGAACACGGCAGGAAGGGCGAACACGGCAGGAAGGGCGAACACGGCAGGAA
>CAXUNT010000084.1:0-18401 GCA_964252595.1 uncultured Armatimonadales bacterium
AGAGCCGTGCCCGCTCCCCCGCGCACCAGGCCGACGCCCGCCCACAGGTTCGGGCTGATTTCTAAAGCATCCCGGCGACCGCCGTGGAGCGCCCGCTGACGCCGTTGGCCCTCTGACTCGGACCGGGCCATCGCCGCCTGAGACGCCGCAAGTGTTGCATCATCCAAGCGGCTCAGAAGCGTATCCGCCGCCGCCCAGGCGTCGGCGGTCGTGTCCCGGACAATAACATGCAGGCGGATACCGAAGCGCAAAGTTCGGCCTTCGGCAGCCGCCAGCGCCCGCAGGACCGCAATCTTCTCTGCAACCATCGCCGGCGGCTCACCCCAAGTGAGGTACACATCCACATGCTTTGCCGCCACCGCCAGCGCGGCAGGCGACGAGCCGCCGAAATACAGCGGCGGGTACGGGCGCTGGTACGGCCCGAATTGCTGTCGGGCGTTCTCGATCTGAAGATGCTTTCCGTGATAGGTCACACTCTCGCCCCGCATCAACGCCCGCCAGATCGTGAGATACTCGTCGGCGTGGGCATACCGCTCGTCGTGATCCAAAAAGACCCCGTCGGACTCCATTGAGCCGCCGCCCGCGACAATGTTCAGCAGAACCCGCCCTTCCGAAAGGTGGTCAAACGTCGCCGTCATCCGCGCCGCAAGCGCGGGCGGCAGCAGCGAGGGCCGGTGCGCGATCAAAAACTTCAGCCGCTTGGTCGAAGGAATCAGGGTCGACGCAATCACCCACGGGTCCTGCTTCGCGCCCGTGCCGATCAGCATGGCCTCGTAGCCGAGCGTGTCTACGGCCTCGGCGATCTGCTTTAGGTACGCAAAAGTCGGTGCCCGCTGGCCTTCGGGCGAGCCGAGATACCGCTCATCGCCCTGCGTCGGCAGATACCAAAAAATGTGCATAATGAGCGTCCTCTAAAGCTGCGCCTTGACCCAGGAGGCAATCGCGGACGCAGGGCGAGCGCCGGACGTGCGGGCGGCTTCTTTGCCATTCGTAAAAACAGCCATTGTCGGAATGGCCTGGACGCCGTAGCGAGCGCCGAGACCCGGCAAGGCTTCGGTGTTGATCTTGACCACCAGCCACTGCCCGGTGTGAGACGCCGCGAATTTTTCGAGTTCCGGCGCAACTTGAAGGCAAGGCCCGCACCAGGGCGCCCAGAAGTCTACAACAACCGGCAGTGGGGACGCGGCCAGGAGCGCGGCAAAGACGCTTTCGCCGGGAACGTCCAGCGGCGCGGCGACAGCCGGCAGCGGGGTCTGGCAGTGGCCGCAGGTTCCGGTTTCAGGCAGCCTTCCAAACGGCACCCGGTTCCGGCGTCCGCAGTGGGTGCAGGCTTCGACAATGCCTTTGTCGTCGGGTGTCGGTTTAATCATGGCGGGCGATTTCCTTCCAGTAACGGTTCGCGGTCTCAGTGTGAGTCGAGAACGCCAGATCCAATGGCCCGGCGGCAGTCATCACGGCAGAAGTCTCCGTCGACGGCCGGAAGCGCAGCAGAATAGCGGACGGCTGGGGCGGTGCGAGGCCGAACACCAACAGCGTGCCGTCCGGGGCGGAGCGCGTGTCGAACAGCGTGATCGTGGCAGGGTCCACCGTGAACCCGGTTTCCTCAAACACTTCCCGCGCCCCCGCTTCCTGCCAGGTTTCGCCGGTCTCGATGAAGCCGCCGGGCAGTCCCCATCTCCCCGCCGCCGGCTCCTGCACACGCTTCACAAGAAGCAAACCACCAGGGGCAATCGGCAGCAGGACAACTGCCACGGGGAGCGGGTTAGAGTAAGTCGTGTTGCCGCAGTGGGCGCACTTCTTTGGGAACAAAGCATTGGGAGCAAACACCGTGCCGCAGCAGGAGCAGTGCGAGTTTTTCTGGTATGCATCGGGCATAATAGTGTGTTATGCCCCAACTCGCAGACATTGCTAACCACATCGTCATTCTGACCGGCGCAGGCGTCTCGGTCGGCTCCGGCCTGCCGACCTACCGCGGCCCCGGCGGCCTGTGGGAAAGCGCGGACATCGCCCGGCTGGTCGATGCCCGTTACCTGCCCGGCAGCCTGCCGGGCCTCTGGCGCTTGTACTCCGAGCGTCGCCGCGTCGCGCTGGACGCCGAACCAAACCCAGCCCATTTAGCGATTGCCAGGCTGCAAGCCGCCCGGCCCGGCGCGGTGACGCTGCTGACCCAAAACGTAGACGGCCTGCACCAGCGGGCCGGCTCGCCGCAGGTGACGGAGCTGCACGGGTCGGCGTTCCGCACTCGTTGCACTAACCCTGCCTGCACCCTGCCGCCGTCGGACGACATATGCTCTTATGACGCTGTTCCGCTCTGTCCCCAATGCGGCTCGCCGCTGCGCCCTGATGTCGTGCTGTTCGGGGAAACGTTCCCCGAAACAGCGCTGCGGCAGGCGCAGACCGCGCTTGACCACTGCGACCTATTTTATGCCGTCGGCACGTCAGGCGCTGTCTGGCCCGCCGCCGCGTTCGTGCAGATCGCCGCCCAAGCCGGGGCGTATACCATGCTGGTAAACCTGGACGCCGAGGAAGGTGCGGAACAGTTTGACAAAGTTTGCCTAGGACGCGCGGAAGACGTACTGCCGGGATTATTGCTTCAAGCGTAGAACCCCCGCCCAATCCTGGGGAGATGGAGAAGAACCCGTAGGGGCGAACCTTGTGTTCGCCCTTCTTGCTCCATACGGCTCCCTAGAATTGAGGCGAGGTCACTCCCCCGTAATCCGCAGCACGTCGCCGCCGTACTTTTCCAGCTTGGCGGGGCCGACGCCGCTGACTTCCAGCAGATCATCTTCGGACTGCGGGCGGGCGCGGGCGATTTCAATCAATGTCTTGTCGCTGAACACGACATACGGCGGCACAGCATCTTTGGACGCCTGCTGGGTGCGCCACAGCTTCAGCTCGGAAAGCACATCGTCGCTGCCGCCATCCGTGTCGGCAGCGGTGCGCGGGGCATAGCCGCGCGGAACGGCGGCAGAGACAGGCAAACGATCCTGCCAGGCGGCCCGGCCCTGAGCCGTCACGGTGCAGACAAAGTAAGCGTCTTCATCGCCCTGGTGCATGAGACCCTCGGCGAAGAGAGATTCCAGGAACTTGTCCACGACAGCCACGGTGCTGCCGCGAAACAGGCCGTTCAGGGGGTTGCTGGGAGAAGCGGATTTGTCACCCATTGTTCCCGCCCCGCGCAGCAGCTTGTTGAGACGCGCTTTGCCGACGGCGGGGCGCAGGGAGTCCAGCCCGTTTAAGACAGAATAAATGTCGCCGGGATCAACCTGTGGCGGCATGGGAACGGACGGCAGGTTCTTCCCGGATACGGACTGCGGCTCGGCAGGCGGCTGGTCGCAGTTGTCGCAGCAGAACGAAGTCGCAGGCGGCTCCTGGCGGTCGCCGAAGTAGTCCAAGACCGTTCGCCTGCGGCAGTACGGCGTCTTGCAGTAGTCCACGATCTCATCCAGCCGGCGCAGTCGCTCGGCCCGCTGCTTGGCGAGGCCGGCGGCGATGGATCGGCGAGCCTCTGGGGGAAAATCGGTGCGGGCCAGTGTCAGCACGACGGCGTCGCCGGTTTGGGCGACCCGCTTTACTAGGTCCGCCCGCTCCAGCTCGCCCAGGGCCAGGCGCGATTTCATGTCGCTCCAATCCAAAGCGTTGCCCCAAGTCTTCGGCAGCCGGGCGGTCTTCTCGGCGTCGGCGAAGCGGCGAATATACCCAAAGGCCTGCTCAACATCCCCGACCGTCATGGCCTCGTTGTCAATAAACCATTCGCGGGTACGGCGGTCCGCGAAGTGATACAAAACTGTGCAGCGGGACTTGCGGCCGTCTCGCCCGGCCCGGCCCGCCTCTTGATAGTAGCTTTCCAAGCTGTCCGGGCAGGCGCAGTGGATCACGAACCGAACGTCGGGCTTATCAATCCCCATGCCGAAGGCGTTGGTCGCGACCAAGACCTGCCGGTCGCCGTCCAGCCAGTCCCGCTGCATTTGATTGCGAATGTCAGCATCTAAGCCTGCATGGTACATCCCCGCCGTCTGCCCGACTTTCGCCAGCGCGTCCCCGGCCAGCTCAAACATCTGCTCGCACTGCTTGCGGGTCGCAACATAAATCAGGCCGCTCCCGCCCATCGCCGACAGCTTCGGCAGGGCGCGAGTCAGCTTGTCTTCCCGCTCCGAGTCGCTTTTGCACCGATGCACCGAAAAATGAAGATTGGGCCGGTTGAAGCCGCCGACCAGGACCAGCGGGTCCCGCATCCCTAAATTGGCGACAATCGACTCCTGCACCCGCCGCGTCGCCGTCGCCGTCGCCGCGAGCAAGGGTGGATCACCAAGCGTTTCCACCACCTCGCGCAGAGACAAATAATCGGGCCGGAAGTCATGGCCCCATTCCGAAATGCAGTGCGCCTCGTCCACCACAAACCGGGCGATCTTGACGCTCTTCAAGGCGTCCATAAACGCCCCCGACCGGAACCGCTCCGGGGCGACATACACCAGCTTGATATGCCCCTGCTTCATCTTTCGCAGCACATCGTACTGCTCTTCCGGCGACTGCAAAGAAGTCAAACACGCACAGCCGATCTGTTGGAACGCCGGGCGGCGGTTCAGTGCGTCCACCTGGTCCCGCATTAGCGCAATCAGCGGCGAGACCACCAGCGTCACGCCGTCCGACAGCGCCGCCGGCAACTGAAAACACAGCGACTTCCCCGCCCCCGTCGGCATCACCACCAGCACGTCCCGCCCCGCAAGCGCCGCTTCCACCGCGTCCTGCTGTTGCGGCCGGAACTCACCGTACCCGAAATAAGTTTGCAGACTGTCTTCTAACACAGGATTATTATACCTGACACACTACGCAGAACGAAAAAGCCCCGGCACTGAAGTGCCGGGCTGCTGTTGAACGAAAGTCGCTCCGCGACTGAATGCCTTTCGCATCCGGCTTATCTTCTCTGCCGATTTCATACGTTGGCTTCTGGATAGGCCGCTTTAAGGCGCTGATACTCTGCCATTGCTGCTTGGAGTTCAGGAGTTGGCGGCTTTGGGCTATCAAGCATTGCTGCAAACTGAGCGTAGTCCCGGCTAGAGAGCAGGATACGGGCATCTGACTCAGAGAACGTAGGCGTGTTTTCTAAATCGAACTCGTCCATGCGCTCACCTGCTTTTCGTGATGACCGGCGGGGTTGATCTTCTGACATGGCCCGTCACGCGGATGATGTCGCCCTCCACTGTGTATGGGACGTTCAAAGCGTCTAGCTGTTGCTCAATTTGGTTCTGGTAGCCGCCAGGCATCTTTGTCCAATACGCATCCGTTTTAGTCAGGCCGGTCGGCTTGATTTCTATCCACTCGATTGCTATGCATGGAACAGGTCCACCGCTTGGCTCAATCCAAATCGTCTGACCCCGATCTGGTCTATCGTGCGTCGTGTAGGCAGGAAGCCCACCCCACCAATTTTTAGCCTTATCTTCATCTATGAGCTTCACCCGACAGTCAAAAGTGATCTGCTGGCGCAGTAAAAAAAGTGCATCAAACATTTCCTTCCATTTCATGCTGCTCATGCGGCTGCCATCGCACTCGTTCTCAACAATGGCTTGGAGTTTTCGCAGGAACTTATTATAACTCCTTAGCTATGCATCTTCTCGATTGTCGGCTGCTGATGTCTCCATGACTTTTACTCGTGCTTCTGCGCCGCGTCGCGGGCTTCTTTGGCTTCCTCGGTGTTCGGCACGAACTGATGGCCTTCCTGGTCGCCTTCGTGCTTTTGCTGCTCAGTGGCGGCTTTTTCTTCGGGCGAGAGCTTGTCCCACGCTTCTTTTGGCAGGTAGCGGTGCATTCCGTCTTCCTGCTCGGCAGGTTTGCCATCCGCCGTGGTCCAGTCTTCTTCGGTCCATTCGTGGAGGTGCTTTTGTTCGTCGGTCTGCCTGTCTTCTTTGTAGCCGCCGCCGGCTTTTTCGTATTCGTGAACCAGAAGCTGGGCCTTGCGGGCGCTCCACTGACCGGAACGTCCGCCTTTGTCCCCGGCAGTAATCTCGTTTTTGAGCTTCTCGCGCAGGGCCGGGTCGGTATAAATGTCTTCAGGAGCTTTCTTTGCCATGTTGGCTGTGCTTTCTAACTGTAGATTTTAGCGAGCATTTCTTCAAACGTCTTCGGGGCAAGATTGAAGGTTTCGTTGACGGCCAGGCTGGTCGTGATGTTGTCTAAGCCTAAGTTTCGGAGCTGGTCGCGGGTCACCGGCGGCTTTGGCAGGATCTTTTCCATGACCGTCGCGGCGGCGTACAGCAGCGGGATTGGGGCATGGAGCAGCGGTTTTTTCGGCTTGCCCAGTGACCGGGCGAAGCCTTTCAGAAGCTCGTTAAACGAAAGCTGGGTCGCGCCGCCGACTTCATACACCTGGTTGATCGTGTCGCCGCGCCCTAAGCACTGAACAACGCACTCTACCAGATCGTCAATCCAAATCGGCTGAAACAAGTTGTAGCCGGAGCCGGGAACAGGGATCACCGGGAACGGTGCATTCACGGGCAGGCCGCCATGCAGGACTAAGTCTTTCATTTGAGCGACAAACTCGCCGTCCGCCCCGATAATCAGCGAAGGCCGAAAAATCGTATACGGCAGCTTGGAGCCGATGACAATCCGCTCGGCCTGGTACTTGGTCTGGGAATAAACGGCGGGCGAGTTCATGGACGACCCAATCGCGCTCATGTAAACAAAGCGGCCATCAAAGTTCGCTCGTAGTGCCTCGTCAATGACGTTGCGCGTGCCTTCCACATGCACCCGCTGGAACGTCTGCCCCTTGCGCGGCGCTTCCTGGATAATGCCGACCAGATGAATGATCGCCTCGGCCCCCGCAAACATCTCCGGCGTCAGCGAGATCGCCTCGGTGACGTCCACGCCCCGGACATACTCTACCCCCTCCACCCGGTTCTTGCGGACCGGCACCTGCCGGACCAGCCCCCGCACCGGATGCCCGGCTTTGACCAGACCCTCGCAAACATGCCGCCCGACAAACCCCGACGCCCCCGTCACCAATACCGTCATATGCGCCCCGCCTTCTCTGCAAAGATAATCACTCTGCCGCTATGATACCCTACTGCGCGGCGATTGAAAAAGCAAGGCCAAAGCAGGAAAGCATTCAATAGAAGTAAATAGAAAAGGCAGCCCATTATGGGCCGTCTGGAATTTACCAAAACGAACCTGCACTCGCCCCCGCGCTCTTGCCCTCCCCCACTGGAGGAGGGACCCTGCGAAGCAAGGCGGGAGGGGTTCTTAACCCGGAGCAGCTTGCCGAAATGATCGCCGACGATCTCGCTTGGAAACAGCCATCGCTCCTGCGGCCCTTTTCCCAGCCCCGGCCCTCCGGGTCTGCCAGTGCAGAAGTGGGGGTTCCCGGCGTCCGCGCCCAATAGCCATGTCCTTCAGGACATGGTTCTTTCGGAACGCGATGCGGACGGGCCGGCCCCTTGAATCCAGGCCGCAGTTCGTGGTATACTTTGCGGGCGGAAATTCCAAAAACCACACTCGCCGGGACGTGCTTTGCTTGTGCCTCTGTTTTACGAAAATGAAGGTGGCAAAGGCGGTTGATCGGCGGGGACGCACACACAACGACGGAGGAGAAACGATTTGTCCATTCTCGCGATGAAGGACCTGCTTGAAGCAGGAGTCCACTTCGGCCACCAGACGCGCCGGTGGAACCCGAAAATGAAGCGCTACATTTACGGCGGGCGCAACGGCATCTATATCATTGACCTGCACCAGACCTTGAAGCTGTTCGATGATGCCTACGCGTTCATCCAGGAAGTGGCGTCCAACCACGGCAAGATTTTGTTTGTCGGCACCAAAAAGCAGGCCCAGGAAGCGGTCGCCGAAGCCGCCAAACGCTCGCATTCGTATTACGTCAATTCCCGGTGGCTCGGCGGCATGCTGACCAACTACCGAACCATTTTGACCCGTATTGCCCGCCTGCGCGAGCTGGACCGACTGGATGCCGAAGGCATCCTAGAGTCCCTGCCGAAAAAAGAAGCCGCCGACCTGCGCGAAGAGCGGGATCGTCTGGAAAACTATCTTGGCGGCATGAAGGACATGAATGGCATGCCCGATGCCATCTTCATTGTGGACCTCAAGAAAGAAAAGATCGCCGTTCAGGAAGCCCGCAAGCTCGGCATTCCGATTGTCGCGATTGTGGATACGAACTGCGATCCCGACGAAGTGGATTATGTCATTCCCGGCAACGACGACGCCATCCGGGCCATCAAGCTGATGGCGAACAAGATCGCCGATGCGATCATTGAGATCCGCCAGGGTGAGTGGCAGGATACGGAAGTCGTCGCGACCGAAGAAGAGGCGCAGAAGCTCGGCGAAGCCTCCGATGCCGCGATGGTCGCCGCCCAGTGGGAAGCCTTGGAGCAGCGCGTCACCGGCGGCGCTCAGGTTCCGGCGGGCGTGTTTGACTCAAGCCTCGGCGCAAGCGGCATGACCGATGCCGGCAACTCCGGCGGCATTTCCCGCCGCAATGCGTCGCCCGGCGGCGAAGCAATGACAAACCCGGCTGAAGTCGCCCATGAAGTCGCGGAAGAAACCGGACAGACAACGGCGCAGGGAACGGACTAGGAATAGGATGCCCCCCCGCCCCAATTCTGGGGAGCCATACGGAGAAGAACAAAGAAGCCCCAGGTGTTTGGGCCGGTTGCTACGCCGGCCCCCAAAATTGGGGGGGGGGGGGCCTCTCCGAAATTGAGAGGACGAATTACAATGGCAGACATTACCGCCGCGATGGTCAAAGACCTGCGGGACAAAACACAAGCCGGCATGATGGAAGCAAAGCGGCTTCTGACCGAGGCTAACGGCGACATGGACGCAGCAATTAAAGCATTCCGTGAAAAGAACGCCAAAGCGACCGTCAAAGAAGGCCGCACCAGCGCTGAAGGCGTTGTTGAGGCGCTGGTCCGTGAGCATAACAAGCTCGGCGTCTTGATTGAGATCAACTCGGAAACCGACTTTGTTGCTCGCAACGAAGAGTTCTCGGCACTAGCCCGCGAGATGGCAAAGCACGCGATTGAGAACCCCGGAGCGGCGACCGTGGACGAGCTTCTGGAAGCGACCCACACCGAAACCGGCAGCCCGGCCAAGCTTCGCATCCAGGACGTCTTCGCGAAGATGCGCGAGAACATCATTTTCAAGCGCTTTGCGGCGTATCAAACCGAAGATGGCACGGTGGATGCCTACATCCACATGGGCGGGCAGATCGGCGTTTTGGTTGAGCTGACCGGCGAAGGCATGGAAATCAAGACGCTGGCCCGCGAGATCGCCATGCACATCGCCGCCGCGAAGCCGAAGTTCCTGAGCAAAGACCAGGTTCCGGCGGAAAAGATCGCCGAAGAGCGGGACATCGTCAAGACCCGTGCGCTGGCCGACCCAAAGAACGCGAACAAGCCGGCTGAGATCATGGATAAAGTGATTGAAGGCGGGGTCGGCACGTTCTACAAGGAAGCCGTTCTTTTGGAGCAGCCGTATATCCGGGAGCCGAAGCAAACCGTCGCACAGCTCATCAAGGGCAAGACCGAGATCAAGCGGTTTGTGCGCTTTGAGATCGGCGAGGCGTCTTAACTGTGGCTGAAACTGCCGAAACGAACTCGATTAAAATGAACTCCATCAAGTGGCCCCGCGTGCTGCTGAAGCTCTCCGGCGAGGCATTCGCCGGGGACGGCAGCCACGGGGTCATTGACTACGCCGCCGTCGCCGGCATGGCCGCCGAGGTCGCCCAGCTTCAAACCAGCGGCGTCCAGACCGCCATTGTCATCGGTGGCGGCAATGTCATGCGCGGCCAGCTTGCCGAAAAAGCCGGTATGAAGCGTGTCACCGCCGACCATATTGGTATGCTGGGAACCGTCGTCAACGCTTTGGCGCTCCAAGATTCTCTGGAGCGCTTGGGCATTGACACGCGGGTCCAGACTGCCATGCCGATCCAGACCGTCGCCGAGCCGTACATTAACCGACGCGCCCTGCGCCATCTGGAAAAAGGCCGCGTCGTGATCCTGGCCGGCGGCACCGGCAACCCGTTCTTCACCACCGATACCGCGGCGGCGCTCCGGGCTACCGAAGTCCGCGCCGAAGCGATTCTCATGGCAAAGAACGGCACCGACGGCGTTTACGACAAAGACCCGCGCACCCATCCCGACGCCGTGAAGTTTGAGAAAATCTCGTTCGCCGACGCAATCAACCGCCGCCTCAAAGTCATGGATTTGACCGCGCTGGCGTTTTGCATGGAAAACAACATACCCATCGTCGTCTTCGACATCAACGTCCCCGGCAACATCCAGCGCGTCGCCGAAGGCGCTTCCATTGGAACACTTGTTTCCAAAGATGCGTAAATAATGACAAGCTTTATTGCGCCTGTTGAGAAGTTCTACGATTACATCTTCAAGCCGGGTGCTACTCACGGCAAAAACCATGTTTTTCGCTCGCTGGGATATAACCGAGACCACTCGCAGTTTCTTTCGGATTTATATTCTTCTCAAGCTGCCGCGAAATATGCCGTTCAGGATTTCACATTAGGTAAAGCTGATGAGTATGAGCAAAGAATAAATATCGTCATCAAACTGACTGCGCTCACGATGACAATAAAGGGTGATGTTTCCAGCCGCTCTAGTTATGTAATTTCTGGCTGGATGATCAGAAATGACGGCACTTTAACCCTCAACACACCCTTTAGCGGTTTCGCCCGTGAAGGAGAAGAATAATGCTAGAAAATTATTCTCGCGTCCGGCTATTGACGGACAAGTACCAGTCTGAAGGCGCTTCCTGCTTTGAGGTTGGTTATGTCATTGAGGTCTATCCAGACCGCAAATATGAAGTTGAGTTCTCCGACCCGAATGGTATCACGACGGCGCAGATAGTCACATCTGAAGAAGAATTGGAGTTAGCGTCATCTACCTATGCTGCTCCAAAGCGAAACCCTGATGCGCCGAGACTTAGCATTGACCCAGTGAAGGAACAACAGAAATGAGTTTAGCCGATCTCGCCAAAGACGCCGAGCAAAAGATGAAGAAGACGGTGGATGCGACCCAGCACGATTTCTCGACAATCCGCACGGGCCGCGCGACGCCGTCTCTGGTAGATGGCATCTCGGTGGAATACTTCGGGACGCCAACTCCCCTGCCCCAGCTTGCCACGATCAGTGTTCCCGATTCGCGCCAGCTTCTCATCACGCCCTATGACCGGAGCATGACGGCGGCGATTGAAAAAGCGATCAAGAACTCGGACCTGAACATCAATCCCGTCAACGACGGCACGGCGGTCCGGTTAACGATTCCGCCGCTGACCGAAGAGCGGCGCAAAGAGTTTGTCAAAATCCTGAATAAGAAGTCCGAAGAAGGCCGGATCTCGATTCGGAACATCCGACGCGATGTCAACGACCAGTTCAAGGCACTGGTGAAGAAGAGCGAAGCGTCCGAAGATGACTCAAAACGCGCTCAGGACGGCATGCAAAAGCTGACGGACCGCTACATCGTCGAGATTGACAAGATCACTAAAGCTAAAGAAGCCGAGCTGCTTGAAGTCTGAGCCGTCCGACATTGAAGCGCTCCAAGCGCGGCTGGACCCGGCCCGTCTGCCGGCTCATGTCGCCATTATCATGGACGGCAACGGGCGCTGGGCGCACGCGCAGGGCCAAGACCGCCTGTACGGCCACTGGCAGGGCTACCGGACGCTAAAAGAGATCGTTTCGGCGGCGGACATACTCGGCATCCAGACGCTGACGGTCTTCGGCTTCTCCACCGAGAACTGGCGGAGGCCCGAAGCGGAAGTCGGTGGCCTGATGGCGCTCATGCAGGCGGCAATGCAGGCTGAGATTGAGGAGCTGATTGCAAGCCACATCCATATCCGCGTCACCGGCCGTTTGGGCGATCTGCCAGAGGCTTTGCGGGAAACGTTTGAAAGCGCGATGCTTCGAACCGCGGATTTCACCCGCATGACGTTTAACCTCGCGATCAACTACGGCGGGCGGGCGGAAATCGCCGACGCCGCACGGGCGCTGGCCGAGGCGGTTGGGCGCGGCGAAATCAGAGCGGACGAAGTGACCGAAGACAGTCTGGCGGCACGAATGTACGCGCCGGATCTGCCTGATCCCGATCTGCTCATTCGCACCGCTGGCGAGATGCGGATATCAAACTTTCTGTTATGGGGCATCGCGTATTCCGAGATTTGGGTCACACCGACGCTGTGGCCGGAGTTCACGCCAGCGCTTTTGACCGATGCGCTGGAGGATTACGGGCGGCGGGTCCGCAAGTTCGGTGCTGTCGTGCATCCTGAGCCGCTATCGTGAAGAACATCGTCATTTTAGGGGCGACCGGCAGCATCGGCACGCAGACATTGGACGTTGTTAGGCGTCTGCCTGATTTTCTGCGGGTTGTTAGCCTTTCGGCGCATCGCAATGAGACTCTGCTCCGCGAACAAGCCGCGCAGTTCGGCGTTTCTCCCGCCAATCTCGCCTGGGGCGATGGCGCTGACTTAGTGCGCCTGGCGACGCTTCCAGAAGCCGACTTGGTCGTCGTTTCGGTCGCCGGAGCGGTTGGCACTGCCGCGACGATCGCCGCGCTAGAAGAGGGCAAGGATGTCGCGCTGGCGACCAAAGAAGTGCTGGTCGCGGCGGGCGAGATCGTGACGGCGGCGGCGAAACAGAGCGGCGCGAAGCTGCTGCCGATTGACAGCGAGCATTCGGCCATTTTTCAGTGCCTGCAAGGACAAAAGCCGGAACATGTTGAAAAGCTGTGGCTGACGGCGTCCGGCGGGCCGTTTCGGGTATGGCCGAGGGAGCGCATTCAATCGGCGACGCTGGCCGATGCGCTCCACCATCCGACATGGCCGTCTATGGGCCGCAAGATCACGATAGACAGCGCGACCCTGATGAACAAAGCCCTGGAAACCATCGAAGCCTGCTGGCTGTTCGATGTCCCGATAGAAAAAGTCGGCGTGGTGGTACATCCGCAGAGCGTCATTCATTCGCTGGTAGAGCTGTGCGACGGCTCATTTTTGGCCCAGCTTGGACTGCCCGATATGCGCGTTCCGATTGAAGTGGCCCTGCTGTATCCTGAACGCGCCGAATTCGGCGCTCCGAAGTTTGATCTGCTCGGCCAGAAGACGCCGCTGACGTTTGAAGCGCCGGACGAGTCGCGCTTCCCGGCGCTGGCGCTTGCACGCCGGGCGGCAGCCGCGGGCGGCACTCTGCCTGCCGTAATGAATGCTGCAAACGAGGCGGCTGTCGCCGAGTTTCTAGACGGTCAGGTCGCGTTCCCGGAGATCATGGGGCTGACCGAACGGGTCATGGACGCGCACACGGTTCAGCCGTCGCCAACCCTGGCGCAGATCACGCAAGCGGATGGCTGGGCGCGGCAGAGGGTTCATCAAATGCTGTAGTCCAGCAGTTGTGGTAAGGAGAGTTCGGCTTGGCAATATGGGCGAACATTCAGCAGACGGTGACGCTGCTGATCATTTTAAGTATCTTGGTGGTCGCGCACGAGTGGGGACACTTCATTGTGGCCCGGCTGTGCGGCATCCGCGTGGACGACTTTTCCATCGGCTTCGGCAAGCGCTTGTTCCGGATCGGGAAGCGCGGCGACACGGAGTACAATGTCCGTATGCTCCCGCTCGGCGGCTTCGTCAAAATCGCCGGCATGGAACCCGATGAAGCGCCGATCACCCATGCCAAAGATCGCGTGCTGGGCCAGAGCGCACAAAGCGACCCGGATGCCGGCGAAATCCCGCTGCTGGCGGAAAACCTCGGTGAAAGCACGCCCTACACTGGTCCTGACGGCTTTTACAGCAAGCCGCTTTGGCAGCGCTCGTTGGTGATCTTTGCCGGCCCGCTGATGTCGTTCCTCTTCGGCTACTTTGTCTTCTGCCTGATGGGAGTGACGACCGGCATTCCGTCGGGGAAAGTCCTGACCCGTGTTGACGTGGTCGAAGCCGGCGGCGAAGGCCAGCGGATCGGTTTGCATGCAGGGGATGATATTGTCGCCATTAATGGACAGCCGCTGGCAAACGGACAGGAAATGCTGTTCAAGATCAACAACAGCCTCGGCAAAACCCTGACCCTGACCGTGCGGCGTGACGGCAAGACCTATACTTACACGGCGACGCCCCGGCCTGCCGTGCAGAACGGAAAGCCGGTCTTTTATACCAATGTGGTGCAGCCGGGCAGTTTTGGGAACAGCCTCGGTTTGCAAAAAGACGACACGCTCAAGCAGGTGGCGTCAGACCCCGTAAAAAACAGCGATCAAGTCCTGCAAACTCTGCGGAGCCATGCCGGACAGCCGATTGATGTCGTGGTCAGCCGCCCAACCAGCGAAGAGATGGTGACGCTGCACGGCGTCGTTCCGCAGTCAATGGCGGCAGGCGTTCTGCCGCAGCTCAATTCTCACGAGGTCGGAGCCCTGAAAATACAGCCATCCGAAGAAATCAAGCGGATCGGATTTGTGGATTCCCTCAAAGCGGGAACCTCTGCGATTGTGTTTCTTGTGGGAAGCCTGGCGGACATGGTGCATCGCCCCAGCCAGATCAAAGATAACGCCGGCGGCATTATCTACATGTACCAGATGACCGGCGTGGTGGCAAAAAATGGCTTGGTCGAAAAGCTTAATCTCATGGCGGGCCTATCTATCAGCCTGGCGATTTTCAATCTTTTGCCCATCCCCGTGCTGGACGGCGGACATCTGCTGACATTCTTTATTGAGTGGGTCCGGCGCGGCAAGCGCCTGACCGATCAGCAGCAGCAAGCGTTTTTGATGACGGGCCTTGCAATCATCGGTGTTTTGTTTGTGCTGATCATGTCCAACGACATTCTCCGCACCGTCCACCACCAACTGCCGCAGTAAGGATTTTATGCGTTTTACACAGTTATTTGCTCCGACCCTGCGCGATGCGCCCTCGGAAGCCGAAATGGTCAGCCACAAGCTGCTGTTGCGCGGCGGCTTTATCCGCCCCCTGGCGTCGGGCGTTTACTCGTACCTGCCGCTTGGCTTGCGGGTGCTGAACAAGATTTCAGACATCCTGCGAAGTGAGATGGATCGGATCGGAGGCACAGAATTTCTCATGCCGTCGCTCGTGCCGCGTGCGCTGCTGGAAGAGTCCGGGCGCGACAAAATCGACGTGCTGTTCGTGGTTCCTGCCCGTGACTATTTTCTCGGCTTTACGCACGAAGAAGTGATTACGAGCATCGCCAAAAACGATATCCAGTCGTACAAGCAGCTCCCGTTCCTGCCGTACCAGATCCAGACCAAGTTCCGGGATGAGGCCCGCCCGCGCGGGGGCCTGGTGCGCGGGCGCGAGTTCCTGATGCTGGATGCCTATTCATTCGACCGGGACGAAGCCACTGGGGAAGCGGCTTACGGGCGGGTTCGTACAGCGTTCGGGCGGATGTTTGCCCGCTGCGGACTGGCATCGCTGTCCGTGGAAGCGGACTCCGGGGCCATCGGCGGCTCCCAATCCGAAGAGTTCATGGTGCTGTCGGAAGACGGCGAAGACACGGTTCTGCGCTGCGACAAGACCGGCTACGCGGCGAATGCCGAGCGCTGCGAGGCGGTTCCTGCCCCTGCCGAAGACTCAGACACGGAAGTGGCGGCGATGGAGCAGGTCGCAACACCCGGCGTGTCTACCATTGAAGACGTGTCGGCGTTTCTTCAAGTTTCGGCAACGCGGCTGATCAAAACTCTGATCGTGACGGCTCCTGACGGCTCGCCTGTGGTCGCGCTCGTGCGCGGCGACCGGGAGCTGAATGAGGCAAAGCTTGCCAAGCTGCTCGGCGGGCCGTCGCCACTGGCCGATGCCACTGTCGTCCAAAAAGTGACAGGAGCGCCCGTAGGCTACGCCGGGCCGGTGGGGCTGACGGGTGTGCGCGTGATCGCCGACCGCGAAGTGGCGACCATCCGCGATGGCGTGACGGGGGCGAACAGCGCCGACGCTCACTTTGTCCATGTCCTGCCGGGCCGTGATTTCCCTGCCCCAGAGTATTTTGACCTGCGAACAGCCGTCGCCGGCGATGTCAGCCCGGCGGACCCTGAAGGCCGATTGTATACCCAGCGCGGGATCGAGGTCGGCCATGTCTTCAACTTCGGCACGCGCTACTCGCTGAAAATGGGCGCAACTTTTACGGACGAGACCGGAAAATCCCAGCTCATGCAGGGCGGCTCTTACGGGGTCGGCGTGTCCCGCACGATGGCGGCGGCGGTGGAGCAGCACCATGACGCCGCCGGAATGCTTTGGCCGGTCTCCATCGCCCCGTTTGAAGTCGTGGTCGTCCTAGTAGACCCCAAGAACGACGCCCAGCGCGATGCCGCCGAAGCCCTGTACCAATCCCTGTTAGCCTCCGGCATAGACGTTCTCTTAGACGACCGCGATGACCGCCCCGGCGTCAAGTTCAAGGACGCCGATTTGATTGGCTTCCCGGTGAAAGTCGTCGTCGGCAAATCGCTCTCGGAAGGCACGGTGGAAGTCAGCCTGCGCCGTGACGCTACCAGTAAAGAAGCGGTCGCGGTGGACGAGGCATCTTCCCGCGTTCACAGTCTGGTGGAAACGCTGCGGACGGAGATTGACACCTGAGCCACCTCGACCTGCTGCCCCTGGCTTGCATGACTGGCTATTTGCTGCTGGCCCTCCTGCTCGGCGGCCTTGTCGGCTGGGAACGGGAGCGCCACGCCCGCCCGGCAGGGCTGCGGACGCATATTCTCGTGTGTGTCGGAGCCGCCTTGATCACAGAAGTCTCGCATTCCTTCGGTCCGAACGGCGACCGGATCGCCGCCCAGGTTGTGACCGGCGTTGGCTTTCTCGGCGCGGGGACGATCATCCGTGACGGCACCAGCGGCGCGGTCAGCGGCTTGACCACGGCGGCCAGCCTTTGGGCTATCGCCGGGGTCGGCATCGCTGTCGGCTACGGCGGACAGTTCGCCGCGCTTGCCGTCCTCGCCACGCTGGTGATCCTTTTCACGCTGACCCTTCTCAACCAATTTGAGAACGTGCTGATCCGTCACCGCCGCCGCCATAGTTTAACCGTCGTGTTCCGCGCCGACTGCGATCCGCTTCAAGCAATCAGCGCTCTGCTGAACACGCTCAACGACACAGGAGTGAAGACGCGGGACTTGGCACTGGCACGGATGGCGAACACCGAGACGGCCAAAATGCAGCTCATGCTGTCCCGGAACTTGCAGCGAGACAACATAGATGCTCTGCTTTATGCCTGCCCCGACATTTTGCATTACGACTGGGGCGACTAGCTGAGAGAGCTGACGAATTAAGAATAGCCACGGGTAACGAGTTTGCAGTGCCGGAGGCACTTTCTCTGCTGCATTAGCCCAGCACTTCCAGTGCCGGGTTCCTTGCCTTCTCGTACTACAGCGTAGGGTTTTTCGCTAGACAGCGCGTTCCGAAGTAGAGAATAATTAGTAAAACAAAACCAGTCACAAGAAAAAGAATGTCAGTTCTCTGTGAAGCTTGGTGCGGCGGATCAAAAGCACTACTTATTCCGTTGGCACCGCAAAGCGTGTAGAAGATCGAGGAGTAAACAGCCTTTTGATCCTCATAAGTCTTGAATTTCTTCCTTCTGAATGCAGCAAGCAAGCTGATACTGAGAAGCACTGCACCTCCTCCGCCGATAAACATTCCAAAACAAAGATGAGCGATGAAATAAACTTGCATGGGTCTGTCCTGCTGCTGTTGTCCTAGAACGAGGGGGAACTATGCTGTAACTTCCCGGCAGTCCAGTAACTAACCCCTGCAAGGAGGGCAAAAGCCAGCCACTCACACAGCATCAAAATTAAGGTGAGCGGCCAGGCAAAAGTTCCGACATCCAGCGGGGGCAGTCGAAGCAAGAAATAATGGGTAAATCCACTATTAAAAGCATCTATTTGACAGATAGGGGGGGACAGAATGATGATGACTGTTGCCACCACGACACCCCATACAATAGCAGGTTGAACAGTTATCATAAGCTGGCTCCTGTCGGGTCCTTCGGCAGCCTCAGCGTAATAGTGGTTCCCTGCCCCGGCTCGCTCTGTACCGTGGGACGGCCCCGGTGCTGCTCGACGATGCGGCGAACAATGCGCGTCCCAAGTCCCGTGCCGCCGATTTTTGTGGAATAAGCGGCGTCGGTGAACAGCTTTGCCCGGACTTCCGGCGGCATTCCGGCGCCGGTGTCCGCCACGGCCACCGTGTACCAATCCGGGTCCGGGTCAGGCGCGATGGTAAGCGTAACAGAGCCGCCGGACGGGGTTTCGGGCAGGGCGTTGTTGACAAGGTTAAACAGGGCGTTGTACAGGCGGGATTTGTCAAAGACGGCTTCTAGCTGGCCCTCCCCCTCCCCCCGCCGAGGAACGCCAGCCCCGGCCCCGGCCCCCCCCAGTGCGCTGGTGACGCGCGGAACCGGTTCCATAGGGCGGCCTGGCTGG
>CAXUNT010000085.1:0-18340 GCA_964252595.1 uncultured Armatimonadales bacterium
ACCTGCCTCAAACGCTTCAGGCGAAATACCTGATTATCTTTGCACGATTACTTAGAACACGAATAGTTGCGAGCTTTGGATTAGAATCTACTTCCAAGCTGCGAAGGCGTCCCCCTAGCCCCCAATAATGGGGGAACCGGAGGAAAACAGTCTCCCTCATGCTCCCCGCCCCGTTCAAACGGTGGTGGGGCTGGGGGGCTTCTTTGACGCTTACTATACAGTTTCTAAACTCATTTGGCTCAAGCGCTTACTGAGAAAGAAGCATATGAAACCATTCACTTTGTCCAAAAAACGCTTCATCGTTGCCGCTTCTATTGCAACAATAGTTATTGTTGCAGTATACTTGGGGAGCTATCTGATGAGGCAAAACTATGAGTCTCATCATTATGTGACGCTCACAATAGAGGATAACAAGGGCCGCATCACTCACGAAAGAGTGTCTCAGCAAAGGTTAGACCAGATCAACAGGGACGCCAACAAGATAATGAGAGATGCCACGAAACAGGTAGACCGGGAGCGAAAACAAAAAGGGCTGTCGCCTTTAAGAGCTTTGCCGCATCAGTAGCTAGTCTTAAAAGGAGACAAAGCAAGGCGTTTCAACTCATGGTGAACAGCCTTACCCTGCGAAAAATGTCAAAAGAAAACTCCCCCTATGTAGTAGCTGTTCTCATCACGGCAATTTTGTCAATCACTTTGACCGCTTTTGTTGACCAAAAACGGTGGGAAGCGCGTGAAAAGCAGCAGCAAGAAGAAGTGCAGCGCCAGGCGGTTCAGGCAGAAAGTCAGCTTCGTGCCATAGGGATCAACCCTCCCTACGGGCCTCAGTCTCCTCGGTGATATAGTTAGGAGTGGATCAGCACAGCGAGTGCTGAAGCTCAAAAGCGCAGAGCATAAAAATATGTCAAAGAAAAACGGCCTTCTTGCGCTCGCTGTGCTGATCACAGCGGTTCTTTCAGTCGCTTCAACCGCGTTTGTTGATCAAAAGCGGTGGGAGGCACACGAGCAGCAGCAGCAGCAGGATTTGCAGCGACGGATGTTTCAAGATGAAAATGAGGTTCGCGCAATGAACATCAGGCGACCCCGATAAACACAGGCGTTCTGGCTGCCCCTGTTGCCGGGACTAAGTTTCGGCTAGGAGGGCTTGCCGATGGCAGATGAAAGAGCCAGGGAGAAAAGTGCAAAAATTGAAGGCATTAAGCAGAGGAAAGCACGGGTTTACGTTGATTGAGCTGCTCGTCGTTATCTCAATCATTGCGATTTTAGCCGCTCTTTTGTTTCCGACATTCCTGAAAGCGCGTGAGAATGCCCGCCGTACTGCTTGTGGATCGAACTTAAAGCAACTTGGGCTTGCGCTGATCCAGTACACGCAGGACAACGAAGAGCGTTATCCACAGGGCAATTATGTGGACCCGTGGGGCTTTCAAGGACGAGGCTGGGCCGGGGAGATTTATCCTTACTTTTGACGTAAGGCGGTTTTTGTTTGCCCGGATGATCCGACAGCGCTTCCCGCTGTCTCGTATTGCTTTAACAGCAACCTTGATGGACATGGGAGCGGCGGCGCGTTAGTCACTTCCGTCGCCCCCGCAAGCACAGTGCTTCTCAGCGAGAGCTACGGCGTGTCTGCGGACCCCAGCCAGGCCGACGAGGGCAACTCAGCAGGCGGGCATGGCAATGACGGTGGCGCCGGCTTTATTGATTATAGTGGTCCTGATGCTCACTGGGTCACCGGCATTATGGGGCAGCCGGCATGGGATGACGGTGAAAATGGCGGCGGGTATGGGGATCAGGCGGAAGGCATTCACGCGGGCGGTGCAAACTTTGCGCTTGAAGACGGACACGTCAAGTGGCTGCGCCCCGAACGGGTTTCCCCCGGCTTTGCTGCTTCCAATCCAACCACAGACCAGAACTTGAACGGGACCCTCGGCAGCGGCGGCGTCGCCGCCGGCACGGGGAGGATGGGTCAGCCGCCTAAGAACTTCACGGCAACTTTCAGCCCGATTTAGTTCCAAGCCCGAATACGGCCTGTCACTCCTACGGGTACAAACCAACAGCAAAACCAGACGCTTCGGGTACACTAAGCGCATGGGTTTGACGTTTAGTGTCCATGCGCTCGCTTCGGGGTCGTCCGGCAATGCGACGCTGGTTCGTGCGGGCGATGTTTCGCTGCTGATTGATGCCGGGGTGGGGATGCGGAAGCTGGTGTCCGCGCTGGCACAAGAGGGGCTTGCGCCGGGGGACCTCAGCGGGGCGGTCATCACGCACGAGCATTCCGACCATATTCAGAGCGCCCATGCACTCTCAAAGCGCCACGGGGTCCCGCTGATTGCGAGCGAGCGGACGCTCTCGGCATTTTACCGGCGCAAAACCCTCTCGCCGCATCTGATCCTGCCGGTCGGGGACAAGTGGCGCATCGGGGACCTGGAAATTGAAACGTTTTCGGTGCCGCATGACGCCGCCGATCCGGTCGGGGTCAATATTGTCCACGCGCCGAGCGGCCAGAAGATGAGCCACTTGACCGATCTCGGTCACGTCACCGAGACGGTTCGCCGGGCCATTCGCGGGGCCCATCTGCTGGTGCTGGAAGCAAACCACGATGTCCACCGACTGGCCGGCGGCGATTATCCCGGCTACTTGAAGTCGCGCATTTTGGGCGACCACGGCCACCTGTCCAACGAAGCCGCCGCCAGGCTTCTGTGCGAGCATGCCCTGAACCACGGCCCGCACACGGTCTGGCTCGCGCACCTGTCCAAAGAAAACAACACCCCGAAGCTCGCCCTCGGCTACGCCAAAGCCACCGTTGCCGTTGAGACCAACTGCCCCGTCGTCTTCGATGTCGCCAAGCGCGACGCCCCCTCCGCCGTCTGGGCCCCCGGCCACCGCTCCTTGCAACTTTCCTTGTTTTAGCAGCGCGGGCTGGCGTGGAACTGAAGTTCTGCGCTGTGGGGCGAAGCGCCTAATGTCCGCCTGCGCGGACAAAGAGTAAGACCCGTGCGACAATCTGCTCCTTAATCTGCTCCTTGTCCGCGCAGGCGGACATTAGGCGCGTCGCCCCACAGCGTAGGATTTAAATCCCACGCTTCTCCCTCTCAGCCACGCAGGAAATCCCGCGCCCTCCGGCGAAACTTGTCCCAACACTGTCACGAAGGGTACTGCTTTGACACCAATCACTTCCGAAACCATCAACTGGGGCATCATCGGCCCCGGCTCTATCGCCAACCGTTTCGCGGGCGGCCTGGCGGCGGTTCCCGGCGCGAAGCTCCACGCGGTCGGCTCCCGGACGCAGGCAAAGGCCGATGAGTTCGCCGACAAGCATGGTGCACCGAAGCGCTACGCAAGCTATGAGGCGCTGGCGGGAGACCCGGATGTGCAAGTCGTTTATATCGCGACGCCGCACCCGCAGCACAAAGACGCGGCGCTGCTGTGTCTCCAAAACGGCAAATCGGTCCTGCTGGAAAAGCCGTTCACGGTCAACGTTTCCGAAGCCGCCGAAGTCATTGACTTTGCCCGCTCAAAAGATCTGTTCATCATGGAAGCCATGTGGGCGCGGTTCTTTCCGGGAATGGTCAAGGTCCGCGAGCTGATCGCTTCGGGAGCGATCGGCGAGGTGCGGATGCTGCAAGCGGACTTCGGCTTCCGCACCGATGTGAACCCGAAGGGCCGCTTGTTTGATCTGGCGCTGGCCGGCGGCGGCTTGCTGGATGTCGGCGTGTACCCGATCTCGCTGGCGTCCATGCTCTTTGGCACGCCGACCGATGTGTCCGGCCTCGCCCAGATCGGCGAAACCGGCGTGGATGAGATGGCCGCCGTGACGCTGAAGTACAGCGGCGGGCAGCTTGCGTCGGTTGTGACGGGCGTTCGGATCAACACGCCGTCGGAAGCGACGATCTTCGGCACGGACGGCTCAATCAAGCTGCATGCGCCGTTTTGGAACGTGTCTAAGCTGACGTTCAGTGCAAACGGCAACAGCGAAGAAGTGTCGGTCCCGTATGAAAACGGCGGCTTCAACTACGAAGCGCAGGAAGTCATGGACTGCCTGCGGGCGGGCAAAACCGAGAGCGCCATCATGCCGCTGGACGAAACGCTGACGATTATGCAGACGATGGACACGCTCCGCGCTCAGTGGGGCCTCAAATACCCGATGGAGTGATGCAGGGAGATGCCGGGGTTGTAGAAAACCCCGGCAAAGATGCGTCTTTCAGACGAGGATGAGGACAGGCGCAGGATCTTCCATGTCCGAAGGACACACTCCTGCCGGGGTTTTCTACAACCCCGGTATTCAGCCGCCCGCCAACCTAACAGCGACAGGAGACCATACATAGTGGCAGATGAACAGCAAACTTTCCCGCCGACGGCGGAGTTCGCGGCGCAGGCGAATATCAGTGATCCGAACGTGTACGACGAGGCGGCGGCGGACCCGGAAGGGTGGTGGGCGCAGCAGTCCAGTGAATTGCTTGAGTGGACGAAGCCGTGGGAAACGGTCTGCGAATGGAACCCGCCCCATGCCAAATGGTTTGTCGGCGGGCAGCTCAATGTCGCGGCAAACTGCCTGGACCGGCATCTCACCGATGGACGGCGCAACAAGGCGGCGATCATCTTTGAGGGCGAGCCGGGCGATACGCGCGTTCTCACCTATTGGGACCTGCACCGAGAAGTCTGCAAGCTATCAAATGTGCTGGGAAGTCTCGGCATCGTCAAAGGCGACCGGGTGACGATTTATCTGCCGGCGGTTCCCGAAGCCGTGATTTCCATGCTGGCCTGCGCCCGAATCGGCGCGGTGCATACGGTCGTGTTCGGCGGCTTTTCGGCGGACAGCCTCGCTGACCGTATCAGCGATAGCCAGTCCAAGCTGCTGATCACCGCCGACGGCGGCTGGCGGCGCGGCGCTCCGGTGCGCCTCAAAGATTTGGCGGACAAAGCCCTGGAAGGGGACACGACGATTGAGAAAGTGATTGTCGTCAACCGCACGGAAGATGCCAAGCATGTTTCCATGAAGCAAGGCCGGGACTTCTGGTGGCACCGCTTGATGGACGAGGCGAGCATCAAGCACGACGCACAACCGATGGACGCTGAAGACCCGCTGTATATTCTGTATACGTCCGGGTCCACCGGCAAGCCGAAGGGGATTTTGCACACGTCGGGCGGGTATCTGACGGGAGCCGCCGCCACGACCAAGTACATCTTCGACATCAAAGACGATGACGTGTACTGGTGCACCGCTGATGTCGGCTGGGTCACGGGCCATTCCTACGTCGTCTATGGACCTCTCGCCAACGGCGCGACGGTCTTGCTGTACGAAGGCGCTCCCGACTGGCCGCAAAAAGACCGGTTCTGGACACTCATTGAAAAGTACGGCGTCACGATCATGTACACGGCCCCAACCGCCATTCGGGCGTTTATGAAGTGGGGGACCGAGTGGCCTGCGAAGCACGATCTGTCCAGCCTGCGGCTGTTAGGATCGGTCGGTGAGCCGATCAACCCGGAAGCGTGGCTGTGGTATCACAAAAACATCGGTGGCGGGACGTGTCCTATCGTAGACACTTGGTGGCAGACCGAGACCGGCGCAATCATGATCACGCCCCTGCCCGGCCTGTCTGCGCTGAAGCCCGCGTCGGCATCGCGCCCGTTCCCCGGCATTTCCGCCGAAGTCGTTGACGAAAGCGGCGAGCCGCTGCCGCACGGGACCGATCAGACCGGCATTTTGGTGATTACCAAGCCGTGGCCGTCCATGCTGCGGACGCTCTGGCGCGATGACGCCCGCTACCAAAGCGTCTATTGGAGCAAGTTTGCTGATAAAGGCTACTACTTCCCCGGCGACGGGGCGCGGCGCGACGAAGAGGGCGATTACTGGCTGCTGGGCCGGGTGGACGACATCATGCTGGTCGCGGGCCACAACATCAGCACGATGGAAGTCGAGTCCGCGCTGGTAGACCATCCGGCAGTTGCCGAAGCCGCCGTCATCGGCCGCACCCATGAGATCAAAGGCCAGGCCATCGCCGCGTTCGTCACCCTTAAAGACGGCGTCGGTGGTACGTCCGAACTTGCGGGCCAGCTCAAAGACCACGTCGCCAAGAAGATCGGCGCGATTTCCCGCCCCGACGACATTCTCTTTTCCGCCGAGCTGCCGAAAACGCGCTCCGGGAAAATCATGCGCCGCCTCCTCCGCGACATCGCCGAAGGCCGGGCATTAGGCGACACCACCACGCTCGCCGACCCCAGCGTCGTCGCCGGCCTGAAAGAGAAGTATACAGAAGAAAGCTGAAGAAAGCTGAACAAAGAAAACAATGCAAACTACAAACATCAAAGAAGAAGCCAAGCAGCTTATCGAGAGCCTGCCCGAAGACTCGACTTGGGACGATCTCATGCACGAGATTTATGTTCGGCAAACCATCGAAGCCGGCTTGGCCGACAGCCAGGCCGGCCGCGTGATGAGTGTTGGAGAAATCCGTTCCTTCTACAGCCTGCCACAATGACTGTTTACTGGACCATAGGCGCAGCACAGCAGCTTCAGGCTATTCACGATTATATCGCGCAGTCGTCTCCCGAATACGCCAAGCGGATGGTGGATCGGCTCACCCGGCGCTCGGAGCAGATCGGGACGTTTCCGCTTGCAGGCCGCTCCGTGCCGGAGTATCAAGTGGAACAAGTGCGCGAAGTCATTGAGGGCGTCTACCGAATCATCTACCACATCAAGCCGGATCAAATTGATGTCGTGGCGGTTGTCCACGGTTCGCGCTCTTTAACTGCCGACAAAAGCTGACCGGGCATCCCATGCCGCAAATCGTCATCCTCGCCGGGCCGAACGGAGCCGGAAAATCTACCGCTGCCGCCGGGCTTCTGTCTCAGGAAATCACGTTCCTGAACGCCGACGAAATCGCGAAAGGCTTGCCTTTATCTTCGGGTCGAGACGTGCAGGCGGGGCGGCTGCTTTTGTCAAGGCTCGATGAGTTGCAGTCTGAACGGCGAGACATCGCGATAGAAACAACGCTTGCCAGCCGGACGCTTGCGCCGCGTATCGAGCGCTTGCAGCAGATAGAATACCGTTTCAACCTTTATTTCTTCTGGTTGCCAACCTCCGAGATGGCAATTCAGCGCGTCGCACTGCGCGTCCTCAGCGGCGGGCATGATATTCCTGAACCTGTCATCCGCCGATGGTACGAATCAGGCTTGAACAACTTCTTTTCTTTGTACCGGCCTCTTGCCAATCTGTGGCGCGTTTACGACAACACACAGCCGGCGGAGCCGTCGCTTGTCGCGAAAGGAACCCTGCGTGTGCAGCAGGCGGCGACGTGGGAGCAGATCAAGAAAGGCCGACAAATCATGGAAACACAAACAGCAGCGAACCCAGCGCCGATTGATTTAGACAATGACGAAGAGGTCGGTCATGCACTTGGCGCTGCCGTCCGAAACGCTCTGCGGGAACATAAACGCCTCGGCCAGTCTATCGCCGTCTGGCAGGATGGCAAAATCGTCACCGTCGCGCCTGAAGACATTCCTGTTGACCTGGGAGACGAGGCTGCTTAAAAAAGATTGCGTGATACAAAATGATTGACTTTGAACAAACATATCTTCATCGGCGAGCCGTATATCGGGCCATCCAGAAGAGCCAAAAATCCGAAAGTGAAATTGCTGAACGAATTGGTAAAATAGCTGTGAAGGGTAAGCAAGAACTCTTGCATTTATTCTCCGCCTGGCTTCTTGAAGTAACTTCTGCAAACATTTTACCTGCCGCAGAGCGAACAGAAATTCAAAGCTTGACACAGATGTCCCTTGAAAAATGGATACAACTTCAAGCGGTTGCTGTGCAGATGAAAGAGGACTTAAAGAGCGCTGAAAGCAAGGAAAAGGAAGCAATCGCCGCGCTGCAACAAAAAGCGCCTTATGGCGCGGCCACTAAATTGTTTGCCGGTACAGAGTCGAAGACGCAGATACAAATATTGCAGGCGGACGTCACCGCAGCTCAAAAACATCGCGAAACTCTAGCGGCGGCACTCAGGCAAAATGTGAGTAAGAGGCAGACGCTTGGCGGAACATTTTTCCAGGACTGTCTGACCCAATTAGACAAACTGGCTGCAACCCAAGCATTGGGAAAAGAAGTCACTAAAATAGTTGAGCGGATGAAGGCAGACATCAACGCTGCCTGGACCGGACACCAAAAGGAACAGATGGAAGAGTTTATCCAGATGGCGGGTCTTGTTGACACGTTACGGGTAAGCTATAAAGATATGCCAACAGCTTTGCCGCAGCAAGATACGCCCCTTTCTTCTCCTGAAAGAGACGAAAAGACACAAAGGAGCATGCCGGAATGACTTCTCAGATGCTCGCGGCTGTGACTGTGCAGATTGAAAATATGCGCCGCACTAACAATGACATCTTCGCTCCAGTGCGCCAAAAGTTACTTGATGAGGGCCAACAGGAGTTTTTAAGGGTTCCCAAGGACCTTAATACGAACTTCGAGAAACATGGGGGCTGGGCCGGAGCAGTCAGCGGAGCAACCGCCGGGGCGGTGGTCGGGGCGCATGTGACGATTGCGACACTGGGAACAGGCATAATCGCAACAGTTCCATTGGCGCTGGTCGGCGGGGTCATCGGCTATTTTGGCGGTGCTAAAGCCGGTTCCAAAATTGACAAAGATAAATAGTAGAGGGCATTCAAGCCATCGGTTTAACGAGGATGCAGAGGAAACTAACATGACGCTTGTTTTGGAGCTGTCGGCGCAGATCGAGTCGCAGGTGCGGGAAGTGGCCCAGGCGGAAGGGCTGGAAGTCTCGGCGCTGATGAGTGAGGCTGCCGAAGCCTACCTGCGCCGCTACGACCCGAACCGTCCACTGACAGAAGCCGATTTGCTCGCACGGATCAACCGGGCTGGTCTGCCGGAGGCGTTCTGGGATCGCTATCGGATGCTGGCGGCAAAACGTCAGGCGGAGACGCTGACGCGCAAAGAGCAGCAGGAGCTAATCGGCTTGTCCGACCAAATGGAAGCGCGGCGCGTGGAGCGCCTGCGCTATTTAGTAACGCTAGCGGAGATGCGGCAAACGTCGGTGGATGCACTAATGGACGAGCTTGGTTTGCGCCCGAAGCCGGAGAATTAGCCCGTGACAGCCGCAGAAACCCGGCGTTTCGTGTGGGAGCGGGCCGGAGGACGGTGCGAATACTGCCGCAGTCCCGCAGACCATACCCCGGACGACTTCGCGGTAGAGCATATCGTTCCCCAAAGCCGGGGCGGCGGTGATGAACTTGACAATCTAGCCTGGTCTTGCCAGGGCTGCAACAGCCGCAAGTTCACGGCAACACAAGCGGTAGACCCGGAAAGCCGCCGCCGCGTCGCTCTGTACCACCCCCGCCGCCATTCCTGGACTGACCATTTCCGCTGGAGCGAGGACGGCTTGACGGTGCTCGGCACAACCCCGCGCGGCAGGGCGACGATTGCCCGGCTCGGACTAAATCGGGACAACATCGTCAACTTTCGGGGCCTCTTGATCCCTGCCGGAAAGCACCCGCCTTCCGGCTAAATCTCTTTTACGGGTATGATAGATCAGATTTCCAGAGGAGTATCACACATGAAGATTCACGAATATCAGGCGAAGCAGTTGCTGAAGCAGTACGGGGTTCCGGTTCCTGAAGGGCAGGTGGCGGGGACGCCGGAGGAAGTACGGTCGGTGGCGGCGGCGCTGGCCCGGCGCGTGGTCATCAAGGGCCAGGTGCATTCGGGCGGGCGCGGCAAGGCGGGGGCGGTGAAGCTGGCATCGGACCCGAACGAAGCGGAGGCAATTGGGCGGGACCTGCTGGGGAAGACGCTGTTTTTTGCCCAGGCGAACTCGGACCTGAAGATCAATAACTTGCTGGTGGAAGAAGCGGTCAACATCGACAAAGAAATTTATGTCGCCATCACCCAGGACCGGGTACGGCAGCGGGACGTGCTGATCGTGTCCACGCAAGGCGGCATGGACATTGAGGAAGTCGCGCACAACAACCCCGCCGACATCGCCAAGCTGTTCATTGACCCCCTGCTCGGCCTGCCCGATTACGCCTGTCGCCAGGTGCTGTTTGACGCAAAGTTCGACAAGGCGCTCATCGGCAAGACGATCCCCGTCTTGAAGGCGCTGTACGCGGCGTATGTCGGCACCGATGCGACGCTCGCCGAGATCAACCCGCTGGTCATCACCAAAGAAGGCACGGTCATCGCCGGCGATGCCAAGTGGGACATTGACGAGAATGCCTTGTACCGGCACCCGGAATTCGCGGCCTTGCAGGACGACACCGAGACCGACCCGATTGAAGTGGAAGCCCATAAGCGCGGCATTCAGTATGTCCGGCTCGAAGGCGGCGATATCGGCATCATCGGCAACGGCGCAGGCTTAGTGATGACGACGATGGACGAAGTCAAGCGGGCCGGCGGGTCGCCGGCGGACTTCTTAGACATCGGCGGCGGCGCAAAAGCCGAGGCGGTCACGAGCAGCTTGGAGATTGTCCTGTCCGACCCGAACGTCAAAGGTGTGCTGTTCAACATCTTCGGCGGCATCACGCGCGGCGACGAAGTGGCGAAGGGCATCATCGAAGGCGTTAAATCGCTGGATGTCAAAGTTCCTATCGTCATCCGTCTGGCCGGAACCCGCGCGGCGGAAGGCGCAGAGCTTCTCAAAACGACCAACTTGGTTCCCGCCGAAACGATGCAGGAAGCAGCGCAGAAGATTGTCGAGCTGGCCTACGCCAAGTAACGCCGAACCGCTCAAAAATGAGGTGGCATGATGGCAGTTTTGGAAGCGGAACGGAAGCCAATTCCGACGCAGCAAGCGGAATCAGAAACGCAAGCGGGAGTCGAGGAACCGCAGCCATACACGTCTGAGGAGTTTGCGGCGCTTGCCGCAAGCTATCCTGACCTGCGTATGGAGCTGACCAGGGAAGGGGAACTGATACTCATGCCACCGACATTTCCTGAAACGGGAAACAAAAACTTCAAGCTGATCGCCCGCTTCGGGATCTGGAGTGAAAGCAATGATCTTGGCAGAGGGTACGATTCTTCCACTGTGTTCACTCTGCCGAACGGGGCAAAGCGATCCCCTGATCTTTCCTGGATAGAGGCTTCGCGCTGGAACGCGCTGACGGAGGATGACAGAAAAGAGTTTTCAAGGATCTGCCCGGACTTCGTCGTGGAGCTTCGATCCGCCACAGACAGGCTGAGTGCTGTCCAAAAGAAGATGGTCGAGTATCAGGACAATGGGGTAAGGCTCGGCTGGCTCCTTGATCCCAAAAGCAAGCGCGTGGAAATCTATCGGCAAGGGCAGGGAGTGGAAGTTGTGGGCAACCCCGTGTCGCTTTCTGGCGAAGGCGTGCTGCCGGGGTTTGTGCTGAGCTTGGAAGGGATTTTGTTTTGACACCGTCGGCGCTCAAATCGGTGCGCTCGACCGAGCCGGATGCGACGGCGCCGGATGGGGCGGAAATCCGTGTCTTGATTGACCGGCCGCAGGGTGCGACGCGCCTCAGTCTCGCCGAAGCTTTGGTCAAGCCGGGCGAGCGGACCACCTGCGTCTCGCATTGCACGATTGAAGAGATCTGGTACATCGTGCGCGGCACCGGAACTTTCCACCGGCAGTTGCCGGACGGCGGCGGAGAGCAAACGGCGGAAGTCGCGGCGGGCGATGCGCTGCTGATCCCAACTGGGTACCGGTTCTGGGTGGAAAACATCGGGCCGAGTGACTTGATCTTTCTTTGCTGCGGCACACCGCCTTGGCCGGGGCCGGACGAGGCGCAGATTTAGAGCGAGGAGTGTTGACAGACGCGCGAAATTCGGCTATACTGTCAGTCGGTGCCGGCCTACGCACGCTGGCCTTTTGGAGTGACTAAGACAAGGGAACAAGACATCAACAACAGAGACTTCCGCAGAGACCCGCGCGAACCACGGGTCAACATGAACGAGCGCATCCGCGCCCGCGAGATCCGCGTGATCGACGACGACGGCGGCCAGCTTGGGATTATGACCCCGCGCGAGGCGCTCCTGATCGCCCGCGAACGCGGCATTGACCTCATTGAAGTAGCCCCGCAGGCTCAGCCGCCGGTCTGCAAGATCATGGACTACGGCAAGTTCAAGTACGAACAAGCCAAAAAAGAAAAAGAGTCTGCCAAAAAGCACAAGCAGAGCGAGTTGAAGGACATTCGGCTCGACCCGCGCTACGGTACACTGTCCGAGCATGATCTGATGACGAAAGTCAACCATGCCCGCAAGTTTTTAGAAGATGGCGACAAAGTCAAAGTGACGTTCCGGTTTATAGGCGGCCAGATCCGGCATCCGGAAGTCGGCCGCCAGCAGCTGGAAACATTCATGCAGAAAGTGGCCGACGTCGCCGCGATTGAGAAGCCACCGACGATGGAAGGCCGCTCTATGAGCCTGACGTTGACGCCCGCGAAGGGTGGGGGAGCGCCTGCGCCGAAGCCGGCAGTTCTGCCGAAGCCTGCCGCACCGAAGCCGCCTGCCGGTAGCGCGGCGGACAAGCCTTCGGAGCCGCAAGCCTAGCTTCAAAGTATTCGGGATACCCTGGAACCCGGTACACGCACCGTGCGCCGGGTTCCGTGCCGTTTAGGATAACTCACAAGGAGAACAAAGATGCCAAAGATTAAGACTCGTAAAACAGCCGCCAAGCGTTTTAAAATCACTGCCACTGGCAAGTTCATGCACGGTCACGCCAACCATAATCATCTGAACATTCACAAAAGCCCATCTAACATGCGTGTGCTGACTTCCGACACCGAGCTGTACCCCGGCAAGAAGAAAGCAATCCGCCGGATGCTGCCGAATGGCCTGCCGAAGTAACGAGTTAAGCTAAGAAAAGGAACAAGAAATGGCACGAGTCAAGCGCGGCGTAATGAAGCACAAGCGCCACCATAAGATTTTAAAAGAAGCGTCCGGTTACTTCGGCGGCAAATCGCGCCTGTTCAAGAGCGCAAATGAACAGGTGATGAAGTCCGGCCAGTATGCCTACCGTGACCGGCGCAGCCGCAAGCGCGAGTTCCGCCAGCTTTGGATCGCCCGGATCAACGCTGCCTGCCGGGCGCAGGGTGTCCAGTACAGCCGGTTCATCGCCGCCTTGCACGACAGCGGCGTCGAGCTTGACCGCAAGGTCCTGTCCGAGATGGCAATCAGCGACAACGCCGCGTTCAACACGCTGGTTGCGTCGCTGAACATCGCGGTCGTTGCCCCTACCCATGACTTCGCTGTCGCGGCCTAAGACTGGTTTAGGCTATGACTCCGCTTCAGGAACTGGAACAAGTCACCGAGGAAGCCCGCGCAGCTCTCGGCAACGCCGCAACGGTCGCCGCGCTTGACGCGGTGGAATTGTCGTACTTGGGGCGCAAAGGTCTGTTAACCGGCCTGCTGCGCCTCATCGGCGCTCTGCCGCCAGCCGAAAAGCCAGGGTTCGGGGCGGCAGTCAACGCCCGCAAAGACGATCTTACGGCGCTGCTGACCGGCAAACGTGCGGCGCTGGCTGGCAAAGAGCGTCAGGTACGCTTGGCCGCCGACGCCATAGACGTGACTTTGCCTGGCGCCCACTATCCCCTCGGCACCCAGCACCCGATCACGCGCCAGATGCAGGCGGTCAAGAACGCGCTGATCGGCCTCGGCTTCTCATTTCAAGAATGGCCGGACGTCGAAGACTACCATTATAACTTCGAGACGCTCAATTATCCCCCTGACCACCCGGCGTTCGACGAGCAGATGTCGTTCTATGTTGACCCCACTCACCTGCTTCGTACCCAGACCACGGCGTTTCAGGCGCACGTCATGGGCTCGCAAAAGCCGCCGATCCGCGCCGCTACCATCGGCAAGTGCTACCGCTACGAAGCAGTAGATGCCACCCACTCGCACACGTTCCACCAGGTAGACATTCTGGCGGTGGACGAGGGCCTGACGCTGGCCGACCTCAAAGGCACGTTTGCCTATCTCGTCAAGCAGCTTTTTGGCGATGTCGAGATCCGCTTCCGTCCTGACTTTTTTCCCTTCGTTGAGCCGGGCGTCGAAGTCGCCATCCGCTGGGGTTCCGGCTGGCTGGAACTGGGCGGCGCGGGCATGGTCCACCCCAATATCCTGGAAGCGCAGGGCATTGATTCCGAGCGTTACACCGGCTTTGCGTGGGGTTTAGGCATTGACCGAATGCCAATGGCAAAATACGGCATTGACGATATTCGCCTCTTCACCGAAAACGACCTCCGCTTCCTCCGGCAGTTCTAGCCAATCTCACCTCGCCAATGAACATTCCTCCCATTACACTTTATCGACCTGTCGGCTACCAGGAACTGAAGCTGATTGCCGAGTCGCAGTACGCCGTGTTTCCGCCGCGTCTGCCAGACCAGCCGATTTTCTACCCTGTGATGACTTTGAGTACGCCGAGCAGATCGCGCGGGACTGGAACACGAAAAGCAATAGCTTCGCGGGGTTCGTGACGCAGTTCGAAGTGGACGGCGAGTACGCCAAGCGGTTTCCGGTGCAGGTTGTCGGTGGACGGCAGCATGAGGAGCTTTGGGTTCCGGCAGAAGAATTGGATGAGTTCAACCGGCATATTGTTGGCAAAATCAAGATTGTGGCGGCATACTACGGAGAACGGTTCACGGAAGAAATTGATCCGGAGACGAACTTGCCGAACGGACTCTAACCCCGCCCATGAAGCAGGCGGAACGTCTCTCGTGGTACAATAGATTTTGGAGGTGACGTCATGGAAACAACATTTACCAGCAGTTCAGCAGCAAAAACTGATGCAGACTATGAAGCGATAGTTGACCACGATTTGGGCCGGCTCAAGCAGATGCAGCAGAAGATGGATGACGATCAACGGGAAATAGAAACGCTGCGGGCGGAGACTGATGCCATCATAACAGACATAATGCGAGCATTGAAGGTGACATGACGATGTGGCAAAAACTGGCTGAGTTCACAAAGTCATTGATCAACATCAATGAGACATTGCAAAAGAATCAGACTGACATCAAGGAAATACAGCGGGAAGTACGTCAGCTCTCGCTCGCAATCCAGTTAATGAGTCAAGAAATGCAACACTCTCGCGAGAACGAAGTGCATGAGCGGGAAAAGATGGCGCTGCGGCTCGAAAATACGCTACTGAAGATGGGGCGATTGCCTGCTCCGAAGAACGAAGACGTGGAATGAAACTACCGATTGAATGGCTGCGGGAATTCGTGGAGACGCCGCTTTCCAACGACGCTCTGGCGGCGGCGCTGACGATGGCGGGGCTGGAAGTGGAAGAAACGACGGACTCGGACGACGGGCCGGTGTACCATACCAAAGTCACGCCCAACCGGGGCGACTGGGTCTCCGTGCTGGGAACGGCGCGGGAAGCGTCAGCGGCTTTGGACCTTCCCCTCAGCCGTCAGCCTGCGCCCCTGCCTGATGAAAGCGCAGACATCACGCGCTGGGTCGGCGTCCGCGTCGAAGACCCGGCGCTTTGCCCGCGCTACACCGGCAAGCTGGTCCGAAACGTTGTCTTCCGGCCCTCGCCGGGCTGGATGCAGAAGCGCTTGACGGCGGCGGGCATGCGGCCGCTGAACATTGTCGTAGACGTGACAAATTATGTCATGCTGGAGCTGGGCCAGCCGCTCCATGCATTTGACTACACGGCACTGCCGGAAGGCCAGGTTGTCGTGCGGCTCGCCAAACAAGGCGAGGCGCTCACGACGCTGGACGGCGTGGAACGTGTGCTGACGCCGGAAATGCTGGTGATCGCGGACAAAGACCACCCGGTCGCGGTCGCAGGGATTATGGGCGGGGGCGAGACGGAAGTGTCTGGAACGACCAAGCACATCTTCCTAGAGTCGGCCCATTTTGATCCCGGCACGGTGCGCCGAACGGCGAAAGCATTGGGGCTGACGACCGAAGCGTCGTATCGTTATGAGCGTTTTGTAGACCCGGCTTTGGCCCCAATCGCGCTGGAACGTGCTTGCGACCTGCTGGCGGAGCTGGCGGACGGCGAAGTCGTGCTGGGGCGCATTGATCTGTACCCAAACCCGGCGAGGGAGCCTGTCATCACCCTACGTCCCTTCCGCACAAATGCAATTTTAGGGACGCAGCTTGACGCGGCGACGATTGCCGACAGCCTACGGCGGCTGGGGATGGCAGTGGATGCGCCCGCCGATACTTCGCTTTCGGTGCTGGTGCCGGTGACTGTGACCGTACCGACATTCCGGCCTGATCTGGTCAAAGAAATTGATCTCATTGAAGAAGTCGGGCGGATGATCGGGTATGCGACCTTGCCGGAAACCCTGCCGCCCGCGCGGGGCGAAGGCGGCGGCGATGCCCCGCAGGGGCGACTCGCCGCCCACTTGCGAACGCTTTTGATCGGGCTGGGACTGTCCGAAGCCTTAACTCATTCACTCGCTGCCCCGTCGCCCTTTGACGACCCGAACTCCGCGGGGCAGAGGGTTCAAATCCGGCAGGCACTGTCTGCCGAGTTGTCCGGCCTGCGCCAATCGCTTGTCCCGAACCTGCTGGACGCGCTGGCCCGCAATCTGCGTCAGCGGCAGGCCGACGTGCGTTTGTTTGAAGTCGGCAAAGTGTTTGCGCTCGGCCACGCGCCCGGCGAGTACCGAGAGCCGCGCCGGGTGGCCGCTGCGCTGACCGGCAATGGGGCAGACTTCTTCGCCGCGAAAGGCTTGACCGAAGCGCTTGCCGCCGCGCTCCATCTGCCGCCATTGGAATTCGCCGCGGCGGAACGCGCCCGGATGCACCCTGGCCGGTGCGCGTCGGTATCGCTGGCGGGTCAGCCGCTTGGCTTTGTCGCCGAAGCCGACCCAGACGCCATTCGCGAACATCTTGACGTTCCCGCGACCACAAGCCGCGTCGCGGTGCTGGAACTGGACGCCGACCTGCTGCTTCAGTATGCCGACCCCGCCGTGCGCTATGCTCCCCTGCCGCGCTTTCCGTCCACCTCGCGTGATCTCGCCGTTGTCGTCGGCTCGGAAGCGCCTTATGGGCTGATTGAAGCGACGGCGCGGGAAGCCGTCCGCGCGGCGCTGACTGAGTCCATCACGCTGCAAAGCATTTACACTGGTGAGCGCATCGAGGACGGCAAAAAGAGCGTTGCTTTGCGGTTTACGTTCCGTGCAGCGGACCGGACACTGACCGATACCGAGGTAGACGCCGAAGTCGCGGCGGCGGCGAGTTTACTCGCTGAGAGGATAGGGGCGGAGCGGAGATAAAACAACCGGCACTGAAAGCGCCGGTTTATTGTTCTACCCGAACCAAATTCCAATCTCGGTTTGGGCGTTCTCGACCGAGTCCGAGCCGTGGATCAAGTTCTGCTCAATCGTGTTGGCGTAGTCGCCCCGGATCGTACCTGGCACCGAGTCGGATGGTTTAGTTGCGCCCATCATCTTGCGGGCCAACGCGACCACGTCGTCGCCTTCCCAGACCATCGCGACGACCGGGCCGGACGAAATGAAATTGACGACGCCTTCAAAGAATGCCTTGCCCCGATGAACTTCATAATGTGCTTCCGCCTGCTCGCGGGTCGGCATTACCATCTTGAGCTGCGCGAGCGTGAAGCCTTTTGCCTCAAAGCGCTTGATGATCTCGCCGACGAGCTGCCGCCGCACGCCGTCGGGCTTGACCATAAGAAATGTTTGTTCCATGCTGACTGTCTCCTGTGACTTGATTCGTGTCTGAAGTACTCGTGTTTGAAATCGCGCTTATTATGCTTGAAAGCACGGCAGGAAGTCAAGCCGCCCACCACAGACTCCCGATGGACATCTTTGCGCCTCTTCATCAGCTTTTGACTATTCGCCCAAAACCTGTCCACGCTTCGGGGTCCACGCGGCTCGGAGTCGTTGCGCCGTCGCGCCGCTACTTGTGGTACTATCTCGCGACCTGGCCGGACGGTTCACTTGCCGCCTCACTGCATCTCGGCGAGGGCTTAGTGCCGGCGGGCGAGGCGAGGCCCTGGACTGTCATGCGCCGGGACCGAACCCGCATTCTGCTTCAGCCCGGTCCCGGGGGCGCTGTCCCTGCTGCTTCCTACTATCCCGGCGGCTCCGGCGTCACCGGAGAATTCTTTCGCCTCACCGAAGGCACCTCGCGGGTCGGCGGCTTCGACATTCTTGGCAATGGCTGGCGCGGCGGCGTCGGTGTGACCCGCGACACCAAGCGCCGCTGCCTGCTCCTGCGCGGCGACGGCGACCCGCCCGACGTTTACTATATCGAGCCGCTGCCCCGTGCCCCCGCCCAGCCGTCCCTTGCTGCTGCCTTGTTGCTGGCGTATGTCCTCACCGAGCGCGAAGTCCGTGAAGGCAACTGGATCAAGCGGCCTGTAGGATAGACTAAAAGTTCATTTCTTCTTCAAGCCAA
>CAXUNT010000086.1:0-18094 GCA_964252595.1 uncultured Armatimonadales bacterium
GGGTGGGGGCATCTCAGTATTTAGGAAAGCAAAATTATGGCGTTTCGGCAGGAAGATTTCAAGAAGACTTCGCGCAAGGGCAGTGTGCCGGGGATGCCGGCGGCGGTGTATCCGCACCAGCTTAAAGACAAGAAGGCGGTGGCGCGGCTGGAGATCGCCATTCGGACGTTTGATGCGGCGGCGGGCAAGCGGCGGCGGGACATGGACGCGCAGGCGATGACCGACTTCTTCGGCGATCCCCGGCTGGCGCGGGGCATTGTCGCGTGTCTGGGGCAGTTCTACAAGTACGAGACGCCGGACTTTGGGCAGCTTGTCGGGCAAGGCGGCGCGGGGCGGCTGCGGGACGCCGAGATGACCCGCCCGGTCCATGTCCGGGCGTTTACCTATGCGTATGTCAACGAGCGTCACGGCGGCTTTTTGACCGAAGCCGGGCGGGCGGAATGCTACGCGGCGCTGGCGTCGGAGTTTTGCCTGACGGCGCAGCAGTGGGACACGCTGATGCATTCGGACTCGGAAGACAACCAGGTGCTGACCCGGCTCGGCACGGTGCCGACGCCTGCCGACATTGTCGCGCTGTATAATTTCCACTCGCTTGATACGGTGCTGAAGCGGGCGGCGCAGATCGTGCTTTTGGGCCTGTCGCTGACGCCGACCGATGCGTCTGAAGTGCGAGCGCTGGCAAAAGCGCTGGGCGTGAAGGCCGTGGTCAGCGCGGAGGCCGGAACGGCGACACTTTTGGACTCCGATACGGCCTCGATATTGCCGCGCCGGGCCGGTCGTCTTGGGCGCTGTTTGCTGCATCTGATCTCGGCTTACGGCACTCGGAACACCGGCGGCTACGCAGAAGCGCGGATTGGCGCGAAGGCGTTTCGGCTGACGCTGTCCACCGATCTGCTGCGGGTTCTGGGCTTGCCGGGGAAAGCGGCGGCAGGGGCTGAGCGACCGGCGTTTAAGAAGCGGTTTGAGGCAGGGCTGGCGCTGCACAAAGATTTGCTGAAAGAAACATCAAAGCGGCGGGCGGCGGGCGAGGCCGGCGGATGGCGGGTCAAGCGTCTGCCGGAGCCGGAAGTCTCGGCGGGGGGGATACGCCTGCCGGATTTTGTGCTGCGCCGGGGGGAAAGCCAAGTGGCGCTGATGCTGGGAGACGCGCCGAAGAAAGCCGACGAGATGACGCTGGCCTTGCCGCTGGGCCGGAAGCCACTTGTTGCGTCCGACGTTCTAGCGCGGGCGGCGGCGGCGGCGACGAACTTGTTTGCCCTGCCGGATGCTGCGCCGCCGCCGGTGCCGCATGATGTGCTGGCGCTCTGCGACCGGGCGGCGAGCGAGGGCATGGTCAGAACAGCCGACATCCGCCGGACACTGCATCTGTTGGACGAGTCGCCGCTGATTGAGTGGGTACGCCTGGCGGCGGACCCGCGTGTGCGCTATATTCCAGGGGTGGGCCTGCTCTCGGAGGCGATGGTGACGACGATTCGCGGGGATTAAGAAGTCCTCCCGCCTCAATTCCGGGGAGCCGGATTAAGACCGGATTCTTTCCCGGCGTGTTATAATGGTCACATGGGCAGCCTCTCTATGACCGCTGGACGATCTGCGAACCCGGCGGCGCGGACGCCGCATTTGGGCTACCTGGACGGGCTGCGGGGTTTGGCCGCGCTGTGGGTCGTCTTGAGCCATTTCAGCGCCTTTGTAGTCCCTGACATGGCCGCGCTGCCCTGGCCCTACGTTGTCGTGCTGTCCGGGCTGCATCATGCGCGGATGGCGGTCGTGGTCTTTTTGGTGCTTTCCGGTTACTGCCTCGCGCTGCCGCTGGCCGGTGGTCGTTCCTTCACCTTCGGGCCGTGGATGCGGCGGCGCTGGCTGCGGATCGTGCCGCCGTATCTGGCCGCGCTGCTGCTGTCGCTCGCCGTCACCTGGCCGCATAAACTTGGTCCCGTGACCTGGCAGCATTCGCCGGCGTACCTACGCGATGCAATTGGTCATGCGCTGATGCTTCATGACATCTGGTTTCTGCGATTTCCCTGGGACCAGAACGGGATCAATGCCGCTTTATGGTCGATCCCCGTCGAGTTCCACCTGTACTTTGTTTTTCCGCTGCTGCTGCTGGCCTGGCGCCAGGCCGGCATTGTCCGCACGGCGCTGTCCGGTCTGGCACTTTCCTGGGTGTTGAATTACCTTTCGCAGACAACTGTGTTTGGGGAAGTCAATTTCGCTGGGATGACTTTGCTGTACCTGGGCTTTTTTACCTTCGGCATGATGGCGGCGATGATCACGCACTCGCTGTCGCCGGAAAGCGTCCGACTACGGCGGCTGCCCTGGGGATGGGTCTCGTCCCTGAGCCTTCTGGCGGGCTGCGTCATCAACGGGATTGAAGGCTGGGAGTGGTATATGGAGAATGCCGACACGGTCGCCTTCTTCTTCGCCCTGAGTGCAACGGCGTTTCTTGTCTGGCAGCAGAGCAGGCCGGGCAATACTTCAAACCGTCTGCTGTCGCATTCTGTGCTGGTGCGGCTCGGCGCGTTCAGCTACAGCGTGTACCTGGTGCATATCCCGGTGATCCTGGTTTACCGCCATGTTCTTGGCAGGGTGAGCCTTGCGACCCATTATACTCTGGGACCGATCCCGCAGCTATGGCTGGCCTTGTGTTTCGGCTTGCCTCTTGTTCTTGCCGCGTCTTATGTATTTCACTTGGCGTTTGAGCGTCCGTTTCTTATTCGCCGTGAGTTAGTCCCATCCAAAGCCGCGCACGAATTAACGCCCGCTGCTTGACGGCGCAGGAAGTGGGTTTCAGCGCTGGAATGGTTGAGACAAACAAAAGATGAATTTCCTGTGCGTCTTGGCGTTTTTTATTCGTGTTCGTGACAGAAACGCCATATATGCATTAAAACTGGGCGCTTCACAGCGATAATTGCACACCGAATACTCTTTTTTGACGATTGACATTTGGCCTGCGTCATGATACAATTTACTCACGTTTGCAGTTTCAAGGAAATTGTCGGCGGAAGCGAAAGCCTTGTGGCTTTCGCCTTTTTTGTCTTTGAAGTCTAGGAAGTTTTTATGAAAACATTGATTTTAGTTCCTGCGGCGGCGCTTTTTGCGCTCTCAGGCTCGTATCTCCATCATCAAACGGCGGCGGCGGTAAAGTCGGCAGCGGCGGCGACTCAGGCGAAGGCGGCTCAGGCCGAGGCGGCAGCGCCGGGAAGTCTGCTGACGGGGCCGGCGGCGCTCGGCGACTGGTCTACAGATGCGCCAGGGGTGCGGCGGAAGCTGACCGTGGAGATGCTGCCGGCACCGCATGACACGCCCTCGGTGGATAATGGGGCGCATATGGTTCCTCGGCCTGACGGCGCGATGCCGAAAGCACCGGCAGGGTTTGAGGTTTCGCTGTTTGCGGAGAACCTCAGCAACCCGCGCAAGATTGTGACCGCACCCAATGGCGACATTTTTGTGGCGGAAAGCGGCGCGAATCAGGTCAAGATCCTGCGGGCGGCGGACGGGGCGGCGCACCCACAGACGGTCTCGGTGTTCGCCGAAGATTTGTCTCAGCCTTTTGGGATCGCGTTTTATCCGAGCGGGCCGAACCCCAAATATGTGTATGTCGCCAATACCGGCTCGGTCGTGCGGTTTGCGTACACGAATGGGGATCTGAAGGCGGCCGGGGCGGCCGAGATGATTGTGCCGGATATTCCGGGCGGCGGGCGGCTGCGCGGCGGCGGACACTGGACGCGGGACATTGCGTTTTCGCCGGACGACAAAAAGATGTTTGTGTCAGTCGGCTCGCATTCCAACCATGACGACGCGGACACGCACCCGGAAGAGTTCCACCGAGCCGATATCCTGGAGTTTAACCCTGATGGAACCGGGGGACAAGTTTATGCGTCTGGTATACGGAACCCCGTCGGAATTGCCTTCCAGCCTGGCACTGGAACGCTGTGGACCTCGGTGAATGAGCGGGACACGCTGGGCGATTTTCTGGTTCCTGATTATATTACCCATGTCCAAGCGGGCGGCTTTTATGGCTGGCCCTGGTACTACATGGGCCACCATCAGGACCCGGATTTGCCGGACGCGCACCCGGACCTGAAGGCACGAGTGATCACACCCGATGTATTATTGCAGCCTCATATGGCATCGCTGGCGCTGACTTTTTACGAAGGGGCGCAGTTTCCGGCAAAATACAAAGGGATGATTTTTGCTGCCGAGCATGGCTCCTGGAATAAGTCGCACCGGGCGGGCTACAAAGTGGTTTGCGTGCCGGTGGGAAAGAACGGGCAGGCATCAGGCGAGTTTGATGACTTCCTGACGGGCTTTTTGACCTCGGACGGGGATGTCTGGGGGCGGCCTGTGGGCGTTACTGTCGCGCATGATGGCTCGCTGCTCGTGACCGACGACGGCTCCAATTCTGTCTGGCGTGTGCGCTATGTGGGAAAAACGGGCACTGGAAAATAGCCGTTGTGTGATATACTATAATGATGAAGACAGCGGTTAGCGCGAAGCGATGCCCGGAGTGCGGAAAGGCAGCGATGCTGGAAGCGCTCGTTTGCCCCGCCTGCGGCCACCGGTATCGGACACGCTTTGCCGCACCGCCCGTGGAGCGGACGCAGGCATTTGACATCATGCTGGCGCCGCCGGTGATAATGCGCCCGCCGGCGGTCTCGCCAGCGCTGCGGAGTTTTGCGCTGTCCTTTGCCAGCTCCTTTGGCCTGGTAGCTTTGATCGGCGGCCTGCTGTGGCTGGGCTTGGGGCTGGGTGCGTCCCCGGCGAGGCCGCGTCCGGCGGCGGTCCAGCCGCAGCAGACAAAGGCCGAACGGCTATACGGCGCGATTGAAACAGCAATGTCGCTTTACGATGTGGAAGAAGCCGCGGGCGGGGCGGGCCGGGTCATTCGTAGCGGCAACCCGGATCGGCTGTTGCTGTCTTACGATTTTCCGTCGGAGAGCGTGCAGGTCTCCTTAGCGCGGACCGATGTTTCCAGCGGTGACTACCGTGTGCAGGCGGTGGCACTGTATCGGGGCAACGTTCTTCTCAGGCATCGTGCGGATCAAGAATAAAGCACGCGGCATCAAGCCGCTTGGACTTCCCGCCGCTTTGCTGGGAGCAGGCTTTCCAGGCGCTCTACGCTGACTGGAGGACTGAACAAAAATCCCTGCATCGAGTCACAGCCCAAGCGCCGCAGCGTTTCCCGCTGGGCGGCGAATTCTATTCCTTCCGCAACCACTTTCAAATCCAGTGCATGCGCCATGCTGATGATGGCCCGAACTACGGCCTAGTCCTGCCGAGCGTGTCGGCCCATGCCGCTGAGATCCGCCACGAACGACCGGTCAATTTTGAGCGTGTCCAGCGGGAACCGGCGCAGGTAAGCCAGCGACGAATAGCCAGTCCCGAAGTCATCAATGGCGATCCTGACGCCGAGCGCCCGCAGGGCGGCCAGCCGGGTGGCCGCGGCTTCCCCCTGCGCGACCAGAGCGCTTTCGGTCAGCTCCAAATTCAGCAGGCGCGGGTCCAGTCCGGTTTCTTCCAGCACGATCTCCACACGCTCGACCAGATTTTCTTCCCCCAATTGACGTGCCGAAAGGTTGACCGACACGCGTAGCGCTTTCCCTTTGCGCTCCCATGCGGCTGCCTGACGGCAGGCGGTTTGCAGCACCCACTCGCCGAGCGGCACAATGAGGCCGGTTTCTTCCGCTAAGGGAATGAACCGGCTCGGCGAGATCAGCCCTAGTTCGCCATGCTGCCACCGCACCAGTGCTTCCGTCCCAATGATTTTCCCAGTGGCCAAAGAAACCTGCGGCTGATACAGCAAAATCATCTCGCCGCGCTCCCACGAATTTCGCAGGCTGTTTTCCAGGGTCAGCCGCTCGCGGGCGGCTTCGGTCAGGGCCGGGCTGAAAGACTGCCACTGGCCGCGCCCGCGTTCTTTGGCCTGGTACATGGCAAGGTCGGCGCAGCGGAGCAGGGTTTCGGCATCGCTGCCGTCGCGTGGGAAACGGCTGATGCCGATGGAAGCCGCCGTGTGCAGCTCGTGGCCTTCAATCAGCAGCGGCGGAGCCAGCGCTTGAAGCAGCGCGGCAGCTTTTTCTTCTGCTCTGTCTTCCCCCGGCAGAAGCAGCGTGAACTCGTCGCCGCCCATGCGGGCGAGAACGTCTTCAGCGGCCAGGCAGCGCTCGAAACGGGCCGTGACCTCCTGCAAGAGACGATCTCCGGCGGCATGGCCGAGACTGTCGTTGACATGCTTGAACTGGTCTAGGTCTGCAAAGACGACGCTGAACGGGCAGTCGCGAAGGATTGCATCTTCAAGCGCCTGCTGAAACAAGGCACGGTTCGGCAGCCGGGTGAGGGGATCGTTGTGCGCCTGCCAGCGGATCAGTGCCTGGGTCCGCTTCTGCTCGGAGATCGAGCGGGAGATGGTCGATGCGCCGATTACTTCACCAGCGGCGTTTTTGATCGGCGATGAGGATACCCAGACTTCCAGCAGGCGTCCGCTTTTGTGCTGGCGGAGCGTGTCCGGCAGCTCAATCGGCAGGCCGGCTTTTAAGCGCTCGCAGATTGCGCTCGCTTCTTCTTTCTGTTCTTCCGGTATCAGGAGGCTGATAGAGCGGCCGAGCATCTCGGCCTCGGTCCAGCCGTAGAGCCGCTCCGCGCCGGGGTTCCAGCTCGTGATTGCCTTGCCGGCGTCCCAGCCGATGATCGCATCGTGTGACGACTGGACAATTGCCGCGAGGCGGTTGAGGCCGGCCTCCGCTTCACGCCGTTCTGTGATGTCGATGGCGATCACCATAGCCGCCTCCCGCTTCAGCCACTCGGTCGGGTAGGAGGTGATCTCAGCCCAAAGCAGAGCGCCGCTGCGCTTGCGGTGGCGCCAGACGCTGCTGTGCAGGGAAAGGCCGAATTTTCGAGTCTCCCAGATCATTCCTCGGAGCAGAGATTGATCTTCTTCGGGCCGGATGTCCATAATGGTCATCATTTGAAACTCGTCTCGGCTGTAGCCGTAGTGCTGTACGGCGGCGTCATTGACGGCCAGATATCTCAGGGTTTCCCGGTCATAAACAAACATCGGCTGCGGGTTGGTCTCAAACAGCAACCGGTAGCGGGATTCGCTTTCACGCAAGGTTTCCTGAGCGCCAAGCACGGTGCGGACACCGGCGGAGGCTGCGCGGGTGACGGCAACGGCGATACAGAGCGACAGCAGCAGGATCACTCCTTGGATGGCTTCGCCGATCAGCAGCGCATGGCGTGCGGTTCGGGTTTCGGCGGCCTGCGCCTGGAGGCGGTACGCAGTTAGCCCGTGCGGGGCCGCATTGGGGTCCTGCGTCACGTTGACGCCGATCAAGTCTTCAAGCTGATATTCCAGATGGTCGCGGCCGGCGGTGCCGTCGGTTTGAAGCAGATTTTGCGCGTTCTTCTTCTGCCCTCGGTTTACGAGGGCAATTTCCCTTGCTTCCTGCGGCTTGCAGACTTCGCGGCTTTGACGCTCGGCGGCAGTGCATTCTTTTTGCATCTCGCTGCTGCCGGGAAGCGCTTGAAGGGCAGCTTTCAGCTTCAAAAAATCTTCATCCGCATTGTCTTCGGTTTCCCATTTCTGATCCTGGTCACCGGTGTTGCCGGAATACACATACGACTGAGTGTAAAAGGCCGTGTCATGGGAGGCAAGCGTGACATCTTTGGCAAGCGAGATGCAGGCATCGACGTGCGCCTCGATCATGTGGCTGCGGCGCGTGGATGCCTGCATTTCATGAACAGTTTGAAAATACCCCAGCAGTCCTAAAAGTATGACAAGAAAAAAGCCGGCGACCAGCGTGTTTTCAAATCGCCAGGGCAATGTGCGGTCTTCGGCGGTCGTCATTCTGAGATTTTGCTTTGCTGCGAGTGTAAGCGCGTCTTGTGCGGGTTTTTGGGGCGGCGTGATGAGCGGTGTCTTATCCTACCATAACTGCTCAAAGTCCTGCAACGACTTCTTTGCTCTTTGCTTTTGTCATTGTCGGCATAACCTCTTCCGACAATTAGCCGCACATAATCGGCGAAAAATAAGTAGACAGAAGTTTCCAAATAGCTTGACAATCTTCTGAAACAAATGTATACTATTTTCAACCCTCGCCGGCAGCAATTCCCAAGCTCTCCCAAGCTGCCGGCGGGGGCGCGCGAACAAGCGAACATTGGGAAGAGCGTCAGGAAAAACGAAAGGAAACGCAGCAATGACGGCTTTATCGAACTCGTATGACGCCCGGCGCAAGGACGGTGCTCTGGTCCGGTACCCGCTGGGCGCGGGGGTGCATGTCCACAAAGGCGGCCTGCTGGCGGTGGCGTCGGCCACGGGCCTGGTCCAGCCGGTGTCAGACAGTGCCGGGCTAGTGTTTGTTGGGGTCGCGTATGAAGGAAGCGACAACACGGGCGGAGCGGCGGGCGCGAAGACGGTGCGGGTCTTGAAGACCGGCATCTACACCTATGCCAAGACGGCCGCCGTGCAGTCGGACACCGGCAAAACGGCGTTTGCCGTAGACGATGGAACCGTCTCAACGGCTCCCACGACCGACAGCGTCGCCTGTGGGGTTGTGGTCGGCGCTCCCGATGCGCTGACGGTGCAGATTCGCATTGATGGAAAGGTGAACTGAGCCATGCCCGAAGCGAGTGAGAAAAAAACGAGTGAAGTCATCTTTGACGCCCCGCCGCCAGTCAGCGAGGAGGAAATGCTGAGTGAGCGTCCGGCCCGGCTGCTGGAAACAGGTGAATATGCGGACAAATCGCTGACCGTGACGGAAGACGACCTAGATGCGATTGTTTCTCGGTTTACGGCGGGCCTGCCGGTGAAAGTGGAGCATCTGGACTCACCGCTGGACCCACTGGGCCGGGTAGTGCGGGTGTGGCGCGAGGGGAACGCGCTCTTCGGGACATTGGCGTTCCCGGACGACCTAGGGGGCTTTCTGCGGCGGCGCGGAGCGGCCAAGCTGTCGGTAGGGCTGACGCGGGAGCCGCTGGCCTTGAAAGAAGTCTCGCTGGTGCTGAAGCCGCGCGTCGCCTCGGCGGCGTTCCTGAGCGCCGAGAGCCTCCATGTGGAGTTGAACGCGGAGATCGTGCGGCTGCGGGCGGCTTTGACGGCGCGAGAGGTAGACGCGCAAATTGCGGCGCTGAAGGCACAAGGGCGGCTCGTACCGGCGTCGGAAGCGGCGGCGCGGGCGCTGCTGGGAGCGGAAGGAGGGGAAATTATTCGGATGGCGGGCGGGTACGAGACGGTCGCGTCAGTCTTCCGGCGCTTTCTTGCGACGCAGCCGCCGACGGTCGTGTTTGGGGAAACGGCCCCGGCGGGCGGCGATTTTGACGGCTTCACACAATACGAACATATGTTCCTATCAAATCGTCTGGGGGTCAACCCGAAGGACGTGGCGGCGCTCATGGAAAGTGAGCAGAAAGAGAAAATCCATGCACATTGACTTGCAGTTGTTGATCGCGCTCGGTGTGGGGACGCACCTCTTAGCGGCTCTTGCGAAGACGCTGTGGAAGACGCCGCAGCGTCAAGCACAGGTGGATGCGATTGAAAGCAAAGTGGACGCGGTGCTGGGGGCGCTTCAGCAGAGCGGGAAGTAACCACCCCGCCGCAGGAACCCACCTCCTTGCTTCGCAGGGGTTTACCCCGCTGTTGAGGCTTTGCGAACAGGGGTCCTCCCTGTTAGGGAGGACAAAGAGTTCACGGATGCGGGCGAACGCTGTTCGCCCGCAGGTTTTTACACAGAAAGCAGACATAAGCTATGACATTGGTGAAATCGGACATTCCTGAGCTTTTGACGGCGGGGCTGAAGACCCTCTTTTTCCAGACCTTCGGCGACACGCCCGCGCAGTGGGACCGGATCGCGACCGTGGTGCCGTCGGAGCGGGACACGGAGCAGTATGCATGGCTCGGCGCTCTGCCGGGGATGCGCGAGTTTTTGGATGAGCGCTCGCCGGCGGACTTGAAGCCATACTCCTATGCAATCCAGAACAAGACGTGGGAAAGCACGCTGTCCATTGACCGGACGGCGCTGGAAGACGACCAGTACGGGCAGATCGCCCTGCGGGTCCGGCAGATGGCAATGGTCGCCAAGCAGCATTTGGACTCCATTGTCTTTGGGCTGCTGGGAGAAGGCTTCACATCGAGCGGCTATGACGGCGTCCCGTTCTTCGGGCCGCATCTGCAAACAGCGATGGCACAGACAAATAAAGGCACGGATGCGCTTTCGGCAGCGGCGTTGCAGTCGGCGATCACAGCGATGATGCGGTTCACGGACGACCAGGGACGGCCGATGGGAACGCGGCCCAACCTGCTGGTCATCCCGCCAGAGCTGTACTGGGAAGCCACCCAGCTTCTGAACTCCAGCTTCTTCCCGGACCCGCCGCCCATCGGCACGCAGGACCTGGCGTCTAACCCCCTGCGGGGGATGCTGACGCTTTTGACGACGCCGTATTTGTCGTCGGCGTCCAACTGGTTCCTGCTGGACACGAGCCGAGTGGTGCGGGCATTGGTGCTGCAAATGCGGAAAGAGTTTGAGTTCCAGGCGCTGGAAAGCGCGTCGGAGAACGGCTTCCTGCGCGACCAGTTCCTGTACGGGGTGCGGGCGCGTTACAACGCCGGCTTCGGCGACTGGCGGGCAGCTTACGGGGCGCAGGTGGGATAGGAGGGTGGCCCCCCCGCCCCAATTCTGGGGAGCAATACGGACACGGAGACGGGAAGAGAGCGAAGACAAGCTTCGCCCCTACGGTCTTGTTCCGGCTCCCCAGAATTGGGGCGGGGACCATCATCAACGAGGAGACAAAACCGATGCCGATTTTACCGCTGACGATTGCCGACCTCAAGCCGCTGCTGGGTTTGCAGGCGACTGACACGACGTATGACGCCGACTTGATGGCGCTGCTCACCGGGCAGCAGGCCGCTCTGGAATACATGCTTGATCCGTCTATTTTAACAGCCTCGGCAGGCAGTGCGGGCCTCGCGGCGACGCTGACTTTAGGCGTCGCCGAGACGCTGGCGGGGGAGTTTCTGCGGCGGCAGGCGCGGGCGCCGGGCGCGACCGATGATTTTCACTTGGGGCCGCTGACCGTATCGGCGTCGCGCACAGACAATCAAGCGCAGCTCGGCGAGCGTCTGGCGGCGCAGGGTGTGAAGCGCCTGGAACCGTTCGGGCGTGCGGCGAAGCGGGTGGCGTATGATGCGTCGGCAGGGCAGCCCGACGGCTCTTCTAAAGCGCCGCTGCTGATCCAAACGGACACCGGCGGCGTGTGCGCTCCGACGCACTCGCTGTTTGACGGCGCGGTTTTTGACCCAGCGTTTGACGCTGAGCATGCGGGAGGGCTGCCATGACGGATCTGCTGGCTGTTTCCCGCGCCCGGCGGGTATCCGCGCTGTTTGCGCGGTACGGCGAGACGTTTACGCTGATCCGCTCCGGGGTGAACCGTCCGGGTCTCGGCCTGTTTGCGCCGCTGGATGCGGGGGCGACCGGGACATACTTTGACGGCAACGAAACCGTCGGGCTGCTGCGTCCGGCTTTGTCGCTGTATAGCGATGGGTCGGACCCTAATCCACCCGCGCTCAACGATCTGTTCTACCGGGACGGGCGGCTCTGGACAGTTCGCAAGACGCAAATTTTCCGTTTGGTCAGCACCCCGCTGCTGGTGCTGGCACTGTGCGATTAGCTGCCCCCCAGCCCCCAATAATGGGGGAGTCAGAGTGTTCTATATTGCTCCCCCATTATTGGGGGCTGGGGGGAACATTAACAAAGAAAGGCGAATGAAGACATGACACGGACGCTGAACACGAACACGCAGGAAACACATGACGCGCCGACACACGAGGCGCTGCTGCCGCCGACGCAGTCTTATCCCTGGCACTCCGCGCCGGTGGACCCGGAAAAGCTGCGGCAGTATTTAAGCGTCTGCATGGCGCGGGGCATCGGCTACAAGCTCGGCGCAAAGGCGGATGACCTGGCGGGGGAACTGCCCGACTATGACTGCATTGACTGCTCCGGCTGGGTGCCGGCGGCGGTCGCGGTGGCGTCGCACGGGCAGACAATATTGCCGGATGGCTCGGTCAACCAGAATGATTGGTGCGCGGCGCAGGGGTTGAAGCGCTCAACGTTTGCCGCCTGCCGCTTGCAGGACGGCTTGACACGGATCGCGTTCATCCGGCCCAGCTTAAACCATGCCATCGGTCATGTGTATCTCGCGCGAAACGGACGGACGCTGGAAAGCTGGGGCGGGCATGGTCCGGGCAGCCGCCTGGTGACGACCCATGTGCTGTCCGCTGAGACAACGGACGTGTATGTACTGGCGGTGCGCTTATGAAATGGCAAAATCTCAAATTACAAAATGTTGTAAAAGCATTGAGTAGAGGCAGCAAGCCGGCAGCAGGCGACGAAATGCTGGAAGAACTGGCCCCGGCCAGCGGCCTCTCGCTGCTCGGTGCGCTCACGGAAACCGCCCTGCCCGGTGACGGCCTACCAGGCGGCAGCCGGACGTACCGGCGGATGCTGGCGGACGCGCAGGTGAAAGCCTGCGTGTCCACCAAGAAGTTCGCCGCGCTGTCGCAGGAATGGGACGTTCATGCCGCGTCCGAGACGCCTGAAGACCAGCAGATCGCAGTCTTTGTACGCTCCGCGCTGTCGGCGATGCACGGCAGCGTCCTGGACACGCTGTACGATGTGCTGGACGCGCTTGCGTTCGGCGTGTCCATCGTCGAGATCAACTACACGCTGATCGAGACCGGGCCGTATGCAGGCATGGTCGGCCTGCACAGTCTGAAAAGCAAAGACCCCAGCGGGTTCACGTTTGAGACCGACCCCTTCGCCAATGTCATCGCCCTGCGCGGCGTGGATGGCGCGGCCTATCCGCCGGACAAGTTCCTGCGCTACGCCTGGCTCCCGCTGTACGAAAGCCCGCTGGGGCAGAGCGATCTTCATGCGGCGTACAAGCCCTGGTTCGTCAAGCAGCAGCTTTTGAAGTGGTGGGCAAAGTACCTGGAGAAGTTCGGAATGCCCACGGTTACGGGGACGTATGACCCGAACCGAGGGTATGGCCCAGACCAGCAGCGGGAGCTTCTGGCGATTGTCGCCCAGGTGCATAACGAAAGCGCGGTCGTGCTGCCGTCGGATATGCACCTGGGTCTGCTGGAAACCGCCCGCGCCCAATCTGCCGGTTTCAGCGAAGCGATTGACTACCTAGACCGAGCTATCGCCAAGAGCATTCTCGGCCAGACATTAACCACTGACAGCACGGCGAAAGGCGCAAGCTACGCCCTGGGTTCCGTCCATCAGGACATTCTGGGTTTATACGTCGCCAAGCTTCAGCGGGACCTCACGGAGACGGTCATCGGCAAGCAGTTGCTGGCCCCGCTCGTCGCCTACAACTTCGGTCCCGACGCCGCCTGTCCGACGTTCACTTTGGGGACCCCGGACGCCGGGCAGCTCCAAACGACCGGCAAGCTCATCGCGGATTTAGTGGCGGGGAATGTGATCGCTCCTGACGAGCCGTGGATACGCGGGTATCTGGGACTGCCGGCGGCGTGAACCTCACCCGGCCGCTCCGCGTCCACCCTCTCCTTGTTAAGGAGAGGGTCGGAACGGAGTTCCGGGGTGAGGTTCTGCTGGCAAAGAACCCGGCATTGAAATGCCGGGCTAATGAAGCACAGAAAGTGCCTCCGGCACTGAGGGACTGCCGGCAAAGACAATTTCCAGTCGCGGAGCGACTTTCCGTGCTGCGCTAGCTCGGCACTTCCAGTGCCGGTTTCTTCTTAGTTCGATGACAACAACACGACATCACCTTCCTGAGCGGCAGCGACAAAGAAATCCCGTACCTGTTCAAATACTTCTAGCAGTTCTTCTAAATCCTCGGCGCTCAGGTTGCTGCCGCGTGGTAAACCATGATACCCATACAGATGCTCCGCACCAAATTGTGTCAAACTCCGACGGCGTAAGTCTTCCGGCTTGGTTTCTGCCAGCGCAACCGCCACGGCTTTGACCTCATCAGGCGTTAAGGAGCGCACCAGGCCATAGGTTGCTTCCCACTTAGTTGGAGTGTCGCCCAGAACGACGTTCCCGAAGGGCGGAGGGACTGTCGTACTATCCATTTCGTTTTTGCCGGTTAGGAGAAAATGCAGTGCGTGCCAGGAGTTACTGATGTCAAGATAATGACCAGACTCAGCGGCAGCTTCGTCATCAAAATCAGCATCAAGATCCTCGTAGGTATCTTCGTCCATTTCCTCCAAGTTGAACAAGTTGGCGGCGGCTGCCGCTTTGGGATCATCTTGGCATTTCTGGAACTCGTCAGGCATCAAGCGGCGGTAACTGGCAGTGATGCTCATACGATGCTCCTATGATATGTCTTACAACAGTCGGCCCGTGACTTCAGCCCAGCGGGCGGTGTCGAAGCGGAACTGCCAGGCGAAGGGGCGGCCTTTGCGGTCGTAATAGACGGCCATCGCACTTCCGGCGACTTGGCGCGGCTCAGCTCCCAGCAGCTCGCTCGCCAGCGCGGCGGTGTGGACATAGGCGACGGCGTGTTTGCCGCTCATGCGCCAGGCGCGTCCGGCGGCTCCGGCGAAGTAGGTGGCGGGTGTTTCGGCGACGACCGCAGGCGGCGCGGGCTTGGGCGTTGGTGTTTTCGCGGCGGCTTTGGGTACGGGCTTGATGGTCTTCGGTACGGGCATTTTAGCGGCAGGCGTTTTAACGGCGGGCTTCTTTTCCAGTGTGGGCGTTGATGTCGGCGCGGGCGCGGGTGTCTTTCTCATGATCGGTGTCCTGTAGTTCTGTTTCTTGTGTCTTCGCGCCATTATAGCAAACAAATGTTTGGGTTGTCAAGGGCGTTTTTTGGGCGGCAGGCGCAGCGTGACTGTGAGTGGTCCCGACGCCTCCGGGAAGAACACCGCCATTTGCCGGCGCGTTCCCCCGGCTCGTACCGTGAGCGTATACTGGCCGTAAAAGACGCGCTTGGAAAGGAGGCCGCGCGGATTGGTTACGCCGGCGGCATTGGTCCACCAGGTATGATGAATAAGGTTCAGCAGGCGCGTGTAGGCAGGCTTCGGGGTCATGTCGCTGCGGACCAATCCTGCCGGGGCATTGACCCAGGAGTTCTTGTCGCTGAAGTCCCACCAGGTAATCGCCCGGAGCGACGGGTGGCTGAACAGGACGGTGTAGAACTGGGTCACATAGTCCGCCTGCGCGGCTTCGTCCGCCGGGTCCGTGTGCCAATCGGTTGGGGGCGGGGCATTAAAGTCCACGGAGCGCGTCGGGCCACTGAGAACGGTCGTTTCCGTGAAGTGGATCGGCCTGCCGAACGACGAAAAGCTTTGGCAGACGATCCACACTTTCGTGAGCGGCCAGGTCCCGCCGTGCATATGTGACTGGATGCCGACTGCATCCGGCAGCTTGCCGTCGTGCTGAAGCCGGGTCAGCAGCGCCAGATTGGCGCCGCCGGTATTGTAGTCATTGTACAGAAACGTCTCGTCTTGGCCGGTGCCGGCGGCACGCGCCCAGCCGAGGGCGGTTTCCACGACTGGGGCCGGCCCGTCCCGCTTGATCCATTCACTTTCGCCGTTCGGCGGCGTCTGTTCGGCGGCGCTGTTGGCCTCGTTCAGCACGTCCCAGTAATGGATCGTCTTTTTGTAGCGCGGCACGAGATCGGCAACCCGTGCATGAAGCAGCGGGATCGCCGCATCGGGAGTTTGGGGCGCCCAGGACGGCCAGACCTCGTGCCAGACCAGGGGATGTCCTTTGGGAGTGATCTGATGGGCGGCGCACCAGTCCGCCATCGCTTGCAGCCGATCACTCTGCGGCTTGCCGGGAGTCGGCTCAAAGGCCCCCCAGTAGAACGGCAGCGTGGCGTAGTTGAACAACGCCGCGAACTGATCCTGGTAGGCTTTCTGAGACGGCGACGTATCGGCGGGATCGTAGCCGAAGACATTGCAGCCGAACAGAAATGCATGGCGGGTCTGGGTGATCTGCACCTGCGCGTTCGGCACAGGTTTGCCGTTTGGATCAACGACCCGCACGGTCAGCATTCCCATCCGGTAGCGGCGGATGCGTGCCTGAGTGGCCGCAGGAGCCAGCGCCGCGTTCGCATCGACCAGGGCTGGGTTCAGGCCGGTGTCCGTCACCGTGATCCGGCGCAAGTCAATGACTCCTGCCTGCTGCCCGGCCTGGAAATGAACGCTGAGGCCATTCGGGCCGTAGCCGGGCGCAATCTCGTGGAGATCAAAGGACTGCCACTGCGGGGTCAGCGCCGGGTAGATTTCCAGCACGGACGTATAAGGTGACCGGTCCAGTTCAATGGCGGCTCGCATCGGGCTTCGCGTCGCTGACCGCGCTTCAAAGTGCAGCACGAGACGATGCCCCGCCGGCACGGCGCGGGGGATGCGGTGAATAAGTTGGATCAAGTAGAACGGCTGAGACGGGGTCGTGACAGTCAGCGTTTCAACAGGGCCGTTCGGGCTGTCTGTTTCTTGAAGCGCGGCATCACTGGGATGCGGCGCGGTGAGATGCCAGCCGTCCGCCGCCAGCAGGTCCGGCGGGGCAGCGCAGGCGGATAAAGGCAGCAGCAGAAGCAGAGCAGGAATAAGGCGGCGAAGAACAATCATGGAGGCTCCCAAAGGCGGGCATTACAGGATAAAAGCGAGTTACGCCAGACAGGGTGCGATTTCCTGCTTTGGAGACAAGGCACAAAAAAGCCCTGCCGGTTTCGGCAGGGCTTTTTACGTTTCGTTCTTAGTGGCGGTTGCTGCCGCCGTTGTTCCAGATGCTGCCATCCTGGTGCCAGTTGTTCTGGTTCTGGTTGCCCTGGTTCCAGCCGTTGTGATTGCCCTGGTTCCAGTTGTCGTTGCCGCGGTTGTCACGATATTGGTTGTCATTGCTATTGCGGTAGTTACGGTCATGGCCGTCCCGGTCTCGCCCATCCCGGTTGAAGCCATCCCGGTTGTAGCCGCTGTTGTCATAGCCGTTCCGGTCAAAGCCGTTGTTGTAACCATTGTAGCCGCCGCGATAGTAATAGCGGCTGTTGTCCTGCGACTGGTCCTTGCGGTCCTTTTCATACTGGCTGCCGGCCAGGGCCGCACCAGCGGCTCCCAGCAGCGTCGCCACGTTGTTGTGGTTCAGCAGGCCATATAGGGCGACTGCGCCGCCGCCAATCGCGAGGTTCCGCGCATTATTTTTGTCGCTCTGGTCGTTCGCCATTGCAGGCGCGAGGGACGCTCCGGCGAGGGCAGCGATTAATCCGAGCGTAGTCATCTTGGTCGTCAGTGTCATGGTAACAGCCTTTCGTGTTTCTTCGGCTCATTCCGTCTTGCTGTTTTTCTTGACTACAACACTTCAGGAATTGTTCCACAGGTCTATCCAACCAAATTAAATACTCCTTAAAAATCTTTCCTTTGCAAATAAAGTTTTCCTTGGATACGCAGAGTGAACATTAAAGGATGCTGAAAGTCAGCTTGTGCATTCCGGCAGCGGTTCCCTCGGCGCAAGGAGCGCCACCCCGGCTGCCAGGGCCGCATCCCGTCGCAGCCTGAGCATTTGTGGACGCAAGGGCACTGAAGCCCGCGCTGACCTCAGAACCTTTCTGCCAGGCGATGTGGCCGTCGGCGGCCAAAAAATTTGATTCCCCGGAATGCCGCCCCTCCTGCTCTGAGTACTGATTGAAGGGCAGCAGGGAGCTATCTCCGTTGTTGTCCATCAGGCCGGTCGCATACACCGCGCCGTCAATCCGCATATACCCGTTGCCTGTCAAGTTGAGAAGGTCGCCGTTCAGGCCGTTCCCGGCAGCGGAGCTTTGCGGGACTCGGTTGTCTCCTTCGTCGGGGAGCATGATCGCCGCCTGATCGTCCGCTACCTCAAACAGCAGAACTGTATGCGACGGTGCAGCAAGGGTCGCTTGGGAGGTACCTACTAGATTAGAGTTCAGTGCATAAGACACCGGCACGCGGGGGGGCGACTCGGCGGCGCCCGCCGTAGGGTCAGTAGGACAGTGAAATACCGGGTCATTTTTGACGTAGGGGTAAACCCGTCCTGCCCAGCCTGTGGGGTTCTGAAAGCTGGGCAGCCCAGCGTAGGGCGGAGCGGCTGTGGCCGATGGATGGCGCTCATCGTTGTCT
>CAXUNT010000087.1:0-17591 GCA_964252595.1 uncultured Armatimonadales bacterium
CTCCCGAAGCGGGAAGGGTGAGAGGCAGAGACGGAAGGCAGTCGCCTAAATCTTTTTCTTAAGCTCCGCCCCTTCCCGCTTCGGGAGGGAGGCGAGCCTAAGCGAGCGGGGTGGGTTTTTAAATACTCTGCGCGTGCGGCCTGATTTGGATCAAGATCACATCGCTGCGCTGCGGCTGGATCAGGCAGAAATGAACCGCCGCCGCCAGATCCTCAGCCATCAGCATTTTCCCCTCGGCAATCTCGGCAGGCTGCTCTTCCGGAGTCGAGTTCGGGAAATCCGCGCCGACTTTGCCCGGCTCCACCAAAGACACTTTGATGCCCATTTCGTTGACCTGCTTGCGAAGCGATTCGGAAAATCCTTCAATCGCTGCTTTGGTCGCCACATAAACATCCGAGCCGCTGTCGCGCAGCTTCGCGCTGAGTGAGCCGATGTTGACGATATGGCCGCTCTTTTTGAGCTTCATCCGGTCAATCGCCTGCCGGGAGCAGCCCATATAGCCTAGTATATTGGCCTGCACGACATAGTTCCATTCGGCGTACTCCGTGTCCACGATGCTTTGGGCGGCTTCAGCGGCATTGTTGACCAGAATGTCCACGCCCCCAAGCTTTGCATCGGCCTCGGCAAAAATGCGCGTGATGTCGTCTGGTTTGGTCGTATCCGCGACAATCCCGTAAACTTTGCCTTCGGTGGGCATCTCAGCGAGAGCTTCATTCAGCTCGGCCTCGTGGCGGCCCAAAATCAGCACGTTCGCGCCCTGCGACGCCAGCAGCTCGGCGGTGGCCCGCCCAATTCCCGTGGTCCCGCCGGTGACAACAACGGATTTGCCTTGTAGGCTCGTTGGAACAACTTCTTTTCGCATGGTTTGTTTTCTTTCGTGTCGGTATTTTCCCTGCAACAGCGATATACCCAGGCGGATTTTGGGAAAAACGAAGCAGGCATAATTCCGGGGGAAAGAAATGAGAATGTACGAAGATCGGATTGAAGATGACCCACTGACGGGCATTGACGCCTGGACGGCGGCAGTGCAGAGCGAGCTGTCTGCGAATGCACCTCTGCACTCCCAAACATTGACGGACGAGATGACGCTAGACGTGCAGGCAGGCCGCGACTCGCTCTGGCTGGTCGTGCGCGGGCCAAGCGGCAGCGGGACTGCGTTCCGAATAGCCTACGCCCCCGGCGGCGTGACTGTAGAAAGCATCAAAGCAGAAGAACAGTCGGTCCAGGTCTTACTCCAAGGGCCGCTTGGCGCGTTCGGCGTCACGGTTGAAGTCCTAAGCGCCGGCCTGCTGCACTGGACGACGACGCTCACGCCTTCAGCAGACTTGATCCTATCCTACACGCCGCACGACGTTTATCCCATTGACCGATACAACAGCCCGCTGCAAACGCGCGGCACGGCGCATATCGGGCAGCCGATGACGGGCGCGGCGGCGCTGTTTTGGACGCTGTCCGAGCCGGCATTTGGATCGGCGCTGTACCTGCACAACTTTTCCGCGCTGAACCCGCTGTTTGAAACGCTGGGAACCAAGCCGGTCGGCCTGGTCGGCGGCAAATGGCCGCAGCTTGGGTTTCGGCTTCCGGCGTCGGAAACGCCGCTCCCTGCCGGACAGAATATCATTGTCTCGGATGCGTTTGTCTGCGCCAGCCCGCTCATCCCGGCCAACGAGCGAGAAGCCGCACGGCTGTTTCTAGACAGCCTGGCAGCAATCTACCCGCACCTCACGCAGCCGGAAACCGAGTGGCGCGACTGGCCGGGGCGGGCCGCCGATGCACTGTATGATTTACAGACCGGCGACGGCTGCCTGTCGGTGCGAAACGGCTTCACTTATGCCCTGCCCTACCTCGCTGCCGAGGAGCCGGACAGCATGGTCCAGCTCGCCTTGACACTGCCGATTGTAGAGTACGGCGAATGGGCGGGAAAACCCATGCCATTTGCCGATGCGCTCCGGGCGGGCCTCCCGGCGTTCTTTGACGAAAGCTTGGGTGCGATGCGGCGCTACCTGCCGGATGCTCCCCCCGAAAAAGACCGGGCCGAATCCGACTCCTGGTACCTGTACCATCCCCTGCTGGATTTGGGACGCCTTGCAAAGCGCGGCGACCCGGAAGCGCGGCGGCTGCTGCTCGGCTCGCTGGAACACGCCATCCGCGCCGCCCGCCATTTCGAGTACCGGTGGCCGGTCAAGTTCAGTCTGGAAACGCTGGAAGTGCTGACCGATGTGCGAAAACCCGGCGAGCCAGGACAGTCGGATGTCGGCGGGATCTACGCTGCTGTGATGCTTGAAGCGTGGGATTTGACTGACGACACGCAGTATTTGGAAGAAGCCAAAGCGGCCATTCGGGCGATGATAGGATACCGGTTCGCGGTCGGCTACCAGTTCAACATCACGGCTATCGGCGCGGCGGCCTGCCTGCGGCTGTGGGAAGCGACCGGCGACGACTTTTTCCGTGACCAAAGCCTGCTACTTTTGGCGTCGTTCTTTCAGCACACAACGTTTTACGACTGCAAGCTCGGCACGGCGAAATATTTTCCGGCCTTTCTCGGCGTACTCTGCCTGCACGATGCCGAATATACGGCAGTCTTTGAAGCGTTTGAGTCCTTCGCCGCGTTCCACCAGATGTTCACCCATGCGGGCGACGCGCTTCCCGACTCGGCGCGGCTGCTCATCACCGAATACTGCCGCTGCTTGCTGAACCGCGCCTGGTATTATTATCCTGGCGAGCTGCCAGAAGACGCCCTCGCGACCGAAATCCGCAACGGGCGCCTGGACCGCACGCTGGCGATCCCAATGGAAGACCTGTACCCGGCAGGTGACCCGGCAGGTCAAGTCGGGCAGGAAGTGTACGGAGCCGGCGCGGCGTTTGCGTTCACCGTCCGTTCTTTTCACACGCCGGCGAGCACGCCATTCCAGATCGCCTGCGACTACCCGATGACAATCATCAATGCAGCCCCAGGCTGCGCCGAGATGCGTGTTCACGGTGTTCCTCAGTCTTCCTGCCGCTTGAAGCTGATCTCAACGGAGGGCGGCATTCCTTCAAACGTCGTCCTCTTTCTCAGTGGCAAAGAAATGGCAGGTTCCTCCGCGCGGGACGGCGAGTGCGAGTACGCTGTGCCAGGCGGCAGCGATCTGCAAGTGCGCTGGTGAACCAAACTTTGCAGAACATAGGGATGCCAGGGGCAGGTTTTGATTGACCCTGCCCTTGCGCGGGTAAAGTTACGCCATCTTCCCATTTGCTCCCACGAAAGGGTTACCTCTTATGACACAGCATTCCGCCCGTTACGTTCTTGTCGGCGGCGGTCTCGCGTCCGTGACGGCAGCGGACACGATTCGCAAGTACGACCTCAAAGGCGGAATTTTAATTGTCGGCTCTGAGCCTCACTTGCCGTACCATCGCCCTCCGCTGTCGAACGAATACCTGCGCGGAGAAACCAAAGCGGAAGACGTGCTGCTGATCCATCCCGAAGATTGGTACAAACAAAACGAAGTTATGCTGCTGATCGGCACGAAAGCCACTGGGGCGAACACAAAGACGAAAACAGTCACGCTGGACAGCGGTGACACGGTGGTCTATGAAAAGCTGCTGATCGCTACGGGATCGTTGCCGAGAACTTTAGATGTCCCCGGTGCAGACGGGCCGAATGTCCATACCCTGCGGACTTGGGAAGACAGCGACGCGCTCCGGGCCACCTTAGGCAAAAAAATTGTTCTCGTCGGCGGCGACTACACCGGCGTGGAGGCCGCATCGAGTTTTCTCACGAAAGGTGGGCGAGTGGCGGTTATTGAGCCGACCGACCATTTGTGGAGCAAGTTCGCTTCCCCGGAGTACGGCGCGTTTTTGCAGACAAAGCTGGAAGCCGCCGGGGCCGAAGTAATTTTAGGGGATGAAGTGGCCGAGATCTCGGCGTCGGGCGTCAAAACCAAAGCCGGCCGCGAGATTGACGGCGCCCTAGTGCTGGTCGGGATCGGGGTCAAGCCGAACGTAGAATTTGCGCTGGCGGCAGGCGTGGACACGGACGAGAGCAACGGCGTTCTGGTCAGCGAGTTTCTGCTCTCATCCGCACCGGATGTGTATGCCGCCGGGGATGCCGCGGGCTTTCAGGACCCGGCTCTCGGCAGCCGAAGGCATGTAGAGCACTGGGATAACGCGCTGCGGCAAGGCGAGATCGCCGGGGCGAACATGGCTGGACAGAAAATCGCCTACGACGATGTCCCAGGCTTTCACTCCGATGCGCTGGATATTCACATTGAGCTGCTCGGCGACCCGCAGGGCGGCCACGGCGGCCTTTTCCACGGAGACCCTGAATCAAACCGCTTTGACGAGCTGTATCTCGACGACGACAATCGGGTGGTCATGGTCATCTCGGTCAACCCGCCGCGCGAGATGTACGACACACTCCGAAAACTGCCGCGTGTCAAGCCGGATGTGGACGATCTCAAAGACGAAATCCGCAGCGCCGACTTTGATTTGGATTTGCTGCTGGCGCTGGATTAAAACGCTTATGTCACGAGCGGTCTGATTGGGTCCTGAACTGGCGCAGCGCCCTGCGCCAGCACGAACGCGCGGACACAATCGGGGTCCCACTGCGTTCCCGCTCCTTCTTCGAGAATTCGCCGAGCTTGGGCCGCCGGCATCCCTTTGCGGTAGGGCCGATCCGCCGTCATGGCGGAGAAAGCATCGGCCACCGCCATCAGGCGGGCGAACAGCGGCGTTTCGGTCCCGGCTAGGCCGCCGGGATAACCCGCGCCATCCCAGCGCTCATGGTGATGGCGGATCGCGCCTAGCACTTCCTCAAAGCCGCTGACCGCCCCGACAATGTTTGCGCCCATTTCAGGATGCTGCCGGATCGACTCAAACTCCGCCGCCGTCAGCCGCCCCGGTTTGCGGAGAATGTCGTCCGGCACGCCGATCTTGCCGGCGTCGTGCAGCAGGGCGGCAACGGCGATGGTCTGCTGCGCCGCCGTATCCAGGCCGAGTGCCGACGCGATTTGCAGGCTGTAGACCATGACATCCTCGGAGTGGCGGCAGGTATAGCGGTCTTTGACATCCACGGCGTTCACCAGCGCGCTCAGCATCGAAAAGCCCGCGCGGGACTTCGCGAACTGCGCCCGGAAGCTTTCCACCAAGGCCGCTTTCGTGCTTTCCCCGGCTTTCGCCGCCCGCAGACGCTGGTCCGCCAGGTCCACCAACTCCAGCCGGGTCGCCGCTTCTTCCATGAAGACGGCCAGGCCTAGGGACGTGCCGATGGGGATCACCATGTCGTAGCCCGGCGGTGTATAGCCCAGCTCGGACAGCGCCCCACGCAGGCGCTCGGTCAGGCTTGTGACATTTTCCGTTTCCGGAACCGTCGCCAGCAGCGCGAACTCATCCCCGCCGAACCGGGCCAGCGTATCATAGGAGCGGCAGCTCGCACTCAGCGCCGACGCCACCTGGCGCAAAATCTCGTCGCCGACCGGATGCCCGTAAACGTCGTTGAAGAACTTGAAGTTATCCACATCCACCATTGCCATGACCAGCCGCTGTCCGGAACGCTGGGCGCGATCCGCTTCGTCTTCCAAACGCCGCTGAAAGCCGCGGTGGTTCCACAGCCCGGTGAGAGAATCGAGATCGGCGCGTTGAACCGCTTCAGCCAGCAGAGTTTCCCGCTGAATTTCCAGCACTTTGCGCTCGGCAATCTCTGCTTCCAGCGCTTCGTTGGCGGCTTTCAGCGCCCTCGTGCGCTCCTCAACGCGCCGCTCCAGCTCCAGATTGGTTTGCTCGGCTTTTGACTGCTCGGCCTTGCGGGCGGTCACATCACGCTGGATCGAGACCCAGTGCGTAAACCGGCCTTTCTCATTGGCGATCGGAACGATGTTCAGCTCCGACCAGAACTGGGTGCCGTCTTTGCGGTAGTTCAGCACTTCCACCTGCACGGCCTTCCACCGAACCAGGTTTTTCCGTATCTCGGCGGTGACCGTGCGGTCCGTATCCGGCCCCTGCAAGATGCGCGGCGTTTTCCCCAGCACTTCTTCCGGCGTGTAGCCGGTCATCTGGGTGAACGCCGGATTGACGTAGACAATCGCCGGGCCGGGTTGGTCGAACGGCTCGGCTTCGGTGATCAAGATGACATCGTTCGCCCGCTCCACGGCTGTTTCCAGCAGCCGCAGCCGCGCTTCCACGCGGTCTCGGTCCCGGTTCAGCCGCTCTTGGTCGGAAATCCGGCGGCGCAGCTCAAGCTGGGCCATGACCTGACGGCTGAGGATCAGCAGCGCGTCCTGCTGCCCAGCGCTCAGGGTGCGCGGTCTGCTGTCCAGCGTGCAAAGGGTTCCCAGGGCATGCCCCTCCGGCGTCCGCAGCGGCGCTCCGGCATAGAAACGCACCTGCGGACCTTCGGTGACGAGCGGGTTGGCAGCGAACCGCTCATCCTGAGTCGTATCGGGAACAATCAGCATTCCCGGCTCATCCAGCGCGTGAGTGCAGAACGAGATGGCACGCGGGGTTTGCTCAATGCCGGTGCCGATGCGTGCCTTGAACCACTGTCGGTTTTCGTCTATCAGGGTAATCAGCGCCACCGGGACATCGCAAATCGCGGAAGCCAGGCGCACGATATCGTCAAAATCTTCTTCGGGGGGTGTATCCAGAATGCTGTAAGAGCGGAGCGCGTCAAGGCGGTTTGCTTCGCCGGCCTGGTCCCGGCTTGCAGAAGGAAAATTGTCCATGAATGTCTTTCTAACAAGAGCGCGGCCGCCAAGGACGCGCTCAGGACTCACTGATTGTCATTATGGCATATCCCACCATTTTCTTTATCACATTTTATGAATAAATATCAACGTTTATTAATTTTTATTGTATGCCAAGACAAAAAAAGCGCCTCTTGACGAGGCGCTCTTCAATGAAAGTTTCTCTGCGTGCGTCCCCTACCCCTTTTTCGACTCCAGCTCTTCCCAGCGGGCGTACAGCGCGGAAACCTGGTCGCGGGCGGCAGGCAGGGCGTTCCAAACCTCGTGCAGTCGGGCAGCATCCGACGCGACCTTCGGGTCTTCTAGCTGACGCTCTAGCGCGGCGACGACTTCGTCGGCCGCTTCGATCTTGGCTTCGATTTGAGCCAGCTCACGCCGCTCCGACGTGGACAAACGATTTGGCGCGGGCGCGGCAGCTTTCGGACGCGCGGCGGGGGCAGGCGCAGCAATTGGCGCAGGCTTCTGAGCGGCTTCCCACTGGGACAATCCCGTGAAGTGCGCCGAACCCCCGCGCCCGTCCAGCGCCAACAGATCGGTCGAAACACGGTCCAGCAGGTAGCGGTCGTGCGTCACCAGCACTAAAGCACCAGGAAAGGACAGCAGGCTGTCTTCCAGCACTTCCAGCGTCGGGATGTCCAGATCATTGGTCGGCTCATCCAGAATCAGCACATCGGCGGGTTGGAGCATCAGATTTGCAATGAGTATACGCGCCTGCTCGCCGCCGGACAGCACCCGGATCGGTGTGTTCAACTGCTCGGTCTTGAACAGGAACCGCTTGGCCCAGCCGGAAACGTGCATCGGGTTCCCCCGGTAGGTCACGGTATCCGAGTTCGGGCTGAGGGCGTCGCGCAGGGACAGGGTTTTGTCTAATTGCTGCCGGGCCTGATCGAACAAGACCACGCGCAGGCCGTCGGCCCGCTTGATCGTGCCGCCATCCGGCTGGATTTCCCCCGTAAGGGTTTTAATCAGCGTCGTCTTGCCACTGCCGTTTGGGCCAATCAAACCGAGCCGCGTTCCCGGCGCAAGGGTCTGGTCCAAACCTGAGAACAGAGTTCGTCCGCCGAGCGTCTTGGACAAGTCTTTCGCGACAATTAAATCGCGCGTCTGGCGTCCCGATGCGTTGAAGTCAATCCCAGCGGTCTTCCCCTGAGCATTGCGGAACTTCAGTTCAGCCAGCTCCTCGATCATCTGCCCGGCCTGCTGGATGCGCCCCTGCGCTTTAGTCGTCCGCGCCTGCGGCCCGCGCCGCAGCCATTCGATTTCCCGCTTGACCTGGGTTTGCAGCGCGTCTTCCCGGTGCGCCTGAGCAGCAAGATATTCTTCGCGCTGAACTAAAAAGTCGCTGTAGCTGCCGCTGACGCTGATATACCCTTCGGCATAGGCGGGATGCAGCTCGGCCACGCGGTTTGTGACGTTCTCCAAAAACACGCGGTCGTGACTGATGAGAACAAATGCGAACCCCGCTTCTTGCAGCAGGCTTTCGAGCCACAGAACCCCTTCCAGGTCCAGGTGGTTGGTCGGCTCGTCAATCAGCAGCAGCTCAGCGTCCTGCACCAGAGCGCGGGCCAGTGACAGCCGCTTTTTCCAGCCGCCGGACAGCGTCTCAACTGCTTGATCGCGCTCCGTGAACCCGACCCGGCCCAGCGCGATTTCAATGCGAACATCCCGCTCGACCTCGTCCAAATGCTCTGCCGCCAGTGCATCGGTCAGGACAGTGCCGACCGTTGCGCCGCTTGAGAAAACATCTTCCTGGGCGATATACGCAATCCGCAGACCGCGCCGGGCCGAGACTGTTCCACTGTCCGGCTTTTCGAGTCCCCCAAAGATTTTGAGCAAAGTAGACTTGCCCGCGCCGTTTGGCCCGATCAGCCCCATCTTTTCGCCGTCCCCGACGCCCAGCGAGATGTCATGGAACAAAGGCCGAGAGCCATAAGATTTGGTCAGCGACGCGCAGCTAAGTAGAACAGCCATAGGTTCCTATCGGCAAAGAAAAGCGACCTGAGCCGGGAGCGGCGAACAGGTCGCGTGAAAAGTTCTCAGATGCACCCGGAGCGATTCGAACGCCCGACCGATCGCTCCGAAGGCGATTGCTCTATCCACTGAGCTACGAGTGCAACCAAGAAATTGTACCCGGTGAACAGCGGGAAGTCAAGAACCTGCCACCGGCTTCCCCGCACGGAGCCGATCCTGAGCCGTGGCGGGGCGACGCGCACGGGGCGGACGAACCCGGCGCGAGCCGTGGCGGTGCTGGACAATCGCTGCGGCCGCGACGCCTTCGGGGCTGGTGCGGCGGCTGTACAGCGCATCCTTCATGACTTTGCTCTCGGCGGCGAAATCAACAAGCGGAGCGGCATAGCCTGAAGGGACAAAGATGGTCGGCTCGCCCAGTGTCCAGATCAGCTCATCAGGCATCGCCGACAGCTCCGGCAGCCAGGCCCGTGTGAACGACAGTGCAGGGTCTTGGTCCCGAAGCTGCTTCGCCGGGCTGTACACGCGGATCGTGTTGGTCCCGACAACGCCAGCCTGCATCTGTACCTGGCTGACATGAATACCAGGCTCGTAGTCGGTCCACAGCCGAGCCAGCGGGGTCATCACCGTCCGCCAGTCGAGGCGCAGGCCGTGACAGGCAAACGAGGTCACAAGCGCCCGCATCCGAAAGTTCAGAAAGCCGGTCGCCGACGCGCACCGTAGGCAGGCATCTACGAGGGGAAAGCCAGTACGTCCCGCCAGCAGTGTTTCCAGCCGGTGATCCGTCTCATCGCCAGTGACGTATGGCAGGTCGCGATACAGTGGATGGGGCGGGTGAAATTCTAATGCCGGCTCATCTTCGAGGCGCTGGGCAAAGTGGTCGCGCCACTGCATCCGTTCACCGAAAGCCCAAAGTCCCAGCCGCAGTGCTTTGGCTTCTGGGGACGGGTCATATTTGAGTCCTGCAAGCCGCGTTAAAACCTCGTGATGCACGGTGCGGGCAGACAGCGTGCCCCAGGCCAGATGGACCGACAAGCGCGATCCCGCGCGAAATGCAGTCACCGGAGACGAGATGCCGCCTGAATAGCCCGCCGCCCGTCCCTTGAGAAACCCACGCAGGGTTGCCCACGCCAACGGCTCCGTGACTTCCTGCCGCTGGCCCAGGCCGGCATCCGCTTCCAGCCAGCTCGGTTCCGCCCGCGCAGAAACTCTCGGAAGAGACGCCTTGCACAGAGCGTGCAGCCAGCCGGGAAACGGAAACAGGCTAGGAACAGGAAGCGGGATTTGGCGCATGAACTCCTGCCACCGCGCTTCGCGTTGATCTCGGTCCGGCAGCGGGCGAAACACACCTGCCTGCGGCGGCTGGGTCCAGGTGACGCCCCTGCGCCGGCACCACGCCGCCACCGCACGGTCCCGCCTGTACGTCGCCTCGGTACCAGTTTCGCGATGACTCACTAAATGGAGAAAGGGATGGCGGCGGTACAGAGCTTCAAGCGCCGGAACCGCGTCTTCGGCGAGGGCCAAGATGTCCATGTCATGCCGGTCCCGCAGCCGGCTTTGAAGGTCGGTCAGTGCCTGACGCTGGGCCTGGATATGGAACGAAGAAAACTCCGGGGCAGCCAGGACACTTGGCTCAAACAAAAACAGCGGCAGCAGCGGGCTGCCTGCCGAGACCGCACGGGCAGCCGCTTCGGTGAGAGCCGGGTTGTCGTAAAGGCGCAAGTCACGCTTGATCCACCAGACTGCGCCAAGTGCGGGGCCATTCGGTACGTCTGGGGTATTGGCGTGTGGGATATTGTAAAGCTCAGAGACCACGGGCGGAATTTCGCAGCTTCTAACGGGAGTTTTTGCAGCCGGCAATGGCGGCAAAAAACGCTTTTCAGGACGTGCGGCGCAGCAGGCCATATTCAATGCTGTCTACGACCGCGTGCCAGGACGCATCAATGATGTTGGTGGAGACACCGATGGTAGACCAGGTTTCTCCGGCATCGGCGTAGTCTACGACGGCGCGGACTTTGGCCGCCGTGCCTTCTTTGACGTTGACGACACGCACTTTGAAGTCGGTCAGCCGAATCTCCGCAAGCTGCGGGTAGTGCGGAGTCAGCGCCAGCCGCAGGGCGCTGTCCAAAGCGTTCACCGGGCCGTCGCCTTCCGCCACCGTCAGCATTTCCTGGTCTCCGACGCACAGCTTCAGCGTTGCCTCGGTAATCGCTTCGGTGTCGCCCCCGCGCTTTTCCACAATCACCCGGTAGCCGACCAAATCAAAGAGCTGGCGGTAACGGCCCGTCGCCTTTTGGACCAGCAGCGCGAACGACGCTTCCGCGCCTTCAAACGAGTAGCCTTGATGCTCTAAGGCCGTGAGCTGAGACAAAATCTCTTTCGTTTCCGGGCTGTCTTTGCGTAAATCCAGCCCTGTGTTCTGCACTTTCTCCAAGATCGCCGACGATCCCGAATGCTCGGACACCAGAATGCGGTTCTCATTGCCGACCAATGCTGGGTCCAGATGAATATACGTCTCCGGGTTTTTCCGCATGGCGTCAATGTGCAGCCCGGCTTTGTGGGCGAACGCCGACCGACCGACATACGCCGCCGACGTGCGCGGTGTGACGTTCGCGATCTCATCCATATACGCCGACAATTCCAGAAGCTCGGTCAAGTGCGCCGCGCAGGATAAGTCATAGCCCATCTTCAGCGAAAGCGACGGGATAATAGAGGTCAAATTGGCATTGCCCGTCCGCTCCCCCAGCCCATTGATGGTTCCCTGCACCTGGCTGCACCCGCTTTGGATGCCGACCAGGCTATTCGCCACCCCGCACTCGGTATCGTTGTGGGTGTGGATGGCAAACCGGCCTGCCGGGAACTGTTTGATCACTTCGCCGACAATTGCCGCAATATCACTGGGCAGCGTCCCGCCGTTGGTGTCGCACAGCGCAATACAATCCACGCCCGCCGAAAGCGCGGCGTCCAAACACTGCGCGGCATAGGCCGAATGGCGCTTCCAGCCGTCAAAAAAATGCTCGGCATCAAAGATCGTTTCTTTGCCGTGCGCCTTGTAGAACCGCACGGTGTCTGCGATCATTGCGAGATTCTCGTCCAGCGGCAGCCGCAGCGCTTCCGTGACATGAAAATCCCACGACTTCCCGACAAATGTGATGACTGGCGTTCCCGCGTCCAAAAGCTGCTGCAAGTTTGGGTCATCTTCCGCGCGTCGGTTCGGGCGGCGCGTCGATCCGAACGCCGCCAGCTTTGCGTGAGTAAGCGGCACCGACTTCATGCGCTCGAAGAACTCAATGTCTTTCGGGTTTGATCCCGGCCAGCCGCCTTCAATATAGTCAATCCCGAAAGCATCCAAGCGCTTCGCGATCTTGACTTTGTCTTCCACGCTGAACGAGATGCCCTCCCCCTGCGAGCCGTCCCGCAGGGTCGTGTCATAGATGTCTATCTGTGTGTTGTTCATTGTTGTTCATTATTGCTTTATTGTCAGTTGCAGTAAGGGTCAATGTCCTTGACACGCATTTTCATCGGCAACTCAAAAAGATTGACACCATGCAGCCAAGCTTCCAGCCATTCGCTCAACGACATCGCTTCGTACCAAGAGGCAATTTCCGAGTTTGAGTAAGCTTCGTAAAACTTGAAATCCGGCGACAAATCAAAGCAGTCCAGTATGTATGGCACATCGAAGTTTGGGTCAATTCGTATTATGGGACCACCAGGAGAAGAACAATCTATCACTGACTCAATGCCGCAACCCCACTGAACAATCGGCAATAGCTTTTGGGGATAAATAGGCATACCCCTTTCTGCATCAGCCAGGGATTCTTGGTAATCTTTCAATGCCTGCCAAACGCTTGATAATCCAAATCTAGAGAGTAAAGGCCAGCCGTAGCCGACTTCTAGGTAAACTTCGCGCAGGAAATCTGGCAGGGGAAAACCAAGCCGCCTTTCTGCCTCGCTTAGTTCAGCGCTTGTGTGCGCCCCCTGAACACTATGCGTTCTTGCTTTCAGCCTTCCAATCAGCGTCATAGCGCGTCTTCCCCTTCGTCGCCGGTGCGGATGCGAATGGCCCGCTCGACCGGGTAGGCGAAGATTTTGCCGTCGCCGATCTCGCCGGTGCGGGCGGCGTCTTCAATCGCCGCCATCGCGGCATCGGCGACGGCATCGGCCACGACCAGCTCTAACTTGAGCTTGGGCAGCAGGTTGACGACGTAGGTATTGCCCCGATACTTTTCCGTGTGGCCGCGCTGATGCCCGTACCCGCGCACGTCGGTGACGGTCATGCCGACGACACCGAGGTCTTCCAGGGCTTCTTTGACTTGGTCTAAACGGGTCGGACGGATGATGGCTTCGATTTTCTGCATACCCACCTCCTTGCTCCGTAACAAGTTACTTCGCAGGGGTCCTCCCCACAGGGGAGGACAAAGAGTTCAGACATTTGACGTAAGCGATGCAAGTAGGTGGGTTAATCCCGTGGGTCCGTCCCGTTCATCACCGCCCCAGCGACCAAATCACCCATCTGGCGGCAGTTGACATGGACCGCACCGGGGGCGTCTTCCAGAATGTCCGATGTGCGGTAGCCGGACTCCAAAATGCGGGCGACGGCGGCTTCAATCCCGCAGGCGGCGGCTTCCGCGCCAAGCGAGTAGCGCAGGAGCAGAGCGCCGGACAAAATCGTCGCCAGCGGGTTCGCTTTGCCGGTGCCGGCGATGTCTGGGGCGCTGCCGTGGCTCGGCTCGTACAGGCCGAACGTGCCGTACTCAGTTTTTTTCGCGCCGAGAGAGGCCGATGGGAGCATACCTAAAGAACCCGTGAGCTGTGCGGCTTCATCGCTGAGAATATCGCCGAACAAGTTCTCAGTGACGATGGTACCGAACGACTGCGGGCGGCGGACCAAGTCCATCGCGGTCGCGTCTACAAGCTGATGGGACAGCTCGACGTTCGGGTACTCAGCGGCGAGGCTCGTCACGGTCTCGCGCCACAGCCGCGACGTTTCCAGCACGTTCGCTTTATCGACGCTGAGAAGCCGACGCCCGCGCTTCTGCGCCGCCTCAAAGCCGACGCGGGCAATGCGGGTAATTTCATCACGAGTATAAACGCAAGTGTCTACGGCCCGGTCGCCGTTCCATGCCTTCGGCTGGCCGAAGTACAGGCCGCCGGTCAGCTCGCGGACAACCAGAATATCAAAGCCACCTTCCACTAAATCCGGCCGCAACGGGCAGGCCGACGCAAGAGAGGCATATAGAACGCAGGGTCGCAGATTGGCGTACAGCTCAAGTTTTTGGCGCAGAGGCAGCAAAGCCCCGCGCTCCGGGCGCAGGTTCGGGTCGGGGATGGCGTCGTATTTCGGACCGCCGACCGCACCAAAGTAGATGGCGTCGGCGCTTTCTGCCAGCGCCAGTGTTTCCGGTGGCAGCGGATGCCCACTCGCATCATACGCCGCCCCGCCGACCAGCGCTTCGGTGAAGTCCAGCGCCAGACCGTACTTGTGCGCCGCTGCGTGCAGGACTTTTAGTCCTTCCGCCATGATCTCCGGCCCGATGCCATCGCCGGCCATCACAACAATGTTTGCCATAATGTATTCTCCAGAACCCACCTTCTTGCTCCGTAACAAGTTACTTCGCAGGGCTCCTCCCTAGAGGGAAGGACAAAGAGATTAAGCCCTGGTAAAGATTGCGCCCTGATCACGCTTTACGTCTGAACTCTTCGTCCTCCCTCTTAGGGAGGAGCCCTGCGAAGTAACTTGTTACGGAGCAAGGAGGTGGGTCTCACTCGCTTCTTAACGTCCGTAAAAAATCGTTGTACCCCATCTTGCGCCAGAACGCCTGCGACGCGGGGTTCGCCCGGATAACCTGCACTTCCACCGCCGTGATGCCGCGCGACACGAACCAGGCCCGCAGGCGGCTGTGGAGCTGACGGCCCACGCCCTGCCGCCGCCAGCCGTCCCGGACACAGACATCGGCAATGTAGCCGCAGTCGCCCGAATGAAGCGTGGGGCGCTGCATGACCTGCCCAAACGTGTACCCGACCACGCTGCCGCCGTGGTCGGCCACATAGATCGCCATGTTCGGGTTGTCTAGGTTATCGCGTAAATAACCAAAGAACCAGGCGTCCGCACCCGCATTCAGCGCGAGGCGCGGGTCATACGACGCATTGATGTCCTGCAACGCTCGCCAGAGCGTGATGACGGCAGGCAGATCGAGCGCCTCAGCGGATCGGATCTGACAGCCCCCCCGCCCTTCAGCCCGCTCCGCTCCTGCGAGGGCCAATTCTGGGGAGCCGGACATGGAAAGAAATGCCTCCCCGGATGCGGCTTGATCTTCTCCCGTTCTGCTCTGGCTCCTCAGAATCGGCCCTCGCAGGAGCGGAGCGGGCTGAAGGGCGGGGGGGCTGTCAGACATGCTCTAAAACCTGCTCGGTTTCGATCCGCCCACTCGCCCGCGCAATCTGCTTGTTCAGGGCCTGCAAATAGGCTTTCGTGGACGCGACGAAAATATCCGTGTTCGCCGCGTGACCTGTGTAGATCATGTTGCCTTCGGCTTTGATCCGAATGGTGACATCGGCCATTGCATCAATGCCCTCGGTGACGCTCTGGACCGTGAACTCGATCAGCTCATTCGGCACCTGGACAATCCGGTTGATCGCCCGGTAGATGGAGTCCACGGGGCCGTTACCGGTGTCGGCGTCCATCAGAATGGCCTTGTTCGCGTGACGCAGCTTGACGGTTGCCGTTGGAATGGCCTGGTCGCCGCAGGAGACTTGAACTTGGACCAACTCATACGTCTGCGGCACGATGGTCAGCTCGTCACCGACAATTGCGTCTAAGTCTTCGTCGTAAACCACTTTTTTATTGTCGGCGACTAAAAGAAACCGCGTGTAGACCTTTTCAAATTCGTCTTCAGTCGCAAATGTGTGGCCCAGTTCGGTCAGCCGGTGCCGGACGCCCGCCCGGCCCGAACGGGCAGAGAGAATAATTTTGCTTTCGCCGATGCCGACAGTCTTGGGGTCCATGATCTCGTAGGTCGAGCGCTCTTTTAAGACGCCGTCCTGATGGATGCCCGACGAATGCGCGAAGGCATTCGCACCGACAATTGCTTTGTTCGGCTGGACCAAAATGCCGGTCATAGTTGAGACCATGCGCGAGGTTTTATAGATCTCCTCAGTCTTGATTTTCGTGCCGACGCCGTACACATCGCCGCGCGTGTAGAGGGCCATGACCACTTCTTCCAGCGACGTGTTGCCCGCCCGCTCGCCGATGCCGTTGACGGTGCATTCCACCTGTCTAGCCCCAGCCTTGACGGCAGCCAGCGCGTTCGCCGTCGCCATGCCGAGATCGTTGTGGCAGTGCGCCGAGAGCGTGATGTTCTCGCTGCCGGGGACGTGGCTCAGGATGCCGGCAAACAGCGCCCCGTATTCTTCGGGGGACATATAGCCGGTCGTGTCCGGGACATTGATCACGGTTGCGCCGGCTTTAATGACGGCTTCGATGACCCGGTACAAATACTCCGGGTCGGCCCGCCCGCTGTCTTCGGTGAAGTATTCAATGTCCTCGCAGCCCAGGGCGCGGGCGTGCTTCACGGCGGCGATCCCAATGGCAAGCGCTTCGTCGCCGGTCTTTTTGAGCTTGTGTCTCAAGTGGCTTTCGCTGACGCCGAGACCCGTATGGATGCGCGGGCGGGCCGCGCCTTTGAGTGCATCCCAAGCGACATCAATGTCTTTGGGGACCGCCCGCGTCAGGCCGCAGACCGTCGCGCGGTCCCCCACCGCCGCCGCGACTCGCCGCACGGCTTCAAAGTCGCCGGGGCTGGAAACAGGAAACCCCGCTTCAATGACATCTACGCCGAGGCGCACTAATTGCCGGGCGATTTCCACTTTTTCGTCCACATTGAGCGACGCCCCCGGCGACTGCTCACCGTCCCGCAGGGTGGTGTCAAAAATTTGGACCTGGCTGTTGGTATTCATAATCTTTCCAGACAGTACCGGGGTTGTAGAAAACCCCGGCAAAAAGGGTCCTTCGGACGAAGAGATAGAACAAGGAGATTTGATCTCTCCTTATCCGAAGGACATCTTCTGCCGGGGTTTTCTACAACCCCGGACTCTTAACACAGTTAGATCGCAGGCATGACATTTCCGCCGCAGACGGGAACGTAAGCGCCCGTAATATAACTCGACAAATCGGACGCCAAAAACGCAACGACATTGGCGATTTCCTGATCGGTTCCGCGCCGACGCAGCGGCACCGACTGGCTGTATTCCGGCTGTATTTCGGAGCCGGACGCACGGTCGTTGTCGCTGACTGTCCAGCCTGGCGCGACCTGGTTCACCGTGATGCCATGCTCGCCGATTTCTTTAGCGAGGACGCGTAAAACACCGTCCATGCCGCGCTTGCCGGACACGTAAGCCGACTGGGTCGGGAAATTCTGCATCGCGCATTCGGTGGAGATTCCGATCACTCGTCCGCCCTTGCCGCCGCTGATCATGCCAGGAACAAATGCCTGGGCCATTAAGACGTTGTGCAGCACGGAAGATTGAAACTGGCGCTCGTAGCTTTCCACCGACTGCTCTAACACGCTTGTCCACGGCGACGGGCTGACAGCATTGTTGACAATGATCTCCGCCGCGCCAAGCTGCTGCACGACGATGTCCCGCAGCGCGAGAACGCTGGCTTTACCCGAGACATCCGCCTGCACCGCGATTGCCCGCCGCCCCAGTGCTTCCACTTCGGCCTTCAGCGACGCCGCTTTATCCCCGTTCTGCAAGTAGTGAATGGCAACGTCTGCGCCGCATTCCGCCAAGGTCCGCACCATCACGCGCCCTAATTGGCCCGTGGCCCCCGTCACCACGGCGATTTTATTCGTCAAATCCAGTGTCAGCATTGATTTTCCTACCAGTTATTGGAACCTACCCAGT
>CAXUNT010000088.1:0-13188 GCA_964252595.1 uncultured Armatimonadales bacterium
CTCCCGAAGCGGGAAGGTCAAGAGCTTCAGGAAGGGATTGCGACGAAGTCTCCTCACCCTTCCGCTTCGGGAGGGTCGCCGAGGAACGAGGCGGGGTGGGTTACGCTTCCGGCAAATCTGCGCCGGGGCGGATGTCCGCGCCGCCCGCCGAGACACTTTCCAAGGTCTTTGCTTTTTCGTTTTCGGGAATCTGTGCTTTGGCGATGTCAGACAGCGACACCATGCCGATCAACCGGCCATTTTCCACAACCGGCAGGCGGCGGATCTGGCGCGTGTTCATCACATGCAAAGCCTGCCCAATCGGCAGATCTTTCGGAATCGTGTCCGGCTGGACCGACATGCACTCTTCAATCAAAGTTTCCGGCCCGTGGCCTTTCGCGACGGCTTGAATGACGATATCCCGGTCGGTGATGACCCCGACCAGCGCGTCCAGACCATCAAGAATGGGAATGACCCCATAATCATGGTCTCGCATCAGTTGGGCCGCTTTTTGGATCGTATCCTGCGGGCCGAGTGCCTCAGGGAACTCGGTCATTATATCCTGTACAATCATGGCATAAGCCTCCGATCACTTTGTACCCAAAACTGCACTGTCATCATTTGCGGCGAAGAGCCGCGGGTTTAGAAACCCCGGCAAAGAGGCGTGCTTTGCACAAGAGTTCAGCTTCTGCGTCTGTCGCCTTGCTTTTTCGTCCGAAGGACGTTTTTCTTGCCGGGGTTTTCCACAACCCCGGCTTGGTTACAACCCCGGCACTTACGCCGCCGATGGCTGGGTTTCCGTTGTGAGCGAGGCCGTGATCTCAAACAAGCCGAGACCGAGCAGGGATGCGCGGACTTCGCCCGGTTCTTCAGTCATCAGGGCGGCGGCCAGGCAAAGGACCGCGCCGCTGGTGCCGTCAAGCGCCAGATGCGCCGGCATCGGCAGCCACTTAACGACCCCCAATTCATAACGAGTGACAAGGCTGTAGACAAGCGTTGCCAGCGCGGACGCTGTCAGCAGAGTGGTCACAGGACGGCTCCAGCCGGCGGCGCGGGGCAAAGCCAGCAGCAGCACGACCGAACCGTAGTCTAAAACGCCGTGCGTGCGCGTGGAAAAGAGTTTCATGCCGGGTTTGTACCCAGGATAACCGCGTGATAGTCGGGCTATCTGGTATACTGACTGCATCTATGGTTGTCTTGACGGACAGGGTGCTGGCGCAGTTTGAGGAGGTCCAAGCCATGCCGACGGCGACGCCCGGCGCGGCGGCGTGGACGGCGCGGGAAGCAGGCGGCGGGCGGCGGGTGCTGGTCAAGCGGCTGGCGGGGGACGCGGCGAAGACGCGGGCGACGCAGGCATTGGCCTTGCAGCACCCACGCATTGTCCCGACCCGCCGGTGGCTGGCGGACGGGGACAAGTTTTATGTGGTCCGCGACTTCGTGCCAGGGCGCAGCCTGCGCGAAACGCTCTCCGATCTGTCTCAGCGGGCGTTTGACCGCCTGCATGCCCGACTGCTGCCGCTTTTAGAAGCATTAGATTATGCCCATAGCGCGGGATTAACGCATGGCGCGGTCACGGCAGAGAACGTGCTTCAAAGCGAGCAGTTTCCCGATTTTGCCCTGCTGTCCGATTTCGCGGCGGCCCGCACTCCGGCGGAGACCGTGCCGCGCCGGGACTTTGCCGAGCTGTGCGGCCTGTACAAAGATTTCCTGCCGGCCCGGCCCGAAGGCGACGAAGCGGGAAGCGCGGCGCGGGTGCGCCTGCTGCGAAACTTGACCGAGACGCAGGAGACCACCCAATCCGCCGAAGAGCTGCGCTACAAGCTGGATGCCATCGCCCGCATGGCCGGACTGCTCGGCTTCAACGCCGCCGAGCTGGCGGACGACGCGGCGACGCGCACCCGGCACGGCTCGCGTCTGGTCTGCGCCGTGTCTCCGCCGACCGCCACCGTGACGCCCGGCGGCGGCACGACCGTGACGCTGTCTTTGGACAACGACGGCGACAGCCCGCTCCATTTAGAATCGGTGACATCCGACGCGATCTGGCTGAACCTGCCGAATGGCTTCACGCCGGTCAGCCTAGAACCCGGCACCGGCGGCGACCTGCTGTGGACTGTCAGCGCGGCGCGTCTGACGCCCGGCGCATACAGCGCGACTCTCTCGGTTCGTTCCAGCGACGGCTCGACAACGCTCCGGCCCGCCATCGGGACAGAGTGGGCCGAGCAGAAGATCGCCCTGCCGGTTCTGGTCAAAGCGGCGGGCGCGGAAGAAACCGCGCCGAGGGCGGCAGACGTGCCGCCGAAAGCAGCTCAAGTGCCGCTGGCGGCGGGTCTGCCCCCCACTCATCCGACGCAGACAGGCGACCTGCCCGGCATTGCCTGCGTTCAGGAGCCAGACCCCGGCCTAGTGCGCGGCGGCCAGCAGGGCGTCGTCCATGTCGGCGTCCAAAACATCGGGCCGGTGCGCCTGCGGATCGAGAAAATCCACACACGCCCGAAATGGCTAACCTATCCCGGCGACCTGCGGGCAATCTGGGTCGAGCCGGGCGAGACGCGCTTTTTAGGCTTTGCGCTGGACGCCGCCAATCTCGCCGGCGGCGATTATGTCGCCCAGGTGACGTTCACCACCAGCATTGTGGCGGATACGCTGATCGGCCCCAAACCGGTCTGGCGGGACATGGCCTGCGAAGTGCGCGTCCGGGTCGTGCGCGGCGGAGAAGACGCTCTGCCGCCCGGCGCCGGCCGCACCGGCTGCGTTCCGGTAGTGCTGGCCGCCGCATTCGGATCGTTTTATCTGCTGTCGAGGTTTCTATGAAGGCATTTTTCGCCGCACTCTTGCTTTTCTTCTCCGCCCTCGCGCCCGTTTTCGCCCAAAATGCTCCGGCGGGCCTGTCTCCGGACGCGATTGCCCGGCAGATCAAGCCGCTCAAAGCCAAAACAGTCATTTTGGTCTTTGACGTGACCGAAAGCACCCGGCACGGCGGGGTCTTTTCCGAAGAACGTGCGGCGTCCGCCACGCTTCTGCGCTCCGGCTGCTCACCCGGCGACCGGATCATTTTGATGCCGTTCGGCACGGGCTACCAGACCGTGTTCGACACAAAGCTGACAAAGCCAGCCGATGCGGACGCCTTGATAGACCAGCTCCCGACCGCGCCCGCGCCGGGCCACGGCACGAATATCCGCTGGCCGCACCATGAGGCTTTGAAGCTGGCGTCACGGGAACACCTCTGCCCGGTCGTTGTCGTGCTGCTGACCGACTCGTTCAACGACCGGCCCGATTTGACTGACCCGAATTATGCCAAATACCGGGCGTATTACACCTTGAAGGGCCTGACGGTCTACCCCAACACGCCGGAAAACCGCGACTACGAGCGTCTGCTGGCAAAATTAACGCGCTCCGGCTGCCTGCACCAGTACGGCGTCGGCGTCGCCCTGGCCGCCAATGGCCGGCCCATCGAGCGTCTCCCGGTCGGTCCAGGTCAGGGGGACAGCGGCACCGACACGACCACGGAAGCGCCGACCGTGCTGGCTGCGTCCGGCACGGGCAAGCCGTCTTCCCCGCTGCCGCTCCTTCTCGGCGCACTGCTGGCCGCCCTGCTTCTTTTGGCCTTGCTCTGGTATCTGTTAAGCCGCCGCCCGGTGCCGGTACGCCTGCGCCTCGGAGCGAAAGCCCTGCCGCGCGACTACCGCCTGACGCCCGGCGCTTCTCTCGCTCTCGGCGGCGCTCCGTCGGCGGTCTCCGGCAGCCAGGACATTTTTCCGCTGGCGGGCCTTGCCGCTCCGGTCGCCTTGATCCAAGCCGAGCGCGGCGGCCTGTCTCTGGTCCCGTCGCCATCTGCCGGAGAGGGTTCCCCGACTTTGTCCCACAACGGCCTGCGGCTCCAGCAGCCCGCCGCGCTGCGTCCCGGCGACGACCTGCGCGTGTCCGTGCCTGCGACTGCGACGGACGCCGAGCGCGAGCATCGGATTGACGTTCTGGACCCGCACGCGCCGGTGTTTTAAGACCACCGAACCCTTGCAACCTTTTTTTCCGTTATGTGTCACAATTAATGAGGAGAAACCGTAGAAATACAATGACTCCACCCTGTTCCCGCCGAGGAGGCCGCGTGCCGTTGAAATTACTCTTAGTCCGCTTTATTTTGACACTCGCTTTGCTGACGACGTTCAGCGCTGCCGCGTTTGCCGTGCCGCCGGCGCTGACGCCGTCCGGCGAGTTCCCGACTTCCGTCGTGCCGGGCCACCAGTATGTGTTCCACCTGAACTACAAGCAGGCTGAAGGCGACGCGCCGCAGACGGCTCAGATGATTGTGGACACGCCCGCCGAAACCGAGAAAATTAAAGCCTTCCCGCCGGCCGGCGACCCGGTGGCCGGGGAAGACTTATCCTGGAACTTCAGCCCGCAGCAGAGCGGCCAGTACCAGTACCACTTTGAGGTCACGTCGTCCACCGGCGGCGTCGCCCGCTACCCCGCCGGCAGCGGCGAGCTGGCATTTGAGTCCCCTAACCCGGTCGTCAAGTACATTGTGTTGGCGGTCGGCCTGCTCGTCGCCTTGTTCTTTCTGCCGTTCGTCGTGTATATGATCAGCCGCTCGGTGAACAAGCGCTCCGACCCCGGCGCGGCAGCCCGGATCGCCCTGCTTATCGGCATTCTCGCCTTCTGCGGCCTCGCCTGGTACTTGTTCCTGCAAAATGAAGAAACGCGCGGCATCGGCATCGGCATTGAAGCCATCGCCCTCGGCGCATTCCTGGTCGTCATCCTGAACCGCCGCCGGGCGGCATAATAGGGAGATGTCATGGACACGGTCTACGGCACAAGGCAGGCAGCGAAAACAAATGAGACCATCGTTTGCCGCTCGGCGGGCGGTATGGTCGGGCTTTGCTGGACTGCGTTTGTACTTGAAGCTTTACTTGTTCTGCTCACTTTTTCCAACGTGTTCCTGTCCTCTGGCTTAGTCTGGTCTATGGACCAAGTAATGCTGCTGATAGGCAATATTTGCTTCATACCGTGGAGCATCTTGGGATTGTTTTATCTGCGGCGGGCGTGTGTAATTGCGGATGCGAGGGGCTTGCGGTGGCGTCGAATCGGCCGTTGGCAGGAAATAGTTTGGAAAGATGTTACTGCTTTTTATGGTTATTGCCAATCAGGGTCAGGCAGTTCGTCAAAGGCAAAACTTAGCGTTAAGATTGTAAATCCAAACGGATCACCTGTTTTGGTTTTATCGCAGGAAGAATGGTCTTTGTCAGCGCAACTGCTGAAGAGCGTCAGGCAGAACGCGCGGGAGGCAGCCGGCCCTGGTTTGTCGGGGCCCTGGGTAAAAAAGAACTCAATTCTGCCGCTGACCTGCCGCTACGACACGACTGTCAACCGGAATATCCTGGGCTGGCTGGATCATCTGCACAAGTATGGGCTGCTGGCTGTCGCCTTTTATTTTGCGTTTCAATGGTATACCACGCATACGCTGCCGGGCTGGGAATGGCTGCTGACACCGACGGGCCTATTTGTTATTGTCAAGCAGGCGCTCCCTCTGGTTCTGCGCCCCATGTACCGAGCAACCCAGCCGAGATTGGGCGATAAAGTGATTGCGGACGAGGAAGGTCTGCGCTTTATCGGTGTGCAAAACGAAACGACGATACCCTGGGCGGACATCACGGACTTTTACAGAGCCGGCATCCGCTATGTCGTCGTCACTGCCGCGGGTAAGTCTGACTTTTTAGACACGCTGACCGATGCGGAGCGGCTCCGCGCGGTTGTTCCTCTCCTGGCTGTCAATGCCGGTAAAACCGGGTGGCGGCAAACAGGCAGGCGCTACGGGGCGTAGGGCTTGCCCTTACTCATTTATTTCCGAGTGCGCCGAAGGCGTAGTTCCCGGCGTCTGCGTCCAATAGCCGTGTTCTTCAGGACATAGTTCCTGTCTGACACCCGAAAAATAGCCAATGCTGGACATTCAACAAACTGCCGCGCCTGAAACGGAACCTGCCGTCGTCTGCCGTCCGACCGGCGACAACAGAAAAACGCTGTGGATTACGATTGCCTTAGGGGCAGGAGACGCGCTCGGCTGTTTGTCGCTGCTGTTTATCTCACCAGGCTCCCCCTGGATCGGTTTAGGAGCCGGGTGCTTCGGCGTGAGTTTCTTTATACTGCCGTTTAGTATTTGGGCGGCGCTTTATTTACCTCGCGCCGCGATCATTGCCGACGCCGACAGTTTGCGGTGGCGCGGCGCAGGCCGCTGGCGCAAAGCCTCCTGGGCCGAGGTTGTTTCTTATTCCGAATACTGGCCGTCCAGTACATCCGGGAAAGAACCGTGTCTCAAAATACGATCGCGGAGAGGAACACTGCTGCTGTACCCCGGAAGATGGACAGCCGTGCCGAAACTCCGCGAAACCGTTCAGCGAAATGCAGCAGCCGCCAAACAATCCGGCTGGCTTGTCACGGGCGCACCGCAGTACCTGCCGTTGCGCTGCCGGTATGACACGACCATCAACCGCAACATTCTCGGCTGGGTGGAGAAGATACACACCTATGGATTGCTGGCGGTCGCCATCTACTTCGCTTTTCAATGGGTCACGACGCACACCCTGCCCGGCTGGGGCTGGCTGCTGACCCCGACGGGACTGTTTGTGGTTGCCAAGCAGACCCTGCCGTTTCTGCTGCGCCCGACCTACCGCGCGACACAGCCGCGCCTTGCCGACAAAGTGTTCGCCGACAAAGACGGCCTGCGGTTCGTCACCGGCGGCAATGACACCCAAATTGCCTGGGCCGACATCACGGACTTGTATTCACTCGGCATCCGCTCGGTGATCGTGACGCGGGACGGCGGCGAGTACGACTTTTTGGACACGCTCACGGACGCGGAGCGCTTGAAGCTGGTTATCCCGCGTCTGGCGACGAACGCCGGGTACCGGGGCTGGCGCACGGGAACGGTGCGCCGTCAGGAGATTGCGACCAGCGACGGGCGGCAGTCGGTTCAGCATGTTTATCGGTATCGGTCGCAGAACAACTGCGCTTCGCTGATCGGGCTGACGCTCGCGGCTCTGTTCCTCGCCACCGTTGCCGCCGGCCCGGCCCTGATTGCGTGGCAAAGCGGCGGTGTGCCGGGGACAAAGGAGTTGAGTTTGGCTACCGGCGGCCTGCTCGGCCTTTTGGCCGTGTTCTGGCTGTGGGGAAACTACTTCCGCGCCGCCATCCGTACTACGGGAGAAGGCATCACGCAGCAAACGCTGCTGGGCAGACGCTTCCTGCCCTGGGGCCAAGTCCGAGTGTTCCGATGGCGCGGCGGCGCGGACTTGATCTGGGGCTGCTTAGAAGGCATGAGCGGCACGATTATTTTTTGGAAAGGCATCGGCGACGCCGAACGCCTGGCAGATGAAATTGCCGCACATAGGGTTGCGGTTCGGTAGGATTGCGGTTCGGTAAAAGAAGCGTAGTTCAGTGCTACGCTCTATTGGCTCACTCGACTTTTCTCCTTCTAACAACACTATGGCAGAAATTATACAAACAACCACAAACGGAACGAACGGCGCGGCGGGGACAGCATCTACAACGGGACCGCAGGCGGAAGACGGGCGGCTGCGGGGGATTTCGCGGTCGCTGATTATCGGGGTCGGCGGGACCGGGCATCAAATCATGCTCGATATCCGCAAACGGCTTGTAGATAAATATGGGGCGCTGGATAAGCTGCCGATTGTGTCGTTTCTGCTGCTCGACACCGACCAGGCGATCTTCGGCAAGAACCCAGATTATGACGACGAGGTCAACCTAGACAATGCCGACAAGATTCATACGTCGGTGCATGGGGTGGACTCGCTGCGTAAAAACCTGCGGGAGCATCCTCACTTGAGGAACTGGCTCGACCCGCGGGTTCTCACGGGAGATATTGACCAGGGCGCGGGCGCAGTCCGGGCGCGGGGGCGGCTGGCGTATTTCTGGAACTACAACCAGATCGCCCGGCGGCTGGAAGAGCAGATGCTTCAAATCACGAAGGATTCGTCGAAAGAAACGGCCATTCGGAACGGGCTACAGGTCGGCGAAGGCATCACGGTCTATGTGGTCGGCTCGCTTCTCGGCGGCACCGGGTCGGGGATGTTTTTGGACCTTGCATATACCGTGCGGAACAAGTTCAAGAACCAGCGGATGCTGGAAACGGTCGGGATGTTCTCCATTCCGCCGAACTCCGAGGCTGTTGCTGTAGACAACCGACCCAATGCCTACGCGGCATTGCTGGAGTTAAACCATTACACGGACCCGACGACGACGTTTACGGCGCAGTACCAGGCGGACATCCCGCCGATGGAGGACGCTGACCCGCCGTTCCGCTATACCTATCTCGCGGATACGTCGTCGCCTGCCGCCCAGCTCGACTCGGTCAAAGACCTGGTGGAGATGATCGGGCACTCGATCTTCCTAGATCTCACGTCTGAGTTCCAGCGGCAGAAGAAGTCCAACCGCAACAATTTCGACCAGTTTTTGATCACATCGGACGGCCTGGGCTGCCCGCAGAACTATCTCGGCTTCGGGCTGTCCGCCATCCAGTTCCCCAAAGACAAAGTCATGGCGGCCTGCGCGAACCGCCTGGCAGGCGACATTGTCCGGCGCTGGACCACGCCGCTGGAGCGCACGGTCAATGTCGGGGCGTTTACGGATCAAGAACTGGGGCGGCTCGGCATGACCCCGGACGCCGTGCAGCGGCAGGTGCTGCTCGGCAACTCGGAGACCGGGGAGTCTCTGCGGGACTCTGCACTGGCCTACTGGCAGGCGGTGGACCGGCAGTACGGGGCGGCCTATCCGGGCCACGGCAATGTTACCGGGTATCTCACGGCCCGGCAGAAAGAGTCGGAAGCGAAAGTCGCGGACACCGATCCGAACCCGGATCTGCTCGCCAAGCGCCGGACCAATCTCGGCGAGTCGGTGTTCCAAATTCAGCAGAATTTAGGCGCGGCCATCCGTGCAAAAGACAAGGCCCTACGGGACTGGGTCTCGGCGCGGGTAAACGATCCGAACCACCGCCATTCCGTTGCGGCGGCATCACTTGATATGATGGTAGACCGATTTCGCGGCTACCTGACCCAGCTTGAAAAACAGCAGGACGATTCAAAAGGTAGCGCGTTTCTGGTCGCCAAGCAGCGCGACGACGCGCTGACCGCGATCAACAGATTGTCCAGCGACTTCATGCTGAGCCTCATCGCGACCGCCAAGCGCCGCGAGATTGACGAGCAGAAAGACCTTTATCTGGCGGCCGCCCGGCGCTACGATGCCGAAGCTTTAGACTTCCGGGCAGCCGGCGCGGCGGCAGTGTTCTACGCGCACATGATCGAGACCGTGAGCGCTCTCCGGGCGGACATGGACCGTTATGTCGAGCGCATGGACTCGCTGCGGGCGCGGTTTGAGCGGGCGGAGCGCCACGCGGTTCAGGAACCCGTAGACGTCAACGGCGAAGTTTTATTTAACCCAGGACGGCGCGAGACCGACCCGAATACAGGCATTGACCGCTATGTCGGGGGCGACATTGACGAGCGCTACCAATTCTATGTCGGCAACGCGCAGGACCCGGCTTCCACCGTGGTCAACAACCTGGTTTCGGATATTCTGGAAACCCTCGGCACGCGCGGCGACATTTGGGGCATCAAGGACGGTGAACTCTCGCGCCTCAGCGACGTCATCTTAGACCATGCCAAAGCCGTCTTCCAGCCGGTCGCCGACGAAAGCGTCCTGGATAAGTTCTACGCGAAGTACGGCCTGGACACTGACCGGACCGTGCAGACCCTGCGCCGGGTGGTCGCGCTGTCCCGGCCCTTTCTGCACCTGCAAGAAAACGCGCCGAACTACACGCATAATATGAACAAGGAGCAGACCATTGTCGGCGTGCTGCACGGCGCGGCCCCGCGCTCCGAAAATGAGCAGCGGTTCGGCTCGATGCTGATGGAATCAGTGCAGAATGTCAAAGACCAGCAGATCACGAATTCCAACGAACCTGATCAAGTCTTGTTTCTGCATGAACGTGCGGCCTTCCCGCTGCGTCTTTTGCAGGGAATGGATTCTTATCGGTATGCGTATGACCAGGTGAAGTCCCAGGGCGCGGCGGCGAACCCGATCCACACGCGCACGGATGTTCAGGAGTGGGTGCGTATCTCGCCGCCGTCCGCCGAGGACCAGAAAGCCGCCTGGCGGACATTTGTGATCGGCTGGGCGTCGGGCGTCATCTCCGAGGAATACGAATCGCGATATACCAGCATCGGCACTCGGACCCAGCTACGGTTTGTCGCCAATTACGTGGACCGCTTCGGGATGCCGAAGTCCGACGCTTTAGGCGGCTTCAACACGGTGGAAACGCCGATTGCAGGCTTCAAAGCAGAAGCCGGCAGCCCGGATCGCCCGCCTTTAGAGGCCCGCGACATTGTGCAGAAGCTCTGCGATGACCGCCGGATGCAGGCCCAGATCGCCGCCGCGATTGACGAGCGCCTGCGCGACATCGGCGGCAAGGCACTGGGTGACCGCCTAGTGGCCCACGCGCTCGTGCAGAAGTCGGCCTGGCTGCCGGCGTTCTACAATTCGTATTACCTGGTGCTGACAAATTATTTGGAAGAAATCAACTACGCCGGCGGCACGGCTTCTGTCAATGCGGCTTCGGCGCAAACCTCTGCCGTTCCCGCGGTCATTCCCGGCGCAGCGTCAGCCGCCCCAGCGCCCGTGTTGAACGGAACCCGGACGCTGAAAGAGCGGTTGAATGACCTGAAAGAGCTTCGTGCTGAGGACATCATTACGCAGGAAGAATTTGACGAGCGCCGCAAGGCGATATTGGCCGAGGTGTAGCAAGAACAAGGAGCCGCGGATTAAAATCCGAGGCTGAGAAAAACAGCGTCCAGGGGACGCAGGATTGTCACTTATGGCATTTTCTTGTGTCGCCGCGACTGCACTGGTCAGCACTGGCTACCCGGAGGGCAGACCTGGAAGGCAATGTCCTCATCGGAGCCTCGGAATTCATTCCGTGGCTTCTTCTGTGCGGCTTTCTCTGCTTTCGCGCCAATGCACTCAATTTAGAAATACCACGCATTTTGGAAATACCACGCATTTTGGAAATACCACGCATTTTGGAAATACCACGCACTATGACACGACGAATGCCGCGACAGATCGCTTTGCTGGGACTCGCTTGCTTGGGCGCTGCAAGCGCACAGGCGAAGCCGCTGGCGGTGCTGACGCAGCATAATGACACTGCCCGCACCGGCGACAATCTGCAAGAAACGCTGCTGAACACGGCAAGCGTCAACCCGAAAACATTCGGCAAGCTGGGGACCCTCAGTGTAGACGGCTACTTGTACGCTCAGCCGCTGTATGTCCAAAACGTGCGGGTTCCCAGTAGAGGACTGCATAATGTCGTGTATCTGGCGACTGCCCACAACAGCGTCTATGCAATTGACGCCGACGACCTCAGCGCGAAGCAGCCGCTGTGGAAAGTCAACTTAGGACCATCGGTGCCGGCCGCCGAAGTCTACACAACCAAGTGGACGGATATGCGGGTGGAGATCGGCATCACCAGCACACCAGTCATTGACCCAAGCACAAATACGATCTTTGTGGAAGCCAAGACCAAAGAACACGGGACTTATGTTCAGCGGCTGCATGCATTAGACATCACAACCGGCGCGGAAAAGCCCGGCAGCCCGGTTGAGATCAAGGCTTCTGTTGCCGGAACCGGCATGGCGAACACGAATGGGCAGGTGGTGTTTGACCCCGTGAAGCAGCTTCAGCGGCCTGCTCTGCTGCTGGCAAACGGCATGGTGTATCTCGCGTTCGGCTCCCATGCCGACAGCCCGCCGTTCCATGGCTGGATTCTCGGCTATGACGCCAAAACGCTGGCCCAGACGTGCGTGTTTAACTTGACTCCCAATGGGGATGAAGGCGCGATCTGGCAGGCCGGCATGGGCATGGCCTCCGATCCTTCCGGCAGCATTTATGCGATGGTCGGCAACGGAACATTCGACGCCGACCACGGCGGCCCGGACTACGGGGACAGCATTCTGCGCCTGGCCGCAAAGCCCGGCACCCTGGCGGTGCAGGACTATTTTACGCCCTATGATCAAGAATCGCTGTCTGACAATGACCAGGATACGGGCGCGTCGGGGCCACTGCTCATTCCAGGCACCAATCTTCTGCTCGGCGGCGGCAAGAATGGCTGGCTGTATTTGACCCAAACCAACAAGATGGGTCATTACCAAAGCACAAGCGACAGCCAGATCGTCCAATCGTTCCAAATCACGCATGGCAACTGCCACGGGTCCGCGGTCTACTGGAACGGGCCGAGCGGAGCGCAGGTCTATATCTGGCCCGAATTCGCCCATCTCATGGCGTTTAAGCTGGACGCGGGCAAGCTGAACCCCACCCCGGCCTCGGTCAGCGCCGTCGCCGTGCCGGACGGGATGCCGGGGGCGTTCCTGTCGGTATCAGCGGATGGAAGCAAGGCGGGGACAGGCATTGTCTGGTCGTCCGCGCCGTATGACGCCAATGCCAACTGGGAAACAGTACCGGGGATTTTGCGGGCGTATGATGCGTCCGATTTAACCCACGAGATCTGGGACTCGAAGATGAACCCGGTGCGTGACGACGTGGGAATGTTCGCGAAATTCTGTGCGCCGACAATTATCAACGGCCGTGTTTACCTGTCTACGTTCTCCAACCAGCTTCAAGTTTACGGACTGCTCGGCGACGCCGTCCCCGCCATCACTCAGGCCGCCGCTTCCCGCAAAACCGTCACCGTGACGTATAACCAGCCGGTGGACCCCCAAAGCGCCCGGCAAGCTCAAAATTATGCACTGGACAACGGCGTGCGCGTTCTAAAAGCAAAGGTCAAGGCCGATCACAAAACCGTGCTGCTTGCGACCACGCCGCTCGCGCCGGGCCAAATGTACACGCTGACCGTGAACGGCATCCGCAGCGAAAGCGCCCCGAATTTGACACTGCCGTCGGCGTCGCACGCCTGGCTCCGACCCGGCCCGGCTCTCGCAAGCGGGCGGCTTTAAGGCAGGCACAAAAAACTTTTGCGAGCCACTTGACAGATTCCGTATTGTGTGTTACGATTGTGAGACAGCCGAATAAACCGCGACAGAAGGGAAAGCACGTCCATGCCACATTCCGATCTTCGTCCGTCTCCCGCGCGTCTTGGCCTCCCGCGCGTCTTGGCCTCCCGCGCGTCTTGGCCTCCCGCGCGTCTTGGCCTCC
>CAXUNT010000088.1:13288-17444 GCA_964252595.1 uncultured Armatimonadales bacterium
CGCGCGTCTTGGCCCCTCTTAGTCTCGCCTGCCTCGCGATGACGCTTCTTCCCGCCCCTGCTCATGCCGGTCACTGGGTTTGGACTGTCTCCGGCTCCGGTACAGCCAGCACCAACACCGGACGCTCACAGACCTGGACCGCACCGACAGGACCCGTTACCAGTCCCATCTCCATTCCTCAGATTGTCGCAGGCGATGGGGTAGGCCGTCAGTTTGGCACCGGACCGTTCCCGTCAATCACCGCCACTGCAAGCATGACCGTCACCATCACGGGAACCTGGACCGCCGACACCAACTCCGACAACACCGCGCCGCCCAGCGTCCTGTTCAGCGTACAGTCTTCCGCCAACGGAAACTGCCAAAACAACGGCAATCCGGTACAGGCAGGGAAGGCCGATGACGGCCTCCATGATCCGTTCGATCCCAATGCACAGTTGCCCGGCACTTCCGACACGCCGAAGGTGGAGTATCAGGCGTCGCAGTCCGGTTCTATTTCTATATCCTTGTCGCTGTCGGGGTCTGCGTCCGGCACACCGGGTACGAGCGGTGGTGGGAGTGCAGGTGCCTCCGTCGGCCCCGTCACCATCGCCGTCCACGCGCAACCGTACAACTATCACAAAACTTCTCAAACAGATAATAGAGACGGCACCATATCGTTTACATACGATTGGCTGTCCACAACAGGCAACAAGTCAGACTTGACCGATTGTTACTCGCATGAACGTGTGAGTTACGACGGGGCCACTGGGCCGAAGAGCTACTTTCCACCAAGTCCATTTTCCTTGTCTACAGGGCTAGACAACCCCACTGTATTGCCAACAACGGACCAACAAAACTCAAGCATGGCTGTCACGACAGGTTCGGACACGCATTATGTTTGGGCATCTACGGGGCCATACAGTACGCCTAAAACAGTAACAGCACACCAGAGGTATGAATATAATGATCATGCCACAGGGGAACAAAACGTGTTAATACCTGGACCAGACTCCACGGCTTCGATTGACCGAACAATATCTAACAATGTCCCCCCATACCAGCCTAACGTTTGGGTTTATTCAGTTACCAAACAAGGCTTCACAGCAGAACTTCAGCTACACTGAGGTTGAAAGGAAGATCCATGAGAAGCATTTCCGATTTCAACATCGTTCGCATGATGTTTGTTGTTCCCGCAGTTTGGATCGCACTTAACGGGCAACACGTCTTCGCGACTGACCACATGGGAGCATTGGACGCGCAGGTCTCCCTTGCAACTAAAACGACTTTCGTTCAAGGCGAGCCGATTATCCTTCGGTACTCGACTGTAAATGTTTCCGACCAAAAAATCGGCGTCGATTGGGGACAAACAGCAGGATGCACGCTATCACTGACGGATCAAGCCGGAATCACCACAGTTGTTCAGCAGCAAGGCGTTCCTGCTAAGGGGTTTCATTTAGTAGCTGATCCCTTCGTGCCTGTCGGCGGCAAGCGTGAGACTTATTTTACCGTACCGCAACGTGTCATTGGCTTGCACCCCGGACGATACACTTTATCGGTCCGTGTTCAACTGCCATATACAGTAGCTGAGAGCAATGAAGAAAATCCGCTTGTGATTGAAAAGAAAATCAAGGCGAGCGGCAATGTTTTCAGCCGGACGTTTCGCTTTCCGTTAACTGTAACAGCGCCTAACGACAGTTTGCTGCGGGCAACGGCGGCTTCGCTTGTGAAAACAATTCTGACACCCCCTTCTGGCCCGGAAGCTCAGGCAGACATGGAGGCACTTTTTTCCATGCCGGAAGCACAAGCAGAACCAAGCTGGAGAGAGTTAGTAGCTCATTCCAATCCCATGAACGCGGCTTTGATTGCTGACAAATTAGGAAACGTTGACTCTGTCAAAGCCGCGAATTTGCTGTTGGAAATGCGGGACAACCCTTCTTTGTCGCCAGAAAGTTCAGCATTTGTCAGCGAAAAGCTTGCACAAATGTACAATTCTGGCAGCGTAGCCCTACGCTCACATCTTAAAAATACAATGGCGCAGCGCGGCATAAGTTTGCCCGACAAGATTGCTGTTTCGCAGCCGACAGATTAAGTGGGCAAAATTCATCTTGCTCTTACGAAGCCGCCGCACCAGATGATGCGGCGGCTCTTTTTTGCCGGTGCAGGCAGCGGGTGCCGATGTGCTATAATAGGCGCATGACACCTCTGGTTTTACATAACACGCTTTCGCGCACGAAAGAAGTCTTCACGCCTGCCGACGGGAACACGGTGCGGATGTACTGCTGCGGGCCGACCGTCTACAATTACGCGCACATCGGCAATCTGCGGACCTACATCTTTGAGGACTTGCTGCACCGCGCGATCCAAATGCACGGCTGGCAGATTGACCATGTGATGAACATCACCGATGTCGGCCACATGACCTCGGACTCGGACGCCGGAGAAGACAAAATGGCGACCGCCGCCGAGCGCGAGCAGAAGTCGCCCTGGGAAATCGCCAAGTTCTACGAAGAAGCGTTTTTTGAGGACTGCGCGAAGCTGAACATAATCCGGCCTGGGGTCGCGCCTCGTGCGACCGACCATATCGCCGAGATGATCGCGCTGATTGAGCGGCTGGAAGCGCAGGGCTATACCTACGAGACCACCGAGGGCATCTACTTCGACACGGCCAAAAACAGCGATTACGGCAAGCTGGCGGGGCTGAATTTAGGCGGTCAGAGAACAGGCGCACGAGAAGAAGTCAACATTGATGTCGGCAAGCGCCATCCTGCCGACTTTATTTTGTGGTTCACCAACAAGCCCGCGCATATTATGAAGTGGCCGTCGCCGTGGGGCGAAGGCTATCCCGGCTGGCACATCGAATGCTCGGCGATGAGCATGAAGTATCTCGGCCAGACTTTGGACATCCACTGCGGCGGGATTGACCATATCCCGGTGCATCATACCAACGAGATCGCCCAAAGCGAGTGCGCGACCGACCAGCCGTTTGCCCTGTTCTGGGTCCACGGGGCGTTTTTGACCGTCCAGGGCGGCAAGATGTCGAAGTCCGGCGGCGGCTTTTTGACCGTGCAGCGGCTGATCAACGAAGGCTTCGATCCCCTCGCCTATCGGTATCTGTGCCTGACGGCGCATTATCGGTCGGAGCTGGCGTTCAATGTCGAAACGTGGGACTCGCTCCATGCCGCGACGAAAGCGCTGGGCAAGATTTACGAGCTGCGGGCGCGGATCGGCGAAAATGATGGCCTCTCGGACCAGGAGTATGCGGCGGCGAAGCAAACGGTCTTCGACGCGATTTCGGATGATCTGAACCTGCCCCGCGCCGTGGCCGCGCTGCACGAAGCGAAGTCATACCGCTTGTGGCGCGAGTTTGATGCGGTGCTTGGCCTGGACATTGAAGCCCGCTCCCGCGAAACGGTTCCGACAGTCACCGATGCCGAGGGCGAGCTGCCGCAGGAAGTCATGGCACTAAAAGCGCAGCGGGATGAGGCCCGTAAATCCAAAGACTTCGCTCGCTCCGATGCCCTCCGCGCCGAAATCGAAGCGCAAGGCTACACGGTCGGCGACTCGCCGCAGGGAACCGTCGTCAAGAAGAACTTGCTTTAGGAAAATCGCACCGTGACCATTCAAGAAGACGTTGCCGCCGCGCTTGAAGAAACCGCAAGCGAGCTAATCCAAGCCGCGCTGGCCCTGCCGGAAGACAAGCGTGAATGGCAGCCGCTGGGGAAGGGACGTTCGGCACTCAGTCAGCTTGCCGAATGCGCGGCCGTGAATATGCGGGCGGCAAAGGTCGTGCAGGCCGGGGCGTATCAAGAAGATTGGGCCGAAGAATGGAACCAGGTACTTCCGACGCTGGACACGCTGGAGAAAGCAATCGCGCAGCTCAGGGCTGGAACCGCCGCCCTGGTTTCCGCTGTTCGAGAAGTGCCGGATTCCGACTTGGAACACAAGATTACCACGCCATTCATAACTGTGACACTGGCCCAATACTTCCTGATACCGCTGTGGAATATGTCGTACCACGAAGGCCAGATTAACTATATCGGGACGCTGCTGTGACATGAAAAAGCCGCCGGCAGATGCCGGCGGCTTTTTCATGTGTGTTTCAATACGCCCTATGTTCGTTCTAGTACGCGCCGTGTCCGGTGAGAACCGCAGGGATCGTCCGCAGCAGCAAAGACAC
>CAXUNT010000089.1:0-17241 GCA_964252595.1 uncultured Armatimonadales bacterium
GCCGCTCTCGCTAGCACAGTTCAGCTTGTAAAACTAGCACCATTGGTTAGCTATAAACCGCGAAACGTTTGCTTGTATTTTGCGTTTACTGAGCAAGAGGTAAACACCATGCGAGAACCAACACAGAAATTCCAAAAATTGGAACAGTGGGGCAGGCTTTGCGTTTGCGGCGATATAATGAAAGCCTACCCCTTTCAGGCGTCAACACCACTTGTAGACAAAGAAACGTGGCAACAAATAGTTGCTGGCGTTGGCTATGATCACACCAAAATTTCTCTCCAGACGATGGACAGGTTCGACAGCTTCGAGTTTTATGCATTGAACTACCGCTGCCCCGCCTGCGGGCGCAGAACCGCTGATTGGGATGCTCAGTTTACGGCAGAAGAAGCGGAGGAAGTTGCGGCGAATCAAAATCAGGTAGGGCAAAATGGCTAACCTTGCTTCATTGGTTCCAGCAGTCGGGCGAGGTCAATAGATCCAAAGTTGCAGACTGGACATCGGATGTCTGGGCCGTCGTTGTATAAAAGATGGACTCGCGCAGCAAGCGCGGGGCGGGGCTTGACAGCAGGTGCGCTCCACCGCCGGTGGCGGTGACGACAGCATGGGCGGCGCGGGTCGCCAGCGTGATCGCTTCGGCACGAGCGTGGAGGGCGCGGTCTTTGTAATCGGGCAACTCGGCGCAGTGTCCGCTCCAATGCAAAGCCTCGGCCCGGCAAGCATCTATTTCGGTCTGGAATTCGTCGGCAGCCTGCGAAAATCCGGCATTGTGACGCTGTTCGGCCAGCGCCCGCAGGGCGAAGACGCTGCCCCGCGCACAGCCGAGCGGCAGGAAGACATGGCCGGTGATGCCGCAGAAGTCGCCGCGCTTCAAGGCTTCGGCAGGACGCTCGTACAGCACATAATCGTCAGGCAGGAACAGGGCTTCAAACGCGATCTCCACCGTGTCGGAAGCATTCATCACGACCAGCGGGATCGCCGGGCCGGGCTGAAGCGCAGCTTCATTGCCTGCTTTCGGCACATAAAAGTAAATGTGGTCATTTTCGGGCAGCCGCACCGCGCCGAGAATAAACGAGTCCAGCAGGCTCCATCCCGTCACCCAGGGCGCTTTGCCGGAAACGACGTATCCGCCGTCCACACGCTCCGCCGTGACCATCGGTGGACCGGAGCGGCGCAAGTGCGAGAATGCCACGCCGCACAACTCTTTTCCAGACGCAAAATGCGGGAGTTTTTCGGCTTTTAGCGCCTGGCTGCGCCCGCCGCCGACAAAGCCGCCTCCGGCATGGAGCTGCTGCTGAACAAACGCCGTGACGCCACAGGCGGACGCCATCACTTCGGTGTATTCACGCCGGGTCGTTTCGTCCGCGCCGAGGCCGCCGTAGTTCGGGCTGATGCCGAGGCCAAAGTAGCCGTGTTCCCCCAGCAGCCGCACGTTTGCCGCCACCTGCCCGTGGATGTCGCCCTGGTCGGCAGTCTGCGCGTTGGGCCGGAAGACATCGTCCGCCAGCCGCCGCGCGTTGAGTAAAATCTGTTCATTCATGGTGTCGTCAGTATACCCCAGTTCAGACACAGGCGGAATGCCGCCACGGCAAAGAGAATGCGGCACTGAAAGTGCCAGGCTGGTGAAGCACAGAAAGTCCCTGCGGGACTCAATGCCAACAATTGCGACCCAATCTTTAGTGCCGGAGGTACTGTCCCTGCTTCACTAGCCTGGCACTTTCAGTGCCGGGTTCTTTGCCTTGCGCCCATGTGGTACAATCCTCACTCATGGCGAAGATACTCATCCACACGCTCGGCTCGTCCGGCGACCTGAACCCGTTTCTTGCACTGGGCCTGGAGCTGAAAACGCGCGGTCACGAAATCCAGTTTGCCCTGTCCCCGAAGTTCGCCGATAAAGCGCGGGCGCTCGGCTTTGCTGCGGCGGTCGCCGGGGAAGACCCGGATTGGGACTCGGATATGATGCGCCGGATGCTGGCGATGCACCGCATTGAACCGATCAAGACCCTGTTCGCCGAAGGCATAATCCCCACCATCGGCCCGGCGGCGGCGGCATTGGAGCCGCTGGCCCGAGACGCCGACTTGTTTCTGTCGCACACGATCCAGCTTGCCGCGCCGGCGGTGGCCCAGCGCACGGGAACCCCCTGGATCAGCGCGTCCGGGGCAACACTGATTTACGAGACGGCGGCCTACCCGCCGCCGAACATGGCGTGGAAAGGCTGCCCGGCCTGGCTGTCGCGTCTTGGCTGGCGCATTGGTCGGGGGCTGTTTCAGGACTTAGATGCGCTGGCAGCCGCCGAGTACGCTAAACTGGGCGTCGGACCGCGCCCGAACATTATCTCCGGCGGCACGTATTCGCGGCGTTTGACGCTGGGATTATGGTCGCCATCGTTTTTTCCCCGCCCGCCCGACTGGCCTGCGTGGTTCCAGGTCGGCGGCTACGCCCGCTGGGATGGAGGAACCCCTCCCACCTCGTTCCTCGGCACCCTCCCCGAAACGGGAAGGCAAAGAGTATCGGACAGCCCTGCGGCTTCTGCCTCCTCGTCCTCCCGCTTCGGGAGGACCCCCAGCGAAGCGGGGAGGTGGGTCCCAACCATCCTCTTCACGCTCGGCTCATCAGTGGTCAACCATCCCGGCGAGTTCTGGCGGACGGCGCTGGCGGCTCTCGCGCCGACGCCGTGGCGCGGCATCCTGCTCGGCGCTCCCGCCGATTTCCCTGTTCCCGACGCGCTGCAAAGCCGTGTGCAGTTGATCCCCTACGCGCCGTATACCGACGTGTTCCCGCAGGCCGACGCCGTCGTGCATCAGGGAGGGGCTGGGACGACCCAGGCGGCCTGCTACTACGGCCTTCCGGCGGTGATTGTGCCACGCGGGTTCGACCAGTTTGAGAACGCCGCCCATGTCCAGCGCGAAGGCTGGGGGCTGCGCCTGATGCCGGAGCAGTTTACGGCATCCGGCCTGCGGTTTCGCTTGGAGCGGCTGCTGGCGTCAAAAGAAATCAAAGCGCGGGTTCAGACGCTGGCCGTGCAAATGCAGGCCGAGCCGGGGGTCAAACGGAGCGCAGATTTAGTGGAAGCAGCCCTGCCCGCGTCCCGGAAACCTTGACAGCCGATAGCGCGTAACGTATAATAAGAAGTCATTTTAGAGCGGGAACTGCGGGCGGTTAAAATCGCGGCAACAAAAGCGCAAAACCTGCCTTCGCAGGTTAAGACGAGATTTCAGTCCGCGAAGGCGGACTTCGCGCACTTGTTGCCGCGATTTTAATCGCCCCTCTCATCAAAGCGATACTCGGAGCGTGATCGCTTCGCGGAAGAATTGAAGCAGGAGAATTATCTGTGAAGCAGGAGAATTATCTGAGGCTGGCGATTGTCGTCCTCATCGCACTCGCGGGCTGGGTTATGCTCGGTACGCACCGAGACCCGCTGACCCACACACAGGTCGCGAACTTCCCGACACACTACGGGCTGGACATCAAAGGCGGTGTCCGGGCCATTTTGCAGGCGCACCCGGAAGAAGCGCCGGGCGTTCCTTACAATGAAGCGACTATCCAGCATATCTTGGAGCAGCGCATCAACTCGGCTGGGGTCAGCGAAGCGGTGGTTCAGCCGCGCCCGCAGCAGAAGCAGTTCATCATCGAGCTGCCGGATGTCAAAAACAAAGACGCCATTATGGCCGAGCTTGGGACCACGGCGCAGATGACGTTCTACTACTTTGCCGATGTCCAGTCTCAGCGCAACCAAAACGCGCCTCTGCGGATCAACACGGTCGCCGGGCCGGGCGGGCAGGAGCTGAACTCGTTTCTCGTGACCCAGCCCTGGAACGGCTTCACGCCGGGTCAATCGTTCCGAGACGGCGCACAAATTAAAGCCGCCTGGAATGCACTGCTCGCCGCCACGAAAGCCAACCCGGCGGGCACTGCCGTAACCCCCTATGCGCCGCCGGCAGTGGAAGCAGCGCAAAAGTCGGTTCTGGGCGCGGGCTATGACCAGCTCACCGCCGACGGCCCGGTCAGCTTCACGGCGGCCCAGCAGCAGCAGGCCGCCGCGCTGAACAAAGAAATCTCCGGCTGGAACGCACTGATCACCGACTCGGTGAACGCCTACGGCGGCAAGCCGATTTTGACGGGAGCGGATTTGGAGCCGAGCTCCAGCGCTCACTTGGGCCAAGACGGCGCTCCGACCGTGTCCCAGGTCTTTAACCCAAAAGGAACCGCGGCATTCGCGGACTTTACAACCCAGCACACCGGCGAGATCATGGGCATTGTGCTGGACGACGCCGTGCTGTCCGCTCCCGTGATCAAGCAGCCAATCACGGATGGTCAAGGCGAAATCAGCGGCGGCTTCGGGACATTAGGCGCGGCGCAAAGCTTGTCCAGCCTGCTGAACGCCGGTGCGCTGCCGATCCCGCTGGAGCAGGTGCAGACACAGAGCGTGGAAGCGAGCCTCGGCGTCGGCGCGGTCACAAAGAGCTTGATCGCGGGCGGCGTCGGCCTGGCGCTGGTTTTGATCTTCATGGTGGCGTACTACCGCCTGCCGGGCGTTCTGGCGGACATTGCGCTTCTCATCTATGCCCTGTTCACGCTGGCGATCTTCAAGGGCGGCCTCAACTGGCTGTTTCCCGGCCTCGTGGTCACGCTGACCCTGCCGGGCATCGCCGGCTTTATTCTGTCCATCGGCATGGCGGTAGACGCCAACATCTTGATTTTCGAGCGGCTGAAAGAAGAGCTGCGCGACGGTAAAGCGCTTCGTCCGGCGATTGATGCGGCGTTCAAGCGGGCATTCACGGCCATTCGGGACTCCAACATCTGTACCTGCATCACTTGTATTGTGCTGCTGTCGCTTGGTACGGCCAGTGTCAAAGGCTTCGCACTGACGCTCTTGATCGGTGTCTTGGTTTCGCTGTTTTCGGCGATTACGGTCACACGAACCCTGCTGTATCTTCTGGTGGAACTGTTTCCTGGTCTGGCCAAAAAACCGGCTTTGTTCGGCCTCGGTGTGAACTCGCTGGTCGGGCAGACAATCGGCGATGCGACGCACAAGGGCTTGAACATCATCGGGCGCCGCAAGCTGTTTTACGGCCTGAGTCTCGCGATCATCGTGCCGGGCCTGATCTTCTTATTCCTCGGCGGCCTCAAGCCTTCGATCGAGTTTACCGGCGGAACGCAGATCCAGACTCAGTACGCCCATGCGGTAACGCAGGCGGATGTTGAAAAAGCAATCCGGGCGCAGGGGTTCAAAGACAACACGGTTCAAATGGCGGACGGCGGCGACACGGCGATTGTCAGTGTGTCTGAGCAGTCCAAGACCGCAAGCAAGCAGGACAGCCCAGTGTATCGTCGTTTAACCACGGCGCTGAACACGCTTGGCCCAAACACCGAGCAGCAGTTCGGCAATGTTGGCAGCGTGATCTCCAAAGAAGTCACATCGAACGCCATTCAAGCGGTCGTGATCGCGTCGCTGCTGATCGTCTTCTACCTGGCCCTCGTCTTCGGCATCGGCGGCTTTGTGGCGGGCCTGCGGCTCGGCACATCGGCGGTCTTCGCGCTGCTGCATGACATTCTCGTGCTGCTCGGTGCGTTCGCGATCTTCGGCTACTTTTTGGGCTGGGAGATTGACAGCCTCTTTATCACGGCCATGCTGACCGTTATCGGCTTCTCAGTCCATGATACGGTCGTCATTTTTGACCGCGTTCGGGAGAACCTGCGGCACAAGTCGCGCGGCGAAAACTTCGAGTCGCTGGTCAACCGCTCCATCGGGCAGACGCTGGCGCGTTCCATCAACACGTCGCTGACGGTCGTGATGACGCTGGTGGCTCTGGTCGTCCTGGGCGGTCAGACAACCCGCCTCTTGAACGTCGCGCTTTTGATCGGCATCCTGAGTGGAACCTACTCGTCCATCTTCAACGCGGCCTCTATTCTGGTAGACTGGGAAAACTGGCTGGCAAAGCGCCGGGCGAATATGCCGCCCCCGCCAAGTGCGCCGACTGCCTCCGAAGAAACGGAAACGACGGCATACGCTTCAAATGGCGGCAGCGCCCGGCCCGTGGCCCTGCGTTCCACCGCGTTGCCGCCTGCTGCCCCACGTCCTGCCGCACCGGGCGAGATACAGATCTCAGCCATCAAGGCGAAAAAGAAGGGGCCGGTCAAGCGGTTTTAGGAATTGTGGTAAGGAGCGTGGAACTGAAGTTCTACGCTGTGGGGCGCAGACGCCTATTGGCCGCCTGCGCGGGCAAAGATGCAGAACAGCGTTTTTATTCTGTTCCTTCTCCACGGAGGTGGAGACTTGGCGCTTCGCCCCACAGCGTAGAACTTCAGTTCCACGCGCTTTTGTTTGACGCCAATTTGCGTTTTTCCGATCTCCGCCTTCTTTGCTAAAAAGAAGGGGCCGGTCTCGCGTTTTTTGGATTTGGGGCAAGGAGCGTATAACTTCAGTTCCACGCGCTTTTGTTTGACGCCAATTTGCGTTTTTCCGATTTCCCCGATCCCACCAGAGTAACACCGATATTATGCCAACAAAAACACCCCAAGCCCAAGCGCAGTGGACGGAGCCGGAGCGCGATTTAGCCGCCGAGCAAAGACTTGTTCGCGAGCTTTACATTCACCCGCTGACGGCGCGGCTGCTTTGCAACCGGGGCTTGACCGACCCTGGTGAAGCGGGCCGGTTTCTGGTGCCGTCACTCACCCATCTGCTGGACCCGTTCGGCCTGCCGGATATGGAGAAGGCCGCGCACCGGATCAAGGACGCTCTGAGCAATGGAGAAACGATCTTTGTCTACGGCGACTATGATGTGGACGGCGTGACTTCCACGGCGGTTTATGTGCGGGCTTTGACGGCGCTGGGGGCAAAATTAGAGTACAAAGTGCCGCACCGAAAGCGCGATGGGTACGATCTTAAAACCGGCGCGATTGAATATGCTCATGAAAAAGGCGCGACCCTAGTGATTACGTCAGACTGCGGCATTCAAGCGCGGGAAGCGGTTGAGTACGCAAACAGCCTGGGCATGACGGTCATTGTCACCGACCACCATGAGCCGGGCGAAACGCTGCCGCCGGCGTATGCCGTGGTCAACCCGCACCGGCATGATTCGACGTACAAGTTTCCTAATCTCGCAGGCGTCGGGGTGGCGTTCAAGACCATGCAGGCAGTGGTTCGCCTGGTGCATCCGACCCACGAAACGGCTTACATTCAGAAATTTTTAGACTTGGTGGCCTGCGGCACGGTCGCCGACGTCATGCCGCTGCTCGGCGAGAACCGCGTGTTCGCGTCATTCGGCCTGAAACAGCTTGCGACCACCCGCAAAGTCGGGCTGCGGGCGCTTTTGGACGGTGCGGGGATTAACACGGACAAGCCGCTGTCGGCAGAAACGGTGGGCTTCGGGATCGGGCCGCGCATCAATGCAGTCGGACGGCTGGACGACGCTGCGACGGCGCTGGATCTGCTGCTTACGGGCGACCCTGAAGAAGCCCGGCTTTTGGTCGAGAAAATGAATGCGTTCAATGTGGAACGTCAGGTCGCACAGAAGCGTATTTTAGAGGAAGCCAGACGCATTGTCGAGAGCCGGGACCTGGACAAGACCAAAGTATTAGTCGTGGCATCGCCGGGCTGGAATGCCGGCGTGGTCGGGATTGTCGCAGGCAAGCTGGTGGAAGCTTACGGGCGGCCGGCGATTGTGATCGGGGTCAACGACGAGGAAACGCACGGCAAAGGCTCGGCGCGGTCTATCCGGGGCTTTGATATGTTTGCAGGCATTCAGCTTTGCCGGACGCTTTTGCAGTCCTGCGGCGGGCATGAAATGGCGGCGGGCCTCTCACTGACAATGGACAATTTAGAAGCGTTTGAGCAGACCATCAACGCCCACGCGGCGGCGACGATGACCGATGAAGATTTTATCCCGAAGCTTGCCCATGACGGCTTGATTGACCCGTCGGCACTGTCTTTAAACCTGCTGGAAGAATGGGAGCAGCTTGCGCCGTTTGGCCAGGCCAACCCGGAGCCGAAGTTTGCGTCCGCCGATCTGCTGATCTGCGAAGCCAAGCGCATTGGTAAAGATGCCAGCCACCTGAAAATGAAGGTCCGGGCTGAAGCGATGGACCCGACCGACTGCATTGCCTGGGGGCAGGGCGAGTGGGCGGACACGGCCAGGCCCGGTGATTATCTCCAAGCAGTCTTTACGCCGCAGATCAATGAATGGAATGGACGCCGCCTGCTTCAGTTTAACATCAAGGACTTGAAAAGCGGCTAGGAACTTTACAGAAAGAAAACCATCCGCAATGCCAATTTTCCACTGGCAGCGACTCTTGCCGGTCGCATTGATTTTCATCGCCGCTTCTGGCGCACACGCTCGGCAGTCAAACGGACTGCACTGGGAGCGCATTCACACCTATAATGCCGCGCCGTCAGTTGTCTTCGCGAAGCTGGGGCTGACTCACAGTGTCAAGAACGGCTACACGCGGGACGGCAAGCAGGGCGTCCCGGACCCGACGTTTCCGCCGGGCCTGACGGACGTGGTGCCGTATGACGCCGACAAGCTGTTGCTGGTGCGCGGCACGCCCGGCGGGCTTCAGCTTTTTCGGACACGGGTCTCCGCTGCCGACAGGGTGATCCCGCCGGTGCATCTGCATGCGGAATTGTTTCGTTCCGGTGGCGATGCTTCCTCCCTCGGCGTACAAGACGTGCGCGGGGTCAGCGACGGCGTCCGCACCGAAGTCAGCCTCGGCGATGGGGACAGGGCGCGGGTCTACCAAATCACGGAGCGGGCAAATCCCGACGGCACGGTTTGGATTGCCTGCCGTGTCAGCCTATCGCTGCCCGACCAGTCGGATCATGCGCCCACCGGCCCGGTGTTCATCCCGGAGCGCATTTGGACCGACCCGATGAGCCGCAAAGCGCATCTTGGCAAAACCATTCAGTTTGACGATCTTGCGTCGGTGCGCCAGGCCGCCGCCCGGCGTCTCGGAGTGACCGGGACCGATGCCGCCGAAGACTACACGCTGCGCGTGACGCTGACAGCGGAGTAGAAGCAGATACAGAAGAACAGGGCGAACACAAGGTTCGCGCCCTACATTATCCGTAACTTTGTAGGCGCGAACCTTGTGTTCGCCCCTCTTTCTGCCATCTTATCCTCCGTTTTAGGAATCCTATGCTCCCATCTTTGCTGCCCCTTTTGGCGTCTCCCGAAACGGGCAGTCTCCTCATCCTCACCGTGCGCCAGCGCAGCGGCGAAGACATTACCGACGGCAGCCTCTCCGATGATGCCGGCAACGTTTATCCCATTCAAGACGGCATCCCCCGCCTGCTGCCGCTGGCCCTCTTAGATGCCCAGAAGTCCGAGATCGCCGCGCGGGACGCCCAGGTCAGCGACTACGACGCTATGGCGTTCCTGAACCACTTTGGGCGTATCGAAATCCCCCTTACGCTTCGCGCCCTGCGCCCGCTTCCGACCGACTGCCTGCTGGAAGCCGGCTGCGGCACGGGCCGCATGACCCGTGTTCTGGCGTCTGCTGTCCGCGAGCTGGTTGCGATAGACTTCTCGTTTGAGTCCCTGCGCGTCAACCGCCGCAAGCTGCTCGCCGCCGGGGCCACAAATGTTCATCTTGTTCAAGCCGACTTGTGCCGCCTGCCGTTCGCCTCAAGCGCGTTTGACCGCATTGTCTCCTGCCAGGTCTTAGAACACGTTCCTAGTTCGGATGCCCGCGCCGCCGCTGTTTCCAGCCTCCACGCTACGCTGAAGCCGGGCGGGACGCTCGCGCTGTCCGCCTATAAGCACTCGCTCTTGACTCGCGCCTTCAGCCAAAAAGAAGGCAGCCACGACGGCGGCATCCCGTTCTTCCGCTTCACCCGGTCCGAGATGCGCGACACGCTCGGCGCAAAGTTTCAAGTCCACTCCATCACCGGCGCTTTGGTGTATTTATACCTCGCGCGGTGCAGTAAGTCTTGACCGGCACTGGAAGTGCCGGTGAGTTTAAGACGCGGGCGCAACCGGAGCGACATCCATGTCTCGCAGGCCGCCGGGGCGGAAGATCAGCACGAGCGTCGTCACAAGCGAAATGGCGGCGCACAGAACAATGGTCGGCGGGGCGCCGATGTATTTTGCCAGCCAGCCCGCAAACAGCGAGCCGAACGGGATAGTGCCGATGAACATCAGCGTGTAAATGCTCATCACCCGCCCGCGCAGGGAGTTTGGGACATGGAGCTGCATGAGCGTGTTTGCGGTCGCAAAGCAGAGCACGAAGCCGTAGGACACGATGGTCATAGTGGCATACGCCAGCCAGAGCGTCCGCGACAGGCCGAAGACTACCAGCACGACAGTTGCCAGGAGGCTGCCGATCAGCAGCATATTCCGCTGGCGCTTGGGGTTGCCGAGCAGCGCTACGGTCAATGCCCCGCCCAATGCGCCCACCCCGCGCACCGTTTCCATGAAGCCGAATGACGCCACCTGCACTTTATCCGACGCATGAGGCAGCAGGGTATACCGGACGAAGACGGGAATCAAGACGTTGAACGAGAACGCGAATGTCCCGAACGAGCCGACCAGAATCACGAGGTTGCGGACGGTCGGGGTTTGGCGAACATACCGAAAGCCTTCACGGGTTGAGTTCCAGACCCCGCGCAGCGTGTTGTCGGCTTTCGCTTCTCCCACTGCGGGAACTCGCGGCGGCAGGCGGATGAGCAGCAGACCGACAATGACGGCGCACGACAGAAACGCATTGCCGAGAAACGCGACACCGATCTTGACCCGTGCGGCCAGCAGCAGCCCTGCGACGGCGGGGCCGAGAGCGCGGGCGGCATTAAAAATGCTGGAATTGAGCGCAATCGCACTTGGCACGTCTTCTTTGGCGACAATCTCTGCCACGAACGACTGCCGGGTCGGCATATCGAACGACGCAAACAGGCCCGAAAGCCCTGCGAAGAACAAAACGTGCCAGATCTCCACTTTGCCTTCCGACGCCAAAATGCCCAACCCCAGAGCGCACAGAATTAGGCCACTTTGGGTCACTAAGAGCATTTTGCGCTTGTCCACGCGGTCGGCGACGACGCCGGCCAGCAGCGTGAACAAAAAGATCGGCAGGCCGCCCGCGAAGTTCACCCAGCCGGAGTAAAAATTGGCTGCCGCTTCAATCGCCGCCGAGGGGTGACTCGGCCCGGACCCGGCCGCCGCGCCGGTCGTATGCAGCAGATTCCGTGTGACGGGGTCTACTAACAGCACGATCAGCCAGCCCTGCGCGAGATTTTGCGCCCAGGTACCGATGAGCGAAATGAGCTGTCCGATCCAGAAGATGCGAAAGTTGCGGTTCTTGAGCGCCCGGAACGCACCGGGCTTCGCGGGAGTCTGAGCCGGAGGGTTCGGAGCGAGCGGTTCCTGCCGCTCAGGGTCAATTTGTGTACTTGCCATAAGAGTTTGAAGTGTCGTTTCAGGAAGATGATACCCAACCCGGCAGCGGCGCGGCCGCCAGACCGCGCTCGGCCAGTCCGTGCAGCACGGATTTCAAGGCCGCCGCCGTTGCCGCGTTGTTCGGGCCGTCATGCAGCAGAACAATCGTTCCAGCTTTCGCTTTGGAGACACGCGCAGCGATCTGTGCGGGGGCATGCTTCCGGTAATCCCGGCTATCCAGGCTCCAGGCCACCAGGCCACAGCCGGCTCGGCGCAGGGTCCACAGCAAAGTCAGCGACTTGAAGCCGTGCGGCGGGCGCACCCACGAGATAAGTCTCACGTTCGGGCAGGCTCGGCGCACGGCGGCTTCAGTTCGCTGGATTTCTTCCAGAATCGCCCGCGTGTTTTTCAGCACGAACGGCTCATGCGTGTACGCATGGATGCCGACGGCATGGCCTTCGGCGGCAATTCGGCGCAGAAGGTCCGGGTGACGGTCCACGGCTTTGCCCAGCACAAAGAACGTCGCACGGGCGTTTTCGGAGTGCAGGGCGTCTAACACTAGCGGCGTCGTCTCGGCGGACGGGCCATCATCAAAAGTCAGCGCGACTGCGTTTTGGCTGTCTGGCAGGCGCGTCAAAATCGGCAGACCCCAAGTCCAGGTTCCGGCAAAGACAAACACAAAATAGAGACACAGTGCAGGTGTCAGAAACAGGCCAAGCGCGTGTGGACCCGTGAAAGGCCAATGCAGCCCGAAGTGGGCGAGAACGCCAAGCGCCGACATCTGCACGGTCCGCACAGATACGATCTTGTAGACGGGGTTCAACACTCTACAATCCGTGCTTTCATCGCCGACGCGACCACCCGCCCGGAAAGCGGGCGCGGGCGCAGATATTCGCCGATCCCGTGTCCAGCCTCCGTCCGCCCGTTCTCCGTGAGCGCAGCATCGCACAAGGCGCGAATGTAGAACGGCGAGCTGTCAAGCCGCTGCCTAAATTGGAACACGGCTTGAAGGCCCGCGCCACTGGCGGTCAGCCGGGACAGGTAGCGTGTGCCGAAGCCGTTCCAGACCGGTTTTTCTAAGCGCACCTTCGCCTGCGGATCGTGATGCACGAGCCGCCCAGCCTCAAACAGCAGCAGATGGCTGACCGGCAAGCCGCGGTGGGGCCGGACGTGGTACAAGATCACGCTGCGTTCCTCAGAAAGTGCGGCCCTCGCCCAGGACCAGTCACGGATGGATGCATCAAACGGCAGCCGGCCCCAGTTGTGGTCGTGGTAGCCGGTTCCGGTAAATGCAATCATTTCTGCGCCGGGATTGTGTTCCTCGCGCAGCGTGATCTGCCCGGACACACGGCAGAACGGAGCGATCGGCAGCCAGGAATGGTCGCCGTCCAGCGGCACATTCCTGTCCGGCTCGCCGCAAAGCGATGGTCCCGCAAAGGTCAGCGAAGCTGTCAGAGAGCGCCCGTTGCCGTTTTCGTCGGAGAGCTGCAAGCGCCATTCACCGTTGCTGGGCATCACTGCCGTGTTCGGGCCAAACTTCAAGCAGAGCGGAACCGTCTCGGCGGCAAAGATGTGGGATGCCTGAAAGCGGGTGAAGTGGTAAGCAGACAGATGACCGTGCCGGTACAGCGCAAAGAAAAGCGCGTTGTGCTGGTAAGGGTCTGCCGGAACAGACAGCGCCGAATGACGATAGTACGGCGAAAACGGGTTGCCGAGGAACCAGATGCAGGACAGCGCCCACTCACCGCAGTCCGAGACCGCATCAAAGTACCACCACTCGTAAGCCCCCGGCGTCTCGCGCAGCCAGGTTCCATGCGTCACTTCTTCGGCAGGGTCTAAAACAAGGCGCATGACCTAGTATACCCGGCCCTGTCTTCTGAGATACTTCTTCTGGTATACTAATGGCGCGATGCGGCTTGTGTCTTTGATTTTATCTCCGGGGTTCTTGTATCAGATTGTCGTCGCGCTGACGGCGCTGGGGCTGATGGGAACGGCGCTGCTGAACTTTCGGTTCTTCTGCAAGCCGCGCGCCTTTGCCGCCGAAGCCAATCAAGGCCCGCCCCCGCGCATTTCTGTGCTGGTGCCCGCCCGCGACGAGGCCGAGAACATTGAAGCATGTGTCCGGTCACTGCTGGCACTGAATTATCCGAACTTTGAAGTCTTGGTCTTAGACGACCACTCAAGCGACGACACTTACGCGATCTTGTGCCGACTGCGTGACCAAGACCATCGCCTGCGGGTGCTAATTGGGGCGGACCTGCCTCCCGACTGGTACGGCAAGCCGTTTGCCTGCTGGCAGCTTGCCCATGCGGCGTCAGGCGAGCTTCTTTTGATGACGGACGCCGACTGCGTGTTCGCCCCGGACGCCCTGCTGCTGGCCCTCGGCGCACGACAGGAGCATCGCGCGGACGTGGTTTCTCTGGTTCCCGATCTGCGCTGCGAGGGCTTTTGGGAGCGGCTGCTGATCCCGATCCAATACTTTGTGATCTTCGCGTTTTTGCCGACCCCGTTCATTCGTGCGACACCTTACCCGTGGTTTGCGGCAGCGAATGGCGCGTTTTTGTTTTTGTCCCGCGAGACTTATTTTGCCGTAGACGGTCACCGGGCGGTGCGGCAGCAGCTCGCGGAAGATGTCAAATTCGCCCAGCATGTCAAGCGGCAAGGCTGCTCGCTGTGGTATGGGGACGGCTCGCGCACCTACTTCGTGCGAATGTACCACGGCTTCGGCGAGCTGTGGGCGGGCTTTGCCAAAAACTTGTTCCCAGCGTTCTCGCACAATCTGCCGCTCCTGCTGTGGGTCGTCTTTTTGATCGTCACTGTTTTTGTTTTGCCGCCGTTTTGGGCGCTGTGGGGATGGGCGACCGGCGCGCCATGGACGCTGCTGCCGCTCGGCGCTTATTTGACGCTTGCCGCTGTGCGCTTGGGGCTGACTCTGCGGTTCGGGCGGGACACAGGCGGCTACGCCCTGCTGAACCCGCTGGCCTGGACGGTCGTGGTCGGGATTGCCCTGTCATCGGCGTACCGCAGTCTGTCTGGCCGGGGCAATGCCTGGAAGGGCCGTGTGTACCGCCAGTCGTAAGATTGAAGAAGGCTAAGAGCGGGTAAAAATCGGCAGAACCGCAGACGCGGCATTTTATTCAGGAGAATTACCCCAATGGCCGAAGATACAAAAGCCCAGCTTTTACGCTATTTGAACGACTCTTACGCCGCAGAAATCGGCGGCGCTGCTTCCCTGCGCGATTTAGCGGCAGAGACCACCGATGCCGAGTTGAAGCAAGTCGTGGAAGACCATATTGTCGTGACACAGTCGCAGGCGGACCGGATTACTGCCCGCATTTTGGCGCTCGGCGGCGACAAGTCGGAGCCGAAGGGCATTCTGAACTCACTGCTCGCAAAAGCCAGCAGCGCCGTCAACATTTTCCACTCCAAAGAAGACAAGCAGACTCAGGACACGATTAAAGCCTTTGCGTTTGAGCATTTTGAAATCGGCGCGTATACATCGCTTCACGCTTATGCCCATGCCATCGGCGACACCGAGACGGCCCAGCTTGCAGAAACGATCATCGGCGAAGAGCAGCTCGCCGCCGACAAGCTGAAGCGCCTTATCCCGCAGCTCGCTGTGGCCTCAATTGGCAACGCCACCGACGTTTAAGCCGCCTTTCAGACAGACCAAGACGCAGAGAATCAGGGAACCAAATTCCCTCTCTCTGCGTCTTACTTGGTATCTACTTGTACGCTCCGGAAGGATACGATCCCGTTGACAGCTTTGACCCGCGCCGCTTCTTTTTTGCCGATTGCTGCCCTTGCCCTTGCAGGTGCCGCGTTTTTTGAGTCGCCGACGCTGGCCCAAACCGCGCCGACCGGTCAGACTACCCCAGTTGGACTTGGGCTAGACCCTACCCAGCAGGCGAAGGCAACCGCGCGGCAGGCGCAGTTTCAGAAAGATATTCAAGCCCTGAAAGACGATCCCAAAATGACGATGGCGCAGAAGCAAGCGAAGTACACGACTTTGCTGCAAGCCATGGACCGGGATATGCTGGCGCTTTTGACCCCGGCCCAGCGAAGCCAGGTGCTGAAGCAGCGGGCGATCAATGCCCAGTTTAAGACCGATGTTCTCGCGCTCCAATCGAACCGCTCAATGACTGATGCCCAGAAGAAGGCCCGATATTTGCAGCTTGTCCAGAACGCCCGCAACGCGTCGCTGGCACTGATGTCTCCCGCCCAGCGGGCGGAAGCCTTGAAGCGCAGCGCCGCGCTGGAACAAGCGCAAAAGGAGCAGGCACCAAGGCTTGCTGAAGTCAAGCGGCTTTCTCAGCAGCTTCAAAAATCGGAGTCTCCTGCTCAGTCCGACAAATTGCAGAAAATCGCCTTGTCCACCGGCGCAACCATTCAATCGGTGATCGCAGACAAAACTCTGTCTGCTCAGGCGCAGACCGCAAAGATTGTTGCCTTGCGCCAGAACGCTCTCAAGCAGGATATGGCGCTCCTTACCCCGGCCCAGCGCACGCTCTACAGCCGCATCCAGGCCCTGATCACGGCTCCTGCTCACTAACACAAAAACGAGGAGCTTTAAGCTCCTCGTTTTTTAGTTCCCCAGCCCTGCTCGCTTCACTAGCGCCTGCTGAATAGCCGCTTCCAGCGCTGGGCCGCGCACGTCTACCCTGGCGATTTTGCCGTCGCGTCCGACCAGCAGACCGAACGGAATGGCCTGAACTCCGTACTCGCGCGGAACGGCGCTGCTCCAATACTTGCCGTCGAAGACCTGACGCCACGGCATTTTGTTTTCGGCGATAAAGCTGACTAGCGCCGGGCGACTCTGATCAAGCGACACGCCGACGATGTCAAACCCCCGCGCGTGGTACTTCTTGTACGCGGCGATGACATTCGGCATTTCTCCAACACATGGCCCGCACCAGGTCGCCCAAAAGTCCATCAGCACCACTTTCCCACGATACTGCGCCAGCGTCAGCGGCCTGCCGTTCAAGTCTTTGGCCGTGACCGGGAACGGCCGCGCACCCGGCACCAGGCGCGGGTCGTGCATCGGCGGATTTGCGGCTGCTTGCGGCGCAGCGACTTTTTTCACACCCGCCGGCGGCGTGAACGCAAAGTCGGCGGCCGTCAGCGTCGGCGTTGTGGACAGCGCCGTTACGGTCTCTTTGAGCGCGATTTGCGTTTCTTTAACTTGTGATCCTTTGGTTTGCACTGTGAAGTCCGCATTCTCCGACACCTGACGCAGCAAGTGGTCAGCTTTGCCGAGACTGAAAGTAAAGGTCGCTTTGCCGCCACCAGGTGCAGGCAAGGTCGCAACCACAGTATCCACAGCAACACCAGCGACAGTTTGGCTTTGGGTGGTTCCTCTATCATAAAGGGGACCAAGGGTTGCTTTGACGCCGGGCTGTGCAAGCAGTGCATCCAAGGCTTCTGGGTGTCCCATCAGGTGAGGCAGCAACGCATGAGCTTGATCAAGAATAGCTAGTATGATGTCGGCACTAGGCGGCACCGGCTGGATTTGATAAGTTTTGTTTTTTACCAGGTAGACCGTCACTGTGCTGCCGTTGGAAAAGAACTGGGTTCCTGAGCCGTCCCGGGCTGCAACCACGACTTTTACCCGATTTGGCTTCTGATACGCCAAAGTTACTGTGCGTGTAGAGGCTATTCTTAGTTCCGGCGCAGGAAACACGATGGTTGCCGTCAGCGCTTTTATCGATTGATGTGCGGCGATGGTCTGCGCGAACAGCGCGGTCACCTGCGGGTCCACGGCCGGCGCGGCGGCGAGAGCCGGCGGTGTCGCCGCGGCAGGCGGAGCCGGTGCCGGAGGTGCAGGAGTAACCGGCGGCGGAGCCTGGGCGGCGGCAGGCCCGGCCAAAAGAAGCAGTC
>CAXUNT010000090.1:0-221 GCA_964252595.1 uncultured Armatimonadales bacterium
GTTGGTGATGGAAATCGGTCCGCCGGCTTGGTCTGTGTTAAAGATGCCGCCGCCGCCGCCTGCGGAATTGCCCGTGAGCAGACAGTTGACGACTGAAATCGTGCCGCCGCCGCTGCTGCTGTTCGAATTAAAAATGCCGCCGCCGCCGAATGCTGAACTGGAGCTGTTGACGGTGAATGTGCAGCAGCTGACAGTGATCGAGCCGGTGCTGCTGCTGTTGA
>CAXUNT010000090.1:231-452 GCA_964252595.1 uncultured Armatimonadales bacterium
GCGCTACCGCATCGACCGATCGTGTTCCACTGGGACCGTTTGGGTCGGTTCCGATTTCCCCACCGGTATCACCGTAGACGATGGTGTTGGTCACCGTCACGGGAAGAGAATTGTCGTTGCCGATCCCGCCGCCGCCGCCGAGGGTGCCGGCAGCAGCACTGTTCCCGGTCAGGGTTCAGTTGGTGAAGGAACTCGGTCCGCCGGCTTGGTGTGTGTTTAAG
>CAXUNT010000090.1:462-17116 GCA_964252595.1 uncultured Armatimonadales bacterium
TGACGACTGTAATCGTGCCGCCGCCGCTGCTGCTGTTGGAATTAAAAATGCCGCCGCCGCCGAATGCTGAACTGGCGCTGTTGCCGGTGAATGTGCAGCCGCTGACACTGATCGCGCCGGTGCTGCTGCTGTTGATGGCGTTGTACAGGCCGCCGCCGCCGACGACGGATGAATTGTTTGAAAAGGTGCAGCCGGAAACCGTGGCGGCACCGGTGCCGATTTCGCTGATGTAAAGTCCGCCGCCGTTGCTGCCGCTGCTCGTATTGCCGGTCAGCGTACAATTCACAAACGCCGTTGTGCTGCTGCTGTTAGTGCTGTAGATGCCGCCGCCGATGGCGGCTGTGCTGTTTTCGATGACGCAGTTCTGAACAGTGACGCCGTTCGCGGAAAGAAAAAGTGCGCCGCCGTAACCGCTGCCCGCATTGCCGTTTTCAATGGTCAGGCCGCTGATGACGGCGTTCGTCTCGCTGGTATGCAGGTAAAAAGCCCGGTGGTTGGCGCTGCTGCTGCCGCCGCAGTCGATCACCGTTGCGCTGGGGCCGCTTTGGGAAGCGACCGTCAGACTTTTGCCGCCGAAGTCAATATCTACGTTGCCCGGACCGGAATAGGTGCCGCCTGCCAGAAGAACCGTGTCGCCGCTTGCCGCTGCATTCACCGCCGCCTGGATTGTTGGAAACTGGGCGGGGACGCTCAATGTCGCCGCCTGGGCCAGACCCGGCAGTCCAAGCGCCAGTGCGGCTGCCGCGCCGGCGCTGAACAGCGCGGATCGAGAAAATAAGTTCATGGTGCTTTTATCCTTAGAAGTGATTCGGTCAAGAATGAGCAGCGGCTTTTCATAGAAAAGCCGCAGGCAAAGTATAACACAAAACCCGTTTCGGTTCAAGTGATTGGAGTGCTGATGGCTTAAGACCCGCAGGATTGCCGGGCCGGAAGAAGCATGACTGCAAACATCAGCCGCCGGCGCTTGACAATCTTTGAAATCTTATGCTAGACTGTTCGCCAACCCATGTTGACGCACAGCTACCAAAAAAATACGCTTTCTGCCAGCTTGGCGTCTCTGCGCCGGCGGTCTTCCGCTCTGCCTCAGACACCCGTGCATCCAAATCTCTTGCCTCAGACACTCACGCATCAAGCGCCAGACGCCATGCCGGCTGTTTTTGTTCCCCGCTCCGATTGGAACTGTCTCTGACATCTTCCTGCACCGCCAAAGAACATCACAGACGGCCCGAAGCGCATCGCTTCGGGCCGGTTTTGTTTTTGGAGAAACACTATGAAAGACTCTTTTGGGAAAGATTCGTTGGGCAGCCGCATGAAAGCGGACTATGAAAACCGAACGCGGTTTCTGCTGCCGCGCCGGACCTACACGCTGATCCGGGTGGACGGCAAGAACTTCCACCGCTACACACGCGGCTGCGCCCGGCCCTTTGATCTCGGATTGATGGAGGACATGGACGCAGCGGCGTGGGCGCTCTGCGAGAACATCACCGGCGCCCGGCTTGCTTATGTCCAGTCCGACGAAATCAGCGTTTTATTGACCGATTTCGGCTCGCCGCAGACGGAAGCCTGGTTCAACGGCAGCGTGCAGAAACTGGCGTCCCTGAGCGCGTCCCTCACGACCGCCCACTTCAATGCCGCCCGGAGGCACCGTGCGAAAGACGGGGACAGCAGCGAGCTTGCGTGCTTCGACAGCCGGGCGTTTACCATTCCCGACCCAGCCGAAGTGGAAAATTACTTTCACTGGCGGCAGCAGGACGCCGCCCGGAACTCGGTTTCCATGACTGCCCAAGCACACTTTCCGCACGAGCGGCTTCAAGGCAAAAGCACGAACGAGATGCAGGAAATGCTCTGGTTGGAGAAAAGCGTTAACTGGAATGACCTGCCCGGCGGCTTCAAGCGCGGACGCTGCCTTGTCCACCGCCGCATCGTGCGCGACACTGAGCATCAAGACAAGCGCACGGGCGAGACGCACACCATCAGCGGCATCGAGCGCTGGGTCTGGGAACAGGCCGTGCCGCCCGTATTCACGAAAGACCGGGACTGGCTGCGGGCGCAGATCCCAAACGCAGAAAGTGAGACAAGAAAATGAACGTCCAAGACATCAAGATTTTCGGCGACCACGACGAAAATACGCTTCAGCAAATGCGGACCGTCGCACAGCATGAAGCCTGTGTCGGCGCGGTGCTGTGCGGAGACGGGCATTTGGGCTACGCAGTTCCAATCGGGGGCGTTGTCGCATATGACGACCATATTAGCCCGTCAGGCGTCGGCTATGACATAAGCTGCGGCGTCCGGGCATCGCGGCTGGACATTCCGGCGAAAGACGTTCGGGCGCGGATCAAGCCGGTCATGGACGACATCTGGAACACGGTGTCGTTCGGCATGGGACGCCGCAACAAAACCGAAGTGGAGCATCCGCTGTTTGACTCGGAGACTTGGCACCTGCCCGCCGTCGCACCGCTGAAAGAAACTGCCCGGCGTCAGCTCGGCACCGTCGGCGGCGGCAACCATTTCGTGGATTTAATGGCTGATGAAAACGGCCATACCTGGGCCGTAACCCATTTCGGCTCGCGCGGCCTGGGCCACAAAACGGCGACTTACTTCTTAAATGCCGGGGGCGCAAAAGACGGTATGATGGTCGCGCCGCTGGTCATCGGGGCAAGCACTGCGCTTGGCTACGACTACATTCAGTGCATGGAACTGGCCGGGCAGTATGCGTATGCAGGCCGCGACTGGGTCATCGAAACCATCGCGAGCCTTTTAGGGGCGCACGTTGTCGAGACGGTCCACTCGCATCATAACTATGCGTGGCTGGAAAGCCACGGCGGGCGGGATTTGTGGGTGGTCCGCAAGGGCGCGACTCCGGCGTTTCCGGGGCAGCGCGGCTTTGTCGGCGGCAGCATGGGGGACGACGGCTACATTCTGGAAGGAGCCGAAACGCCGGAGTCGGCCTCAGCCTTGTATTCGACGGTTCACGGCGCAGGCCGGGCCATGAGCCGGACACAGGCGGCGGGCAAGCGGGACTTCCGCACCGGCGCAAAAAAGTCGGAAGGGGCGATCTCAAAGCACATGATGCTGGACTGGCTCAAAGCCAAAGGTGTCGAGCTGCGCGGCGCGGACACTGACGAAGCCCCGCAGGCGTACAAGCGGCTGTCGGAAGTCGTCAAGACGCACGGGAATACCGTGCGGATCGTGCATACGCTCGCCCCCGTGGGTGTTGCGATGGCAGGCCCGGAAATTCGTGATCCGTACAAAGACTGACCAAGCCCACGACCCGGCAGAGGCAGGATGTTCCGCCGCTGCCGCCCGGCGTTTAGCCGGGCATTGGAACCTCGGTGGCGGCGATCAGCCGCCAGTCGGCAAGGGAGGCTTTGCGGTGGGGATACGCTTCCGACTGGTAGCGCGGGCTTTCCGTGACGGCGCGAAAGGCAGTCAGGCTGGGGTACTGCACCAGTACGATGTTGTCCCACTGTTCGCCTACAGGGGCGGCCAGGGCGGCGGCGACATTTCCGAGGTACAGGACCTGGATGCCGGTGACGCCTTCCGCCGCCGCGATCGCGTTGAACGCCGGCGCGTACCGCTGTAAATACGCTTCCTGCCCGGAGCACGCCGGAAAGTCGGCGTGGCCGCTATAATCGGCGTGTTCATTGTAGCGGATTAAGTTGAGCATCACGACCGGGCTGGCTTCGGGAATGGCTTCGGCGGCTGCGAGAACCGCTTTCGTATTAATTTCGGTGATTGGCATGGGGGCCTCCTAATTTGTTGACCAATGTTTTAGTAAAGCTTGAGCGATTTCGCCCGGCTTCTGAAGCGGGGTCCAATGCCCGCAATCCAGCTTGATGACTTGTGCTTTTGTGTCTGCGCCGAGGCGGTCGGCAAACTTAATTGGACAGGCGGGGTCGGAAATGCCCCAAAAGACGAGGCCGGGCGAAATAATTCGGGCAAGGCCCGGCTCCCATTCACTGCCGACATCGACGGCGGAGCGATACAAGCGCAGGATGCAGTCTTTCATCAGCGGGCTGATCCGGCCTGCCGTTTCAGACGCAGTTTCGGCGGGAACACCGTATTCTTCGAGCTGGCGGCTGAAGCCCGCGGGGTTGAAAGCGGCCATCCATGCCTCGCCGACCACCGGCGTCTGCCAGATTTTTGCCAGCGGATGCCACTCGTAAGTGGCCGAGACCGGGCCGCTGCCCGCCGCCCATGTTCGCACGAGATCGGGCCGAAGCGAGGCGACCCGCGCTGTCAGCAGGCAGCCCCAGTCATGGCCGACCAAATGAACCGGCTCTGCGAACTGTTCAAGCTGGGCGATGATCCAATCGGCGTACTCTTCTTTGGTCGCTGTAAAGCCGCCGGGAAGTGGACAGCCGAAGCCGGGCAGGGCCAGTGCCGCCGTATCGGTCTGCGGCAGATGATTACGCACTTCGTCCCACACATGGAACGTGTCCGGCACGCCATGAACAAAAACAGCAGGCATTTCTTTTCCTCTCCATATATGACTTTAGACATTATGACACTTTAGTACTACAATGTCAATAAGATATTAACAAATGTACTCCGGGTATGATTTCCCCAATTCGCAAAAGCAAGAAAGCAGACGAAGTGAGTAAAGAAGACAAAATTACCAAGGCCGCGACAGATGTTTTTCTTCGGTACGGCTATGCCCGGACCACCATGCGGGATGTCGCCGAGCGTGCGGGGATTTCCCGGCCCGCGCTTTACCTTGTTTTCCCCCGCAAGGACGACATCTTCGCAGCTGTTCTCAGGCATCTGAGCAAAGATGCGCTGGAGGAGTACCGCCGGGCGCTGCCGCAGCTTCCGACCCTGGAAGAAAAGCTGCACTTCTGCTGCGAGAAGTGGGGGGCGCACGGCTTCGATCTGGCCGAGGTTCATCCGGACTCGAAGGACCTGTTCGACCCGTCATTTGCGCCTGTTCGGGAAATGTACGCCGACTTCGTGGCGTTCCTCGCGGAGCTGCTGATGGAGCCTGTGGCCGCGTCCGCCCTCCAAAGTACGCCGGAAGAGCTGGCTTATGCTTTGGTTTCGGCAATGCGGGGGTTTGAAGAGTTCGCCGAAGACGGAGCGCACATGCGGCGGATGATTGCCCTGCAAGTGGACATCGTCAGCGCGGCAGTGAGAGAAAAAAATCAGTGAGAGAGAAAGAATAAGATGGAACTGAATACTCTGCCGATTTTATGCGACTTGCCCGATGAACTGCTTGGCGAGCGCATTCTTGTCCGCCCTCTGCGGCCCGGCGACGGTGCGGTGATCTTTGATGCTGTGGAAGAGTCCCGCGCCGAAATCGGCCCGTGGCTGCCCTGGGTCGAAAAGACGCGGACGCCGGACGACAGCGAGGCAGCCGCTCGGCGCGGGGCGGCCCGCTGGCTGCTTCGGGAAGATTTGATGGTCGGTCTCTGGGACCGCGAGACGGGCCGTTATCTCGGTGGCAGCGGCCTGCACCGAATAGACTGGGCCGTGCCGTCGTTTGAGATCGGCTACTGGCTGCGAACCTCGGCGTGGGGGCGAGGCTATGTCTCCGAAGCCGTTCAAGTGCTGTGCCGATTTGCGTTTGAGACGCTTGGCGCAAACCGCGTCGAAATCCGGTGCGATCTCAGAAATACACGCAGCGCGGCAGTCCCAACCCGCCTTGGCTTCACGCAGGAGGCGTGCCTGCGAAACGATGTCCGCAATGGGGCAGGGGCCGTGCGTGACACACTGGTCTTTGCTCTGACGCCGGGCGACTACGCCCAGGCAAAAGCAAGCTGGCAGAAGGGAGGCAGTTTATGATTGACGGCAGCAGTTACCCGATTCTCGAATTCGACCCGGCACAAGAAGCGATGATTGAGCCGAAGCGTGTTCATGCCGCGAAAGACGTGCCGGCCCATGCGGTGGTCTGCTTCTTTCAGGATGTCATCAAGCGGCTTCAGCAGGAAGAAGGCGCAACGCTTCTGCATACCTTGCGGAGCGAGATCGGGCCACATCCGATTTATGAGATGACGTTTGAGGGGCAGCGGCTGGCCGTTTTCCATCCCGGCCTCGGCGCACCGCTGGCGGCAGGACTGCTGGAAGAAGTCATCGCGCTCGGCTGCACCAAGTTCATCGCCTGCGGCGGCTGCGGGGTGCTTGACAGCGCGGTCACACTGGGCCAGGTGCTGGTGCCGTATGCGGCGGTTCGCGACGAGGGGACCTCCTACCATTACCTGCCGCCGAGCCGCGAGGTCGGTGCGTCTCCCAGCGCAGTTGCGGCCATTGAAGCCGTGCTGGCGGCTCAAAGCAGAGACTACCGGCGGGTCAAAACGTGGACGACGGACGCGCTTTACCGCGAGACGCCAAGTAAAATCCAGCGCCGGAAAGCCGAAGGCTGCCTGTGCGTCGAGATGGAAGCCGCCGCGTTTTTTGCCGTGGCTCAGTTTCGTGGGGTGGAGTTCGGGCAGCTCTTGTACGGCGGCGACGATCTCGGCGGGGCGGTCTGGAACGATCGGGGCTGGAACAGTCACCGCTCCGCGCGGGAAAGCCTGTTTCGACTGGCGGCTGAGTCATGCCTCAAACTATAAGCGGCGTCATTTTCGACATGGACGGCTTGATGCTGGACACCGAGCCGATCTATTGGGCATCTACGCAGCAGGCCGCGTCCGAACTCGGCTACAGTTTTGATCACGAGATGTGGGCTGCTTTCATCGGTCGCAGCATCCCTGCCTGGCGTGATACTCTGATGCAGACCTTCGGCGCGAACTACCCGCAGTTCAGGAGCCGCCGCCGTCAGCTTTGGGAGCAGCGCATTCGGGAAGTCGGCGTCCCGCAAAAAGCGGGCCTGGACGAGCTGCTCCGCTGTTTAGAAGAAAACGCCTGCCCCAAAGCCATCGCGACTTCTTCCTCCAAGCCCGATGCCGCGCTCTGCCTGGGGCCTTTAGCCGGCCGATTTGACGCCATCGTAACGGGGGATGAAGTGACACGGGGCAAGCCCGCGCCCGACATCTTTCTGCTGGCCGCCCAGCGTCTGGCCCTTCCTCCTGCACACTGCCTGGCTTTAGAGGACTCGGAGACCGGCGCTCGCGCGGCCCTGGCTGCCGGCATGGGCGTGATCCTTGTCCCTGACCTGAAGCAGCCGTCCGCTGCCTTGTTTGCACAGGTTGACCGCGTCTGTTCTTCGCTGCACGAAGTTAGGGAGTTGCTCCAAAGGTCCTGCCTTCAGGCGCGGCGTCATCGGGCGGAAACGTGAACTGGGCGGCGGCAGAGACCACCGGCGCGGAGTCCTGGCGGTAAGCGTCTAAGCGTTCCCGCCGGGCCTGGGTCCAGCCTTCGGTTGTCCCGGCCCCGGCCACAAGGGCGGCGACGGCAAGGCGGTGCAGGCGGTCGTCGGAACTTGCCGCCAGCGTGGCTTCCAGCGTTGCCCAGTCATCGGCACCGAGCCGAAGACGGGACCCTTCAATAGCCCTGCTGCCGACGGCGAGGGCTTCGGCATGAAACTCGCCTGACGCCGCCACCTGAGTCAAGAAAGATGCCAGCTCAGAGACGGGAAGGCTTGCGGCGGCGATTTCGACGCGCAGGGCCGCCGTCAGCGGATCGGCAGACAGGGCGGCAATGACCGCCCGCGCTGTCGCCTGCTGACGCCCCGGCTGCTGCAAGAGGGCCGCAAGCAGGGCATCGGCGGCGGTTCGCTGCGCCCGCCGATTGGAGAAGCCAAGCGCCCCGATGGCCGCGCCGACCGCGGGTGCCTGCGCTCCAGCGTAGGTTGCAAAAACCGCCCGCGCGGCAGCGGCGGCCTCGTCAGGGAGGCGCGAACCCAGCCCCAGTAAAAGCGGCGGCAGAAGCGTCTGCGCGGGATCGGGCAGGGGAAGGTCAACGCACCGCGCCAGCACGTCTAACCGGACTTTTGGGTCCGGGTGGCCGAGCAGCGTTACGATCAAGCTCAACACGCGCGACTGGGCGAGCGGCGAAAGCCGGTCGGTGGGAATACGCACGACCCCGCCCGCGACGGCGGCTTCGGGGCCGCGGGCGGCTTGTTCCAGCAGCGGCCAGGTTGCGTCCTGTTCCAAATGGTCCCATAATGCCCGCAGCAGGGCGATCCGCACGTCCCGGTGCGTCTGCTCCGCGCCGATTTGGAGCAGAACCGGGTAGGCGGCAGGCGTCTTGATCTCGCCGAGCAGCCGGACCACTTCTTTGGCGACCGTGACTTTTTCCCTGGGGACGGCTTGCAGCAGCGTCAAGGCGGCGGCGGGCGGCATTTCGAGAAGTGTCGTCCGCAGGGCATAAATCGCGATCCGTGCCCGCGCATCGCCAAGCGCATCCATCAAAGTCGGTACGCCCTGTCCGCCGTCGAGTCGGGCCAGCGCTTGCAGCGCGGCGTCGCGTACCGCAGGCTTTTCGGCGGGACGTGCAAGCTGGATCAGCCGCGTCGGGGCAATCGCCGGCAGGGCAGCGAGCTGGCCGATGATGAAGAATACCGACGGCGCATCGCGGGCCGTGTCGCGCGTTGCTTCATCTAAAGTCCGCGCGAACACTTGTTGCTGAGACTGGGTCCAGCGCTGGAACCCGCCTGTCAGCGGCAGAATAAAGCGGGTTCGGCCTGTGCTGAACCGGCCAGAAAATGCGGTCTGGCCGAGAAACGGCGTGATCAAATCCTGCCGCCGCCGGTGAACATAGCCGTACACGACCGGCAGGGTCATCACGCTCCGGTCTTTTTCAATCAGGGCGGGAACCAGCGCGGCCAGCCGGTCCGGGCGATGCGCGGCCAGGGTCGCCAAAATCTGCGACGCCGTATGCGAATACGGCGTCACGGCCAGCACCCGCTCCAGCATTTCAACCAATGCCGGGAAGACCCGCAGGCGGCGTCCGAAGCTGCGGGCGGCCCCGACCAAGACTGTTTCCCGCTCGCGCGTTTCCCATGACGCCAGAACTGGAGTCAGCGCCGGAGCAATCCGCTCCACATCTTTGTCGCTGAGACGGTCACCCAAATTGTAGAAATGGATCTGGCCGCGTTCTTTGGCAAGTGTCCCTAGCCATTCTGCCGCCCACACGGGATGAAACGGAATAAGAGCCGTCACCAGCTTCTCGGCGGCGGACGCCGTGGCCGGAGACAGGTCGGCGGCACTGAGAGCGGCGCGAATGATCCGGCCTAAAGAGTCTAAATCCTCTGCCGTCCAGCGGCCCGGCGGCAGCAGCGCCAGCGCTGACAGCATGGAACGGCGCACGGGGTCCTGCTCGTTAGATCGAGACTCGACCAACCGCAGGGCGTCCGGCAGAGCCGCACTGCTGTAGCGGACCGACCCGATCAAAGCAGATAATGCCGCCGCCCGCTGCTCTGGGTCAGGACTGCCGATGCTCGGCGAGAGCAGGGCGCGGGCCTCGTCCCAAGGCAGCAGCGCGGCGTAGAGCAGGCGCGAGGAGTAGCGGGTTGCCAGGGCGGGCAATCCATAATTCCGGCGGCCTTCGCTGGCTCGCAGCTCGCCCGGCAGCAGGGCTGCGATGGCAACGTCCAAAATCCCCTCGACGCTGCGCCAGCCCAGTTCAGCGACGGTGTACACCGCCCGGCGCGTTTCCGGCGGCAGGCGGCGTAGCCAGCTAAATGGACCACGGAGGCTGTCTGGCTTGCGTTGTACCAAAGCCAGCAAGCGTTCCGGGGTTAACTTGTGTGCTAGGGAGCCGAACTGAAGCCCAGTTTTGTCGTCTGAGGCCAGCACAAGATCGGCGGCTTCGTTCGGCAGGCGATCCGCCAACCCTTGCAGAGAAAGCTGAGACAGGGAAGCATTCTTTGCAAGCGCCTGAACCAGCACAAGTGCTTTAGCGGGCCGAGCATCAGCAAGTGTTGGCAGAACAAAGTTCGCTTGGGTTCGGAGCCGCGTGTCCGGCCTAGTCAACGCATCGGCCTGCGAGAGTAAAGCGGTCAAAACGATGTCTGGATGACGCCGGGAAAGCCGCTGCCAATCGGACATCCCATACAGCGGCAGGACCGTGTCAAGATGACGCGCCACCACCGCCGCCGACCCGAACGGCAGCAGCCGTCCTAAAGCGGGATTTTTTGCATCTGCCAAAGTTTGAAGAAACGCATCCACAGGTCCGCGACGCCCGCGCCGGACCAGCCGCCCTAAAAGCGCAGTCTGCAAGGCTGGGGGCGCGGCTTCCAAAGCTACCAAGACCTGCGCGTCGGCGCAAAGAATGGGAATCAAGCTCAGCGCCAGGCCGCGCAGAAGCCGCGATGGGTCTGCGAGAGCCCGAAGCGGCAGGTTTCCATCATGGCTGCCGGAGCAGGCCAGCAGGGCCAAACGGCGTTCATAGAACCCGCCGAGCGCAAGCAGCCCCAGCGCGTCCGCTGTTTCCGGGTCGGCCACGGCCTGCCGCCCCAGTGCAATCATCCGCCGCACCCGGTCTGCGTCTGTCAGTCCCTCAACCTCTGCTAAAATCTGCTCGGTGTCCATGCCGCAAGTGTTTTACGTAGGCGTTCCTGATTCCTTTGAGTGAACGCGGAAGAAGATGAAGCCGTAGGAGTTGGCTGAAGTGCAGCAGAAAGAACTCGAAAGGAAATTTCGCGACTGCCGGAGAGGCGCTGACTCACAGTGGCGTCCGGGCGGGTATGATGGACGGTGACGTTTTGTTGTTGACGACTTGTTTGAGGAGTATCCGTTATGCCTGATGTCCTGTTTCCCGTTGCTGCTGAGTCTGCGCCCGCTGTCGCCGCGCTGATCCTTGCTGCCGGCAAAAGCACGCGCATGAAGTCGCGCCGTCCAAAGGCGCTTCATGCACTGCTCGGAAAACCGCTGCTGCGCTGGGCGACGGAAGCTGCCGCTGGGGCGGGGGCAGGCCGGACGGTGCTGGTGGTCGGCCATCAGGCCGAGATGGTGCGGGACGCGATGGGGGAGGAAGTGGAGTACGTCTTGCAGGCCGAGCAGAAGGGAACAGGGCATGCTGTCCAGATGGCGGAAGCGCTGCTCGGCGATTGGGCCGGGCCGCTCTTAGTGCTGCCGGGCGATGCGCCGCTGCTGTCGGCGTCGCTGCTGGAGTCTTTGATTACCCACCATGTTCAAGCGAACGCGGCGGCGACGCTGCTGACGGCAGTTTTGGAAGACGCCGGCTCGTATGGGCGCATTGTTCGCGATCCCGACACCAACCAAGTGCAGGCGATTGTCGAGGCTCGCGACGCGACGCCCGCCCAGCGCGAGATCGGTGAAATTAGTACGTCGGTGTATGTCTTCCAGCCGCCCGCGCTGTTCGCCGCGCTCCGCAGGATCACGCCGCAGAACGCCCAGGGCGAGTACTATTTGACCGACGTGGTCGCGCTTCTGGCGTCGGAAGGCCAAAGCGTCAAAGCCCTGATTTCGCCTGACCCCGATGTTGTGCGCGGGGTCAACACCCGCCCGGAGCTGACTGAGCTGCGCCAGGTCTTGCAGGCCCGTGTCCATCATGCGCTCGGCCTCGCGGGCGTGACTATTGTAGACCCCTTGACGACGCATATTGACGCGACAGTGCAGATCGGGCAGGACACGACGGTTCATCCCTTTTCGGTGCTGTCGGGCGTGACGGACATCGGCGAAGACTGCGAAATCGGGCCGGGGGCGCATCTCAGCGATGCGAAGCTCGGCAGCGGCGTGTCGGTGCGCGACTCGCACATTGTCGCAAGCGAGGTCGGCGATGGCTGCCGAATTGGCCCCTTCGCCAATCTGCGCCCTGGCAGCGTTCTGGGGAAAAACGTCAAAGTCGGCGATTTTGTAGAGCTGAAGAACACGACCCTGGGCGACGGCGTTTCGGCAGGCCATTTCGCCTATTTAGGGGACGCTGAAGTCGGCGCACGGACCAACATCGGGGCGGGGACGATCACCTGCAACTATGACCCGTTCCTGACGCCGACCAAAAATCTCACCAAAATCGGCAGCGATGCGTTTATTGGCACTCATTCCACGCTGGTTGCGCCCGTGAGCGTCGGCGATGGTGCGTACACTGCCGCCGGCAGCACCATCACCGAAGACGTTCCTGAAGGGGCGCTTGCGATAGGCCGCGCCCGGCAGACCATCAAGCCCGGTTGGGTCGGGGCGAAGAAGCGAAGCAAAGCAGAGTGAGGCGCAGGCATGGTGTACGAGGGCATTTATGCCCTCGACATCATGCCCTCGTACACCGCACCCGCAACCACGTCTCATATTTTACGCTTGACACGACTAGTCACAAATTATGCTCACCCGTCTGTACCCTGTTTTTGAGACGCCCGTAGAGGACCTTGCCGATAGCCCCACCGTCGGCTATGCTCTTGCCCGCGTTGCCGAAGCGCACCCCGCACTTGCTCCGCTGCTCGACTTCTGTGCCGTAGACCCGCACGAGGTCGCTGTCGCCGTCGGCATGGTCTACCCCTATGAAGAAGACGGCCTGGATGACTTGGATGAACTGGACTTTGGCCCCGACGAATGGTTCGAGCCGTCCGCCGGTCTGCCGGTTCTCAGCCGGGCCATCGCCGCCGTCCGTGACGATCCTCAAAGTTTGGCCGCCGCCATTTATGATCCTGGCCTGCGCCCCGCCGACGTGCTGGCTGACTTGGAAGCGATTACCGCTCAACTGGAAGCCGCGCAGCAGCACGAGACTCGGTTCCATTTTCGGCAGACCCCATAACTTGACGCCACCTGTGCTTGTATGATATGATACTTTTGTCATAAACAGCACGTTCCACGGCCAAACAAGGAGGCTCTTATGGAAAGCGAGACATTGTTTGAGAAGTTTATCCGTATTCTGATGGCAAACGTAAAGGTGCGGGCGCTGCTGAAAGAAGTCGTGCGCGTCCATGCCCTGCCCACCGACACTCCCGCAGCCGTAGCCACGCGCGAGGCGGAGCTGGCGCGTCTCTGCCGACTGGCGCAGGAAGAATTAGACGCGCCGCCGAAGTTTGTCAAGATGCCGCGCCGCCAGTCCTGCTGGCCTGGGTTTGCCCGCGCGAAATAGCGCAGAACGGAGCGCACCGATGTCCATGCTGGGCCGGATGTTTGGCTTAGGCCGCAACGAACACTACGACAAAGGCATTCGCCTATTTGACCAGGGCTTGTTCGCCGAAGCGATTGCCGCGCTGAACCTCGCGCAGTCGAAGCAGCCTGACGAGCTGACCGCGCGGCTGGCCTCGTTTTATCTCGCCGAATCCTACACCGGCCTCGGTGCGGCGGCACTGGAAGCCGAGAACTACCCGGCCGCCCGAACCGCGTTCGCGTCGGCGCTTGCCATTAATCCGCACTACGCTGACCTGCACTTTCAGGCGGGCCGGGCGGCTCGCGGCGATGGCGACCACCGCGCGGCGCTGTCGGCCTTCGACAATGCTTTGTCCGTCAATGCCCGCTACGCCAAAGCCCTGTTTTACCGGGGCCTGACGCTGTACGCACTGGACCGGCCCGCCGACGCCCTCACATCCGTTCAAACCGCCGTGGTTATAGATGATGCCTTTGCCGTCGCTCCCTATGCCGACGCCCTGGCAGCCCACCAAGCCAGGGATTACTCGACCGCAATGGTCCTGCTCGCCCGCATCGCCGAGACCGACATGGATGACATCACGTTCCACTCCCGCCTCGGTGCCGACTTGTACCGACGCGGCATGTACACGGAGTCCGCCGCCGAATTCGAAACAGCCCTGGCTCTCAACGCCAACTACGCCGACCTCCACAACTCGCACGCCATCGCCCTGACCGCGTTGGAGCGCTACGCTGACGCCATTGCCGCCTTCCACCGGGCGCTGGCGCTGAACCCCAAGTACACCGAAGCCCGCACCAACCTCGCCCTTACTCTCCGTGCCGCCGGCCTCGAGAAAGAAGCCGCCGCCGAGTTCGCCCACGTCTTAGAAGCCGACCCCACAAACGCCGTTGCACGGGACGGATTGCGTCAGTGAAGGCTGAGCCAACTGAACGGCAGCGTCGCTTGTTTTGCGAGATGATGTACCGGGCCTTTGTGGAAATGCGCGGCCTTGGCTTCCAGGTCAAATCCGAACAGGCGTCTGCGCTTGCCGATGCGTTCCACAATCTGCCGCTTGCCATGTACGAGGCAAACTTTGACTGGGCCATGTCGCGGCGTTATTTTGAGTCTTACAACAGCCATTACCCGCCTGGTTCAGAAACAAGGACCCCCGATTATGTCGCCATGCATGACCGGGTTCAGGCCGCAGGTGCGGAAGATTCTACGCAGTGAATCGCGCGGCTTTTTGCCGCCCTCAGCGAAACACGTTCGGGTACACTTTCTGCATGACTATTTTTGATGTGACGCATCGCTCGTCCGATACGCAGGCGCGGTGCGGGCTTTTGTCGCTGCCCCATGCGCCGGAGCCGATCCAGACGCCGGTGTTTATGCCGGTGGGGACGCGCGGGACGGTCAAAGCCATGACGCAGGAGGAAGTGTGGGAATTGGGCTTCCGGCTGATCCTTGGCAACACTTACCATTTGTACCTGCGGCCAGGGCCGGAATTAGTCAAGCAGGCGGGTGGTTTGCACCGATTTATTGCCTGGGACGGGGCGATGCTGACGGACAGCGGGGGCTTTCAAGTGTTCTCGCTGGAAGAACTGCGGAAGATCAGCGAAGACGGCGTGATGTTTCAGTCTTATTTGGACGGCTCCAAACACTTTTTCAGCCCGGAGCGCTCCATTGAAGTTCAGCATTCGCTCGGCGCGGACATTATCATGGCATTCGACGAATGCCCGCCGTTTCCATGTACCGAAGAAGCAACGCGGGGGGCGACGGAGCGGACTCATCGGTGGCTGACGCGGTGCGTCCAGTACCACAAGTCGCAGGACACAAATCAACTGCTGTTCGGGATCGCGCAAGGCGGGACCTACGAGCATCTGCGGGTCGAAAGCGCCCAATTTGTGGCATCACAGGATACGCCGGGGATTGCGGTCGGGGGCGTGTCGGTGGGGGAGTCGCCGGAACAGATGCAGGAAGCAGTCGGGTGGAGCGTTCCGCACCTGCCGCCGCACAAGCCGCGCTATTTGATGGGGGTTGGGACGCCGCGCGACCTGTTGGATGCCGTCGCGCAGGGCATTGATATGTTCGACTGCGTCCTGCCGACACGCTTGGGCCGCAACGGGACGCTGTACACAACGCTGGGCCGGATCAACATCAAAGGCAGCAAATACACAGATGATTTCGGTCCCGTGGACCCGAACTGCGCCTGCCGGGTCTGTCAAAAGTACTCGGCGGCGTACCTGCGCCATCTGTATAAATGCGACGAGATTTTAGCGTCACGCCTTGCCACCTACCACAACCTCGCTCATTACGGGCAGCTTATGGCGGGAATACGCGCGGCGATTGCGGCAGATAATTACGCGCAGTTCCGCCGGGATACGCTGGCGCGGTATGCGGGGGATTAGGAGACACGGGGGCTCAGCCCCGTGACCCCTGTTCCCGCATCTCCTCAAGCTTCGCGACAAACACGCCCGCCTCCGCTTGCAGCACTTCGTCCGTATTCCAGGCCATCTGCACCAGTTGCAGGCGGTTCGCGCCGCGCAGGGTCAGCTTCACTCCGCCGCTTTCCGTGCGTGTGAGCGAAACGTCGTTAACGGGGCGCGGCTTGCCGAGTGTGTAGCCGAGCTTGCCGAAGATGCGCCCGGCCAGCCAGCCCGCGCCGACAGCCAGCGTACCGACCCCGATCAGTGCAAGGCCAAGGCCGGTGCCGAACAGCTTGGCCCGGTGCAGAGCAGACTCTTCTAAGCGCGACATTTCCTCGCGCAGTTCCTCGCTCGGCACAATCTGGAACGTCCCGTCGTCATTCAGGACCATCATCCCGCGCTCTTTGGGCTTGGTGAGGCTGATAAAGCGCATTTTGGCGAGTTGGGTCATTTCTTTTCTTCTTTGTCTTTCGCCGCTTTTTTGACTTGCATCCGCAGCGGCGTTCCCTCAAATGAATACGTTTCCCGGATGCGGTTTTCTAAGTAGCGCAGGTACGAAAAGTGCATCAGCTCCGGGTCGTTGACGAACAGGATAATCGTCGGCGGCTTGACCGTCGGCATGGTCGCGTACTTGATTTTCAGTGATTTGCCTTTTTCGTTGTACGGGTGCGCGTCTACCGCGTCCCGGACCAGACGGTTCAGCTCGCCGGTAGGAATACGCATGGAGTGGGCTTCGGCGGCATCCAAAGCGGCTTCAACGGCGGCGGGAACGCCTTTGCCGGTGACGGCGCTTGTAAACGCGAGGGGCGCATAGGCGAGAAAATGCATCCCGTCGCGCAGCTCTTCTGAGAAAACGCTCATTGGGTTCTGGCCGGGCATCTCGTCCAAGACTTCTTTGCGGGCCACATCCCATTTATTCACGACAATGATCGCCGCTCGGCCCGCTTCATGCGCGTAGCCGCCGACCCGCTTGTCGCCGTCGGTGACACCGTCAATGCCGTCTACGACCAGCATCACTACATCAGCCCGCTCAATCGCCCGGACCGCCCGCAGCACCGTGTAATACTCGACACTGCCCTGGATCTTGCCCGCGCGGCGGATACCTGCCGTGTCAATCAGCACCACTTCGCGGTCGCCCTGTGGGGATTTGTACACAAAAGCCGTGTCGGTCGAATCGCGGGTTGTGCCAGCGATGGGGGACACAATCGCCCGCTCCTCGCCCAAAATGGTATTCAAGAGCGACGACTTGCCGACATTCGGGCGTCCGATAATCGCGATTTTAATGCGGTCGTCTTCCACCGGCTCGGTCAAGGGCGGGGCGGGCG
>CAXUNT010000091.1:0-16857 GCA_964252595.1 uncultured Armatimonadales bacterium
ATATTTGGTATAATGGGTCATGCGTATACGAATACGCAAAAAGATTGGTTCAAGGCGCAAACATGACCGTGACGGCGAAAACGATTGCTCGTGAGCTTCAGTTGTCACAGCCGACCGTGTCGCGCATTCTCAGCGGCGATCCCCGGCACCGGGTTTCCCCGCAGACCAAGCAGCGGGTGCTGGACACAGCCCAGCGGCTCGGCTACCAGCCGAACGCAGTGGCGCGGTCGCTGCGGCGGGGACGCACCGGAATTGTCGGCCTCTACACAAACCATGATTACGATGCCCGGAACGACTTTTTGGGGACGATCATCGGGGCCTTACAGCGCTGCTGCGAAAGCAGAGGTTTGGATCTGCTTCTGCATTCCGGGCGCGGCGGGCGTTCGGCGGAAGAGATGTACGCCAAGCTGCGGGACGGACGGGTGGACGGGCTGATTTTGCACGCGAACGCCGACGACCCGCTGGCGGAGATGCTCAGCGGGTCGTCGCTGCCGGTAGTGACGGTCGCAGACCGGCTGCCGTTTCTGCCGGGCGTCATCTGCGACGACGCCGGCGGCATTCGGCTGATTTTGGCCTTCCTGCGGGAGCGCGGCCTGCGCCGGTTTGTGTTTCTTGCGCCCGAAGAGCATCTGACCTCGGTGGAGCGCCGCCGGGCGGAGTTTGAGGCCGGGATGGAGCAGGCAGGAGTTCCGGCGTCGGATTGGACCGTCCTGCGGGTGGCCGAAGACGGCTACGAGGCGGCGCTGACCCGGCTTCAAGCCTTCGCGCCGCCGTGCGCGGTGGTCTGCTGGTGCGACCGGGCGGCGTACCGTTTGCTGCGGGTCTGCCGCGATCAGGGGGTGGCCGTGCCGGAAACGCTGTCGGTAGTGGGCTTCGACGGTCTGCTGTCGGATATGGTCCCGGCGTGGGATTTGGTGACGGTGTCGTGTCCCTGGGAAGAAGTCGCCGCACAGGCGCTGGATCTTCTGATCAAGCTGGTTGAGGATACATCGGAAACGCTGACGAAACGAGAGGAGATTTGCCTGCCGGTTCGCCTTTGCCTGGGAAACACGGTTTAATAAACACCGTGTGTCACCCAAGATTGTTGCTTCCCTGTGAGTGTTCGTGGCTGAGTTCGGTTCGTCTTTTCCGATGGCCAAATCGGAGCATCAAAGAGGAGAAATGTTATGCCCGCACCGTCTTCCCGCGCTTCGCGCGGCTTCACGCTGATTGAACTGCTCGTCGTCATCGCTATTATCGCGATCCTTGCCGCCATTTTGTTCCCGGTGTTCCAGAAAGTGCGCGAGAACGCACGGAAAACTGTTTGCCTTTCCAATGAGAAGCAGATCGGTCTTGCCGTGACGCAGTACGTTCAGGACTACGACGAGACTTATCCCCTGATGCAGCGTGATCCAACATCAGGCGAAATCGCATCCCAAAAAGCCGTGTTGGGTTCCAAGTATGTAGATGGGACTCCCGTAAGCTGGCAATGGGTGATCAATCCCTACGTCAAGAACGGCACTACAACATCAACGCAAAATACGGGCAGCTTTGAGCTGTCGGGCGGTGTTTGGAACTGCCCGGACTTTCCCGCGCAAAACATTCCTCGGCAATACGGCATGAATGAGGGCATTGGCGGAGATGTCAGCCACTTCAGCAATTTCAACTTGGGCGTTCCTTACAAATCCGCTATTCTAGCGGAAATCCCTAACCCTTCCGACAAAATCCTGGTCGGCGAACATGGCTATATGGGTGCGAACGGCAGCGCGAGTGACTTCCAGGATGTCCGCATTCAGACCATTGAATGGGAATGGGCAAACAACAATTTTGACTTAAGCCAAGCCCAGTCCGCTGACAATGATCAAGGCTCTTGGAGCAGCAGTTCTCCTCTCACTGGGGCCGCGTTGAGGTTCCGGCACAACGGCCTCGGCAACGTGATTTTCTGCGACGGACATGTGAAAGCAATTCGCCTGGCGCAGTTAGGCGGGGCCGCTAACTGGTGCAAGTACCTCTATGGACCTGCCCAGACGGATGCTGCAAGCTGGTACCCTTACGCTTCCGGCTCTCTGACCGGTTCTGGCTCCAGTGGGTGCACTCCCTATGAATAGGACGGTATCTATGGCATACGCAAATGAACAAACAATCAAAAAGCCAATGCGACACGCGATTTTGATGGTTTTGGTCGGCACGCTTCTTGCCTGCGCGGCAGGCTGTCATTCGTCTGACGATGCGAGTAGCAATTCCACCATTCCGAAAGCGACGCCGCAGAGCAAGGCAGCGTCGGTTTCGGCGGTTCAGAACAACCCAAACATTCCGCCGGAGGCGAAGGCACACATTACAGCTCAGATACAGGGAACCGCTCCGCCGCCTATAGCACCGTCAAAACATCCTTAGCAAGTAGATTACTGTGGCGGGAGGAACTCAATCTTCCGCCATGCTTCAATGTGCTATCCGTTGAAAGGAGGAAAGAACAAGATAAAGGCTAATTGTTGTGCATACCGAGCCTGCTTAACACGCCAATCTTAACCGAGTCACCTTCTAAAGAGAGGAAATCTCAATGAGAATCGCAAAGTTTTTGATCTTGCCCTTCTGTCTGATCAGTCTAGCGTCTGCCGCTTCAGTTGCCCATGCTCAGGGAAGCTGGCAGGTTTTGTCCATTTTGCCAACTTCGGGCTATCCAATGTACCAAACATCAGGGAATGCCTACGCTACAGGTTCTGGCAATATAGTGTATGGTACTGGACCTTCTGCTGGTTTTACTATCAGCGCAAAAATACTGACCACGGGCAACGGAGGGGTTGGAACAAATTCTACAGTCTCCTACGAGATGAGCGAGACTGTCACCTACCAATGGGTCGGAAGTGGGACGCCGACGTCTTACTTTTATGTTGATGTGACACCAAGCGGTGCAGGATCATTCGCAGACGGTGATGGAACCTACGTTCGTGGAGGCGGATCGGGAGGTGCTACCGCAGGCCCAGTTTCAGCAGGCAGAGGGGGAACAACCACAGTCTCAGCAAGTGCTAGTACAAGCAACTATCAGCCCGGCTCGGCTGCCAGCAATCCGGGCACAACGCACTTGCAGATTTTCACCGGCGGCGCAGCAAATCCTACATTAACAGTCACAGCGACAGCAGGAGGAGGTGGGTCGATCATCTCTCCCCTCCCAGCTTCAGCCACTGACTCATATACTGCTACTGGCAGTGGAAACATTTCAGTCGCTTTTCCCAGTGCAATCTAGTTGGGTCTGGGTAGAACCATCTCCCGCACTGAGCCATTGATGAATCTATTGCCTCACTTTCAGCGTTGGAAGCGAGGCAATTCCTTCCTTTGAGCAGGAACTTTTCGTAAACAAACGCACTCATAACCACACATTTCGCGCACTACAACTTGTCAGGAGAAAGATTTCATGTCCACCACGTCTTCCCGCGCCCCTCGGCGCGGTTTCACGCTCATTGAGCTGCTCGTCGTCATCGCCATTATCGCGATTCTCGCCGCCATTTTGTTCCCGGTCTTTCAGAAAGTGCGGGAAAATGCTCGCCGCACGTCCTGCTTGTCCAACCAAAAGCAGATCGGTCTCGCGACACTGCAATATGTGCAGGACAGCGACGAAACATTCCCGCCTCTTGATTGTTACGACAGCAACGGCAAGGCTGGGACCGGCGTTGGAACATTTACCGAGCTGAATGGCACGACACGAACAGGAAACGGCACGAACGTCGGCTTTTTTGATTGCATCCAGCCATACATCAAGAGCATCCAAGTTCTGCACTGCCCGGATGACCCTACCGTCCAAATCGCTGACCCAGCCTGGACAAACCAGAACGGCTATACAGGAGCGGCTTACTCCAGTTATTTCTACAACGCCTTGATCGGTGCGCCGCAAGCCTTCCCGTATTTGAACTACAATCCCGGATACGACACTGCGGGGATTACCCTGGCTGCGATTATCCAGCCGTCCAGTACGATCATCACGGGTGATGCTAACGGTTACAGTGCCGCCGATGGTTACCCGTATGGAAACGGTTACTACTGCCGGTTCACGATGAACGACGTGGCGGATGACCCGAACTGCGCGTTCGGCAACGCAAACGGCGGCGTCTTGGGCCAAGTCGCTTCAGCTCGCCATACGGATGGGGCCAACTATTCGTTCACAGACGGCCACTCAAAGTTCACGCGCTCCGCTTATATCTATGGCTCACAATCTACGATCAGCTCCGGCCACTTTGGCGGTTCTCCCGGCTACAGCGCTGCGATTTCCGGCTCGAACCCGACGTTCAACGTTACCCAACAATAGTCAGGCATAAGAACCTCACCCGGTCGCTTCGCGCCCACCCTCTCCTTTCGGAAGGAGAGGGTCGGCAGGAACTGCCGGGGTGAGGTTCTCTTTTTGTCGGAAAGGTTCAAGAATGAAAGCAAAAGCGCGAAGACAAACGCGCGTGTGGCTGGCCTGCGGCGCGGCGGCGCTGGCGACGGTCGGCACAGCGTCGGCGCAGACGGCGGGGCCGGTGCCGGTGAAGATCGTCAAGACGGCGAACGGCTTCCAGCTTCTGCGCGGCGGCAAGCCGTACTTTATTAAAGGCGGGGGCGGCGACGGCTCTAAGGCCATGCTCAAGGCCGACGGCGGGAACTCGTCGCGCACCTGGGGGGTCGGCAGCGACACGCAGGGAAAGCTGGACGAAGCGCAAAAGCTCGGCATGACCGTGACCGTCGGTATCTGGCTGGGGCATACGGACAACGGCTTTCGCTGGGACGACGCCGCGGCGGTGGCGGCCCAAAAGGAAGATGCCCGACGCGCCATTTTGCAGTACCGGAACTCCCCCGCCCTGCTGGTCTGGGCGCTCGGCAATGAGATGGAGACCGGCGGCAACGAAGACAACGCCGCCATGTGGGACGCGATTGAAGACATGGCGAAGATGGCCCACGCTTTAGACCCGAACCACCCGACCATGACGGTCGTGGCGGAGCTGGGCGGCGACAAGATCGCCCAGATCAACGCCCACTGCCCGGACATTGACATTGTCGGCCTCAATACCTACGGCGGCGGGCCGTCCCTCGCCTCGCGCTATGTGCAGGCCGGCGGGGTCAAGCCCTACATCGTCACCGAATACGGCCCGCCCGGAGTCTGGGAAAGCGGCAAAAACGCCTGGGGTGTTGTGCCGGAGCTGACGAGTACGCAGAAGGCGGAGCGGTATCGGGCCACCTACAAAGCGAGCATCTTGGGCCAGCCGCTGTGTCTCGGCTCTTATGCCTTTACTTGGGGCGACAAGCAGGAAGCCACGGCGACGTGGTTCGGCCTGCTGCTGCCCGACGGCGACAAGCTCGGCGCGGTGGACACGCTGACTCAGCTTTGGTCGGGCCATGCCCCGGCGACGCTCTGCCCGGTCATTTCCAGCCTCACCGTAGACGGCGATGGGCAGGGCGCAGCCGGCACGGTGGTTCATGCCGCGCTGGCCGCGTCCGACCCGCAGCACGATCCGCTCTCGGTGCAGTGGGTCTTGCAGGCGGACCCAGCGACCTATAAAACCGGCGGCGGCGCGGAAGACAAGCCGCCGTTCTACCCGGAAGATATTCTCGCCGGCACACTGAAGTCGGCGACCGTCAAGCTGCCGGCAGCCCCCGGCGCATACCGCTTGTATGCATATGTCCGAAACACCCACGGCGGCGCGGCAGTCGCGAACGTCTCCTTGGACGCTGTCAAAAGCACGGCGAGCACGGCAGAAAAAGCGGCGCTGCCCTTGACCATTTATGCCGAAGACGGCGGGGCGCAGCCGTATGTCCCCGCCGGCTATATGGGAACGACGGCGGCCATTAAAATGGACCCGGCCTGCACCCTCCAGCCGCATTCCGGCAAGACCTGCCTCAAAGTGGACTACACCGCCTCAGACAACTGGGGCGGCGTGGTCTGGCAGGACTCGGCCAACGACTGGGGCGACAAGCCCGGCGGACTGAACCTGACCGGCGCCAAGCAGCTCTCGTTCTGGGCGCGGGGCGACAAAGGCGGCGAAGTGGTGAGCTTTGTTTACGGCCTGCTCGGCTCCGACAAAACTTACTCCGACAGCAGTACGGACAAAATCGAAGAAACGCTGACCAAAGACTGGAAGCAGTACACGATTCCCCTGGCGGGCAAAAACTTGTCCCAGATCAAAACGGCCTTCGCCTGGACGCTGGCCGCAAACGGCCATCCGGTGACATTTTATCTGGATGACATCCGGTACGAATAGAGAAGTCCCCCCGCCCCACCCTAATAAAGCCTTAATTCTGGGGAACCATACAGAGTAGAAACTGGCCTCGTGGGCCTTCCTCCCTATTCCGGCTCCCCAGAATTAAGGCTTTATTAGGGTGGGGCGGGGGGCTTGTTCAAGGCCCTCAAAGGAACACACTATGACGAAAAACACTCTCTTGCCGCTGCTGGCGGGCTGCACCCTGCTGGCCGGCGGCAGCGCCGTCCACGCGGACGCCGTGAAGAAGGCTGCCCTGCCGCTGACAGTTTATGCCGAAGCCAGTGGCCCGGCGACATTTATCCCGTCGGGCTACATGGGCAACACCAGCGCGATCAAGATGAACCCGGCCTGCACCATTCAGCCGCATTCGGGCAAGACGTGCCTGGAAGCGCAGTATACAGCGACCACACAATGGGGCGGAGTCGTCTGGCAGAACCCGGCGAATAACTGGGGAGCAAAAACGGGCGGCTACAATTTAGCAGGCGCGAAAACGCTGTCGTTTTGGGCCAGAGGCGAGAAAGGCAGCGAAGTGGTCACATTCGTCTACGGCCTGGTGGCGAAGAATAAGCCGAACGGCGACACCAGCACCGGCAAGCTGGACAGCGTGCATCTCAGCAGAGCCTGGAAAAAGTACACGATCTCGCTGGCCGGCCACAATATGACCCATATTATCACGGGCTTTGCGTGGACGCTGGGCGCTCAGGGCAAACCTGTCACGTTCTACTTGGACGACATCCGCTACAGCTAAAAGCCCCCCGTCCGATTCAGGGCAACCCACCTCCTCGCTTCGTAACAAGTTACTTCGCAGGGGTCCTCCCCAAAGGGGAGGACGAAGAGGTAAAGAAACAGGAGACTTATCTTAGTCTCCTAGTCCTCCTTCTTAAGGAGGACTCCTGCGAAGTAACTTGTTACGAAGCGAGGAGGTGGGTTCTTGAAGAAAGGAGGTGGGTTCCGCTTTCCCGGAGCGAAGTAGGACCTTTCGGAACCAGTTTCTTGACAGACCGGCGCGGGGCATTGTATACTACAGGGCGTAGGCAATGCCGCCGCGCCGTTTTTGTCTTTCTTTCATCCTGCGGCACAAAATGGACGGCCGCTGACGTATTACACACTGAACTTATTTCTTCACACACTTCGTTTGGCAAAGGAACGCAGACACACAATGGCTAATTCTTCTCCTTCAACCGAAAGCTCCTCCCGCCGCAATGGTGCGGACCCCGCGGGCGGCTATTCCAAGGCGATTGAAATCAAAAATCTGGTCAAGCAGTACAAAAAAGTCACGGCGGTCAACAATATCAGCTTGGACGTGTACGAAGGCGAGATTTTCGGCTTTCTGGGACCGAACGGCGCCGGCAAAACGACGACGATCAAGACTCTGCTTGGGCTAATCTTCCCGACATCGGGCGAAGTGCTGGTGCTGGGCAAGCCGGCAGGCGATATTGACGTCAAAGAAAAAATCTCGTATCTCCCGGAATCGCCCTACTTCTACGAGCATATGACCGCAAACGAAGTGGTCGGCTTTTACGGCTCTTTATTTGGCCTTTCGGGCGCGGCCAAGCAGAAGCGTGTAGACCAACTGCTGGAACTGGTCGGGCTGAACCAGACCGGCAAAAAGCCGCTGCGCTCGTTCTCCAAAGGGATGCTTCAGCGGGTCGGCATCGCCCAGGCGCTGATCAATGACCCGAAGATTTTGTTCTTTGACGAGCCGACATCGGGCTTGGATCCGGTCGCGCACCGGGACATCCGCGACTTAATCCTGCACCTCAAAAGCGAAGGCCGGACGATTTTCTTGTCGTCGCATCAGTTGTCCGACGTGGAACTGGTCTGCGACCGTGTCTCCATCCTGCACGGCGGCAAGATTCGCCGGCTGGGCCATGTGGATGATCTGATTGCCGGAGGCAACGTCGAGATTGTCGCCGAGCATGTGAACGCGACCGACGCGCAGAAAGCGCAGTTATCGCAGATCACGACAAAAACCGAGCAGATCGGCGAAACCCTGATTTTGATTACGGGTGCGGGCGCCGAAAGCAAAAACAAGGTGCTGGACTGGGTGCGGAGCGCGGGCGGGGACGTGATTTCGATGACCCAGACCCGGCGGACTTTGGAAGATATCTTCTACGAAGTCGTGCATCAGGGCGAAGTGGAGACCGGGACGAACTTTGCCGTGCCGTCGTCGGCGGAAGCGATGGAGGTCAAATCTTGAACACGATTTGGCTTCTCGCATCGTCTACGTTCGGAGAGGCGATCCGCCGCAAGATTTTGCTGGTATTCTTGTTCGGCGGCCTCGCGATCATGCTGATGGGCATGGCGTTCGGCGCTCTGACGCCGACGCGCGATCTGAACGTCACCAAAAGCCTGGGTCTTGGCGTCATCTCGCTGGCGGGCGTCTTCATTTCCATTATCCTGTATATCACGCTGATCCCCGCCGAGATCGAGCGCCGGACTATTTACAGCATTCTGTCTAAGCCTGTTCAGCGCTATCAGTATTTGACAGGCAAGTTCCTCGGCGGCCTGATGACGGTGCTGACAAACATTGCCTTGATGGGCATCATCTTTCTCGTGATCCTGACCGCCAAGCTGGTGCAGTACGGCCAGCCGGTTGCACCGACTGATCTCGCCCTGCTGAAAAACCTCTTGATGCTGTTTTTGCAGATGACCCTGCTCGGCGCGGTCGCCATGTTCTTTTCTGTGTTCCTGCCTCCAGTCGTCTCGTTTTTCGTCACGTTCGGCGTTTGGCTCCTCGGCACGAGCGGCCTGCTGGACCAGGGCGGCCCTCTCGGCTTCCTGCATCTGCTGGTGCCGAACTTCGGCAATTATGCGATCCAGAACCCCTTCATCAACCCCAGCGTTTCGGTCACGCACGAGCCGGCATATATTGCCCTTTCTGTTGTTTATGCCCTGCTGTATACCGTCCTGCTGCTGATGGCAGGCACGGCCATCTTCGACCGCCGGGAGGTCTAATTCTTATGCACACACGCTCAAATCGCACCGTCTTACTCGCGGTCGCGCTGCTTTTGTTTGTTCCAATTGCGCTGCTGCAATCCAAAATTGATCCGATCTACCAGAAGAACTACGCACCGGACAAGAAGAGCCTCGCGGAAGGCTCTAAGAACCTGCCGGTCGAGTTTGCCTTAGGCGCGTTCACCGGTTTCCGGGAAGCCATTGCCGGAATGCTCTGGGTGCGGACTGACGAGTTCTTCCACAACGGTGATTATGCTGCCATTATGCCGCTGATCCGCGTCATTACCTGGCTTGACCCGCACCAGATTGACGTTTACGAGACCGGCGCGTGGCATATGGATTACAACTTCACCGACTCGCAGGAGCGCTCCGACCGGCGCTATATCCCGCTGTCGCTCGCGCTGATCTCCGAGGGCATCAGCAACAACCCCGATGAACCAGACTTGTACTCGGACAAAGCCTTCGTGCATTACTTCCGCAAGATCGGCGACTATCCCCAATCCGCCGACACGTTCCGCGACGGCTGGAAAGTCGTCACCGACGCTTCGCAGGACCTCAACGACCAGACAAATTTTGATAAAGTGGACAAAGGCGTGATGACGGTCGGCCACAGCTACGCGCACGCGCTGGAAGCTGAGGGCAAAATCCCCGAAGCGCTGGCCCAATGGCAGCAGTGCCTTGCCATCCACCACCTGCTGCTTGAGAAGAAAGGCGAAGACAATTTCGCCGAGCAGCAGGACTTGCAGATCGCCGAGAAGCAGATAGAGGAGCTGCAAGGCCGCTTGAAGTACCGGCCCGTTGACGACAAAACGCCGATCAATATGGACTTCCAGCCGGAGCTTGTCCGAGTGGCCCCGAAGGTGTTTGTCTTGAAAGGCCACATCAATGTCCAGGGCGCGACCAAGTTTGTGCTGGAGACCGGTGAGCGGACCTTCGGCTCCGTCGACGGTGCCCGAATCGAGATTTATTTGTCGGACCAGGGCTATGTCCGGCCTGTTATCGGGAGCTACACGCTGTCCAGCGCGGTGGACCCCGGCGTGACGATCATGCAGGATGCGGTTTCGGTGCGCGGCGGCAAGATCGGCGGCGACCAGGGCCGGAAAATTGACATGAGCCAGGACCCGGATATGTATGCGTTCAAGGCACCCAAATACACGGTCACAGTTTTCTTCATGCCGAACAACCCGAACGACACGCCGATTCAGGTCCAGGACCGGATCGGCTGGAAGGGCGAAGGCATCACCGACCCGCACTATCTGGTGGTCTCCGATGGCAAGACACTCCTGCCCTCCCAGATCACGCCTATCAAGGGCCTGCGCTACCTTGCCAAGACCTACACGCTGACCCGCGACGACATTTTGGGCAAAGGGGAAAAAGAGTTCCACTAATTTTCGCCCAATGCCGGGTATACTTACCACCGATGGACTGCTTCGGCGGCAACGGACGGCAGCCGAACCTCGTCAGGGTGGGAACGCAGCAGCGATAAGGTGCGCCGCCCGTGTGCCGTCCGGGGCAGTCCGTCACAGTTTTTAGAGTATGCAAGCGCCCCTGGAAAGCGATGGCTTTTCGGGGGCGTTCTGTTGTGGGCATGGGATTGGCAGAAGCGTGGGAATAAAAGAGGTCGGGGAGCAATCCCCGGCCTCTTTGGGAACCTCACCCCGGAACTGCGTTCCGACCCTCTCCTTAATGAAGGAGAGGGTGGGCGCGGAGCGACCGGGTGAGATTCCTAAAGCGACTGTACTGACAGCCGTGCTTACTTCGTCGGCGGTACATAAAGCTTAGGAGGCGTCGTCGGCGCAGGCGGCTTGGGGCTGACTTGAAAGTCCGCAGTCACAGACTGCCCTTCCATGACTTTGAAGGTTTGTTGAGGAGAGCCGTCGTAATGGCCGTCCGCCACATAGACTTGACTGCTACCGGGCGCGACTCTAAGTTGATAGTGGCCTGCACTGTCGGAAACAGCTTCAACAATCATCGCGCCGGTTGTAGGCCGCTCCGGGCCGTAGCTGCCGATTGAAACGCCTTCTGCCGGTTTGCCGCTGGCTTTGTCCGTGACTGTTCCCGTCACGAAGCCGCCTGCCACGAGCGTCAGAGTAGGGACAGGAATGATTGCCCCTTTCGCGCCCGAAACATCTTCCACGGCGGCGGCGACAGAGCCGTTATCTTCTCCCCGTGTCGTGAGGTTTTCTGGGACGACATAAACGTCATAGGGAACGCCTGCGCCGACATAAAGCGTGTAAGTGCCGTCCGATTTTGTGTGTGCCAGACTGAACCCTGTTTCCATCGATTCTTCCGGCGATGTCTCTGCTGGGTGAGCCATGCCGCGTCGGATCAACCGATTTTGGTAACCTTCCTGCTCCTGAGCCGCGATATGGACATGATTGATAGAAGCGCCGTCGGCACTGCGTACTCTTCCGGTGAGAGCAACTGTGCGGTACTGCGAAGGAGTGCTGTCAGCCATCTCCTTTTTTAATAGTTCTGCTGTGATCGTGCCGAACACAGCCGTTGTTCCGAAAAGCGCGAGAGCCGTAGCCCCTGCAATCATTTTGATCTTGACAATCTTCATGGTTTTCAATGATCCTTCCGCAATGTGATAAACAGGCAAGCCGATGAGGCTTGCTGAGAGATGACCTGCGATGACTCCGGTAGTCGCATGGACAACTCCTGCCGCGCAGGCCGCTGGAACTGTTTCGGAAGCGTGAGCGGTCAACAGCGCCGCGAGTGCCGCGCTGGGAATGATTGCACCCTTCTTGATGAAGAACAATCGCATCTTTTGTAAGGCACGGGTGACGCGCTTGCGGGCGGCTTCTTCGGACACACCCAGCGCCGCACCGGCTTCAGCGAAGCTCATCCCTTGGAAGAAACGCAGCAGAACGCACTCGCGCTCACCGTCGCGCAGTCCCGCAAGGGACTGATTTAAGAGCGGTTCAAGCTCACTCCAACTCACATCTTCACGAGTTGCCTGGGGCTGCATGGCTTCTGCCGCTTTCTCTTCAGTGGCTTTGCGCCGCTGCTCCTGCGTCCGAGCGTTGCGGGCGGCGAACCGGGCGGTCTGGAATAGCCAGCCGGACAGCACGACTTCCCGGCGCAGGCTGGGCGCTTTGCGGGCCAAAATCAAAAAGACGGCCTGGGTGACGTCCTCAGCTAAATCGCTGTCGCTCAGCTCGCGGCGGCAGGTGGAGTAGACTAGGCTGAGATAGCGTGTGGTTAGGGCGGCGAAGGCTTCCTGGGAATTATGCTGCGTGAACTGCCGAAGTAGCTGCCGGTCATCGTCCATGTGTTTGCTCCTTTCACTGGGTTATCTACAGTCCGAGACAAAAGCGGACAAACTCTTTTCCAAATCTTTCGGGCTAGGCTTGGGGTATAATAATCCAGTATGGCCTACGTCTCCCTTTATCGCAAATACCGGCCCCAGACGTTTGAAGACGTGGTCGGGCAGGAACATGTCACGACGACGCTTAGGAACGCCATCCAAGCCAGGCGGGTCGCGAGCGGCTACCTTTTTACGGGGACGCGCGGGACGGCGAAGACGACGTGTGCGCGGATTCTGGCGAAAGCCTTGAACTGCATCGGGCCGGACGGCCGCTTGACCGCCCCCACCCCGGAGCCGTGCGGGGTCTGCGGGCCTTGCAAGTCTATCGCGGCGTCGTCGTTTGTGGACGTGCTGGAAATGGACGCAGCGTCGCACGGCAAAGTGGACGATGTGCGCGATTTGGTGGCGTCCATCAAGTTTCCGCCGATGGAAGGCCGCTACAAGGTTTATATCATTGACGAGGCGCATCAGCTCTCGCGGGACGCGATGGATGCGTTTCTCAAAACGCTGGAAGAGCCGCCGGACCGGGTGGTCTTTATCCTAGCAACGACGGAGCTGGAAAAGCTGCCGATCACGATTGCGTCCCGCTGCCAAGTCTACGAGTTCAAGCGCGGCTCAGTCGCTCAGATTTCGGCGCGATTGAAAGACGTGCTGAAGGCGGAAGGCGTTAAAGCCGATGCCGCCGCCGTGACGCTCATCGCCCGTGCCGCCGATGGGTCGTACCGCGATTCGCTGTCTTTGCTGGAACAAGTCCTGGCGTATGAACGCGGCCATGTCACGGTGAAAGATGTGACGGTGGTTCTCGGCACGATTGACGAGGACGTGCTGCGTCAAGTGGTTGATCTGGTTGCGGACTCGGACGCCGCCGGCGCGTTCGGGCTGGCCGGGCAAGTGCTGGAAAGCGGCAAAGATGTCCGGCAGTTTTTGAAAAGCCTCGCCGACCGCTTCCGCGATATGCTGTTTGTCGGTGTTGGAGCCGTGCAGGCGTCGGCGGGCGACTTGGACGACAGCGCAAGCCTCCGAACCCAGGCATCACGCTTTGCTCCCGCCGATCTGCTCAAAGCACTGGAAGTCCTGACGGCGGCGGAGCAGGAAACAAAGCGCTCCAACCAGCACCGCTTGATTTTGGAGATGTCCCTGCTGAAGCTGATGCGCCTGCCTTCTCTGCCTAGCAGCATTGCTGCGTACCAGGCCCCGCCGCCAAGTCCAGTACCCATGCCTGCGGCCTCAGCCCCGGATGTGCTGCCTAGGGCCTTGACGGCAGTTCAAGTAATTGATGCTCCCGCCGCTCCGGTTCCTACCGCTCCGCTCTTTGCTGTTGCGGAGCCGACGGAAGAGCCAGCCATTCCCTACGATATGCCGCCGCCACTCGCCGACGCGGAATTGTCAGATTTGGCCGAAGACGAGGACGATGGCCCAGCGTATACGCTGGTGCCGGGTGACGAAGAACTCGACGACCTGCCGAGCGTGATTGTGACTTCGGAAGATGACCGTATGCTGCCGGACGAGCTGCCGGAAGAAGACCTGATGCAAGTGCAGCAGGTGGCGTTTGAAGCGCCGATCCCTGTGCCGGTCAAACCCATTCCGGCACCGGATGCGCCGCCGGAGCTGCTGCGCCTGCAAAAATCGTGGCAGGAAGTCTTGAACCTCATCGGCAGTCGCAGCCCAGCGGGAGTGCAGGACGTGAAAGCCGCGCGGCCTGTCGCCGTTCAAGACCATTCGGTCATTTTGGAGTTTGACAACCAGTTCTCGTTTGACCGGGTGCAAAGCAAGGAAAAAGGACGGAAGATGATTGAAGAAATCATCAACCGGACGCTCGGCATTGACCCCGACACATACAAAGTCAAATGCGTGATGCATGGCCAGACCCTGCCGACGCGCGGCGTGCCTCAAGCCCTCCCGCCTAAGCCGCGCGAGATGGCGGCGGCCGTCGCCGCCGATGTCCCTGGCCCGTTCGTGGAAGAAGTGATCGCCGTTTTCGGCGGACGCTTGCTGGATGATGACGCAAATTAGAAACTTATTAGGAACTCAAAGGATAAAATGATGGCAAACAACCCCTTCGGAAAAATGCCGGGCGGTCTTGGCGACTTGATGAAGCAGGCCCAAAAAGCGATGGAAGATGCCCAGCGCGTGGAAGCCGAACTCGACGAAGCGCGAGTGGAAGGCCAAGCCGGCGGCGGATTAGTTAAAGTGACGGCGACCGGCAAAGCGGACATCCTAACAATCAAGATCGCCAAAGAAGTCGTGGATCCGGAAGATGTCGAGTCGCTGGAAGACTTGGTCACCCTCGCCGTGCGCGAAGCCGTGGACAAAGCAAACGCCATGCGCGAAGAGCGCCTGAAAAGCGTCATGCCGTCCGGCATGGGCGGCGGCAGCGGGCTAGGCGGCTTATTCTAAGTAACTATGGCTGTTTATTATCCCAAGCCGCTGGCGCGTCTCGTCAGTGAGTTCGAAAAGCTGCCGGGCATCGGGCCGAAGACCGCCCAGCGGCTGGCGTTTCATGTCATGCGCCTGCCGGAAGAAGAAGCGCGGGCGCTGGCCGATGCGCTGGTGACGATCAAAAGCAGCATCAAGTTCTGCCGCATCTGCCACAACTACTCGGAAGGCGAAGTCTGCGACATCTGCGCGGACTCGCGCCGGGACCATGCCAAAATTTGCGTTGTCGCTGAGCCGCGTGATTTAATCGCGATGGAAAAGACCGGCGAGTTTAAAGGCGTCTACCACGTCTTGCAGGGCGTGATCTCGCCGATGGATGGCATCGGCCCGGACAAGCTCCAGATTCGGGATTTGCAGCAGCGGGTGGCGGACGGCGAGCCGAAAGTGGAAGAAATCGTGCTGGCGACAAACCCCACGGTAGAAGGCGACACGACTTCTTTGTATGTCGCGGGCCTCTTGAAGCCGTTTGGCGTTCGCGTTACCCGCATCGCCCACGGAATGCCCGTCGGCGGCGATTTGGATTACGCCGACCAGGCAACTCTTATTCAAGCCTACGAATACCGGCGGGAGCTATGAGCCACAACAAGATACTGCCCGCAATCATTGTTTTTGTCGTGCTTGAAGGCATCAACACTGTCGTTAACATTCTGCCTGCACGCAAAGAACCGACTGTTAGGGGCAAGAACAAGCGGCTAATTCGGGCTGGCATTGTCAACTTCATTCTAATTGTATACTTTGTGGTTTATCTCGTGTCGAACAAATCGGGATTCACTCCCTGATTGTCTGCCCGTATTCCAGCTTCCCTAAATAAATCAGGCCCTCTAAATCCTCCACGCCGTCTACTAGCTCCACTTGAATAACGCGGCGTGTCTCGGCAAGCGTTGCCTCATCTGCTGCACCCAAGACCCGCGATAAATCGCCGATGTCAATCGCTCGTCCAGCCCGCATTTTCATCAGCACCAGGTAAGGAAGTGCAATGACCGGCAGGCCATTTGGCGCGGATGCCGGGTTTGCAACCGCTTCTGCCGCCCACTCTGTGTCTTCTTCCAGCACATCTAGCGCCATGCCATCCGGCAGCCGCCAATGACTGCCGCCAATGGACAAATTGCCGATCTTTTGACAACCACCACCTATCAAGTCTATGGCTAAAACGCTGGCATCTTTGGCTTCAATGAGTATGTCTAAGTCGTCCGTGACGCGCTCCGGGGCGTACAGGCGCGTCGCGACGCCGCCGATGACAACGAACGGGACTTTTGTAATCGTGCGGAGGTCAAACACGGGGCGTCTCCAAGTTCTGGCCCAGAGGGTTTCCGGGCCGCTGCCGCTGCCGGGGCGGACACGCTTCTTTGCCATTTGAATGTAGAAATGCCGGCGGGCTGCCGGATCGTGCAGGTCAAGTGCCATAAGAAGCCTCGCTTTGCGGAAACACTACTTCGGGATGCCCCAGAAACTTCGGGCGCGGGTGGATGATCACGGCCTGGACCCAGGCGACTTCAACGGCGGCGACTTCGCGCAGGTCAAAGCTCCACTGGCCAACATAAGAGCGTTTGGCGGCGTCTACGCCGATGGCATCATCAATACCGAGGTGCCTGGCGAGGAACAGCGCCCGCGGCAGGTGGTAGCGCTGGGTGACGAGAAGCGCAGAGGTCACGCCGAAAATGGCGTGGGCGCGGTACAGGCTGTCATAGGTGCGGAAACCGGCGTAGTCTAGCACGATGTCTTGGGCGGGAACCCCTTCGGCCAGCGCTTGTTCTTTCATTGTCTGCGGCTCGTTATAGCCATCGCGGCCGTTGTCCCCGGTCATCAGCAGCTTTTTGACTTTGCCGGCTTTGTAGAGTTCTATGCCGGTAGAAACACGGTCGGAAAGTATGTCTCCAGCGGCACCGAAGACGATGGCGACAGGGCGGGTGGGCGCGTCGGCAACGCTGGGGCAGATAAAGACGCGAGAAC
>CAXUNT010000092.1:0-16761 GCA_964252595.1 uncultured Armatimonadales bacterium
CGGTACAGGGTAAGAAGTATGTCCTGAAGGACACGGCTACTGGGCGCAGACGCCGGGAACCTCCACTTCGTGGGGCTAGGACGCTGGAACGCTGGCTGAGTGCGCCGAAGGCGTAGTTTACGGCGTCTGCGCCCAGTAGCCGTGTCCTTCAGGGCATGGGGTTCTCTTATTTCACGTCTCCGCCGCGTGGCCCAAGCCCTAGCAGGCGCTGGTTCAGCTCCCAAAGCGCCGTGCGGTTGCTGTCGTAGGTGAAGCGGGCCGACGCTTCGGCATAAGGCAGCCATTCGGCGGCCTTATGTTCGTCCGACAGTACAAGTTCTTGGCCTGTGCAGTCTGCGCCATAGGAATGCTCCCGAATAACATACAGCGCAGGGTCCCAGGTGCCGTCATCTTGAAAGAAGATGACGGGAACGGTACAGGATGCTTGCAGCGCCAGGAACGCGCCGATCCGCGAAATGCCGGCTTCCTCAAATGCCTCTCGTTTGGCGGCGTCCAGCGGGCTTTCGCCATCTTCCCCGCCCCCGGCGATGCCCTGCCAGCAGGCGTAGTCAGAGCGGCGGAATACGGCGAACTCAAATGTCCCAGCGGCTTTCCGGTACGGCAGAACGAGGACTTGGAAGGGCGCTCTCGGCATGGTGCTTCTACTTCGCCGACAATTTCAGCACGGTCAGCGAGTACGGCGGGAAGACGTGGCGGAACGTCTTGCCGAGGCCGGTGATCTCCGACTGCACTGGTGCGACTTTGTTCGGGTCAGCGAGCGTGTTGGTGTCGGTGAGGTTCGCGGAAGAAAGCACGATGGCTGTGCCGGTAGGATTGACGCTTTCGGCTCCTATCAGTGTCACGGTCGCGGTTTGCGGCGACGCGAGGGCGTTGACGATTTTGAGGTACACGGACCCGTCGCGGCTGCGGCTGGCGCAGTACGCCAGGCCGCTGCCGCCGGTGAGGGTCGCGGGGACAACACGCTCTCCGTGATATAGGCTGAACAACTGCTGGGTGTAGTAGGCGGGCGAAACGTAGCTTTGGAGGGCGTCAAAGCCAATCAAATTGGTCCCCCACTGGGATGCGCCGGGGTTGATGTTGACCAGCAGGGGAGCATAGGAGGCCAGCACGACCACATCGGCGTTGCGCTCAAAACCGGTCATAAACGCGGCGTCGCCAAGAGCGGCGCTGAGGTTCGGGGTCGGCTTGCCTTCCTGAGATGCATATTCGCCGACAAAGATTTTCGGCCCGCTGCGTTCGTAAGCATCATAGTGGCGGAAGTCGGACTCAAACTCGGCGGCGGCGCGGTAGAAATGGTCGTCCACGACATCCGGGCGGCGGCTCTTGACGGCGGTGGTTGCGATCACTTTGATCTGCGGGTATCGGGCATGGATCGCATCGGAGAACTGGGCGAACCGGCCATCGTAGGAGCCGGATCTGTCAAAAAAGTCTTCGTTGCCGACTTCCACATACGGCACAGCAAACGGCGCGGGGTGGCCGTCGGCGGCGCGGACTGCACCCCATTTGCTGTGGACATCACCCGTGGCGTATTCAATTTCGTCTAAAGCGTCCTGGACATACGGCGTCAATTCCGGCCCGGCGGCGACATGCTCGCCGCCGAGGGCATACCCAGCGAAAACGGCCAGCACAGTCTGCATATGCAGGTCTTCGCACCAGTTTAAGTATTCCAAGAGGCCATAGCCATCATCGGAGCGGTAGCCCCACGGGTCTTGATGGCCGGGCCGCTGCGAAATATCGCCGATGGTCTGCTTCCAGTTGAACCGCTCGGCGATTTTATTGCCTTCCAGGTAGTTGCCGCCGGGCATTCGGAGAAAGCGCGGCTTCATCGCGGCGATCTTCTGCATGAGATCAACGCGGCTGCCGTTGGGGCGGTTATGGTAGGTCGGCGGCATCAAAGACACCTGGGTCAGCCAGACCGTGCCGACGCCGTGCGCGGAGACGACGAGCTTGTTGTCCGCGCTTGACCCGGTTTGGCCGGTTTTCAGCGTGGCCGTATACTTTTTCCATTCCGGCCCAAGCATTGGCCCGAACCCGAACGGCAGCGTAAACAACTGGGAGGCGCCTGGACGTTCCAGGGATGCCGAGATGCTGCCTTGATAGCCCGCGCTTGCTTTGGCATAAAACGAGAGCTGATAGAGAGTGTGCGGCCTGCTGGGAATGCCCCAGTAGCCGTCGTTCGCGGCGGCGACGCTGCCGCCAGGCTGCGTGATGTCGAGCCGCAGGCTGTTCGTCAGCGCCGTGTTCGGGACCGGCTGAGTCGTGTCCAGGGTCATCGTTCCCGTGCTGCCCGGCACGAGCGACCAATGCACGGGGGTTTTCGGGTCGTCGTTCAAGGCCCGGTTCTGAATGAGTTCCGCGTACAGGCCGCCGTCAATCGAGTGGCTGATGTCTTCGATCATCAGCCCATACAGCATCGGGCTGAGGGACGCGCCGGGGTGCGACAGATCCAGCGTCAGCGCCGAGTTCAGCGCCCCGGTCTGCGCGGCCAGCGCGGCGAGTGCAGGCTTGTCCAGGACAACGCCCTGGGTGAGATGCACGTCGTCAATCTCGCCGCGAACGAAGTCTACAGGGTTACCCATGTACTTGCCGCGCCCGATCTCCGTGTGTCCCGTCGCCTGCCATGACCCCGTGTACGGCACGGTCTGCGTCAAAACGCCGTTGACATACAGCGAGTTTGTTTTGGCCTGGGCGTCATGCACGCCGACCAAGTTGTACCAGACACCGGGCTGCACCGGCAGGGGAGACGCCGCGACGGAGCCGTTTTCCGGCTTGTCGTCGGGGATCATGTTAAACGCGAACGCGCCGGAGGCGCGGAGCTGCAAAAAGAAGCCGCTGACCTGGCTGCCGTCTATCGAAACAAACGTCTGGTAGCCGCCGACTTGCGCGAGCTTGACCCAGGCGCTGACCGTGAAGCTTCGCCGCGTGTCCACGACCGGCTCCGGCACATCCAGGCTGCCGTTCGAGAGCGTCAGGCCATTTGCCCCGTAGCGGGGGCTTTGGGACCAGGCCGCATCGCCCGCGAGTGTCCCGGCGCTTTTGCTGAACGTCCAGGGCGTCGTCTGTGCCGAAGTGGGACCGGCAGCGAGAAGGGCAAGGCCAAACGCGAGCATGGATTGTTTTAAGTGCATCGGGAACTCTTTCGCCGACAAAAAAGCGGCAGCCGATTGGCTGCCGCTTTTTGATGTCGTTTGTTGCGCTTGTTTCGGCAACGTAGAGATAGTATTGCATACCCACGGTCTGAAGTCAATCAGCGGAGGAAATCTACAAAGCATCCAAATACGCGAGTCGGCTTCCCCACCGGGCAGCAAATGTCAGTTCTACGGCAAAAGGCGTGAGTTTTCGGCAGCGATTGTCGCGCAGAGCGTTCCTGATTTGTCGCAAAGTGTAACCGATATGATGCACAATGAGGATATCAGGAGCGATGACCAGGAAGCGACGGCGTTCACGCCATCGCTTCTTCGCCATCGCTTCTTCGCTATCGCCCTCCCCTCACATCCATCGCCTCAGCACATCTTGACGGAAGCGGGAAAGTTTGCTATGATGACACATGAGCGCCGCACGCATCACACTTCGCCAAGTCGCCGCAAAAGCGCAGGTGCATTACGCCACCGCGTCCACGGTGCTGAACGGCTCCAAAGGCAGCACGCGGGTTTCGGAAGAAACCTGCCGACGCGTCTTTCAAAGTGCCGAAGAGCTGGGCTATACGGTCAATCGGGCTGCCCAGCAGCTTCGCACCCGGCGCAGCCGGGTCGTCGGCCTGCTGACGGGTGATTTGGAGAACCCCTTCTTCGCCCACATGGTCTCCCTGTGTTCGGAAGCGCTGGAGCGCGAAGGCTACGATGTCGTGCTGGCGACCCGCCGCCGGGACTCGGCCGGCGACCTGCACCTTTTGGAGTCCCTGCTGTCGCGGGACCTGGCTGGGCTGCTGATTTGGAGCGAGACGCCAACCGAGGTGCATACGCAGATGGCCCGGCGCGGCCTGACCGCCGTGGTGATGGGTATGAGCATCCCTGGTTATGACAGCGTCGCCGGCGTGCTGTCTACGGGGGTTGAGACCCTGCTGGCCCATCTGCGGGCGGAAGGCTACCAGCGGATCGGCTACTTCGCGCCGGAGCGGATGCTGAACCGGCGGGGCGACCCGCGCGGCCTGATCTACCGCGAAAAGATGGCCGAGTGGGACTGCTGCGAGCGCGTGTATGCGTTTGACGGCACGGCGTTTGACGTGTCCGCCGCCCGCGCCGCCGCTGAGGGTCTGGCAGACCAGTGGGCGACGCTGCCGCGCGAGGAGCGCCCGGACGCGCTGTTTTGCTTCAACGACATGAATGCGTTCGGGGCGATGATGGGCCTGCGCCGCCGGGGCCTGTCGGTTCCGGGCGACATCGCGCTGGCGTCTTGCGATGACCTCCCGCTGGCCCGGCATTTGGACGTCCCGCTGACGACCATCCACTATCCCCTGGAAGCTGTCTGTGAGGCCGCCGTGCGCCTGCTCGCCGCTCGCATGGAAAGCCGCCACGCCGGTTTGCCGCCGACGCCGCATCACACCGAGCTGCTGGAAACAAAGCTGATTGTCCGCGAGTCCAGCCTGCGCGGCAAAATCGCTTGACAAAAAATGCATCGCTCGCCATAATAACGGCAGAGATACCAAACGTTTGGTGAAAGCTGCTTTCGCCTGTACTCAATTTGTTATTACTAAAGGAGAAACCCATGAACTCACTACAACCGCCGTACTTGGTTGGCCGCGCCCGAAAAGGCTTCACTCTGATCGAGCTTCTCGTCGTAATTGCGATTATCGCAATCCTAGCCGCCATTCTTTTCCCCGTCTTCCAAAAAGTCCGCGAAAACGCCCGCCGCACGGCCTGCACCTCTAACCTCAAGCAGATTGGTTTGGCCGAGATCCAGTATTCGCAGGATTACGACGAGAACTATTCCGGCGCTTGGAAGCTGACGAACAATCCTGCCAACGGCCAGTTCTGCCGCGTCCTCTGGCCGGAAATGATCTATGCCTATACCAAAGCGCAAACCATTTACGACTGCCCAGATCGGTCTACTCACTTCCAGCTTGTTAACAACAACGACGTCGCCGTCAACCCGGACATCGTTCACAACACGCTGGATTACACTTACAACGACGTTTCTACTGGCCCAGACGGCGCGAACACGGTGGCTGTCCCCAATCCTGGCGCGGATGACCAGGGCGAAAACCTGGCGCAGATCACGTCGCCGTCTTCTACTTACTTGATGACCGAAATGAACGCCGACCGGAACGGCAGCGGCTACAACTGCTATGGCACGTTTGTCACAGACTTCCCCGGCATCTTCCCGCCGGCAGGCGTTCCCGGCTCTATTCATTGGGGCGGCAATCCCACCATGGCCCCGGATGTTGATCTGCGCCATACCAACGGCGCGAACTTCCTGTTTTACGACGGCCATGTCAAGTGGCAGCGCAGCTCGCTGGACAGTAACGGCAACCCCTGCGGATGGTATGTCATGAAGCCGCAGCCGACCACAACCCCCTCGTTTGTCGGCTGCCAGTAAAACCAGCCTCGTTTCTCGGCGAACTTTTTCTTCCCCTAGGAAAAGTTCGCCGCTTCTCCTTCTGCGAAAGATACCCTCTCCATGTTTCCCAAACTACCACTTCTGCCTCTTTCGGCAGTCATTGGGACCGTACTGCTTGCCGCTGGGTGCGGCCTGGAAGCAGACCACGCCAATTTTGCCGCTGCCGCCCCGACAGTCAAGCAGACAATGCCGTCCGCCATTGGCACCAACACTGGGCCGAAGACGTATACCAATCCCGTGATTGACCGGAACTTTCCCGATCCCTCGCTGCTGAAGGTCGGCGGCGCGTACTACGCTTACGCCACAAATGACGTTCAAAACGTGCTGTGCGAAACTTCGCCCGATCTGGTGCATTGGACCGCGCTGCCGGACGCCATGCCGCACCTGCCCGGCTGGGCTAAGCCGGACCGGACGTGGGCGCCGGAAGTGCTGACGATCGTTCCCGGCCACCGCTACGCCGCCTATTTTGCGGCGTGGGACGCCGCCACGGGCAAAGAAGCCGTCGGGGTCGCGATCAGCGCGTCGCCCGCCGGGCCGTTCACGGCTGCGCCGGACGCCGAGCCGCTGGTCAATGAAGCGGAGATGGGCGGCGCGATTGACCCGACCACGTTCACTGACGCGGACGGCTCGCGGTACTTGGTCTGGAAGAACGACGGCAACAGCATGGGGCAGGATACCTGGCTGTGGGTGCAGAAACTCAGCGCCGATGGTCTGGGTGTCACGGGAACGCCGGCAAAGCTCATCAAGGAAGATCAGGCCTGGGAAGGAAATTTAGTGGAAGCGCCGACACTCTTTCGGCATGGAAGCAGGTATTATCTTTTTTATTCGGCCAATGCCTATAATACGTGCAATTATGCGGTCGGCTACGCGGTCGCGGACTCCATAACGGGGCCGTACACCAAGCCGCGCACGACGCCCTGGCTGGCCGGGACGCCGGATGTCTGCGGCCCCGGCGGGGAAGACATTGTCGCGGCACAGGACGGCTCAACGTGGATGGCGTATCACTCCTGGGCAAAGGGGCCGAACTCGTACCGCGCCATGAGTCTGGACCGTCTGACCTGGCAGGGCGATGTGCCGGTTCTGAACGGACCGACCCATGCGCCGACGCCCGCGCCGTAGGGCCCCTCCCGCTCGTCCCTCGCTCCCTCCCCGAAGCGGAGAGGGGAAGAGGCAGAACAGGGCGAAAGCGCCTCCGCAACCAGTCGTAACTCTTCTCGAAAACTCTTTCCCTTCCCGCTTCGGGGAGGGAGCGAGGGACGAGCAGGAGGGGTTCATTATCGAGAGGACACTTTTGACTGTTTATCGCAACCCGGTCTGGCCGGACTATTTCGCCGATCCCTTTGTCCTCCAAGTCGGCGGCGACTACTACGCTTACGGCACCGGACCGGCGGCGGACGACGGACGGCAGTTTCCAATGCTGCATTCCCGTGACCTAGTCCACTGGGAAGCGCGAGGCGGGGCCTTGACGCCGCCGGCCGGGATGGAACGAACAGCCTACTGGGCGCCGGAGGCGGCGGAGCGGGACGGCAAGTTTTACTTGTATTACTCGGCGGCGACCGGCGGGGGCGATGAGACGCACCGGCTGTACGCAGCGGTCAGCGACCATCCCGCCGGGCCGTTCACTGAGGCCGGGCCGCTCCTGCCGGGCCGCGACACGTTTGCGATTGACCCCCACCCCTTTCGTGACCCCAAAGATGGACAATGGTATCTGCTGTTTGCGACCGACTTCTTTGACGCACGCCCCGGCACGGCGCTGGCCGGAATGCCCCTCGCGGACGACATGATTTCGGCGGCGGGTCCGGCGGTCACGCTGCTGCGGGCGTCGCACGACTGGCAGATTTATGAGCGGCAGCGGCCGCTGTACGGCCAAGTCTGGGACGCCTGGCATACGCTGGAAGGGCCGACTCTGCTGCGGCATGAAGGCCGCTATGTGCTGCTGTACAGCGGCGGCAACTGGAACGGCGGCACTTACGGAGTCGGTTATGCGGTCGGCGATTCGGTCCTCGGTCCCTACGCCGAGCCGGAAGCCGGTCCGGTCGTGCTGTCGGGCGTGGAAGGCCGCGTGGTAGGGCCGGGTCACTGCTCGGTCACGACGGCCCCGAACGGAACTCCGTTTGTCGTGTACCATGCCTGGGACACGGCGCTGACGGCCCGGCGGATGTGCCTCGACCCACTGGCCTGGCCGGAGAATCGCCCCCGCTGCCTCGGCCCGACCGACACCGAGCGCACCCTTTGAGCCGAATCTGTGCCATACTGACAGCAGACTTCGGGGATAAGGAGCGGACGTGGAAATTTCGCAGGATAAGACCCGGCAGCCGGCAGCGGAGCGAATGGCGGAGACGCTCGTGGGCCGCATTAAGCGTGGGGAATATGCCGGCGGCGAGTGGCTGCCGACCGAGCGCGAGCTGGCCGCCGAGTTTCGGGCGGACCGCTCGACGATCCGCGCCGCGTTTTCGGCCCTCGCTCAGCAAAACCTGATCGTGCGCGAGCCGGGACGCCGATCGCGCGTTGCGCTGCGTGCCGCCGGCGCGTCTTTTTCAGGTGCAGAAGCGACGCCCCGGCTTCGGACGCTGGCAGTGCTGTCGCCCCAGACCCCCCATTATCATGCATCCCCCGCGATCCAATGCGGAGCGCTTCATGTCCTCCGGCAGCGCGAGTCCCCCTACCATCTCATTGTGCTGGACAACGACGCGGAGACCCGCGCGGAGACGTTTCGCCGGGAGCGGCAGGCGCTGGAAGCCATCCGAAACGGGGGCATGGAAGGCGCGATCATCTGGCACCAGGGCGCTCCGGAGACGGTGAGCGATGTTCAAGCCCTTGAGCAGACCGGCCTGCCGCTGGTGATGGTAGACCGGTACTGCCCGGAATTCGCTAGCGACTTTGTCGGAATCGACAATGTGGAGGCCGCCAAAGAAGCGGTCAACTACCTGCTGGATCTGGGCCATACCCGCATTGGACACTTGACGATGCGCGGCGACGGCTTGACAGTGAGAGGCCGCGAGCAGGGGTACCGCGAGGCGCTGATGGCACGCGGGATCGCGCCGATGCCGCACTGGGTTTTTCGGATGTCTGATCCCACTCAGCTTCAGCCGCCTGTCACCGCAGCCGCCGACCACTTTTTTTCCCTCCCGGAGCCGCTGACGGCGATATTTGCGATGAACGACCTGCTGGCCCATTCGTTCCTTGCCGAGTGCCTGGCTCGCAATATCCGTGTGCCGGAGCAGATCAGCGTGATGGGGTTTGACGACGTGGACGAATATGCTCCCCGCCTGTCGCCGCTGACGACGGTGCATCAGCCGTTTGAGCGAATGGGTCAGAAAGCGATGGAGCTGCTGCTGGAGCGTCTTGAGGCACTGGCTCCGACGCCTTTGGTCCTGCATCATGTCCTGCTGCCGACTCGCCTGGTCATCCGGTCCTCGTGCCTGCCGCTGACGAAAACCCGCTGACCGAAGCCCGCCTCTGCTTGATTTTGGATTTGTTTTGGATTTGCATGCTTAAAGAAGGGTTTTCTTCTTGACATCCACAGGCCAATGTGTTACCATTTGGAAGCCCGCTGGATTTCTAATCTGAAGGAGACTCCCATGAAACGCATCAAGGCCGGTTTCACGCTGATTGAGCTTCTCGTCGTGATCGCTATTATCGCGATCCTCGCCGCCATTTTGTTTCCTGTCTTCCAAAAAGTACGCGAAAACGCCCGCAAAACCGCGTGTTTGTCCAATCTCAAGCAGATCGGCCTCGCTGTGACGCAGTACACGCAGGACTATGACGAAAATTATCCCACCGGCCATACCGGCTCGCTGGGCCAGGGCTGGGCCGGTACGATCTACCCTTATGTCAAAAGCACGGATGTTTTCCATTGCCCGGATGATCCAACGACCAAGCAGACCAATGGCGCAGTGATTTCTTATCCGGTCTCGTATGCCGCAAACCTGAACTTCACGCGAACCGATCCTGGAAATACTAATGATCCGCACTCCGGGCAGACATTGGCCTCGCTTCAGTCGCCGGCCAAGACAGTCATGCTGTGTGAAGTCCACGGCATCTTTGGGCCGATCATGGACCCGATGGAAGCAAACGGCTATGCCAACGTCGTTTCCAGTGTCACAAACGGCAATGACGGCGGGCAGGTTTTTCCCTTCCCCGGAAACGGCGAGGGCGGGAACCTGATGACCGGCTGCCTGGGCGGCAAAAATTGCGCGGCGGATGTGATGACAGCGGGAGGTGAAGGCTTCGCCGCGCTCACCGGCCTGCATACGGACGGCTCCAACTACATGATGACGGACTGCCATGCCAAATGGTATCGCGGCTCTTCCGTCTCCGGCGGCATGACGGCGATGGCCCAGGACTGCAACCAGGATGGTGTCCCTGCGGTCGCAGACTGCAACGGGGGCCAGCCAAATCTGGGCATGTCTGAAGGCACCGGCGGCAGCCATTTTGGGGTGACGTTCAGCACGCAGTAGTTCGCACGGGAGTCTGTGCGGGACCGGCGCGTCCTGTGCCGGTTCCGAGTTCTTTAATTGGGATACTTTTGGAAAGCCTTATGAAGTTTACGTTCTGCCTCGCGGCGTTTGCCGCACTCGCCGGCTCTGTACTCGCGGGTTCTGTTCCTGCCGCCGCCGCTGCTCCCCTGCAAGTTACTCGCCTGGGCTGCGAATACAAAGTCAACCCACGGGCGATTGACGCCGCGCACCCCCGCTTGAGCTGGCAGCTTGGGTCGGATACGCGCGGTGAAAAGCAGACCGCGTATGAGATATTGGTGGCACGCAGCCTCGCCGCCCTTGACGCAGGTCGCGGCGACGTGTGGGACAGCGGCAAAGTGCCGTCCGGCGAGACGGCGGGGATTGCGTATGGCGGCAGGGGGCTTCAGTCAGGCCGGCAGTACTTCTGGAAAGTGCGCGTGTGGGACAAAAATGGTCGGCCCGCCCCGGACAGCCCCATCGCATTCTGGCAGATGGGACTTCTCGCGCCCTCCGACTGGAAAGCCCAGTGGATTTCGGCCCAGACCCCGCGCGACACTCAGCGGGACGGCAACACGCTCCCGCCCTGCCCCTTTGTCCGCCGGACCTTCACCGTCACCAAACCCATCAAGCAGGCTACGATCTTTGCGACGGCGCATGGGCTGTACAAGCTGCATCTGAACGGCGCAAAAGTCGGCGATGCGCTGCTGGCTCCCGGCTGGACCGACTACCACAAGCGGACCGAGTACCAGGCTTACGATGTGACCGCCGCACTGCACCGCGGCGCAAACACGGTCGCGGCCGTGCTGGGCGACGGCTGGTACTGCGGCTATGTCGGCTTTTCCCGCCAGCGAAACCTTTACGGCACCCGCCCGGCGCTCCGGCTTCAAATGGACATTGAGTACACCGACGGCACGCACCAGATTGTCGGCACCGATGGCGAATGGCGCGGCCGGACCGGCCCAATTGTGTATTCGGACTTTCTGCAAGGCGAGTTCTACGATGCCCGCGCCGCTTTGACCGGCTGGGACCTGCCGGGCGGCGGCGGTGCCGGCTGGCAGCCGGTTTCCATCGGCGATGCTACCCTGCCGTCAACACAAGTTTCCGTCAGGGCCATCCTCGCCGGGCAAGTGCGGAACAATGCGCTGTCGGTGGTCGCAAGCAACGACCTGGCGGGCGATCCCGCCTACAACACCGTCAAGAAGCTGCGCGTAGATTACACCCTCGGCGGCACCCCGCACAGCCAAGTCGTCGGCGAAAAAGAAACGCTGACCATTCCCGCGCCCGGCGAGACGCCGGGAACGCTGAAAATTCAGCGGGCGATTTACGGCGACCTGGACACCCTCACCGGCCCGGCCAAGCTGGCCGGCACCGTCGGTCCGCCGGTGCGCGTTTCCCAGCACCTGCCGGCCCGCAGGATCACGCCGGCAGCGCCGGGAACGTACATTGTGGACATGGGCCAGAACATGGTCGGCTGGGCCAGGCTGAAGGTGCAGGGGCCGTCCGGGACACAAGTGCGGATGCGCTTCGGCGAAGTCTTGAACCCTGACGGCACGCTGTACACGACCAATCTGCGCTCGGCCCATGCGACCGATACGTACATCCTGAAAGGCGGCGGACACACCGAAGTTTTTGAGCCGCACTTCACGTTCCACGGCTTCCGCTATGTCGAAGTCACGGGCTATCCGGGCGTGCCGAAGCTGGATGCCATCACCGGCTGCGTCATCGGCTCCGACACGCCGCCTGCCGGGACTTTTTCTTCTTCCAGCCCGCTGGTCAACCAGCTCCAGCACAACATTGTCTGGGGCCAGCGCGGCAACTTCGTGTCGGTCCCAACAGACTGCCCGCAGCGTGACGAGCGGCTCGGCTGGATGGGCGACGCCCAAATTTTCGTGCGGACAGCGACCTACAACCGGGACACGGCGGCGTTTTACGAGAGCTGGATGAATGACGTGGACAACGGGCAGTCGGCGGAAGGCGGCTTTTCCGATGTCTCGCCGCGCATTGTGGACCAGAACGACGGCGCTCCGGCGTGGGGCGACGCTGGGATCATTGTCCCGTGGACGGTCTACCAGGCTTACGGCGACACGGGCATTCTCGCCCAGCACTGGGGCGCCATGAACCGGTGGCTGGACTATATCTCGTCGGTTAACCCCAATGGCCTGTGGCTTCAGCGCCGTAACAATGATTTTGGCGACTGGCTTTCCATTTCTGCCGACACCCCCAAAGACGTGCTGGCGACCGCTTACTATGCGTATGACGCTTCCCTGATGGCCCAGATGGCCCACGCTCTCGGTAAAACAGCCGATGCAGACAAATATGAAGCTCTTTTTGCTCATATCAAAGATGCATTCAACACGGCGTATGTGTCCCCCGATGGCCGCATCAAAGGCGATACGCAGACGTGCTACGTGCTGGCCTTGCGCTTCGGCTTGCTGCCGGACGCGCTGCGCCCGCTGGCTGCCCAGCATCTCGCGGGCAACATCCAGGCCAAGAACAACCACTTGTCCACAGGCTTTGTCGGGGTCGGCTACCTATGTCCCGTGCTGACCGCTTATGGACATAACGATACGGCCTATGCGCTGCTTCAGCAGACGACGTTTCCTTCGTGGGGTTACTCCATCAAGCAGGGCGCGACGACCATTTGGGAGCGCTGGGACGGCTACACGAAAGACAAAGGGTTCCAGGACCCCGGCATGAACTCGTTCAACCACTATTCGCTCGGTTCGGTCGGCCAGTGGCTGTTTCAGGACGTGGCCGGCATTGACACCGACCCAAATCAGCCCGGCTACAAGCACATCCTCCTGCATCCCACCCCCGGTCCCGGCCTCACCGCCGTTCATGCGTCCTATGACAGCATTCGCGGCCCGATCAAAAGCGACTGGAAGACAAGCGACGGGCAGATGGTCTGGGACGTCACCATCCCGGCCAATACGACCGCAACTGCCTTCGTGCCGACCTCGGATGCCGCGGCTGTCCGGGAAAGCGGCCGGCCCATCAGCGCCGCGCAGGGCATCACACCGGTCCGTTCGGAGCCGGGCACAGTGATTTACGAGCTTCAGTCCGGCACGTACCATTTCACCGCGCCGCTTTCCACCGCGCCGCTTTCGGCGGCTTCTGTTGCCGCCAAGTAAAAATGAGCGAGTAAAGAAGGGCAATCATGGCTCCAAATCCTGTTCTCGGCATCCTGTTCCACTGGATCGGCGGGCTGGCGGCGGCCAGCTTCTATATTCCCTACAAAAAAGTCCGGCGCTGGTCGTGGGAAACCTACTGGTTGGTCGGCGGCGTCTTTAGCTGGCTGCTCATGCCCTGGCTGATGGCGTCGCTGCTGGTGCCTGACCTCGGAACCGTCCTTGCCTCCGCGGACACCAAGACCCGGCTGCTGGCGTATCTGTTCGGCGCACTGTGGGGCATCGGCGGCCTGACCTTTGGGCTGACCATGCGCTACTTAGGGATCGCGCTGGGAATGGCTGTGGCGCTGGGCTACACGGCGATCTTTGGGACACTGATCCCGCCTCTCTTCCACGGTACGCTGCTCGCCACGATTGCAACGGTCCCCGGCAAGTTTATTCTGCTCGGAGTGCTGGTGGGCGTCATCGGGATCGTGGTCAGCGGCATGGCCGGGATGTCTAAGGAGCGGGAGCTGACTTCGGAGCAGAAGACGGCGACGATCACGGAGTTTAATTTCGGCAAGGGCATGATCATCGCGACTTTCTCCGGGATCATGAGTTCCTGCCTTGCCTTCGGCCTGGATGCGGCAACACCGATTACGAACGCAGCGAAAGCCCATTTGATCTCGCATGGCCGCTCCGACATCTGGCAAGGGCTTCCGGCGCTGATTGTCTGCTTGCTGGGCGGCCTCACGACAAACTTGATCTGGTGTGTCAGCCTGAATCTCCGCAACAAGTCGGGCGGCGAGTATCTGGGAGAATCGTCGGCGGCTTCTGCCGATCCGTTCCCGCAGAGCATCGCCGAGATGAGCAGGGCGGAAGCGGCAGAGCCGTGGAACCCAAAATCCGGCGCGGTCGTCACAGCGCCGCTCCAAGCGTCGGCAGGCCAAGCCCGTGCCGTGCCGCTGGCGGCGAACTACCTATTCGCGGCGCTGGCGGGTATCATCTGGTACCTGCAATTCTTTTTCTACACCATGGGCCAGGCCAAGCTTGGGGCCGCGTTCGCCTTCTCAAACTGGACCCTGCATATGGCGAGCATTATGATCTTCAGTATGCTGTGGGGTGTCGCTCTGAAAGAGTGGGCCGGGACCAGCAAGCGAACGCATGGCTTGATCGCTCTGGGCCTGATTCTGCTGGTCGGATCTACTGTGGTCATCGGTTATGCGACCTACCTCGCGGCTGGAACGGGATAAACTGAGTTTATGCGTGTTTCCGTGTTTATTCCCTGCTATGTGGATACGTTCTATCCAAACGTCGGCATCAGTGTCGTGAACGTGTTGGAACGCCTTGGTCACACGGTAGACTACCCGCCGGGCCTCACCTGCTGCGGGCAGCCGGCGTTTAACGGCGGCTTTTGGCCGGAAGCGCGGGCGGTGGCGTCCCGCGTTCTCACTGCCTACGAGCGTGCCGACGTGGTCGTCGTCGCTTCCGGGTCCTGCGCGGCCATGCTGAAAAAGTTCTACCCGCAGATCTTCCGGGACACGTCCCAATCAAATGTGGCGGAAGCGCTGGCGGCGAAAACGTGGGAGTTTTCCGACTTTCTCGTTTCCAAGCTCGGCGTCACTGATGTCGGCGCAAAGTTTCACGCGGCGGTGACATTCCATGACGGCTGCCACGGCCTGCGCGAGCTGGGGGTCCATAGCCAGCCGCGGGTGCTGTTGTCCCAGGTTCAGGGCCTGACGCTGCTGGAAATGACCGAAGCGCAGACCTGCTGCGGCTTCGGCGGGGCGTTTGCGGTCAAGTTCGCGCCGATTTCGGCGGCCATGGGCGAAGTCAAGTGCGCTTCGGCCCTAGAAACAGGCGCAGACTTCTTGGTTTCCAATGACTCAAGCTGCCTGATGCACCTTCAGGGGATGCTGGACCGGCAGAAGAGGCCCTTGAAGAGCCTGCATCTGGCCCAAGTGCTGGCCCGTACGAAGTAGAAGCCCCCCGCCCTTCAGCCCGCTCCGCTCCTGCGAGGGCCAATTCTGGGGAGCCATACAGAAAAGCGTGCTGGTCGCGGATCTGTTTTCCTGCCTGGTCTTTTCCGGCTCCCCAGAATTGGGGCCTTCTAGGTAGCCGGTGCTGCGGGGGGCTTCCTGCTGAAATGAGGCCGATTGTCTGTCAACGAAAGCAGAGCCATGACCGTGAAAACTTTCATCAAGCCGCCCATCAAGCCGACCCGTCAGTTCCAAGCCGACAGCGGGCGCATGAGCCGGGACCTCGGCCACCGGACACGGGTGCAGACCGCCATGGGCAAGTATTATGCCGTGCGCTCCGGCACCCAGAGCCGGTTCCAGGACTGGCAGGCGGCCCGGCAGGCGGCGTCGGAAACAAAGCACGAGGCGGTCGATCGCCTGGATGCATATTTGGAAGAGTTTGCCCGGAACACGGAAGCGCGGGGAACACGAGTCTTCTGGGCGGCGACCGGGGAAGACGCCTGCGCGTATGTTCTGGACATCTGCCGGCGCATTGGGGCGAAAGAGCTGATCAAGTCCAAAACGATGACCAGCGAAGAGATCCACCTGAACCATGCTCTCCAAGCCGCCGGCTACGGCGTGGTCGAATCGGATTTAGGCGAATATATTGTTCAGCTTCGCGAAGAGCCGCCGTACCATCTGGTGTTCCCCGCCATGCACCTCACGCGCGGCGAAATCAGCGAAACGTTTACCAAGCAGCTCGGCACGCCGCAATCGGACAGCCCGGAAGAGCTGACCATGATCGCCCGTGCCGTCATGCGCCAGAAGTACCTCGGCGCGGATGTCGGCATCAGCGGCGCAAACTTCGCCGTCGCCGAGACCGGCATGATTTCCATCACCGAGAACGAAGGCAATGCCCGGCTGACGACGTCGGTGCCGCGCGTCCATATCGCCCTGCTCGGCATTGAGAAAGTCCTGCCGAAGCTGTCCGATCTCGCGCTGTTCCTGCCGATGCTGGCGACCGCCGGGACGGGGCAGGCGCTGACCTGCTACAATTCACTCATCGGCGGCCCGAAGCAGCCCGGCGAAAGCGACGGCCCGGAAGAGTTCCATGTGATCCTGCTGGACAATGGCCGCACCGACCTGCTGGCGGACCCGGAGCAGCGGGACGCTTTGCACTGCATCCGGTGCGGGGCCTGCCTGAACGTCTGCCCGGTCTTCAAGAACGTCGGCGGGCATTCCTACGGCACCACTTATCAAGGTCCTATCGGCTCGGTGATCACGCCGCATTTGTCGGGCCTGCACGAATGGAAGCATCTATCGTCGGCGTCTACGCTCTGCGGCGCGTGTACCGAGACTTGCCCGGTCGGGATAGACCTGCATCATCACTTGCTGCAAAACCGCCGCAATGCGTCGGCGACCCAGCCGGACCCGTGGGAGCAGAAAGCGTACCGAGCGTTTGCCTTTCTGATGTGCCACCCGACCCTGTACCGCTGGGCGACTCATCTTGCGCCGTTTGTGCAGCCGCTGCACCGGCTGGTGCAGGGACGCCGGATGGACCCGCTGTACGGCTGGACCCGGTCCCGCGATTTTCCCGATGTGCCACCCCGAACGTTCAAAGACTACTGGGCGGCGCGGCAGGTCAAGCCATGACAAATCAAGTTATAAACAGCCGTGAAC
>CAXUNT010000093.1:0-16449 GCA_964252595.1 uncultured Armatimonadales bacterium
TCCCTATGGCGACCACCAACCTCTTCACCCACCCCGTCTTCAAGGACGGCGCCTTCACCTCAAACGACCCCAAAGTCCGCGCACTGGCCCGTCAGAAGGTCATGGCGTCCATGGACCTGGGCGCAGAGCTTGGGGCCAAGACCTACGTCTTCTGGGGCGGCCGGGAAGGCGTGGAAGTGGAAGCTTCCAAAGACCCACTCACCGCAACGAAACGCTTCCGGGACGCCATCAACTTCTTCTGCGAGTACTCCTTGTCGCAGGGGTATGGCTACAAGATTGCGCTGGAACCCAAGCCCAACGAGCCGCGCGGCGACATCTTCCTGCCGACGACGGGGGCGATGCTGGGGTTCATTGCGACGCTGGACCGTCCTGAGATGGTGGGGGTGAACCCGGAGTTCGCGCACGAGACGATGGCGGGTCTGTCGTTCTACCATGCGGTAGCGCAGGCGCTGGAGGCAGGGAAGCTGTTCCACATTGACCTGAACGGGCAGAAGCCGGGCCGGTACGACCAGGACTTCCGGTTCGGCCAGGAGGACTACAAGCAGAACTTCTTTTTGGTGAAGCTTTTGGAGGACACCAACTATGATGGCCCGAAGCATTTTGACGCGCATCCTTTGCGGACGAGTGACCCGGAGGACGTGTGGGAGTTCGCGCGTGGGTGCATGCGGACGTACTTGATCTTGAAGGAGAAGGCGGCGCAGTACAACGCGGACGCTGAGATCCAGGGGTTGTTGTCGGAGATGCTGCCGGTGGATGGGTCGCTGGAGGCTCTTTTGGGTGCCAAGTTCAGCCCTGCAAACGCCGAGACCTTGAAGAGCATGGTGTTTGACGCTCAGGCTCTGGCGTCCCGCCCGCTGCCGTATGAGAAGCTGGATCAGCTTGTGTTTGATCTCCTCCTGGGAGTCAAATAAAGACGTCAGCCGGAAGGTCGGGACGGGCAGCGGCTGCTCGCCGCCGCCCTCCGCACCTGCTGCCGCCACCTTGAATGCTTCTGTGAAGTTTTTCGGCGGCGGCAGGTTTAGTTTTATCGTTTCTCGGATAATATATGCAGGTTGCAGACCATCGGCGTTGTCTCCGGCCTACCTAGGCAACACCGGATAGCCCCTGATTTAGAAAGCCATCGCTCCTATGTCTTGCCGCTCCCACACCGCAGCACTGCCTGCTATCCACCGTGACCTTTCCACCCTTTTGCCCTGTCAACTTCCCGTCCGAGCCGCGACACGTCGGCTTTAGAAATGACTCATCTATGCGGCCCATCCAGGCTAATGTCCAGGTAAATTTTCACTACGACGTCCATTTTACCACTGGCCTTTTCGCGCCGGAAAATCCCCTCTTGTGTGACGTACTCGCGCAGGGTGGCGCACCGCCGGCGCGTATTCTCTTCGTTGTCGAAGAGGAGGTCGAGAGGCACCTCGCCGTTCGGAAAGCCATCACAGACTACGCGCACCGCCATCACGATGTCCTGCGCCTCGCCGGTCCGCCCTTGCTGCTGCCCGGCGGTGAAAAAGTCAAGAACGACCCGCAGCACGTCATTGCGGTCCAGAAGGCCGTCAATGAGACTGGCTTGGACCGCCACTCTTACATCGCGGCCGTCGGCGGCGGCGCTTTGCTGGACGCTGTCGGCTATGCTGCCGCGACTGCCCATCGGGGTATCCGGCTGCTGCGCGTCCCGACCACGACGCTGGCCCAGAATGATTCCGGCGTGGGCGTCAAGAACGCCATTAACTTCTTCGGCAAGAAGAACTGGGTCGGAACGTTCGCGCCCGCTTGGGCGGTGCTGAACGACTTCCATTTTCTGACAACGCAGCCGGATCGGGTCTGGCGCGAGGGGATCGCTGAGGCCATCAAGGTGGCGCTCATCAAAGATACGGCGTTCTTTGAGTTTTTGGAGCGTGGGGCCGCCGCACTGGAGCGCCGGCACATGCCGACCATGGAGGAGCTTGTTTATCGCTGCGCCGCACTGCATGTCCAGCACATCTGCACCGGCGGCGACCCGTTTGAGATGGGATCGTCCCGGCCGCTCGACTTCGGCCACTGGTCCGCGCACAAACTGGAGCAGATGACCGACCATGTCCTGCATCACGGCGAGGCAGTCGCCATCGGGCTGGCGCTAGACGTCACGTATTCCCACCTCAAAGGCTGGCTGACGGCCACCGAGCGGCGGCGGGTTCTCCGGACGTTGAGCACGGTCGGTTTTGACCTGTACACCCCCGAGCTGACCTCCCCAGCATTGCTGGACGGCCTGCGCGAGTTCCGCGAGCACCTCGGCGGTCGGCTCACCATCCAGATGCTGCATGGTCTTGGCGATGGCTTCAATGTCCATGAAGTGGATGAGGACCGGATGGCCGAAAGTGCCCGCTTGCTGGAGTGGGAAGCACGTCAGGGCAACGACTCTCTCGGAAATCCCCTTCACGACTCCTTTGACGAAGATGCTGTGCTGGAGGCCGTCCGATGACCGGCGTCCGGGACCTGGTGCCGCTGTTCCGCGAGTTGAACGACCTGAAGCGCATCCGCGTTGCAGGCCGCGACGGGTCTCTTGCGGAGCGCCTCTTCCGGCGCTCCTGGGGGCGATTGACCGCCGGCGAATCGCTGGCGGTCGTGGCACGCGAGGAGACGGCTGGGGCAGTCGCGGCGGCGCGGCTGGCGGGCATTGATGCCTCTGTTCTTCAGGACGCCGGCCTGTCGCATGATGACGCCCAAGCCGTCCTGCGGCGCGGCTTTGATGCCGCCGCCGGTCCACTCGACCCACGGCTGTGCACCGACCTGCGGGATGCGCTCGGCAGTCCATCGGGATGGGAGACCGGAAACGAGCCGCCGTTTGTCGGGCTGCTCTGCGGGCAGCCACGGGCGGGCGCGACCCGGCCTGGCTGCGCCCGCGTCGTTTTGGAACCTGCCGAGAACCACGCGGAGCATTGCGCCATTGTGGCCGTCCAAGCCGTGCTTGCGGCCCCATTGTACGGGGCCGACACGCCGCTGGCGTTCCTGACAGGACTCGCCCATCACCTGCATAACGCCTTCCTGCCGGACGCGGGCGACGCGGGCGACGCCCTTCTCGGCGACTTTTGGAAGCCCCTGCTGGAGACCTTCCAGGCGCGTGCCATCGGTCAGCTCTCGCCGGCCCTTGGGAACACCGTTCGTGAGTCGCTTGGTGCCGTGTTCCGCTCGGACACGTCCGCCGGCCAAGTCTTCCAAACCGCCGACGTACTGGACCGGGTTCTGGAAATGGAGTGGCACGCCCGCTCAGCGGCCTTTACGCTGCGCGTGGCTTTGCACGACATGGACATTGTTCATCCCGGTCCTGTTCAGGCGTTCCAGCAACAATTGATCCGGGAAGCCGGACTGATGCCGGAGATGTCCTAATGACCCTCGACTCTGCAACGGTGGGGTGGGGGATCGTCGGCTGCGGCTGGGTCGCCCGCGACTATGTGGCACCTGGTCTCCGCGCCGCCCCCTCCGCGTGCCTGTTAGCCTTGTATGACCCGGATGTTGCCGCTCAAGGCCGCATCGCTGCCGAAACGCCGGGCGTTGTCTGTGCCGCTGATTTAGACGATTTTCTGGCGCTGCCCGGCCTCGATGCCGTGTACGTCGCCACGCCGAATCATTTGCACCGGGCGATCACGGCGGCGGCAGCGGCGGCAGGCAAACACGTTTTATGCGAGAAGCCGATGGCGACGACCCTTGCCGATGCCGAGGCGATGGTCGCCGCCTGTCGTACCGCTGGGACCCGATACGGCACAGCCTTCGACCAGCGATGGCAGGCCCGCCACCGATGCCTGCGCGACCTGGTGCAGAGCGGCCGGCTGGGCCGGGTCACGGCAGCGCGCGTTCACTACGCTTGCTGGACACCGTCTGACTGGCTGCCGCCCACCCAGACGACTCACGACAACTGGCGTGTGGACCCGGCGCGAGCAGGCGGCGGCGCGTTCATTGATTTGGCCCCGCATGGTCTGGATCTGACGCAGTGGCTTCTTGGGGAGCCGCTGGTCGAGGTCGCCTGCCTGCTCCAGCGCCGGGTGTTCGACTACCCCGTGGACGACGGGGCCGTCCTCGCAGGCCGGTTCCGCTCCGGTGCCCTCCTGTCCATGAACGTCGCTTATAACTGCCCAGACGCTTTCCCGCGCCGCACCCTGGAGGTGATTGGGACGGACGCCATGGCGGTGGCCTTCAACACTATGGGCCAGACCCCCGGCGGCACACTGACGCTCTTTGACGCCCGGACGGGGCAGTCGGAAGAGGTGCCTGTGGCCCCCAATGAGGACGTGTCGCCGTTCCAGACCCAGGTTGAAGCGTTTTCTCAAAGCCTCCGCGACGCTGCGGCGTTTCCCTTCCCGCCCGAGAACGACTTGCACACCATGCGTCTTCTCCACGCGGCGCAGGCCGAGGCAGGCGGCATCCGGGTGGAGCCGCGATGACTCGCTACCTCTGCACCAACTGCGGCTTCTGGCAGAGTCACTTCGCCGTTCCGACATCCTGCCCGGTCTGTCTGGACTTTCGGCACACGCCCCCGACGGACGCGTTTGAATTCTGGGCTGAGGCTGATGTCTCAGACCGGGCATGCTGCCACTGGACGGACAACGGGGACAGCGTGACGACGTTCTCGTGCATGCCGCGCTTCGGGATCGGGCCGAATGGGTATCTGCTCCGCCACCCGGCTGGAAACGTCTTCTTCGACAACACCGGCTGGTACGGGCCGCAGGCGCTGGGCTGGCTCGCGGCCCACGGCGGTCTCCAATGGCTGTCCGCATCTCACCCGCACACTTACGGGGCGCTCTGGCAGCTCCAGACACAATTCGAACCGACCGTCGCTGTCCAGGTGTGCGACCTGCCCTGGACGAACGCGTTCCGCGTGACACGCCCCTGGGACGACCGGCTGGAGCTGGCGCCCGGACTGACGCTGATCCACACCGGCGGCCACTTCGACGGCCATGCTGTCCTTTACTGGGAGGATCAGAAAATCCTGTTCGCAGGCGACATGCTGAAGTTCCACTTTGCGGGGAATCACCTCACCGGCCTGAGCACGCACAAGGGGTTCAACCGGCGCATTCCGATGAGCCATGCCGAGGTAGCGCGTTACCGAGCCGCGATCGAGCCGCTGCGCTTTGAGACGGTCTACTCTTCCTTCGACCGCGCCGCCTGCTCGCGTGACAGGGTCCTGCGCCTGTTCGATGCCCATCTTGCCGGCCCGCCGTTTTTCGGCCCCGACACCGAGCAGGGAGTAGACCTATGACTATCCTCTACCGCGATGCGGCGGCCAAAGCCCTGCCGCTTTACAAGGAAGCGTTAGCACCTGCTCTCGCGGATGGCCGTCTATACGAGTTCTCCTTGTCGCCCTTCGATCGGCTCGGCCTGCCGTTATGGACGGTCGCGCTGATCGGTGCGGACGGTGCGCTGTCGGACGGCTTCGGCTACGGCGCGACTTGGGACGCCGCCCGCGCGAGCGCCTGGGGCGAAACCGTGGAGTGGTACGAGGCGCGGGAGGCCCTGAAGACGAGGCCGCGCTTCCGCGCGACCTTCTCCGAATTGCAGCGTCAAGGCCGCACCCCCGTGGACCCGGCTGGGCTGTGCCTGTCGGCGGACCGGCCTTATGCGCCCGACGAGACGGTACTGGAATGGGTAGAAGTCCACGAGTACCCGACCGGCGGCACTGCCTGGCTGCCGATCGAGTTTGTCGCGCCGCGCCGCGCCGACATCGGAGCCGACGTGGACCCGGCACGGCTGCTGGCCGTTCCGATCACGAACGGCCTGGGCGCCGGTCCGACCCTCGCCCACGCTGTGGCCCACGGCCTGCTGGAACTGCTCCAGCGTGACGGCAACAGTGTCCACTATCGCGCTCTGGACCGCGGCATCGCCGTTGATCTGGACGAGGTCCGTGACCCAAATACCCGTGATCTGCTTGGTTTCCTGGACGCCCAGGGCATCCAAGTGATTGTGAAGCTGGCGGCGACCGACTTCGGCCTTTCCAACCTATACGTCGTCGGCCACGACCGGGACCCTGCCCGCGCACCTCTGCCGATCTCTTTGTCGGCCTGCGGCGAGGCTGTTCATCCCGACCGGGAATTTGCGCTCGCCAAGGCCCTGCGCGAGTTCACTATGGCCCGCGCCCGCAAGGCATTCAACCATGGCCCCATCGGCCCGGTTCGGGCCGCCGCGCCGCCCGGGTATCTCGAATCCTTCCAGGCCGCTTCGCTGCGCAGCGAGGATGACCGCGCCTTGCGCGAGATGCGCGGCTGGACCGACCTGTCGGCGGGCGAGTTCTTCGAGATGATCCGTCACCCGATCTTCGATGTCCGCGAGACTGTCAGGTTCTCCGATCTGCCGACAACAGCCGCCGCAAGTGACGAGGGTTTGCTGTCGCTGCTGACTGAGCGGCTGGCGGCCGAGGGCCTGCGGCTCTATTACGCCGACTTCACGCCGCCTGGAGCCGCCGTTCACGTCGTCCGCGTGATCGTTCCCGGTCTGGAAGTCGAGACCTTGACCTATGGCCGCCTCGGAGCGCGCAACAGCCGCCGCCTGCGGGCCATGAACTCGCCCCTGCTGAACGGCGCGAAGCTGGACCAGGCAGCCGTCAGCACGGCGATGGGGCGGCTCTACCCATTGTACCGGGAACCGGGCCGGCACGTTCTGGGGCTTCTGCAAGAAAGAGCAGGGTGACGTCATGCGAATCTGTTTTATCTCCCGCCGCTACTTTCCGGCAGTTTCCGGGATGAGCGTCTACGCCCAGAACCTGCTGCGCCAGCTTTCCGGCTTGGGCCACGACGTTGTCATGATCTCGCAGTACCGCGGCGATGAGGCTGGCACGCGCGTCTACGGCGGCGGGCCGCCTCCGCCCCTGCCAGGCGTCCGAATTATCGGCCTCGAGGCGCTGGGCGAGCAGGAACCGTTCGCCTGCTGGGAGCGAGACATCGAGACAATGGTGGAAGCGGTCGCGGCGGAACATGCAGAAACGCCGTTCGACGTCGTTCACGCCCAGTACGGCTACCCAACTGGCCTGGCCGCCCTGGAAGCCTCCCGGCGGCTCGGCATCCCGAACGTCGTCTCCATCCAGGGCGGCGACGGCCACTGGGTTGGCCCGTGCTGCCGGACGCACCGGGAAGCCATGGGGATCGTGCTGAACCATGCCGGCGCCCTGCTGATTGGCTGCCGGTCATTCGCCGAAGAGGTCCACCAGAACCACGGCACTTCCACCGATCGCTTCACGATTGTGCCCGGCGCCGTGGACACAGGCCGGTTCCATCCGCGCGACGGCTGGACACCGGGGAGCTTGATTGATCCTGCCTGTCCCACGCTTCTGTATCATGGCCGCGTAGACCGGCGCAAAGGCGCACTGGACACCCTGGATGCCGTCGCCGCCCTCGTTCGGACCGGCCGCCGCCTGCGGCTGATCGTCAGCGGCATCGGCCCGGACAGTGACGCCGTGCGCGACCGTGTCGCTGAACTTGGTCTGCAATCCGTGACCGAGATCTCCGGCTACACCGACTATGGTGCTTCCCCGGCCGTCTACCGAAGGGCCGACCTGTTCGTCTCTCCCACTTATGCCGAGGGCTTCTCAAACACGATCCTGGAGGCAATGGCAAGCGGCCTGCCGGTCGCTTCCTGCTTCGCCGTTGGCGTTGTGGATTGCCTGCGCGACGGCGAGAACGGCCTTTTGGTCACGCCGGGTGACATCCCCGCACTGACCGAGGCGCTCGCTCGCCTCCTGGACGACGCTCCGCTGCGTGTCCGCCTGGCCGCCCGCGCTTTGGAGGAAGCCGAAACACTTTATTCGTGGCCCGTGATTGCCCGCCAAGTCGCCGGCATCTACGCACAGCTCCGCGGCACCCTGCCCGATACGGATTGGCATTTGGCCGAACCTCCTGACCCTGCCTGCCGCTTCCGAGTCGCACCGCACCTCCTATGACTGAGAAAATCATGCCGACCGCCCTGTTCATCTCACCCCATCTGGATGATGTCGCGTTTTCGTGTGCCGGGACGCTGATGCGTCTGGCTCAGGAGGGCTGGGAGACCTGCCTGCTGACCGTCTTCACGGCGACCGTCCCGCACCCGCAGGGGTTCGCCCTGCGCTGCCAGACCGACAAGGGCCTGGCGCCGGAAGAAGATTACATGGCTCTGCGCCGAGGTGAGGATGCCGAGTTTGCCCGGATTGTGGGCGTGGGGCACAACACGCACTGGCCGTTCCCGGAAGCGCCGCACCGAGGCTACGAGTCGCCGGCGGACCTGTTCGCCGGGGTTCACGCCGGGGACGAGATCTGGCGGGTCATCGCCGAGGAGCTTAGGGCGCTGGCCGCCGCGACAGCGCCGCAGATCGTGTTTGCCCCGCAGGGCCTGGGCCGCCATGCGGACCATCTTCAGGTCATCCGGGCCGTGGACGAGGCCGGTCTCGGCCCGCGCACGGCCTGGTATCGGGATACGCCCTATGCGATCCGCGAGCCGGACGCCCGCCCGGCGGCGGAATTGCCTGCTCGCCTTCAAGAGTGCGTGGTCGGCATTGACGGCGTGCTGGAACGGAAGATCGCCGGCTGCTGCGCTTATGCTTCCCAGGTCGGATTTCAGTTCGGCGGCGTCGCGGAGGTCGGTCCCAAACTGACCACGTTCCATCAGGCGGAAGCGCGTCAGTCCAGCCGCGACTGCTGCGCCGAACGCTTCCTGCTGCCCGAGGGCATGACTTTTCGTGGACTGACACAATGAAGACTAGAATGAAGATTAGAAGGGTCGTCTGACTGATGCCGGATCAATATGAGGAGGCGACTTTAGCCTACCAGCGGGCGCTGCCTGCCGGCGAAATGATGGAGTTCGCCACGACTCCGCTGGATCGTTTGGGCATCCCTGCCCGGACGGCGACTTTCTTCGCCCGCGACGGGCGCACACGCGGCGGGCTGGGCTATGGCCTGACCGACGCCCAGGCGCTGGTCGGGGCGCTGGGCGAGATGATCGAGGAGTTCGCCGCGTCGCGTGCCGTGCTGGAGCGGCCTCGCGAACGCGGCTCATACCGGGAGATGAGCACGCGCTACGGCGTGCGAGGCGTTGCCGACCCGCGGACGCTCTGCTTGGACGCCGGCGGGCCATACATCCCGGATATGCCCTTGGAGTGGTTCCCGACGGTCCGCCTGGCAGCGGAGGAAACGGTTTGGGTTCCGGTCGAGTTCGTCGCCACCTACAAAGGCGATTTGGGGCCGGACGCCGGACCGCCGCTGGTCCTGCCGATCACCAATGGACCGGGTGCGGGGCTGGCCCCCCCCCAGGCCCTCGCCCATGGCCGGCTGGAGCTGCGTGAGCGGGCCGGCCACCGTGGCCACAAACCGGCCCTCGCCACCGGAGCCGCCCTGGACCCGGCAACGATTACGGACCCGGTCTCGCGCACCCTGCTGGACCGTCTGGATGCGGCCGGCATTGACGTCATCGTCAAAGTCGCCTCCACCGACTTCGGCATCCCGAACTTCTACGTCGTCGGGATGGACCGTGACGGCGCTTCGGGCGGCCAGCCTGTCATGGCGGCGGCGGGCGGCGAAGCGGCGCACCCGGTCGCCGCGGTCGCCCTGCGTAAAGCTCTGCTGGAGTTCACGGCCGCGCGCCCCCGCTTGGCCTTCTTCCACGGCCCTTTGGAGGACGTGGCCCAAATCGCACCGCCGGGCTATTTGGATCGTCTTCGCGCGGACTTCAACCCCCAAGGCTTAGAAGCCCGCGGCCTGGAAGCCATGCGGGGCTGGCTCGCCCTGGACCTGGCCGGGATGCACGCGCTGCTTTCCCCGCGCGTTCTGAGCGTGGATCAGTGGGTGGACTTTTCAGCACTGCCGACTGCGCCCGAGGCGCTGGCCAACGACCGGGAGTCGCTGCTTTCCTGGCTGACAGGGCGCTTGGCTGCCGAGAACCTGGACATCCTCGTCGCCGACTTCAGCGACCCGGCGGACGGCATCTACGCCGTCAAGGTGATCGTGCCGGGACTTGAAGTAGAGACGATGAGCTACGGGCGCATCGGTGAACGCAACGTCCGTCGCCTAATGCTTGCTGACGCTGGCCTGGCTGACGCAGGCTTGGCCGGCGTCGGCCTGGCCCCCGAGGGTGCCGCACCGATCGCGCTGACGCCCCAAGCCGAGGAGCGTCTCGGCGGACCCGCCTGGCTGGACCGGGCCGCCGTCGCGCGAGCTGTTGGAGACTTGTACCCCTTATACCGCGAGCCGGGGCGGCATGCTGTCCGCTTGGCCGCTTAGAAAGAGAAGATTAAGGCGTATCCTGATCACCGCGGGGGCGGGCTTCATCGGCTCCTATGTCGTGGATGCCAGCCTCGTCTCGGCGGCATTTGGCCATTTACGGCCAGATGTCGTTTTGCACCACGCCGCCCACATCCACGTCGTAGGCAGCCTGAATGTCTGGAAGGCCGACCCTGCGTGATCTACGGAGATGGCACCATGACGCGCGACTACGTCTTCATCGCCGACGTCATCGCCGCTAACCGAGCGGCCCCGCTTGGCGGCAACCGAGGTGTCTTCAACGACCTGACCGGCCGGGTGGTGACGCAGCCCGAGTATGACCGGAACGGGGCGGCGAAGTCCTCCGCATCTGCCTTGACGCCGGCAAGGCTCGCCGCGAACTCGACTGGGTTCCCATTCAGAGCGCTCAAGGACGGGCTGGCGCGGGCGGTATCATCGCTGGGGGGGCGGCCTCGGCATGATCCCTCCGAAGAACATCATACCTTCAGTGGTGAAGCCGCCCCCGTACCTCTTCCAAACCCTCCTCACGTCCGCTCCATGGTGCCGGCAGACCGCCAAGATTGCGCGGCGCGGACTCCTCATTCAAGCCCCGACGCGCAGATGCCGCTGCTTTGGAGGACCGGGTAAAGTCTGCCCGCAGGCTTCGGTATAATTCCAAGTTTTTGGGTCAAGGCGCGACTTCATCCCAGAGACAGCCTTTCGTAGCCATACAAACTTCCGACGCATCCGCTCCAGCCTGCCCAGCGCCGCTGGTGCTCTAAACAGAGTTCAGCAAGTGCCAGCGTGATGAGGATCGCTTGGAAGAGTGCCCCGCGAGCAGCGCCAGGCATTCTCAAAACGCTTCTTCGCTAGCGTCTCCTCTGCCGCGAAATTCGGCATTTTTTGGCTATGTGCGTTCAAACTGCTATACGACCTGCATGGTCTGTCAAGTTCGCCAGGAAGTTTGCACGCTCCTAATAAACTCCCCATGACGCGAACCGTCTCGGCCAAAGGGTGCCTTTCAGTCCCATCTAATTGACAGTTTCATCTATTTGGTAGTACGGGTGGAGCAGGGAACCCGGAATGAGGGCGAATGTTCAGCGCTGCCTCGAAGCTTAAGCCAAGTGGACGGAGTTGAACGGGCCTTTGTTTTGAGGATTTTCTGTGCCATTTCTGCTGAGGGCAAGGAGACATCCTCGTTCGAGTACGTTTGCTCGTTTTGCCTCCAGGAAGCAATAAAGTTGCGATGTTCACTGAACTACCAAGTGGCGGTACCGCTAAAGAGCATTATCAGTACCGAACGAAAGAGAGTCAGCGGGTAGATCGTCTAGCCTCCGACAATGAAGACTTGTCGGAAGCTAGAAAGAGATCAGTCGAGGAACGGCTGGCTGTCTCCTGCCGAGTTCGAGCAAGCTTACAACAAGAACCAAGACAAGAACCAGACCATCGCACCTTAACTTTGTGTCTCATCCAAAGGACTCCGTCTACATGGCTAGCGAAAGCAGGATCATTGGCGTCATCATAAGGTCATTGGCGTCGCCGTAAAACCCTGGGCATTAGTAAGACCACCTTCTACCACTACACTGCGTCCGTAGATCTTTTTTGAGTTGTAACCGCCGGTTAATACTACAGGGCAATTCAGAGAGTATCTTTGGGCATGGCTAGGTATACTCCTGAACGTAAGCTGAACCAATCTTTATCTTCTTTGCCGTTTCCGGCGTGTTTGACGCGCTGAGACTCATTCTGCTATGACACCCCGTTCTCCTCACCCCGCCGGGTCCGAGTGAAGACAGCTTACCGCCTGCAACGCATTACTGCTTCCAGGTGTTACTGTGCCTGACGCGTAGCGGCCTTGCCGCCCCGCACTGCACCTTCGGCGCATCATCACCATGTCGGCTGTTGCCGCCATACGCTTCCTTTTCCTCATGCCTGAACGATTTCTCGTGCGTTTGCTTTGAAAGGCAGGCTTTTCCATGCTTCCACGTTCACGCCGGCTCGCAGTGCCACTGGCTCTTGCAGGGGTACTCGGCGCTTTCTTCTCTGCGGGTTCTGCCCGCGCTCAGCTTCAAGTCGTCGTTCTGCCGACCGCCACGTTCACCGGTTCGTCGTTTCACTACAGTTACAGCATTACTAACTTCACCGCCGACGACCTTTATGTCGTCAACTTGAACGGCTTGCCGCTCGTGCCGGGCGCACTCTCGAACTTCTCTGCCCCCACCGGCTATGAGATTACCAACCCCTACGACTCTGGGGTCGGCATCGAGTCTTTTTTGGCGGATGCGAGTTTCGCGCCGGGGACCACTGTTTCCGGGTTCTCGTTTGACAGCATCTTTGCACCGTCCACCGTGGCATTTGACACCGTCAGCAGCGGGACTGCCACGTACACAGGAACAACGCTCGGACCGGCCGGCGCTCCCGTGCCGGAAGCCAGTACCCTGGTCTCGCTGGGCATGGGCCTTTCGGTCCTTGCCTTTGCTGTCGTGCGGCGTCGCCGCGCGGCAACCGCTCGCTCTTAACGATTTTTAGAAAGAGAACATACGATGAACTTCAAGACTCTTTTCTGCGCGGCGGCGGCGCTTGGCACATTCGGCCTCGGCGGCGGGGCAGCCTATGCTTCGAGCCACAGCGACGCGCCGCTGATCAAGCTCGATCCGCAGGCGAACCTCACCGACGTTTACGCGTTCCGCCAGACTATGTCAAACGGAACCCCGGCGTTGGTGGTCGAAGTCAGTGTCCGCCCCTTCTCGGAGCCGGGTGACGGCGTCACATATGACTCATTTTCGGATGACGCGCTTTACTCTATCCACATCGCAAACCCCATCACCGGAGCGCAGGTGCAGCGTTACGACTTCAAGTTCTCGCCGGTTTCAAGCGCCGCCGGCAACTACAAGAACCTCGATACGATCCTGCGCTACGGACGCGGTGCGAACATCAATGGTGCCGCTGATGTCGGCCCGATCAACGATGTCGGCGACGCGCACCAGAACTTTGTTCAGACCTACACGGTCACAAAGACGGTGACGACCACAAGTGGCCAGAACACGTCCACGCAGATCAGCCCAGCCTCCATGACGCTGATGGTTCCGCCGTACAACACCGGAGTACGGACAACTCCGAAGTATGACGACATGACCGGAACCGCCGCGTCCAACCCGAACTTTGGTAAAGCTGTAAGCGGTGCGTCCACCCGTGCAGGGCTGGACACCTACACCCGCGAGACTACCTATGATCTGCCCGCCGTTTCCGGCGTCGCCGGCCAAACGACGGTCTTTGCCGGCTCGCGCGAAGACGGCTTTTACTCCGATATTCCCGGCATTGCCGACCTGCTCGACTCGCGCATTCTCTCGAACAAAAAGGGAAATGGCTTAGGCCAGGACGGCACCGGCGTGGACGGCTTCAAAGGCTTCAATGTTCTTCACTACGCGATCGTCATTCCGCTGAGCGACCTGCCTTCGTTCGTTTACCAAGGCGCGTTCACGAGCGGCGGCACCAACAGCGGTGTCGGCGTGTATGCGTCGGTCTCCCGTCCCCGCATCACGCTGCGCTCCACCACCGGTGACAATGTCTCGTCCGGCCCGTACATCCAGGTCAACCGCGAGGCGAACCCGCTTTTCAACGAAGCCCTGGTCGCCATCCGGGACAAAGACAACTACAACCGGGACCTGCCGACTTCTGACGTGACCAAATACAAGACCTACGCACTGAACTCCGAGCTGGCGGCCCTCATCAACAAGACCTATGGGGAGAATTTAGCTACAACCGGCCGCACAGACCTTGCCGCCGTGTATATCCCAGATGTCATTCGGGTGGACACGACGACCGGTCCGGTCAACTTGTCCGGCCAGGCGGCCTTCAGCCGGCTAGGCTTCATCGGCGGCGACACGCTGAAGACCGCCAGCGGTGCGACGGTTCCCGGCGGCTGGCCGAACGGGCGGCGGCTCGGCGACGACGTCATAGACATTGCTTTGACTGCGATTGCGAGCGGCCCCAGCTACACCACCGTGACATTGCTCGGCGATAACGTCAATTCCAATGATCAGGTCTACAACATGACCTTCCCCTATGCGGGAACGCCGAACGCCGGCACGCGCAACTCGAAGGACTCCGGCCCAAATGTCGGGGGTTAAGCGTGGGTAGTACCCTGGTCTGAAGACCAGGGCTTTTGAGGGGCGATTGTCTGCCTGCGCGGGCATAGGACACGAGGTGAAAGCACTCCTGCTCTTATGTCTGTATGTCTGCGGAGGCAGACAATCGCTTTAGAAGACCCGGATTTCCAATCCGGGTAATTTGGCACATCATGAAGCAAGCAATCTTTCCTAAACTTATCTTCTCGTTGCTTTCCTGCGCCCTGGCCCTGACCGGCTGCGCGTCTCATCACGACGCCGCGAGTGCGCCGGGCGCATCTGTTACCACAGCCCCAGCCCTGCCAGCGGCGGACGTGACGCTGGCGTCAATCCCCGCGTCTTCCACCCACACCGCCGCCGACCACGGCATCGCCAAGTGGGCTGGGCTGCTAAAGCAAAATCCAAATGACGACAAAGTTTGGGTCCGGCTCGGCGACACGCTCATGCAGAAGCCGCGCGAGACCGCCGATCTGCGCTACTACGCCTGCGCCGAACAGGTGTATCAGCAGGCGCTGGCCCGAAACCCGAACTCGGCGGACGCCATGACTGGGCTGGCCTGGGTCGAAAGCGACCGTAACCGATACAACAAAAGCGCGGAATGGGCCAACAAAGCGGTCACGCTTGACCCCCAAAACAACACGGCTTACGGCTTGCTCGGTGACGACGACGCGGCACTGGGTCATTATGACGACGCTTACACTCATTACCAGAAGATGCTCGACATCCGGCCCGACATCGCCTCCTACAGCCGGGGCGCACGGCTGTTGTACCAGGACGGCAACGCCCGCAAGGCCCTGTGGCTAATGGCGAAAGCCGTCCAGACCGGCAGTCCTTACGCTGAAAATACCGCCTGGTGCCGGGTTCAGTTTGCCCAGATGATGTTTGACCAGGGCGGGCTGCTCCCGGCCGAGCAGACGGTTCAGGCCGTGCTGAAGGCCACGCCGAACAACGCCGAAGCGCTAGCGGCAATGGGCCAGTTCAAGGCGGCACGGGGGAGCTACCCGGCAGCAATCGCGCTGCTTCAAAAGTCCGCCGCCCTAGCTCCGAATACGGACACGCTGACCATGCTCGGCGACCTGTACGCGCTGTCAGGCAATAAAGCCGAAGCAGAGAAGCAGTATTCGCAGGTCGAGGCACTCTACAAGAAGGACACGGACGCCGGTATAGACGACCACATGCAAATCGCCCGGTTCGACGCCGACCATGATCGAAATCTGCCGGAAGCGCTCCGAATGGCGGAGCAGAACAAAGCGAGTCAAAACATTACCGACGCCGACACGCTGGCCTGGTGTCAGTACAAGAATGGACAGGAAGACGCGGCAAAAGCCGCGATCCAGGCCGCGCTTGCCCGGCGGACCCCCGAAGCGTCCATGCTGTTTCATGCCGGTATGATCTACGCCAAAGCCGGCGACCGGATTACAGGAGGCAAGTGTTTATCCCACGCCCTCAGCCTAAACCCGTACTTTGATCTTCGGGACGCCAAAATCGCCGCCGACATGCTGAAACAGCTCGGCTCGTCGCCGAGGGCAGCGTCTGCGAAGACAAATATGCCGGCAAAGACAGTGAAAGCGAACACAACGTGAAAACGCTTTTTGCTGTCATCACCATCGCATTGTGTCTGGCGGCAGGGGCGTGGACACTGCATCAGACGCCGACAACATCCCGTGCCGCTGACGCGCTGCCGGTCACGGCACCGCTCTTATCCTCTGCGCCGCCCGCCGAAGTGGCTAAGCTAGACCAAGCGATCACAAAAGACACGCTGGCAACCCAAAAAACGCCCGCCGACACTAAAGCCTGGACCGATCTCGGCGATGCGCTTATGCAGAAGGCGCGGGAAACCGCTGACCTCAGCTATTATGGCCTCGCCGAAAGCGACTACAAGAAGGCCCTGATGCGGGACAAAGCCAATGTCCCGGCGCTTGACGGCATGGCGTGGGTGACAAGTGACCGGCATGAATTTGAGAAAAGCAAAGCCTGGGCTGGAAGGGCGCTGGCACTGGACCCGAACTCCCAGGATGCCTACGGCCTCCTCGGCGACGCCGACCAGGAACTGGGCGACTACAATGCCGCCTACATCCATTACCAGCGAATGCTGGATTTGCGGCCGGATCTCGCTTCCTACAGTCGGGGCGGGCATCTCT
>CAXUNT010000094.1:0-16029 GCA_964252595.1 uncultured Armatimonadales bacterium
AACCTCGCGGTACCGCGATTTCTGCCTGAAGCGGCGAGGTGACTTAGTGCGGTTCCAGAGTTTTATCCCACGTTGCAGTCTGAAACGGCGAGATCTTCTGGCCCGGCGATACGAGATGAACAAAATGCGGTGAACAAACCGGCTGCCTTCTTCATCCACTTCATCGTAAAGCGCACTGCTGCTTTTGCTGGCGCTCAACGCCAGCAGGCTTGCCCAATCAGACTGTGAAAAAAGCACCCCGGCGTAGTGTAGGTCCAAGTCGAAGTATCCGACTTGAAGGTCGCCGCAGCGCAAGCGCAGAAACAGCGTCGCCTCATCCATGTTCCAGGCAAATTTTCGAAGCAAACCATCATGTAGATTGATGCTGTTTGCAAGAAACCTAACATAACGAGGCCACCGCCGAAGCAAGGGTACAAGATGTTCCCGGTACTTCTTACCGGGGTGTTCGTCTACATAGCCGCTATGCCACTCTGGGGTGAAGTAGTTCATAATGTTTATGGCTTCTTTTGTGTAGCGACAGGCTTTTTTGTAAACGCTGTCAGTGCGACGCCGCTGAGAATAAGCAGCAGGGCCGCGACACCAACAGCCGTGACACGCTCACCGGCAAAGGCCGCGCCGAGGGCAACGGCGATGATCGGGTTGACGTAGGAGTTGGAAGTCGCCAGCGCCGGGCGGACGCGCTGCAACAGATACGCATACGCGCCGTAGCCGACTGCCGCCGCGATCACTAAGTATCCGAAGGCAAGCGCGGGGCGCAGGTGCAGGACTGCCGGCGTGTGTTCTCGTGTTGCTGCCGCCATGCACAGCAGCAAGAGGCCCCCGCACAGCATCTGCGCTCCTGGGGCGGACAGGCCGGACGGCAGCGGCAGGCGGCGGCTCCAAATAGAGCCGAAGGCCCAGCACACGGAAGAAACCAGCAGCGAGACCGCGCCCCAGGGGCTGGCTCGCAGGCCGCCTTCCAAACTCAGGCAAAGGACCCCGGCAAAGCCGACCGCGAGGCCGATCCATTCGCGCCGGGTCGGCCACTCGCCCCACAGGCCCGAAAACAGCGATGCCCAGAGCGGCACCGTCGCCGCGCTCAGGGCCGCCAGCCCCGATGAAACGCCGAGATGCTCCGCCAGGACAATGCCGCCGTTGCCGCCGCCAAGCAGCAGAACACCAACCAATGCCGCGCTTCCCCATTGACGAGGCTGCGGCCAAGAAGCGCCGCGTCCGTTCAGCAGCAGGAGCATTCCGCCGCCTGCAATGACAAACCGTGTTCCCGCCATGAGGAACGGCGGCAGCCCTTCCAAGGCAATTCGCATGCCGAGAAATGTAGATCCCCAAACAACCCAGGTGGCGAACAAAGCCAAGCCAATCGCAGCTCGGCTTTGCCCCTGTTCCTGCTCGCCGGCAGAACTAATGGTACTGGCCGTTGTGGGCATCCTCCAAGTAGCGGGCCAGCAGCGCGGTGGTTGCTTCAATATCGGCGACGCTAGCCATTTCATTGACCGTGTGGATGTAGCGGGTCGGCAGAGACAGCGTGAAGGTGGGAACACCCGCGCGGGAGCGCTGGATCGCCCCGGCGTCGGTGCCGCCGCGCGACAGTATCTCTAGCTGATGCTTGATGCCGTGCTTTTCGGCGAGATCGCGGAAGTGACGGAGCAGCTTGGGGTGGCTGAGAGTAGACCCGTCCATGATTTTCAGCGCCGCACCTTCGCCGAGCCGCGTCACCTGGTCGGAGTCGGCGGTGCCGGGGAAGTCGTTCGCCAAAGTTACGTCTAAAGCGATGCCGATTTCGGGTTCCAGCGCATATGCCGCCGTGGTCGCGCCGCGCAGGCCGACTTCTTCCTGCGTTGTGGCAACCGCGATGATCTCGGCGGCATGGGGACCAACGGCCCGCAGTGCTTCAATCATGACAAAGACGCTGAGGCGGTCATCAAGCGACTTGGACACGACATTGCTGCCGACTATCTCGGTCGTCCGGGCCATCGTCACCATGTCGCCCATCTCCACCTGCGCTTTGACTTCCTCTACCGGCAGCCCCAAGTCCACAAAAAATTCTTCGATTTTTAGCGGCTTGCCCATTTCTTCGGCAGTCAGCAGGTGAATCGGCTTGGCGGCAGGCATCAGCGCTCCGAGCAGCGTCTGGCCGCCGAAGCCGTGGACATGCACGCGCTGGGCGACCATCGTCCGCGGGTCCCAGCCGCCGACCGGCTGCAAACGCAGAAAACCTTTGTCGTCAATGAACTTGACCAGAAAGCCGATTTCGTCGGTGTGGGCGGCCAGCATGACGCGCGGCCCACCGCTGCCTTTTTTAATGGCAATCACATTGCCAAGCGTATCTACACGGATCTCATCGGTCAGCGGCTTCAATTCTTCAATCACTAAATCGCGAACTTTGTCTTCGCGGCTCGAAACGCCGGGAGTCTCGCAGAGCTTCTTCAATAGGTCAAAGTTAATGGGCATGGGTAGTCTTTCTTCGGAGCTTATTCAATAGAAACGGTGCCGCCGGCGGGAACATCCGCCCGCAATAGGTGCGACTCGGAATTATACGTGAACGGCAGCGACGCGGCGTTCTGGCGGACAACACTTGGCGGCGCGGCGCACCAAACCACGAGGGAGCCGCCGCCACGCAGGACAATCTTGTAACCGCCCGTGACCGGGCCGTGTTCAGCCACGGTGCCGAACGAGTTAAACTTGTCGGCCAGCCCGATCGGCGCGACTCCATGTTCGGGGATCGGCACCAGGGTGAACACCTCGAAAGAAAGCGGCGGCAGGGACAGCGCCCACGCTGCCCCGCTTTCCAGGGTTCGCAGCTCGCCGAGGCTGTGCGCGTAAACGGCACACCGGCTGCCGGAAAGTCCCGGCACATCGGCGGGCGAAACAGATCCTGCAATCGGCGGAAGCGCTTGGTCTTTGTCGTAGCGGGCATTGAACACGCCGACAATACCGGCTTCTCGGCTGCGGCTGAAGATCTTCAGCAAAACATCCTCGCGGGTCGGATCGTGAAACAGGCAGTCTGGAGTCGGCCGGCCCGGCAGATCGGCCCTCAGCACCGTGCCGTCCGGCAGCACGAGCTTGCGGAGGAGGTCAAAGTCATGGCTTTCCGGGTGGTCCGAGACATACACCGGGCTGCCGCTGACCGCCCGCCCGGCGGCATGGAACGCGCCCATCGGATGCCCGGATTGGAACATATCCCAGTCGGGATGGACAAACTCGCCGAACCAAGCCCCGACTTGGGCGTTCGCGTAAAGGTGCGCCCCGTGCGAGGCTGGGTCATTCGGCCAGAAATCCGTCGAGGTGCGGGTCAGCGTCGAGGCGGGTGCCGAATAAAACATCTCGCTCGCGCACGACATGCAGTTGATCAAATTGCCCTCAAAGTGAGCGTGGACCGCGCCTTCCAAGGCTTCATGGTAGCGCTGCATCAGCGCGACCCGCCCGCCGAGGCCGTAAGCGACCGATTCCAGTGTTGCCTGGCTGTCCACTTTCACACCGTCCACGCCCTGCCGGCGCAGGTGCCGGTGGTAGTCCTGAAAGAACCGGGCGATATGACGCGGCGGCACGGTCCCGACAAGCCCGCCCCAGTAGTTGTCCATGTCCGGCATGTGACTGAGAATGCCGGGCGAGCTTTGGCGCGGCTTCGCCTGAGTTCCGTAACCCGGCAGGGCCGCGTCGTCCACCCCACCCCAGTAGCCGTTCATCGCGTGCCAGACGATAAATGTCTCAATCCCAAACTCCGACTTGCACATCTCCACGGTCGGTCCGAGGCCGCCGGGGAACTTGTCATTTGCGCTGAAGCCCATCAGCCTGGTTTCCCCCGGCAGCGCCTTTTCGGTCGGCTGCCAGCCGTCGTCTAAGATGAGAAATTTCGGCGTAATCCCTGCGGCACCAAAGCTTTCCAGCCCTTGCCGGACTTTGTCGTGGGAGACTTCTGCGTAGAACGCATCCCAAGTACACCAGCCAAACTTGTCGGCAAACGCCGGCAGCGGCTTGTCCCGGCGCAGACGCCCGGTCTTCAGATGGGCCATGACGCTTTTCGCCGACGCTTCCAGCAGGGTGTAGGGATCGCTGCCCTCGGCCACAAATAGCCCCGTGACCGCGCTCGTCATCACTGCCGGGTCACCTGACTCGGCCACAACTTCTAAGCTGTCTTCACCGTTGCCCTGGAGCGCCATGCGAAACGCGCCGTCCAGCAGCGGCACGAGCAGGACAAACGTGCCGTCCTCACGGGCCGCCAGCAAAAACTGGGTTTCCGCCGGCACGTCGCCGGCCCGTGTTCCGGCCATCGGGCGCATCCAGAACGGCTCATACCGATGGCAGCAGGTAAAGCGGCTTAGGCGTGTAAGATTTCCGACTGGAAACACATGACGGGCCGCCGGCTTCGGCGCGGCGAAGCCGAGAAAGAAACCGACCCCGGCGGGATCGGTTTCCGCTGTCACGGTGCCGGGAAGGTCTGTCAGGATGTCGTTCCAGACGAGACCAGAGACGGCGCGGGAGGCTTCGGCGTGTTGTGTCATAGAATGTCTCAAGGATCGGCTCGCGTCTTAGGCGGGCCAGTGTTCCGGCAGGGCCGCGGGACGCTCCAACGTGCTTTGCATGGTGTAATAGCGGGACTGCTCCGAAGAGTCCAGAAAGCCCCACATTGCTTCCAGCACATGGTAAGTCAAGTCGCCGCCGGCCCGCACCGGGCGGTCTTCACGCAGGGCATACGCCATGTCGGCGACCCCCAGCCCCCGGCTGTTTTCCGCGTAGCCGTGAGTCAGCGGTACTTCTTCCCAGCCGGAACCGCCCCGGTTGACTTTCACCGGCCCGCCGAATGTGTTCGGGTCGGGAACCAGCAGTGAGCCGTGCGTCCCGTGGATCTCAATCGGCGGCAGAGTGGAGGACCAGACATCAAACGACGTAATGACAGTGGCAACCGCGCCATTGGCAAAGTCCATTGTCCCTGCGATGTGCGTCGGCGTTTCCACGGTGATGACATACCCGTTCTTCGGCTCGCTGGTGACGGTGCGTTCGGAGAATGCTTTCTGCGCCGAGCCGGCGATGCGCGTGATCGGCCCCATGAGGGACACAAGCGCGGTCAGGTAGTAAGGCCCCATGTCGAACAGCGGGCCGCCGCCGGGTTTGTAGTAGAACTCCGGGTCCGGGTGCCAGGTCTCGTGGCCGTGGCAGAGCATAAACGCCGTCGCGGCAACAGGTTCCCCAATCAGGCCGTCATCAATGACTTTGCGGCAGGCTTGCAGCCCGGCACCGAGGAAGGTATCGGGAGCGCCGCCGAGTTTCAGATTTTTGGATTGCGCGACTTGCAGCAGCTCCTGCCCTTGCTCGCGGGTCAGCGACAGCGGCTTCTCGACATAGGTGCTTTTGCCGGCATGCAGCGCGGCCAGGCAGACTTCGTAGTGTGCTTTTGGGATGGTGAGATTGACGACAATCTGAATGTCAGGATCGGCCAGAAGCTCGGCGACGGTGCAGGCTTTCGGGACGCCGTGCAGCTCCGCTTTGGCTTTCGCCCGGTCCAAATCCAAGTCGGCGCACGCCGCGACTTCTAAGATGTCCAGGCGCTTGGCGGTCTGAAAATAAATGTCGCTGATATTGCCGCAGCCGACAATGCCGATTTTGACGGGAGTAGTTTCGGAGTTGTTCATTGGTGCTCCTGCGCATTCGTGTTTGGATGCTTTGAGATGGCACTTATCTTACACGAAAAGCGGAGCGAAGTCAACGGTGCGCGAGAGCAAGCAGGCAAGCGAGAGGAGGAACGAGCGGACACAGAAAGATAAATCCTGTGTCCGCTCGCCGGCATCACCCGCCTTTGGCGGCAGTGACAGCTTCAGCGCATCCCCGCAGAAGCCGCTGTTTCTCGCTCGGTGACTTTTTCTTCCAGCCCTGTTTCTTCTGTCTGTGTCGCTTCCATCGGTGTCTCGCCGACAGTCTCATACTTCTTCCACTTGTAGACCAGCACGGAGACCAGCCAGCCGGCAACAAACGTGCCGATAATCACAAAGCCTAAGTTGTCAAAGTTCAAGCGCCCGACGGTGTCCCAGAACACGCCGCCCAGATGGAACTGCGCCTGCACAATTTGCAGCAGCTCATAGGTGCCGACCACGAATGCCACCAGGACCGACAGCAGCGTGATACAGAGGTTGTAGTACAGCTTGCGGATCGGCTTGATGAATGCCCAGCCATAGGCGCCGAGCATCAAGATGCCGTCGCTGGTGTCCACCAGGCACATCCCCACCGTGAACAGTGCCGGCAGCAGCATGATGGTCCAAAACGGCATCCCCGCTTGGCCGCCGTGTGCGGAGACCGCCAGAATCCCGACTTCCGTGGCCGTATCGAAGCCCAGACCAAACAAGAAACCGATCAGATACATATGCCAGCTTTTGCTGACCATGCGAAACAAAGGCCGAAAAAAGCGCCCGATCAATCCCCGATTGGCGAGATATTGGTCTACGTCCAAGTCGTCGTACTTTTCGCCGCTCGCGACCCGTTTGAAAGCTTTCAGTAGGTCCACCATCACAATCAAGTTGATGATACCGATGAGATACAAGAAGCAGCCGGAAATGATGGTTCCGACTACCCCGCCGACATTCTTCCATTGCGGCAGGTGATGCTCCACATAGGCCGTGGACAGCGCCAGCGCGGCGCACAGCAGGACGACCACCGTGGAATGGCCTAAAGAAAAATAAAAGCCGACCCCGATGGGCTTCTTGCCTTCCTGCATCAGCTTCCGGGTCGTGTTGTCAATCGCCGAAATATGGTCGGCATCCACCGCGTGCCGCAGGCCGAAGCCATAAGCCAGCAGGCCGGTGGACATCAAAAGCGCATAGGTATGAGACGCGCTCCAGGTCAAAAGCCAAAATACGATATTGGCGGCGACAAGGAGTGTCAGCAGGAAAATAATTCGGGTGCGGGTTCGCAATCAGGTGTCAATTCTAAGCCTCAGCGGAGAGGCACGGTCAGCGGGCAGTCTTTTTTGCGGCAGGCTTGTCAGCGGGCGCTTTTTCAAGAAGCGCGGCGAACTCTTCCAGATCGGCCTGAGTCAGCGGCGGCAGATCAAATTGTTTGTAAACGTCGCGGACAGCCCGTGTCAGAACTTCTTCGGAAACGGCGCTTTTGGAACGGTCCAGCTTTTCACTGATCCGGGCCAGCATGAGGTGCAGGGCCAGCGGCACCCGCAGCGACAAGTTGCGGGAGCCGAGCGCAGTCCCCGCCGTTTCCTGTTCCTGCGCGGCAAGATGGCTTAACTCGTGCTTGATCCAATCTTGCAGCTCGCTTTCGCTTTCAAACTCATGTCCGGTCATCAGTCTTACTTTTCTCTTTTCAAATTCATCATAGCATATTACACGGGAAAATCGGCGAAAAAATAATTCTTACAAATCCTAGCATTTTTGCAAGCTTTTTGCTCAAACTGTGCCATACTTCTTAAGACTTCCGACAGTCTTAGAAAACTCAAGCTGATGCTTACTTTCCGCCGTCACCGCGCCTTTACCTTGATCGAGCTGCTCGTCGTGATCGCTATTATCGCGATTCTTGCCGCAATCCTGTTCCCCGTCTTTCAATCTGTTCGCGAGAACGCCCGCCGCACCGCCTGCTTATCCAACTTGAAGCAGATCGGGCTGGCCGCCAACCAATACATGAACGACAACGACGGCGGCTTGTACCACCACCATGAAGATTATGTGCTGGACGACGGCACGCAAATCCACGATCTTCCCGCCGATGTCAGCGGCTGCACCGGTGGCGGCAGCGGCAACTCCAACGCCGAGAAGCCTTGGGCGATCTTCTTCCAGCCCTATCTTTCCAGCCGCGATGTGATCTTCTGCCCGGATGACGCCGCCGCGCATTCTCCGCAAAAAGTCAGCACCATTCAAGCCTACAACGGCGGTATCACAGTGCTGGGTCAGGAATGCAGCGCTGCTCCAAACGGCGAGCAGTGCCAGGCGGAGCAGGCCAGTCACCGCTATGCGATGTGGAGCTACCTGCTGAACTCGGTATTTACGCACAAATCCTGCCGCTATGCCATGACGGGAGTTCTGCCGACTTACGCCACCGAAGCGGCTTTGAATGCTTTGCCCGATCAGAACATTATCATGTTCTCCGAGCGCAACTCTCAAGCGCTGGATGACTGCGCGAACGGCGCTGATACCCAGTGCAACAACGGCGGCTGGGGGTATGTCCCGCAGGACGATTACGACACCTGGCCCGGTGAAGCGAACTTGGTCAACAACGGCACCGGCCCCGCGCCCTATAACCATCAGGGCTGGATCGCCTATAACCGTCACCGGGGCGGCGCGAACTACTTGTTCTATGACGGCCACGCCAAGTGGATGCGCTGGAGTCAGGCCCGCATTTACGAGTACCCGGATCATAACCCGAACTTGTACAATCCCGGCGGCGTGCCGGTGACTGTCTCAGACCAGTGAAATTCTCACCCAAAGAACCTCACCCCGCAGTTTGACGTGGGGTGAGGTTTTTCCTTTCCCTCTCGCCGGGTACACTTTGCTTATGCAAGCATTGACCCGTTTTCTCCCCGTCAACTCCGATTTAGAAACCCGCCAGCCGACTCTGGACGAAAAATATAAGTCTCTGCAAGACAAGTTGCGCTCGCTCGGATCGGTTGTGATCGGCTTTTCCGGCGGCGCGGACAGCGCTCTTCTTGCCAAAGTGGCTTATGACGTGCTGGGCGAAAACGCACTCGCAGTCATTGCGCTCTCGGAATCGTATGCCCGGCGCGAGAAAGACGACGCCCTGGCACTGGCGGCGGCGATGGGCATTCCCGTTTTGACGGTTCAAGCACAAGAATTGCAGGACGAGAATTATGCGTCCAACCCCGAAAACCGCTGTTACTACTGCAAGACCGAGCTGTTTTCCCATTTGTCGCGCGTCGCGTCGGAGCGCGGCATTCGCTGGATTGCTTACGGCGCAAACCATGACGATCTCGGCGATTACCGGCCCGGTCAAATCGCGGCAGCGGAGTTCGGCGTTCTCGCGCCGCTGCTGGAAGCCGGGCTGACCAAAGCCGAAATCCGGCACTTGTCCAAGTCGCTGGGGCTGGCGACCTGGGACAAGCCCGCGCTGGCCTGCCTGTCGTCCCGCTTCCCCTATGGCACGCGCATTACTGCCGAGTTGCTGTCACGGCTAGATGACGCCGAAGATTATCTGCGCCATGATCTCGGCTTCAAGCAGGTCCGGGTGCGGCACCACGACACGATTGCGCGGCTGGAAGTAGATCCATTGGAGATGGACCGATTGATGGAACCTCGCCTGCGCGGCCAAATCAGCGATAAGCTGAAAGCCTTGGGTTATACCTATGTTGCCGTGGAGCTGGGCGGCTACAAAAGCGGCTCCCTGAACGCGAACTTAGGGGCGGCACATGGACATTGACCGCTTAACGGCGCTGCTCGGCGGGGTGCAGACCGGCGAAGTCAGCATCGGGGACGCGCTGGAGACCCTGCGCTCGCTGCCGTATGAAAATGTCGGGGGCTTCGCGGAGCTGGACCTGCACCGGGCGGTTCGGACGGGGATGCCGGAAGTGGTCTACTGCCCCGGCAAGTCGGAAGACCAGGTCGCCCAGATCATGGCCCGGCTGGCCTTGCAGTCCGACCGAGTGCTGGCAACCCGCGCGACACCGGAGCAGTTCGCTGCCGTCCAAGCCGTGCTTCCCGCCGCGGTCTATCATCCCCTGCCCCGCTTGATCACTGTCGGCGCTCCGCCCGCTCCCGTTCATCCCGAACGCTATGTCGCCGTGCTGACAGCCGGGACTGCCGACACGCCGGTCGCCGAAGAAGCGGCCCTCACTTTGGAATGGCAGGGCAGCCGCGTCCAGCGCATTTACGATGTCGGCGTTGCCGGCCTGCACCGCCTGCTGGGCCATTTAGACACGGTGCAGAAAGCCAATGCGCTGGTTGTCTGCGCGGGCATGGAAGGGGCGCTGACCTCCGTTGTCGCCGGCCTGGTCTCCTGCCCCGTCGTCGCCGTTCCTACCTCCATCGGCTACGGCACCGCATTCGGCGGCGTCGCCGCGCTTTTGACCATGCTGAACTCCTGCGCCGGCGGCGTCGCCGTCGTCAACATAGACAACGGCTTCGGCGCGGCCTGCTACGCCCACCGCATCAACTCCTGAAAAATAATCCCGCTAATTTTGTAACCTTCTGTTAATTTTGCAGAACCTATGTTACAATAAGCAAAAGGCTATGTTGCCTTCTTCCCTTCTTGGTCTGTACGACTCGTTATCGTTTGTACATCTTGAGCCAGCGGAAAGAGTCAGCATGGATACCTTGCAGCAACTCCGGGAAACAACTCCGGGAAACAACTCCGGGAAACAACTCCGGGAAACAACTCCGGGAAACAACTATCCAACCCTGCCTCGCCGCGCCTTTCCGTTCTGGCCTACTTCTACCTGACTGGCTGCTGCCTCTGCTTTCTGGCAACTTACTTTGCCCTGAACCATCTCGAAGCGCAGCAGCTTCAAAGCCTCAAGCAATCCATCTACTTTTATTCCCATGAGGACATCAAATCCACGGAAACGGCGGAATGGTTGAACGCGCACGTCGGCATCCGAACGCTGGACCTGCTTTCGCCCGGCGCAGGCGCGGAAGTCCATCGCTTGACAGGAGCCGACAGCGCGGTAAGCCCGTCGCTGGTCGTCCCCGTGCGCGGCGGCATTCAGCTTTTTTCCACACCTTTCGCCGTGCAGCAGGCGCTTCAGCCAGTGCTTGACAGTACCACTCCCATTCAACTTGGCAAAAAGGCGTTGGTGGTCATGGCGGCCTTGATCCTGATTACCTATGTGTTCCGGTCGGAGATGACATTCGTTCTGCCGCTACTTCCTATCGTCGGGCTGGTCGCCGTCGCGTCGCTGTGGGGCCGGTGCGTCCACTGCGGCTTCACGTCCACGCCGCTCTCGGTCTATGCGCCGCTAGCCGAGCTTACTTACCTCGCAGTTGGCATGACCCTGTTTACCTACGGCAGTATCCGCCGCCGCTGGTGCTACATCGGATTTCTGGCAGTTTCTGGCCTCATCCCCGCTGTGCAGTCGTATCTGCTGACTGCCGAGCCGAAGCTCTGCCCGGCCTGCCTGTCCGTCACTTTCATCTCGGCAGTCTACTTCGTGTGCAGTCTGGAAGCCTTGCAGACCTCCCGCCTGCCCGGCTTCACCCTTCCCGTCTGGGTACGAACTGCACTAGCTGTCGGGCTTGCCTGCCTGTTCGTCCGGCACTTGCTTGTTTTCGGCGGCTATGTCAATGCCGGAGAGCCGCCGGAGTCGGTGGCATCCAATCTTGTCGGTACATCCCTCGCACAATTTGCTCCTAGTCTGGGCAAGCCGACGCCGGGTATGCTGTACGTCGTCACGGAGCCGCAGTGCGGCTCCTGCGAACTGGCAAAAGAGCAGTTGCCCGCCATGCATCTTGCCTGGCGCGAACTGCCGATTTGTACGATTCTCTCAAAGGAGGGCTGTTTCACGGGCGGCAAGCTAAACTTTGCTACCCCCATGCTACTGGTCTGCGACAAAAGCGGACGCATCATCTTTCAACAAGACGGCTGGGTGACTTCTCAACGGGAACTAGCCGGTCTCCACGCCCAAATCCAGAACGCGATCAAAAAAGGAGCAGTATTATGAGTAGATTGAGATCAACGAAACTGTTAGCTCTAGTTGGTGTTGTCGGTATTGCTATAGCGGGGGTAGCCCAAGGTGCTGCCGTTCGTCAGCCTCATTCTGCGGTGAACACAGGTTGCAGAATGTACAATGTGCAAAAATGCAGTCTCATAAGCCCGAATTCAGGTGTCAACCTGCTCTCCACATGGGATTGCTATTACAATAATGTTACAGGCAATCTTATCGGCGGGCCAGCAGTTGGAGTTGCCTGCACAGTCAGCTTCAATGGGGGATGTTGCAACGACCTGAACTATCCTGGCGTATGCCCAACAATAACTTGTCCTGGTACACGGCAGTAGATTGAACTGGCAAAGGGCCGTTCTTCGCTATAGAGGGAAAGCCGGACTCGCTTAAATGGCGAGTCCGGTTGAAAATCGGCACGCCACACTATGCGCCTACATTTTGATTGGCAGGGAAAAGAAAATGAAATTGATGAATTTGGGCACATCAGTTCAGGACGACCGCAATGGGTTGTTTGAAGTGCTACGGACTATGAACCCGCGTCTCTGTTTCTGGATTGGATTAATTGCCTGTGCATCTATAGCATACTACATTCCATTGATCTTCATTGCTTTGACTGGTGTTTGGGTCAATAATCTTACGATGGCAGACCAGCTTTTAGTTGCTATAGTTTTCCTCATAATACAGAATCTGATTGGCAACCGCATGAACAAGATTATAATCATGGGAGTTGTTCTTGCGGTGGTTCTGGATGGCTTTGAAGCAGTATCTCTGCTTCATGCAACGAGTTGGTCAGTCTGGCAGGCAAATTGGATGACGTTCTTTCTGCCGACCGTTGGTTGCCTCCTGAATGCCTGGTTGTTTCAGAGGTTTGAAGCCGCCGCAGGCTTGAACTGAAGAGACGTTTTCGAGAAGAAATTAATGAGCCACAAACAATGCTTCCAATTTCGGGCTTTCACACTTATTGAGCTTCTGGTCGTCGTAGCTGTTATCAGCGTCCTTGCAGCTATTCTGTTACCAATGTTCGCGAGTGTGCGGGAGAATGGACGGCGCACAACTTGCCTTTCCAACATGAAGCAGATTGAGATTGCCATGACGGCTTACGCGCAGGACAATGAAGGCGTTTTTCCGCCAGATATTAAGATCGGAACCGATTGGGCGGGAGCGGTCTTACCCTACGCTCCGGCAAAAGAGGTTTTTCGATGCCCTTCCATTCAGGTTCCGCCGAGTTTCGACATACAGATACTTGGCGTACCCGCAGACCTAGCAAAAGGCTATGCAATCAACAACTCGCTCTATGACGCAAGTATCAACAATGTCAACGTCGCGATCTCTGAGGCTCATGTTCAATTCCCCGCAAGTACCGTTGCCCTCGGTGAGTTTGCTTACCGGTCCTCTTCAGGACCGGCAAGCAGCAACTTCTACTATCCAATCGAATTAACCGGGCCGGATGATGGCAGTTACGCGCTACCTCCAGGAGACAGTTTCGTTGGGCCGCCCGGCGGCTTGCGGCACAATGGCGGCTGTAATTATGTGTTTGTGGACGGACACGTTCACTGGTACACGCCAGCGCAGGTGCTGAACTCCAACAAGCCTAACGACGGGACGCAGCCGTCATTTGCGCTTTAGACTCACGCGACGCGCGGCAATCCGTTATCGTTTCTGGATGATGGCTCTTGTCCGAGCAGTACCCCGAACGGCGGATGCAATAGCACCGAGGCAAGCCGCGACGCAGACTGTCAGCAGTCCCGCATGAACCGCGGGAAAGATCCGGGATTGCCCCGAAGCATGTGCCAAGACGCTGTTGAAGACGGCTCCGACCGCGCCGATGCCCAGCACGTTGCCGAGGTTGCGGGCAGTCGCACGGACAGCGGCGGCGATGCCCTGCTGCTCGCGCGGGGCGGACCCCATGAGAGCGCTGTTGTTGGGGGACAAAAAAACGCCGACCCCCGCCCCGCACAGGGCAAGCGCCGCCGCGACATGGTGCAGGCCGGTGTGCGGGCCGAGCCGCGACAGCAGCAAAGTTCCGGCGGCCAGCAGCACCATTCCTGTGGTTGCAGGGATCGCCGTGCCAACGCGGTCCGACAGCCAGCCGCTCATCGGCGCGACCAGCGCCATGGAGACCGGCAGGGCGGCGATCACCAGCCCCGCCGATGCCGCGGACAGACCCCGCCCGCTGATCAAGTAAAACGGCAGCAAAAACAGCAGGCCGTTCAGGCTGATAAAGCTCAGGGTCGCGCTGACGCTGGCCGCCGAAAAGGAACGCTCCCGGAACAAGCCGAAGTCCAGCATCGGGCTTTCCGCCCGGCGTTCCCACCAGACAAACCCCGTCAGCAGACCAGCCGCCGACGCCAGCAGTGCAAGAATGCCGGCGGACGCCCAGCCCCAGGCGTGGGCTTGATTGAGCGCGATCAAGAGCGCCACCAGGCCGAACGCGAACAGCGCCGCGCCGAGAACATCAAATTTGGCGGAAGAAGTTCGGGGAGGGTCATTGGGGATAAAGCGCCGGCTCAGCCCCAAAGCCAGCAGACCGACAGGAACATTGACGTAGAAAACGGCGTGCCAGCTTAAGTGCGTCGTCAGCCAGCCGCCCAAGATCGGCCCGGCGCTCAGGCCGAGATAGGTCAAAGTCGCCTGCATTCCGAGCGCCTGCCCGCGCACACGGGTCGGAAAGTTCAGCGTGACCAGCGCCGGGGACGACGCAAACAGCATGGTTGCACCGAGCGCCTGCACCCCGCGCGTGGCAACCAAAATGGGAATGCTCGGCGCAAGACCGCACAGCGCGGAGCCGGCGATGAACACGCCAAAGCCTGTCAAATACATCGGCTTGTGGCCGTGCAGATCACCCCACCGGCCCGCACTCAGCACCAGGGCGCTGGATACCAGCAGGTAGACCGTGACAACCCACTCTACCGATGCGACGCTGCCATGCAGCACGCGCATCAGAACCGGCAGCACCGTGTTCGCGATGCTGCCGTCCAGCGCCGACATAAACGTCCCAGTTCCGACTGCCGCCAGCACCCACCAGTTCAGCGTTTCTTGGGGCGATTTTTCTTGGGCTGCGGCACTCACATCGGCAGCTCTTTCAAATCGGGATAACCGTGCTGAGAGCGACCCACGTCGGCGTCGTACTTTTTGGTGCTTTTGTACAGCTCCAAGTGACCGTCGCTGGCGAGGAACTGGCAGCGCTGGGCCAGCGCAGTCATTTCTGCGGCGGTCATGGGCCGGAAGTCGCGGGCGACGGCGAGGTTCTGGTGCAGCACTTGCAGCGAGTCAATGCCGCTGATGGTGACTGCCGCCGGCAGGCTCATGGCGTAGCGCAGGGCTTCCTTGTGGGTGACTGCGCCTTGCAGGATCGGCTCTCCCCCGCCGCCCATGCTTTTCATGCCCAGGACCGCCATGCCCCGGCGATGGGCTTCCGGCAGAACAAACTGCTGGAAAGAGCGGTACGTCGCGTCAAAAGCATTCAAGGGCATCTGGACCGTGTCAAAGCGCAGGCCGTGCTGGTCGGCCAAAGCCAGCATCCGCAGGTGGATCTGCGGCGTCTTGTGGCCGGTGAACCCGATAAAGCGGACTTTGCCCTGCTGCTTGGCGTCCCGCATGGCTTCCCAAACCCCATTCGGGGCGAAGTGCAGGTCGGGGTCGTCGTAATAAACGCATTCGTGGATCTGCCAGACATCTAAGTGGTCTGTGCGAAGGCGCAACAGAGACTCTTCCAACTGCTGCATGGCGACTTTCTTGTCGCGTCCGTGGGTGCAGCACTTAGTCATCAAAATGACTTTGTCCCGGCGGCCTTGAAGCGCCCGGCCCATCCAGTCTTCCGAGCGGTGGTTGTTGTATTCCCAGGCGTTGTCAAAAAAGTTCACGCCCGCGTCAATCGCCTGGTGCGCGATGGACACGGCCTCTTCCAGCGAAGAAGCATCGCCGAGGCTGGAGCCGCCGATGCCGATGACGCTAGAATGCAGCCCGGTCGTGCCGAACGGCTTTTGCGGGATCTGTCCGGGACCGGTGTTGGTCATTGGGAGCGGCGCGGGCGGCGGGACAAGTGCATTCGGCAGGGCGGCCTGGGCGGACGCAATCGGGGTCGCGGTGCCGAGGCCGGGCGCGGTGCCGGGCCGCTGCAAAATCGGTGGCCTAGGGTCAGCATCATGGGCGACACCGTAGCCGCCGGTGCTTTCGTTTTGGACGCCTTCCGGCCCTAGGTCGTTGGCGTCGCTCTCAGGCGTGTCCGGCATATCCGTCGCTTTGGGATCCGGGGAAGTTGGACTGATCATAATCGTTAAAACTTTCTTTCAGAGAACCCACCTCCTTGCTTCGTAACAAGTGACTTCGCAGGGGTCCTCCCCAAAGGGGAGGACTAGGAGCTAAGATTGCTGACGGCGGCATATTTACGCCTCTCAAACTCTTCGTCCTCCCCTTTGGGGAGGACC
>CAXUNT010000095.1:0-10603 GCA_964252595.1 uncultured Armatimonadales bacterium
CCTTTCTACTGCGGCATCCCGGCCATCAGCGCCTTGACGGCGGCAGGGTCGAGCGCGGAGTTCCAGATGCCGAAGCCCGCGATCTTGCCGGACACGCGGTTTCCGTTCCAGGGTCCCGCCGTGCCGATCTTCACCATGTCGGCGGCGTCGTTGAGCGTGACCGGCGACGTTTTAATCACGGCGCCGTTCTTGTAGATGGTCAGCGTTGTGCCGTCGAACGTCAGCGTCACCATCTGCCACTTGTTCAGGTCAAACGGCACTCCTGTGGTCACGTCAATGTCGCTGCCCCAGAAATGGATGCCGTCGTGGAACTTGATCAGGTACCGCTGCTCCCCGCCTGTATCCGTGCCGTCGCCGAAGCCGCTGAGAACGGTCAGCTCGGCCGGTTGGGCGGTCAAATAAACGAACTGGTTGATCGTCCACGGGTCGGTTCCCTCGACGGGCAAATTGGGAACGTTGTTTTGCAGAACGCCCGATTGGCTGCCATCGAAGGTCTGCGCGGCGGCGAGCGAGAACACTTCCGTCCCGGCAGGCAGCTTCTTGACCACCGGCGGCGGCGTGCGCGGCGTGACCGGCGGGAATGGGTCCGGCTCGTAGAGAACACCCGCAGGCCGGGTATCGGCCAGCGCTGTGGAAGCCGCCGTCATCGCCATGACCCGGATGTTCGGGTTGTTTGGGAGCGTAACGTTCATCGCGCCAACAGGCAAATCCAGCGCATACAAGAATAGGTAGCAGAAGCAGTACGGTAGGACGCCGTCGGCATTGTGCCGGTGTGAGCCGACCCACGCGACCGGATCGCGCTTGACAAAGCCCGGCTTCAAGTTTTCGATGTGGGCGACTCGTCCGCCGCGCACGCTTTTGACGGCCATGTTGGCAAGAATGAGGTTGCCGTCCCAGTTCGGATCGGGGTAGCCGGTGCCGGGGCCGAATGTCGCCGGGTCGCCGGGGTCGTTGTGCGCGACGCGCGAGTACCACTGCCCGGTCAGCGCCTGCCAGTCCTGCACAGTCAGTGTGGTCGTGTTTCGGTGGTCCTCTTGCCAGCCCGTATTGACAGTGAACACGCCTGCCTGATCGCCATTGGCCGATGCCGCCAGCAGGTACAAACGGTTGTGGCTGCCTGCCGGAAGCGCGACGGTCTGGCCCGCGCACGACACCATGTTGTTTCCTGTGCTGCCGGCCAGCGTGAAGGAGATGCCCTGGGCCGTCACAGACGACGGCCACAGCTCGGCGGGGTACGAGCCGCCGGCGCCGTCAAACGACGCGATTTTCAGCGCCTCGCGCGGCGTGACGCCTGCCAAGTTATACGGCAGCACAATGGGCGTCCCCAGCGGCGGCGCGATGGCCTCCGTGGCCGGAGCCAGCGTGACCGCAAACGAGCGCGGCTGGTAGGCCGTTAGATCAAACACCAGCTTGCCGTTCTGGGGGGAATAAGGGCCGACAGGTTCTTCGGCGGCGTTGATCTCGCGGACCTGAGTGACGGCGGAAGCAAACGTGATTGCCGCGCCCAATACCGGCCGGCCGGCCAGCTCCTGGACCCGGACGACGATCTCGCCGCTGTCTTCGGCCCGTTTCAAGCCGCGCACGCCGACTTGATCCGTGCTGACCCCGAGCAGCGAGAATTCACGCCCGCCGATGCTTTTGTGCTTTGTCGTCTGGAACGCCGTCAGCGGCTGGTTGAACCGGGCGGCTTTCTGAACAACCTTGCCCGAACGCCAGTCGCCGGAATGGCCCGCCAGCGCATACGGGAAATGGTGGCGGCCGAGATCATTGGTGTCCTGCCACGGATAATTGCTGCCTTCCGGCGTCCGAATGAGGCTGAGGCGCAGTGCGTTGTCGGCAGGCTTGTCCCAGCCGTACTTGTACTTTGTCAGCACGGCGAGGCCGTGACCGCCCCGGCTGTCGGTCAAATCCGCCCACTGCTGGCCGTTGACTTCGTAGCGGTTCGCTTCTTCGTTCGGCCGCTCAATCGTGCCGAGGCCGAGGTCAAACGTCGCGATAGGGTTGGAGGCCGTCATCGGGAAGGCGGCTTTGACCAGTGTTCCTGGCGTCTGCCAATCAATGTCATTGTGGACTTCCACCCAGTCGCCGTCGGGCGTCAGGCGAATGTGCTGGGTCCAGGTCGTCTCACCCAGCGTCCGCGTGACCTCCAGCGCGGCGCGGGCCGGGCCGGCTTCGGTGACGCGGATCTGGACGTTGTCGGCGATGACGCCTTCAATCGGCGCGTGGTCGGTCTCATACAAAACCTCCCAGGCGGGCCAGTTGGGCGACGAGTCATGCAGATGCTGGAGCTGGCTGGGAGCGCTGAGAAGCTCGGTCTGGGCGGCTTTGTCGTAGACGCTGCTGATGTCCCCAGCCGGCGTGACGGAGACTTTGTAGCGGCTGCTTTCCAGCCCTGCTGCCGAAGCGGTCAGGCTTGTCTTCACCGAAGACGCGGTCTTGGAAGGCCGAACATCGTAGACCCGGCTGCCGACGGACGGCGCGGACGCGATAAACACGATTTTCATGCCCGCCGCATCTGCCGAAAGCGTCTGGCTCGGCACTTCCCGGCCTGTCACGGTGTCGTACACGCGGACATTCTGTGTGCCGCTGGGAAGCGTGACGGTTGCTTCCACGGCGTCGGTGCGAGGCTGGTCCAGCGGGTTGTAAACGACCAGCGGCACGCCTTTGACATCGGTGTCTAAATGCTGGGCCATTGCGGCGACGCCGGTGGTAACGATCTGCGAGAACTGATTGAGGCTGAGCAGATCGTCGTTCCAGGTGAATGTGTACGCCTGCGGAACGCAAGTTCCAGGAAGCGTGTCGTGAAACTGGTTCCACAGCACGCGCACCCACGCCTGACTGAGCGTGTCATGCGGGTAAGCCGGACCACCGAGATACGCGCCGGCAAGCGCCGCCCGCTCGGCGGCGTCGGCCATTTGCTCGTTCATCCGGTTCCACTTTTTATGCGCGGCCTGGGACGTGTACCCGCCGACCCCGTGGGTCTTCATGGTCAGCTCGCCTCGGTAAGACGGCAGGGCGGCGATCTGGACCGGGGTCAAGTCTTTTGCCATCTGGTCGGCGCTCGTGTTGATGACCTGCACCGTGCCGTTAGCGTCGTCTGCGCCCTGCTGTACGAAGGCGACCGTGTCCGCGCCGGGCGTACCGCCCTGGTCGCCGGTGCCGAAGTAGCGCAGGTCCACTTTTTTGCCGCCCGCGTCGGCCATGTCGCTGTTCCAGTCGGGTGAAGACGCCGGGTTCGCCCGGACATCATGGTTGTAGGAGCCGGGCCGCAGCGCGGTCACCAGCTCGGAGCCATCCACGCCCACCCAGCGTCCGACCGAAAACGGCGCGGGGAACCAGCCGCCCCAGAGGGCAAACTTCTGGGTGGAAAACGACTGCAAGCCCGAATGCTTCCCAATGGCGGGCAGGGAATACGGGAAGCCGAAGCAGTCCGGCAGGTAAATATCCCGGCTCACCATGCCGAACTCGCGCCGGAAGAACTGCTGGCCGTACAGCGCTTGCCGGAAGAGCGATTCCGGACTGGGAGTGCAGACATCTACGGCATTGACCCACGACCCCGACAGCTTCCAGCGTCCCTTTTTGACCCACGACTGTAGTTCCGCCCAGTCTTCGGGGTGATACTCCTTGAACCACTGGTAATGGATTGTGCCTTCAAAGTTAAACGTGTAGGCCGGGTACTTTTCGAATAAGTCCCAGTTCGGGCGCATGGTCGCCGGAATGCAGTGCGCGATGACATGCTGCACGGTCCAGTTCCACTGCGAGTCGATGTGCGCCGTCGCGACCATGTACAACGTCGGCTTACCAGCACCGGCAGCGTCCAGCGGAGCCTGAGCATTCGCGTCCGGCAGGCGCAGGCCGCCGAGGGTCAGGCTCGCCCCGCCCACGGTGACAAGGACACCTTTCACGAACGCACGCCGGGTCAGCTTAGACTTGGGTTCAGGCAGGATTTCTTGGAACGTGTCTTCTGTGAGTTCTACTTCTTGCATAGGTTTCCTTATGTGGGCAGATGAGAATGGTATACGGACGCTGAGAAAAGATTGTTGCCGCGCGGCGGGGAGACGCAAGGCAAAATGCTTCATACGAAATTTACTGTAACAGACTGCTCGGCTTCTGTCAAGGGCAGACCGTCTAAGAAAGCAAAAAAAGCCTGAATACTCACTTTAGTATTCAGACTTTTTGCTGGATGGCCCCTCAGGGATTCGAACCCTGGACCTTGAAATTAAGAGTTTCCTGCTCTAACCAACTGAGCTAAGGAGCCATTCTCTTTTATTTTTTCTTAACCTGGAGCATTATACCTGTAGACATTCCAGAATGCAAGAGATGACAGCTTTTATTTTCCGTAATCATTTTCGACTTCCGCATGACACCGAACACAGCAGGTCGCATTTCTGCTGCTCGGCGACCAGAACGGGCCACGGATGGCTGCGAATGTTGGCGGCATCGAGCGGAAATCCTTTTTCCTCCCGCCTCCGGTGGCGGAAGCTCATCGCCCGCAGGCAGCGCGAGTAGCCTCACATCCTAGATGCCCGCTGGACGCACGCTCAGGTGTTCCTTGAATGTCTGACAGATTAAACACCGCTTGCGGCTGGCGAGGATGTGTGGTTTGCCGCCAACCATCAGCCGGCTGGAATATATCCGCCGCAGTCCATGCAGTTTTTTACTCGCGCCCTGCTGAATTATACAGCAAACAAGCCGCCGTAAGGTACAATTTCCCCAGTGCGTACCGCTCTCTCCGAAGGAGTCCTGCCATGCGTTCCCCGCTCGTCCTCACCGCCGTCCTTGCTGCTTCCGCTTTCAGCCTGCCGGCCTGTGCCCAAACCGTCTCAGCCCAAACATCGCCGGACCGGGCGCTAACGATTTACAACCAGAACTTTGCCGTGGTGCGCCAGACCGTGCCACTCAATTTAGCGCCGGGCCTGAACCATGTCTCGGTCAGCGACATCACGTTCCACTTGGAACCCGATTCGGTGGTTCTGCGCGATCCCGCCGAGAAGCGCATTCTGAAGATACGGGAGCAGAACTACCGGGCCGATCCCATCTCGCAGGATCTACTGCTGTCGCTGAACGAAGGCAAGACCATTGATTTTCAGGTCACGCACGGCGATCAAGTTTCAATTGTCCAGGGCAAAATTATCCGCAGCGGTTATGTCCCGCACACGGAAGCATACTCAACGTTCGGATCGCAGTATCAGTACCAGCAGCAGTCATATGGCGGCGGCGCAAGCGGTCAGCCGATCATTGAAGTCAGCGGCAAATTGCAGTTTGCTTTGCCTGGCCTGCCTTTGTTCCCAGCCCTGCCTGACGACAGCGTACTGAAGCCGACTTTGGACTGGCAGCTTGTCACCGACAAAGGCGGGCCAGTCAGCGCCGAACTGGCATATGTCACCGGCGGCATGACATGGAAAGCGGCGTACAACGTCGTGTTCCCGGAAGTTGGCGACGCCTTAGATTTGACCGCATGGGTGACGATGGACAACGAGAGCGGCAAGACATTCGAAAATGCCCGCATTAAGCTCATGGCAGGCGACGTGTCTAAAATCCAGAACCAGGCGGGTGGCTTTGGCGGGGACGGATTTCGCGCCGTATATGCGTCAGCCGCAGATGTCAGCGGTCCGGCTGTTACCGAAAAGTCGTTTGACGAATACCATCTGTACACGCTCGCCAATCCCACGACGCTGCGGGATCGGGAAATCAAGCAGGTGGAGTTTGCCCGTGCCGCCCACATCCCGTCCACCGTCATCTATGTCTATGATGGGTATCAGCCGGACGAACGCTACAGCAGCTACAACTACGACAATATCCGCAATGTCAATGATTACGGCACGCAGTCCAACCGCAAAGTGTTCGCCATGCGCGAGTTCGTCAACTCGGCGGCAAACGGCCTCGGTATTCCCCTGCCGAAAGGCCGGATGCGCTTTTACCGGCGCGACACCGACGGTCAGCTAGAGTTCGTCGGTGAAAACGACATTGACCACACGCCGAAAGACGAGACTGTCCGCGTCTACACCGGCAATGCCTTTGACCTCACGGGCGACCGCAAGCAAACCAATTTCACGGTAGACAATCAGGCCCGCACCATAGACGAGAGCTTTACGATCACCCTGCACAACCACAAAGCGACGCCGACCGAAATCCGGGTCGTCGAGCATCTCTACCGGGGCGCGACGTGGACCATCACCGACAAGACCAACACGTTCCTGAAAACCGACGCCCACACCATTGAGTTTCGGGTCACTCTGCCGCCGGACACCGACAAGACCCTCAGCTACACCGCCCACTACACCTGGTAATCCCATGGCAAGACACGTCAAAATCTCCTGTGTCCCACTGCTGCTTCTGTGCTTGCTATGCAGTTTTGCTGGCGTGGCCTCGGCGCAGCCGTGGCTGACTGCCGCCGCGCAGGACGGAACAGGAACCGTGTGGGCGCTGCCGGACAGCAGCTACGGCAATGATCAAAGCCAGGACGGGAAGATTTACCACTGGGAGGCAGGAAAGTGGGCGGAACAAACTATTCCCGAAGCCGCGGGATTCCGCTCAGTCACCATCGCGCAGGGGGAGAACGGCGCGGTGTATGCGCTCTGGCAAAAGCGCGATTCGGGCTGGTATCCGGGGCAGGCGCAGACTGCGCCGACGCCGTGCCTGCTGACCGTGCATCGCGGAACGCGCTCACGCCTTCAGTCTCAGTTCACGGCGGCGCTTCCATCGCGAGGACCGTTTTCCGGTCCGCTCAAGCTATATGCGGGACGCCGCGAGGCTTGGATTGTCGCCGATGCGCCGAGGCTGCTGCATCTCGCTTTTGATGGAACCGTTCAGAGTTTCTCGGTGACGCCCGATCAAGTGTACGGCGGCAAGTTTATGACTGGGTTTCCGATGCCGGCATTTTGTTCCACCGTTGATCCGCTGGGGCGGCGCTGGTTTTGGCAGGCAAGCCCCAACTCCTGGCAGGGCGGCTCGCTGCATGGGTTTTTGATTTGGGACGGCAAAACGCTGGCGTATCATCCGACGCTGCCAGGCCTGCCTGACCGGCCCTGTTCCCTTGTGGCTCCACACGGCGGGCGCTTTCTATGGGCGGCGCAGAGCGCGGCTATGTATCCCCCAGACCCGAAATCGCACGCCAGCCTTTACAAAATTGATACCCGGACGCTGACTGCTGCACCTGTCGCGCTGCCTCCGGAAGCGTATCCGTCGAAGAGATCCTGGCAAAGCATTGTGAGGCTGTTTTGGATACAGGGCGATCTTTGCATGCTGGAAACCGACTACTCACAGAACCGCATGTTCTTGTGGCGTCAGCAGGAAGCCGCATGGCGCAGGGAGCCGGACGATCTGGCGGGGGACCAATATCCGTCCAACAGCTACGGCCCTGGCGGGCCGGCCTCCCAGCCGGTGCTGGGTACGGCGGCGGGAACATGGCTCGGCGTCAGCGGCGCTGGGCTGGAGTGGCTGCGGGCCGACAGAACCCAGGTCGTTCGGGTCAACTGGCGGCGGGGGCTGGCCGCCGGTCATGTCGGTGCATTGTTTTGTCTGCCGGACGGCAACATCATGCCGTTTCCCTTTTCCGGCCCAGGAGCGATGCTGTCTCCAAAGCCGCCGCCGCTTCTGCCGCCGCGTCCCGGCGTTGCCCTGGGGACGCCGGGCCAGCCGAGCGGCCTGGGGGACATGCTGGCGGACCAAAACCGGCGTTTGTGGGGATTATCGTACCAATCCTCCGGGCGGCAGGTGCTGGAAGAATGGGACGGCAGGCAGTGGCACGCGCACCTGCTCCCGAAGTTCAAAGGCAATATTCAATCGGGAACACTGTATGCTTGCGATACACTTGGCCGAGTCTGGATCACGGTCTCACTCTGGGACCCGCCAGCCCAGGCGCAGCCGGTGGACACGCGGTTTGTGTTTGACCCGGCTCGCGACTCCTGGACACAGTACGGGGCTGTGCCGGAGGCGGTGGCGGCAGCGGCGGCGCAGCCCGGCATGGCATTTCTGCCGTACCGCAACACGTTCTCGCCGCCGGTCTTCAGCAGCGACGGGCGGGCCGCTTATGCCGACAACCAAAGCGTTTTTCTGTACGACGGCAAAAAGTGGCGGAGCTGGAAAAGTCGCGATATTCAGCCGGGCTACACCTACGGCAACACCCCGGAAAAGCCGCGCTTTGACCCGGACGGTCATCTTCAGGTGGCTTTAGCAGATCACTTGTATGGGTGGACACCGGAGGACGGCTGGCAGCCGATGGGGTTCGCCCCGGCGGTCAGCCCGCCGCCGTCCCTGCCGCCGGGCGGGCCGCCCGGATGGATCGGTCAGCCGGTCCCGGACAACACCGGCGGCGGATGGGTTGCTGAAAGCGGAGACGTATATCTGACGCGCGGCGGCTTGTGGCGCCGGCTGGCCCCTTTGTCCGGGCGCGGCTCGCCTTTTTTTGATGGGCGTGCTCTTCAGAGCGTTCTGCAAGATACCCAGGGACGCTTCTTTTTTGAGACCACTCCGGGCGGCTTTTATGAGTATGTGGTTTGGACGCCGCCCGCGGTGCTTCTTCCCGCGCCCCGCATCGAAGTTCGCCCGCTGTCTCCCGACTCCGTACGGCTGTACTTTCACACGGCCTCGCAAGGACCGTGTGAGTTCCAGTGGCGCTTGAACGGCGGCGCGTGGAGAACGCCGCAGGCGGGCCAACCGGAGACGCTGACAGGACTGCATCCGGGAACATACCGCGTCGAGGCGCGGGCCATTAGCCCGCTGCTGCAAGCTACGCTGGTGCCGTCAGCCGCCCTCTTTGTCGTGCAGCCACCGACGGCGGCGCAGATCGCCCGCTGGGTCTCCGTGCTGTCTGCCGGGCCGGACGACGCTCGCGAGATCGCCATAGCAGGGCTGATGAAACAGCCTGCCCTCGCCCTGCCCGCGCTCAGGGCCGCACGTCCGGCAGCGTCAGAGTTAGGCAAGTGGTGGATAGATGCCGCCATCCAGCAAATCACAGGCGCGGGGCAAATCTCGGCAGGAGAAACGCCGGAAATCGCGAATTAAGAGGTTATGCTTGACTTTGAGTTTGACCCCGCCCCCCTGCGCCGCGAGTTTCCGTCACTTGCGCTGACGCTCGACAATCATCCCACCGTCTTTTTTGATAATCCCGGTGGAACACAAGTGCCGTCGGCGGTGATTGATGCCGTGTCTGACTATTACCGAACTTCTAATGCCAATGTCGGCGGGGCGTTTGCCACTAGCCGCCGAACAGACACAGTCGTCGCCGCGGCGCGAATGGCGATGGCGGATCTGCTCCATGCGCCGGGCCCGGAAACCATTGTGTTTGGGCCGAGCATGACGGCGTTGGCGTTCCACCTCGCTCGCTCGCTCGCCGATACGATCTCGCCGGGCGACGAAGTGGTGGTGACGGCGCTAGACCATGACGCTAATGTCGCACCGTGGATGGATTTAGAAGCCGCCGGGGCGGTGATCCGGGTCGTAGACGTTGATCTAACCGACGCGACGTTAGGCTTGGACAGCTTCGCTCAGGCGCTGTCGCCCCGGACAAAGCTGGTCGCTATCACCCATGCCTCCAACGCCGTCGGCACGGTTCCTCCCGTCGCCGAAATGACGCGCCTCGCGCATCAGCACGGAGCGCTGGTCTTTGTGGACGCCGTGCAGTATGCTCCGCATGGGCCAATTGATGTCCAAAAACTGGACTGCGATTTTCTGGCGTGTTCTCCCTACAAGTTCTTCGGGCCGCATGCGGGCGTCTTATACGGCAAAGCGGAGCATCTGACCCGGCTCACCCCGCACAAAGTCAAGCCGTCCAAAGATGCCATTCCCTACCGCTGGGAGCTTGGCACCCTGAGCCATGAAAGCCTTGCGGGTGTCACAGCGGCAGTCGGCTACCTCGCGAAAACCGGGGAGCAGTTCGGCGGGCCATTTTTGGAAGAATACGCCGCGCAGGGCTATTCAGGCCGGCGGCTAACGCTCAAAACTGCGATGGCGGCGATTAAAGCCTACGAGCAGACGCTGTCTCGGCATCTGCTGGCGGGCCTGCAAACGCTGACCGATGTCACGATCTACGGCCTGACAGATATGAACCGCCTAGACGAGCGCCTGCCGACCGTGGCGTTCACCTGGCCCCGCCTTTCGCCGCGCGAGACCGCCGAGTACCTGGCGTCGCACGGCATCTGCGTTTGGAGCGGCAATTATTACGCCCTGCGCTTGATGGAAGCCTTGGGCCTGGAAGCGCAAGGCGGCGCGGTGCGGGTCGGCCTGGCGCACTACAACACGACCGAAGAAATTGACCGGATGATCGCGGCGCTGCATGACGTGCCGCAGGAGAAAGCTGCATGAGCGATTATGAAGACATGGGCGAGGCCGAGATGCTGGACGCCGAAAACGAGCTGGATAGGACCCTGCGGCGTCAGGACGAAGCCCTGGCGCTCTTGGAGCGGCTGCGGATCGCTGAGGCATCAGGACGGAAACCGGCGGACCCGCCCGGCGGCGGGCGGCGCGACTTCCGGCGCTGGCCCGCGCCCGAAGGCATCACGATGGAGCTGCACGATGGCGGCGGCTGGCAGCCAGCCTCTTCCAGCGATTTGGGAGTCGGCGGCGCACGGCTGACGACGGTTCCCGCCTGGCTGGACGGGCC
>CAXUNT010000095.1:10613-12235 GCA_964252595.1 uncultured Armatimonadales bacterium
GCGCCGGGGTGCCGCGGGTGCCCGCGTGGGTGGCGGGGCGGGTCCCGGTGCGTCTGCGCGGCGAGGCCGGTCCGGCGACCCTGGCGCTGGGCGACTTGATGTGGCGTGACGGCGCGAGCGGCGCGGCGGGCCTGCGCTTTGAGTTCTCCGATGCTGAGGACCACGACCTATGGACCGCGATGCTGATTGACGCCCTGCTGGCCCGCTACGCGCTGGGGCAATAAATTCCAACACAAAGGACACGCTTTTCATGACGACGATTGCCATTGCCGGGTGCGCCCACATTCATATCGGCGGCTTTATTCACACGCTCCAGAACCGCCCGGACATCACCTGCAAAACTGTTTGGGACCATGACACGGCCCGCGCCGAGCGCCGGGCCGGGGAACTGGGCGCGTCGGTCGCTGAAAGCCTGGACGCCATTTGTGCCGACCCGGAAATAGACGCTGTGCTTGTCTGCACCGAGACCAATCTGCACGAGCAGGTCGTCCTGCCGCTGGCGGCGGCCCGGAAGCACTTGTTTGTCGAAAAGCCGCTGGGGTTCGCGTCCGCCGATGCATTTAAGATGGCGGCGGCGATTGAAGACGCGGGAGTGATTTACGGCACGGGATTTTTCATGCGCGGCTATCCGGCGCACTTGTTCCTGAAACAGCAGGTCCAAGCCGGGGCGTTCGGCAAGATCACGCGGGTGCGCGGCTCGAACTGCCATTCGGGCGCTTTAGGCCGGTGGTTCGATACGGACTGGCGCTGGATGGCAGACCCAAAAATCGCGGGGGTCGGGGCCTTCGGCGATCTCGGCGCTCATATGCTGGATATTCTGATGTGGCTGCTGGGGGATGTTGCCGAAGTGACCGCCCAACTCGATCGCGGCACCGGCGCGTATGAGGGCTGCGACGAAACCGGCGAAGGGCTGCTGCGGTTTACGAATGGGACCATCGGAACACTGGCCGCGGCCTGGGACGATGTCGCCGATCCCATGACGCTCCAAATCTGCGGCACAGAAGGCCATGCGGTCATTGTCAACGGCGATTTGTTCTTCAAGAGCCGCCATGTGGACGGCGCGGACGGCAAGGCTCCGTGGACGGACCTGCCGCCGGCGAAGCCCGCCAGCCTGGATGCGTTTCTGGACGCTATTGAGGGCAAAGAAGCCGCCTTGGTTTCCGTCCGTGAAGCCGCGACCCGAAGCGCGGTCATGGAAGCGCTCTACACGGGGGCACAAGACGGGGTTTGGACCGCGCCAAAAACCTTCAAGTAACCCGGCATGAATACTTGGCATGAATCCTGCAAGGCTGGAAGTGACACTGGCTTTTGTGAAGGACCATCATGCACCTCTTTAACCGCCGTCCGCACGACGGCAGCAGCTCAGTCATTCAAATCGGGGAAGGCTTGGACACCGTAGAGGTCGAGATTTTAGAAGTCATCGGCGACCAGGTGATCGTGGGCGTCTTTGCGCCCGCCGCCGTGCCGGTGAACCGAAAAGAAGTCGTGCTGGAGCGGCAGCGTGCGGCGGAAGAAGCCCAGGCGCTGCCGACGGGGAAGTAGGGGCAGTTTTGCGAATGCGGCATGAGCGAATGCGGCATGAGCGAATGCGGCATGAGCGAATGCGGCATGAGCGCATGCGG
>CAXUNT010000095.1:12245-15893 GCA_964252595.1 uncultured Armatimonadales bacterium
GGTATGGGGGTTTGTGCTAATGCGGAATGAGAATGAGCGGCGAACACACGGTGCGCCCCTACGCAAGATCAACCCAGCCCGTGGGGCGCTAACGTTGTGTTCGCCCTTTTCTCTTATGTCTGCGAAGGCAGACAATCGCACTTCAAAAGCCCGGCACTTCCAGTGCGGGGCTACTGCCCCAACACCAGCAGAACTTCTTGATGGCCGACTTGCTCCGCCATCTCCCGCGCAGTTTTCCCATCAAACCCGCGCAGAGACCTATCTGCGCCTCGCACCAGCAAAAGCCGCACCATGTCTGGTTGGCCGGTGTAGGCCGCCGCCATGAGCGGCGTATTTCCAAGCAAATCCCGGCCATTAACATCGGCTCCCTGTTCAATGAGACGCACTACATTTTCCAGGTTTCCCATGTTGACTTCGTCGTCCAAATGAGCGATGAGCCGCTGGCTTTGCTTCATTTACTTGTCACTTGTATCAAACGGGAACGCGGGCAGGTCCTTTCCGTTATACAGGCTGCACTGGGGGAAGCCGGACCAGGCGTAGCGGACGGCGGACGGAGCAGGGACTTTGGGCGACGACACCACGACTGTGTCTTTGACGATATGGGCGGCGGCGGGAACGAACTTGCCGTCGGAGCCGGCGATCTCAAAGCCGGAAAGCGACGGGCCGGTCTTGGAAACGAGGCCGCCGTCGGTGTGCGTGAAGGTCAGCGTCACGGACGAGCCGGACACGGACAGGGAGCGGTAAACCGGGCCGGCGAATGCGACTTTGTCCCCATAGGCTTTCGCTTCGGCGACCAGGGCCAGCCTTCGCCCGACTTCTTCTTTGTTTTTCGGGTGGATGTCCGACTCGTTGCCGATGTCCACCGCCGTCGCGATCCCGGCGTTCGGAACCGTCTTCGAGGTGCGCCACTGGGCGTCCCGCAGTTTAGCGTAGTCCGTGCCGCCGGGCTGCCAGCCGGCAAGCTGGACGATCAGAAACGGGAAATTCCCCTCGTTCCAATGCGAGCGCCAGTCGCCGATCAGCGCAGGCAGGAGAAGGCGGTATTGCACGTCCCGTCCGGAGTTCGACTCGCCCTGATACCAAGTCGCGCCTTTGATCCCGAATGTTGCGAGCGGGCTGATCAAGCCGTTATACAGCACCGACGGGAAGTTCTGATCATTCTCAATCGGGACCGGAACCGGCGGCGCGGCGGTCAAAGAAACGCCGAGCTTCACGCGCCAGGGGCCGGCGAGCGGCAGGGGATCGCTGCCGGCAACAGTCAGGTTCAGGCCGGCCGGATCGCCCCAGATTCCGCCTTTGCCGCCGGTGTCCAGCACCCGCACCGCGATGACGTTGCCGGCCGGCTTCAGCAGCGCCGACGGGACCGGATAAGCCCGCGGCGTCTGGTAGCCTTCGGTCGCGCCGACTTGTTTCCCGTTGACCCAGGTGGTATCGTTGTCGTCCGCCAGCAGATGCAGCACGGCGTCTTTGCCGGCGCTTGCCGCCGGCAGGTCAAATGTCCGGCGGTACCAGACCACGCCGTTGACCGCGCTGAGTTCAGGCAGTCCGGCATCCTGAAACAAGCCCGGCGTGGGGATTGTTTTCCAGGAAGCATCGTCAAAGTCCGATGCCTGCCAGTTCGCAGGCGTGCCGGGATCGTTTTTGGTGTACCAGTCGGCGACCTGCTGATTGAGGGTCACTTTGCTGCCCTGGGCGGCGTCAAGCTTGTCCAGCAGAGGAACAAAGTCCGGGACGTTTTTCCGCAGGGCGGCCTCGCTTGTCCAGGCTTCGGCGGGCGTGCCGCCCCATGACGACAGCAGCAGGCCAATGGGGACATGGGTGTCCTGCCGCAGCTTGCGCCCGAAAAAGTAGGCGACGGCGCTGAAGCCGCTCCACGTCCCTTGAGATTTGATGGTTTCGGGGCTGGACGCCTGCCACTGCCCGGTGCTCAGGGTCTCCTGCGGCACCGTCGCCGAGACTTTTGGGACCGTGAACAAGCGCAAATCGGGATCACTTGCCGCCGCGATGGTTTCTTCGGGCTTGAGCAGATTGCCGACCCCGAACTCCATGTTGGACTGCCCGGAGCAGAGCCAGACATCGCCGACCATAACATTTTTCAGCGTCACGGTCTGGGTTCCGACCACGGCCAGCGTGTACGGCCCGCCGGCGGCAAACGGGCCGACTTTGGCCGTCCACTTGCCGTCCTTGCCTGCGACGGCGATGGTTGTCTTGCCGTGGAAGCTGACGGAAACGCTTTCGCCGGGCGTCGCCCAGCCCCATACAGGGTCGGCCATGCCGCGCTGCAAGACCATGTTGTCGGAAAACAGCGGGTGCAGGAACGGCTTCGGCGGCTCGGCGCGGCCTGGGCTGACGCTCCCGAATGCAAACGCGGCAAAGAGCGCCGCGCCGACAGCGCGGCGGGCGAGAGGGGTCATGGTCATAGATTGGCTTTCTTGTGCTGACGGCATTTGTCGCTGCAATAAACGACATTGGCCCAATCGCGCTCCCATTTCTTGCGCCAGGTGAACGGCTTGCCGCAGGCCGGGCAGACTTTGGTCGGCAGATGATGTGGGTTGCGGAACGGGTCGGCTTTCGGCATGGCTTAGTTTTCAGGCTCGCCGATGGGCGAGAGCGACGCTGATTGATCGGACACATGGGGCGTCGAGACCCAAAGCTGCGGGTCTTCATTGAAGATCTGCTTGTTGGTGATGCTCACAAAGTGGAAGTGCCGCCCCGCGTAGAAGCTCTGGTGCGAGGACGTGTGCGGGTCCACGCTCTCATGTGAGACGGCATCTTCCCAGACATCGTGATCCGCGTTTTCGTCGGCCATGCCGTGTGCTTTCACTTTCTGGAACTTGGCGGCTAAAACTTGATTCCGGCCTGGATGTTGAAGCCGCCGAACCGAGCGCCGCCGAGGCTGTTGCCGTCGGTATAATTGATCTCAAATAAGTACGCCTGGTTGAACTCGACTCCGGCGTTCAGGCGATAACCGAAGTTCGTCTTGTTGGACGATCCGCCGAAGCCTTTGGCGTGCAGAAAATACGCGCCTGCCCCGGCCCCGACATACGGGATCAAGGTGCTGCTGCCTGGTGCGGCGAGATTGTAGCGGAAGCCCGGCCCGATTCCTAAATAGTTGACGTTGATCCCATGCCGGTTGCTCCCAGCGTAGTCTACATACGCCAGCGGGGCAAAACTCCCGGCAGCGGCATCCGGAGCGGCATCTGCACCAGCCTTCGGCACAAATGCGTACTCGGCCCCGGCGCTGAACCAGGTATCGCTGGCAGCGTTCTTGAGGCGGCTGCCGCTCGGCAGAAAAACGCCGAGCTTGAGGGTGATCGGCTTCTCGGCAGGCGTCGCAGACTGGGCCGATGCGTCGGGGGCCAGACCCAGCGAAAGAAGGGCAGCAAGCGCGGCGGCGGAAACGGCGGCGGGAATGGTCTGTGTCATCGTGTTTTCTCCATTGAATGTCGCGAGATCGAGAAACAGTTGGGCAAAATCGAAAACAATCGGGATAGAAGCTGACGCTATTTTAGCACGTTCGGGGGTACGGGGTCAAGAACCCACCCCGTCGCTTCGCGCCGGCCCTCCCCAAAGGGGAGGGCAAAGAGTTTTGGACTGTGTAGGGACCCGGCCTGCTGCGGCTTCTTATTCTTGCTCCTCGCCCTCCCC
>CAXUNT010000096.1:0-994 GCA_964252595.1 uncultured Armatimonadales bacterium
CATTCTCGCACAGGTCGGCACAAAATACCGACTTTCTTTTGCATGATTACTTAGATCGCAGTGCCATGGTGAGTGCCGCCGACTACCAGACGCAACGGTTCAAATCAAAGAACAAGCCGAGCGTGGCCGAGCTTGCCGAACATTTCGCTAAACGAATCCCGACCCTTACCGAACCAGAAGATATTTAAGCCTGCCGAGAAACGGAGCTGTACCCACTGACGTCTTTATAACGCTCTAATGGTTGAACGGCGAAAGAGACAAAAGGGATCAGGTCGGCAAGAAGAAGAGCCGCCCCATTGGGGCGGCTCTTGCGAGAGTCTCTTTTTCGTTCGGATACTGTTGGCGAATTGCTGGACCGGCCGAAGTTGCTTCTGAAGCTTGCCTGCTTAAAGGAGAGTTCGGAAATTTCCTGCAAGAGCGCCGGGCAATTCGCTAACAGTATCCGTTCGTTTCTGAGACAGGAGCCAATTGAGAAGAAACGTCCTTTTGCTCCTGCGCGTTCAGGCTCGTCTTTTGAAATGTCCCCTTGCACTAGCGATGCTGCCGGTGAGGGCGTAGCCGGTCAATATTACAGTATCAGTGTTATTGATGCCGGGCCGATGCTGGCATTGCCGTTCTGAATGGTGAGGCTTGACAGCGTTGCCGCCCCCCATAGTTGACGAAGAAGGGCCGAACGAGCTCTGTCTGTTCTCGGCGAGGACCGACGCACTGGGCCCGGTGATTGTTATATTGTGGAGAACCAGAGAGTACAACAAAAAGGGCTGTTTAAGAGCCTTGCGCGGCATCTAAGCGGGATCACCGAAATTTCGGCATGAGAGTAGCCGAGTCGCTCGGTCGTGAAGGGCGCAGCATCGGTGACTTTTCTCTGTTCGCTGTCGAGGATTAAAATGCCGCCACGGAGGGAGTGTGGACAATAATATTTTACCGCAACATGCCTGCCAACGAGGTGTCTGCTAAGTCCTGAACGCCGCAAAACAGGCACTTGTCAGAGCCA
>CAXUNT010000096.1:1094-15851 GCA_964252595.1 uncultured Armatimonadales bacterium
GCTATAACATCAGAGCCAGCTATAACATCAGAGCCAGCTATAACATCAGAGCCAGCTATAACATCAGAGCCAGGCGGGGGACCGCTCCTCCCGATCCTGCTCCAGGACAACCGTCGTCCCGGTCGGACCCGTCAGCAGGAACACGCGGTCCGCCGTCGAGAGCATCATCTTCATGCCATGGCCCAAAGTGCCCGCTGAGCTGTAGCCCTTCTTGAGGGTGGCACGCGGCAAGTGAGCGACGTCGATTCCCTGGCCCTCATCCACCACCCAGACCTGGATCGTGCCCACGCTGACGCAGACGCGTCCCTGCCCTTGGCCTGCGTGGACTACGGCGTTCATGGCCGCTTCACTGGTCGCGGTCGCCAAATCTTGCCAGCGCTCCTCGGCAAAGTTTTGGGAGACGGCAGCTTCTTCCGCCTGGCGACGCAGCTCTCGAATGCCGCCCGTTATGGAGAGCGTGATCGGCTCACCGCAGGCAGAGAGCGGAAGAGGGAGGTCGCTTGGAACATGGCAGAGGTGGAGGCGGCCCTCTGTCACGGATAGCAGAACGTCGTGCAGGAAGGTGCGCTGCTGGGCCGCGAAGCGCTCGCGGTCGATCCCCACTGCGATCTGGTCGGCCACCGCCGTGAGCGCCTGGAGAGCCGCATCGGTGAGCGGATGACGCGCAAACAGAGCGACTACTCCGACAAGTCGCTCATCGATGACGAGCGGATAGCCCGCGAAGGACACCATGCCTTCTCGCACGGCCCATTCCTGGTCGGAGACGCCTGGATCGCCGACCACGGCATTGGTCAGGTGCGGTCTGCGCTCCTGGGCGATCAGGCCGATCTTGAATTGGCCGATGGGAATACGACTGTGCGGGCCGTCCAAGTGGGTGTACTGCCCCGCGCTCGCCCGAAGCGTGAGCACGTTCTGGCCTTCGTCCAGGACCCAGACGCGGGCGAACGCCGCGTCGAGGTGTGCGACCAGGGCTTCGGCACAGCCCTGGAGCATGGCTGTGAGCGAGCGTCGCGTCGTCAGCACTCGGCCTACCTCAGCGGCCAGTGCTGAGAGGCGTGCGTGCTGGAGGAGGGCTTCCTCGGAGCGGTGACGTTCTGTCGCGTCCCGCATGATTTTGGCAAAGCCGCGCACGCTGTTTGCCTCGTCGCGCAGGCACTCCATGATGCCATCGGCGTAGAAGCGCGAACCGTCTTCCTTCAGGTGCCAGCGCAGGTCCATCGCGCGGCCCTCTGCCCTAGCCCTCTCCAACTCCCGTGCGGGCACGCCTGCCGCGCGGTCCTCGGGGGTGAAGATCAGGTCGATGGGCTGGTCCATCACTTCACCCTCGCGCCACCCCAGGATTCGCTCCGCACCCCTGTTCCAACTGGTGATGCGCCCTTCGGGGTCCAGCAGGACCATGGCGTAGTCCTTTGCGCCTTCAACCAGCAGTCGGTAGCGCTCTTCGGCATTAGGGGTTACATTACTCATGAGTTCCGGAAAGACTTTCTACGAGCGAGGCTTACCACTCTGCCAGTACAGACCAAGACCCGCCTGCCACTGGCAGCGATGTAGGTGCGGCCCGCCTGGGGGCGGTCGTGCTGTGAGGCCTTATAGCTGTGAGGCCTTATAGCTGTGAGGCCTTATAGCTGTGAGGCCTTATAAAGGCAGCGGGCTGCGCGTCGGTTTATGCTGCATGCCAGCCCGCTACGCAATCCGCGGACAGGGTGCTGAGTGATGATGAACGGTGCTAGAAAGTCCAGGGACAGCATCGTCCGAACCACGCACAGCACTGCCAGGCGCGGAGCGGTCAGAGCAGGCATAGGAGAAACGGCAGACGGAATGGACAGAAGCCAAGTGGGCAGAAGCCAAGTTGGGACCAGCAGAAGTTCGGTGGCGTAGGGATTAGGAGAGTACTGAGATAAAACTGTGTCACGGAACTTTCCTGCCAGAGGCGATTGCCCCGCACGGGGCATGAAAGGTACGTGATTTCACAGCGGCCTTGACCAAAGAATATTGGTAATATTATTATCCCCTGTCCTGAAGAATGTGAAACAGGACGCATGGACGCTCGCGAGCACGCGGCCCATCGGGGCAAGGTGGACCCCCGCTTGGATCTCGCAGTGCGAGGATGCCAATGGCTACGCGCCTGATGGCTATGGCTGATCGATTGCACGCGATGATGACCGACGGGCTATACCGCATGGGCAGAGTGAAGACAGTATCGATCCTGGAGGGCGGCTCGGAAAGCCCGTGGCAACCTTAACGTGAAGAGCTGTTCTTAACGGTAAAGAGTCGTGAAGAGCCTTTCTTAACGGTGAAGAGTAACGTCAGGCATTTATTGCTAAGTGCACCGCCTCGGGCCGCGTCGAGCCGATCTGTCATTTGGGAGTTGCGATGTGCTCAGCCCACGGCGTATTTGTCTGTTCCTGTCGAAGAATAAGTCATTTCGTACACTCAACTCGCTCGCCTGGAATGTGGCCCTCCTCAAATAATTGATTAAAAAGAAACTGTTTTAAGGTATGGTTATTTACGTAGTCTAACAACACTTTCTTTTCAAGCTACCTTTTCTCTTCAAACTACCTTTGGTGCCTTGGACGGCGACCTCCCGTTTTCGCGTTGCAAGACACATCTTTTAACCTACAAGTTTTGCAGCACAATAGCGCTTTTTCAACTCAAAGTCGTTTCTCGTTCTTTCAACTTTCATCGATCCCTAATAGTCATACGCTTCAGCCTTGAGGCTGAGACTGAAAATCAGACGTGTCTGTCCTGGATCCAGAGATCGTGGCTGTGATGTTGAATTTGGCGGAAGAAGGACATTTCGAGGAGCCGCCGCCCATTGTACCTGCGGCTGTGAACGTACTCGCCGGCTCCAAGTCAAACTCGAAGCGCTTCTCAGCAATGGGCATTCTCCAAGACTGACCAAATGCAAAATGGGCCGATACTTTTTCTAGATAGGGAAAGATGAGAAGAGAGGAGATACCTGTGACAAATCATTCTGCTGATTCTATGCAAGACGACGCTGAAACCAAACGCGAAGCCGCTGAAGTAAAACGCGAACGTGGAGAAGAACTCCGCGTCTCAGGCGAGATAGACCGACGCAGCGAAGAGGTGACGCGCAAGTTCAACGAGAGCGACCGAGAAGTGTCTGAGGATCAGCGCCAAGATTTCGAGATGCACCGGCAGATGCTTGAGGAGATCCGCAAGGAAGCAGAAAAGGCACGCCTGGCAGCCGAAGCGGCACGGGAGTTTGCGGATGCAGCCCGTGAACTGGCTGCAGAAGCCCGAAGGACTTCAGAACAAACTTCGGATCATGTGGATCAAGGCCTAGCAGAAATAAGGCAAGAAATACAAGCCCTGGAGCAAAAGATGGCAGGCCTTCAAGAAGAGCTTGTGACCCTATTCCCCTGACGCGAACGGATGGGCTTCGGGAACTGCGTCGGCAAGCCTAGTCCGAGAGCTTTCGGACTAGGCTTTCCTGAAGAGCGTTGGCGTGATCTTGTGATAGCGACTGAGGAAGCAGGCATGAACGCCGTTATGCATACGGGCGGCGGTACTAGCCGTCTCAGTGCCAACGGAAAGAACACGGTTCAAGTACGGGTGGAAGACCACGGCAGGGGCGTTGCTGTAGAGCACTTACCGCGTGCACTGCTGGAAAAGGGATATTCCACGGCGGAGACGCCCGGATATGGCATGAAGATGATGCTTTTATCAGCCGACCACATCTGGCTCCTAACGGGTTCCACGCGAACAACGATAGTGCTGGAGCAAGACCGTATGACACCCACACCGCCTTGGTTATAAACGGTTGCTTGGTTTTTGTAATGGGGCGACTGATTTCTGATTGTCAGCAGAAAATTGCTCTCAATTTGTCTTTATCTTGTTGTCTTTATCTTGCTCTGAGTTCATCTTTGTATTGCCTTTTCCAACAGATGCATCAATCTCTCAAGCCGCTGTATCTATTCTTGCTGGAGACGCAGGGTTTTCTCCAGCGGCGCACGGGCCTTTGCGGGCAGTCAGTTGCAAAACGATGCCTGCCTCCTGCTCGCCCGAATGCGGTAGCCAGACAACATAAAACCGTCAGGTAGCGCAACGAAAGATGCGATGCGCCTGCCGGGGTTGAAGGCTTTCAGCATCGGCTTTGTAAGGCTTTCAGCATCGGCTTTGTCATGATGCCATTTCCTAATCCTGTCACTCCTTAGTCGCCGTCACCTCGCCGCCGCTGTTCGTGTCCCGCTCCGCAGCCTCCTGAGCATCCCCCTTGGTCTCGTAGTGCAGGTTCTTCTCCGCACGTACGGTCGTCCCGCGCGGGTCCGTCGCGTGAAATCGAGTTTGTCCGTCAATCCTTCGATGAGCGCCAATCCCCAGCCACCCATGCGCTCGCCGCCCTCGAAGTCAGCACGCACGGTGCCGACGGGAGCCACGTCTTTGGGAGCAAATCCCTCTCCTGCATCCGTCACAGTAATGACGACTTGCGGCTTGTAGTATTCCAACGTCACCAGGAAATGGGTTTCTTTGGACTTGGCGTGCCTGACGACATTGGTATATAGCTCTGCGACAATGGTTTCTACTTCGTCGATGTCGGTTTTAGTGACTTTCATATCTTCGAGGAGAGTGCGGCTGAGAAGCCGCGTCGTTCGAACGTAAGTCGCGTCTTCGGGCAGGTCCAGCGAGAGCCGCAGTATCATGGTATTTTCCTTCTGTTGTCGAAACGCTGCTTTGGCGTGAGACTTGCTGAAAGACAAACCGATTGAAAGGCAAACTAATTGAAAGACTGACGGATGCCGTGCCAGGATGAGATGAACACAGGATGAAATGAACATCGCCACGGAGCCTTTTGCGGTCTTCGAGCTTTTCAGGCGGAAGCGAACATCGCGTTATCGAACATTGCGTTAATGGGTGTCGCATCATTAAGTTTTGTAGCGAATATACCACAAATCTCGCGGGGCCGCACCTTTCCCCACTCATCTTTCGCATCCAGCTCCTCCCTAAGTTCTGCCTGCTTGACGGATCACTGATCTCAAGCCTGTAGAAACATAAATCCTGTGAAACTTGACGGCAAGCATGGAACAATTGTTTATGCTCCGCTGACGCGTGAAAAGCATCCCCGTGCACCAGAAGTCAACACGTTTTAGGATTTGTGTTCAGGCTTTCTGTTCCTGTTCGGGTTCTCTGTTCCAGTTGCCCGCTCATCGCGGAAGAAAGAAGACCCCATGGCAGCCACCTTCCCCGCCGCCGACGCTGAACGCCGCGTTGTCCTCGATGAACACCCTCGTCAGGCAATTCCGCCTGACGAAATGTTCAAGGACATCGTGCATATGGCGGTCTTTCTCTGCGGCACCTTCATTAGCCTTTCCCCCAGTAAGTCCAGACAGTTCACGCCTGAGCAGGAAGAGGCTTTGAGGGCGCTCGCTCGCCAAACCGCCGCTCAACCTGAAACTGAACACGGGATCACGGCCCAAGAGAAAAAAGAGACTGGGCAGATCCAAGATGCCCTGGAGGTGTCGGAGAAACGCTACCGGCGTCTGTTCGAGACCGCCCGCGATGGCATCTTGATCCTCGATGCCCAAACAGGAAAGATCACTAACGCTAACCCTTTCATCGCAGAGCTGCTCGGCTACCCGCCGGACGAACTCGTGGGCAAAGAGCTTTGGGAAATCGGCCTGCTGAGGGACAATGAAGTCAGCCAGGAGGCGTTTCAGCGATTGCAGCAGGACAGCTATATCCGCTATGAGGGCTTGCCGCTGGAAACCCGCCGTGGCGAGCGGCGAGAAGTCGAGTTCGTCTCTAACCTTTACCGCGAAGGCAGTTATACGGTCATCCAATGCAATATCCGCGACATCACCGAGCGAAAGCGGGTCGAACGCGAAAAGGAAGAGTTACTGGTCGAGGCGCAGGAACGAGCGGATCAGGACCCACTGACGGGTCTCTTGAACCACCGTGCCTTCCACAAGAAGCTCGACACGGAAGCGGCCCATGCCCAGAGCGGGAACGCCACCTTTGCTGTGGTGATGCTGGATTTGAGTGGGTTCAAGTTCTTTAACGATGTCTACGGCCACATGCAAGGGGATGAAGTTCTTCGGATGGTGGCAAGCAAGCTGAGGAATATATGTGGGTCTTATGACACCCTGGCGCGGTTCGGCGGGGACGAGTTCGCTTTGCTACTGCCGAACCTCGGCGACGTGGGCAGAGAGGAAGTTGAGTCTCGGCTCCACGCGGCTCTGGATGAACTGCTCTACCGCGCGGATGACCAGGAAACGACCATTCCCGTCACGGTTTCACTGGGCGTAGCTTTGTTCCCGGAGGCCAGCGCGGATTGTCACGAGGTGTTGCGGCAGGCCGATGAACGGCTGCTCTGGTCCAAAACGGGCGGCAGCGGCGAAGATAATGCTCACCGCGTTCGCGCGGACGCCATTGCCTACGTCGAGGGCTTCACCATGCTGGATGCGCTGGTGACGGCAGTGGATAACAAAGACCGCTACACCTGCCGCCATTCGGAGGAAGTCATGGAGTTCAGTTTGCTAATTGCCCGCGAACTGGGAATGGGTGAGGCAGCCCTGCGGACGATTGGAACAGCGGCGCTTCTGCATGATGTAGGCAAGATCGGTGTGCCTGATGCAATCCTCAGGAAGCCTGGGAAGCTGACGGAGGAAGAGTTCGCCGCAATCAAGCAGCACCCGACGATGGGCACGGCTCTGGTCGCCACTGTAGCGGGTCTGGAGGACACGCTTGACGCCGTGCGTTACCACCATGAGCGCTGGGATGGAGGTGGCTACCCAGTTGGCCTGCGGGGAGACGAAACGCCGCTGACGGCGCGTTTAATGGCCGTTGCCGATGCCTTCAGTGCAATGACGACAGACCGCCCGTATCGCAAAGGGATGGAGCAGGGAAAGGCGCTTTCAATTCTGGAGGCAGGTGCGGGAACCCAGTGGGACCCGAAGTGCGTAGCGGCATTCGTGACGGCGTTGCTTCGGCCTCAAAGGCTCGCAATGGCAGCCTAAGCAGGCCGAAGCACAGCGCAATAATTCGAAAACCGCAACCAAAAGAACAACATCATCGCACATGACGCGCCCTTGTGCCACTGTATCCTTTTACCTTCTGTTGCGTTACCGCCCTGACGAAGCCACGACCGCACAGCCTAATGACCAAGCACCGCTTTGAACCAGCATCCAAAGCGCGGAAATCCACAGCACGGCGCCTGATCCCCATCCAGCGGGAAGAAGCCAACCTTGTAGGTGATGTACGCCTAGCACCAGTGGTTATATAGAGTGTGTCCGAGCTTTCAGTGCCATTCGGAGCTAGGTGGGATGCGGTCCTGCTCCAGCACCACCGTTGCCCCCGAAGAGCCGGTCAGGAGCCAGACCTGATCTGCAGCCTGAAGCATCATCTTCATCCCGTACCGCAACGTCTCGGCGGTAGTATCCCCCTTCCCCAGCGTCGTACGGGGCAGATTATTCACATCACTCGGTGTTTACCCACCGAGAATCGGGGTGCTGAATGCTGCCGATCAAGACCGACGTGAGAAAGCAGAAAGGCATTCGTGCCGCCGATAATATCACGGCGATGCTCAATGTTGGAACCGGCCTGGGTCAAGCCCAAAATGGTTCGATTGAAGAAAAAACATCTCTTTCCCCATTTAAGGAGCAGACGTTGTCCCGCACTTGAGAGTCGGAATAGGGCTTAACCATTAATATTTTTCTTAGCCTACAATCTAGGAACCCATAAAGCGCTGCGTTTTGATTTGGGTCCGTTAAGGGCATAAGGAAACTGTAAATGCGGTTGCTCCACCCAGCCGTTGATCGAAGATCACGCGGTGGGAGAAAGACAACCGCAATGGCCGGCCCTAAACTTGTGCTAGAACTCCCTGAAGACCCATCCTCTGCGCCGCTCGCTCGTCTCCTCGGTCGTAACCTCCTGGAACATCACGCCGCCACTCAGCAGGATATTGACGACGTGGAAATGCTGGTCGGGGAGCTATGTTCCAATGTCACACGGCACGCGCTGTCGGAGGAAGGATACTTCCGGATCACGCTGGAGTATCACGGCGACAGCATCACACTGACCGTCGAAGATCACGGGCCGGGCCTTGATACCGAGCGCCTCTTGCCGGTTGGTTCCCCTCGTCCTGATGAGAAGGGGGAAGAGCACTATGGTGGCTTTGGCATCCCCATTGTTCAGAGTTTGGCGGATGATGTGCGATTTGAGCCGCGTACACCGCGCGGGACGAGAGCCTATGTCCATAAGAGGCTTCAGAAAGAGGAGCCCCTATAGCGGTTGCCGCTGACGGTTTGAACGCCGTTCACCTAAGGCAAGGGGCATTAAAGACGAAATGCATTATAGACGAAATGCAATGAGCAAACACGCATCATCTTGAAGCGGCTCCCCAGCGAAGGCGCGTACCCCCTCCAAAATGGCATCTCCCATCGCGCCGGGCGCGTCGCTTGAACGGGCCTTCTGTGCGAGGCGTGTCACTCCCTCATACCCCAGGAAATCTTTGCCTCTGCGCGCTTCGGTGAGGCCATCGGTGAACAGAAGCAATACATCACCACTTTCCAGGGCTCGCGTCGTGGTCGTATAGGCGTGGCCTGGCATGACCCCCAGCGGAAGCCCCGACAGCTTGATCTCTTCCGCCTCTCCGTTGGCCCGCAGCAACAGGGGCGGCTCGATCCCCGCCGTGACAAAGGTGGCCTGCCCCGTCGCCGTATCCACGATGACGAGCGCCAGGCATACGAACCCTATGTCTTCCCGGCCTTCGAGCCGCTTGCTCTCGCAAAGGAAGCCGTTGAGGCGTGTCATGGCCTCAGCGGCGTCGGCGTCCGTGGGGGAGCGCAGGTATGCCCGCAGCACGTCCTTGATCTGGGCCGTGCGGGAAGCTGCCTCCAATCCTTTGCCGGAAGCGTCTCCAATGATGAAAGCTGCCATGCCGTCCCCAAACAGAAAGGCGTCATACAGATCGCCGCTGACTTCTGCCTCTGCCCAAGCCGCCTGATGGAAACTGGCGACGGAGAAGCCGGGGTAATCATCCTCTTTGAGCGGCACGAGCATGGCCCGCTGCAACGCTTCGGCAATACGGCGCTCTTTCGCATAGGCGGCTTGCAGCGCGTCCTGTTCTCGCTTGCGGTCGGTGAAATCACGTCCGACTTTCCCAAAGCCGATATGTGTTCCCTGTTCATCGTAAATCGGTGTGACGACCCCATTGATCCAGAGCAAAGACCCACTCTTCCGCCTGTGCCAGCGCTCATCCTGGGCGTGTCCATCGCTGAGGGCCGTTGTGAGCTCCTTTTGGTGTTCGCCCCGTTCGATATCTTCGGGCGTGAAAATGAGCGAGAAGGGCTGGTTGAGCGCATCCTCTTCTGTGTAGCCGAAGACCTGGCTGGCTCCTCGGCTCCATTCGATAATTTTGCCCTGAGTGTCGGTAATGAAGATAGCGTGGTCTGTCAGGTTTTCGGCTAAGAGCCGGAACCGTGCATCGCTTTGCCGTTGTGCATCGCTTTGCCGTTGTGCATCGCTTTGCCGTTGATTGTCCTGCGGGTTCGCTTCTGTCATGCGCTTGCTCCTAATCTTACTCCTAATAAGGGCAGCCGGAGGTTGCGCCATGATCATTGCAATGATGAAGCAAACAAAGGAATAGCCTGTATTAAATTGTGAATGTAAAATTTATACCCTGTTCTCTCCTGTTTCTGCACTTCTAGGGATTTTCAAGGGTGTCACCACTAAAAGGGATGGTTGAAAAAGAAAAGGGATGGTTGAAAAAGAAAGGGGCTCCCCTTCTGGTGTGGAGGGAAGACCGTTTTTCATAACGGGTTTTCATGTTTCATAACGGGTTTTCATGCGATCACGCCAAGAGACGCCATACTCCCGGTTCATAAAAATATAAACCGTGTAATCTCAGGTACAATAGCGAGCAAACCCTTAGTGGGGATAGGATTTTAGTCAAGGAAGGATTGCCTTTGACAGCGTTGAGCGCATCGGTCCGGTCTCTGAAAGCAGATCCGGCGAAAAAGTAGTTTCGGCAAAATACGTCTGGCAAGAACATATCTTAGCCTACGTTTCCCCGAAAGATATGCCTAAATCAAGTTGCAGAAAGCAGAAAGCAAGTCGCAGAAAGCAGAGTCTTCAGTCATGCCCGACCCTTCTGATCACGCCCTTTCCATTCATGACCTTTCCATTCATGACCCTTCCATTCATGACCCTTCCTACCATACGCCCGCCGCGTTGGAGGCCGCCCAAGCGGCGCAAGCGTCGGCGGAAAAAATCGCCGACGCCCTGAAGACCTCAGAACTGCGCTACCGCCGCCTGTTCGAGACCGCCCGCGACGGCATCCTGCTCCTCGACAGCGAACACGGCAGGATCACGGACGCCAACCCTTACATGACCGAACTGCTCGGCTACTCCCACGACGAGCTTTTAGAGAAGGAGCTCTGGGAGATCGGATTGATCCAGGACAAGTCCGCCGGTCAAGCTGCCTTCCGGCAGTTGCAGCAGGACCGGTACATCCGCTATGAAAACCTGCCCCTGGAGAACCGCCGAGGCGAGCGGCGAGAAGTGGAGTTCGTCAGCAACCTCTACCGCGAGAATGGGCACACGGTCATCCAGTGCAACATTCGCGACATCACCGACCGCCGAAAAATAGAAACGGCTTTGGCCGCTGCCGCCGCCAAGAATGAGCGTATCGCCGAAACGCTTCAGCGTTCCATGCTGCAATCCGTTCCGGCGGGCAAGTTTCCGGGAGTGACAGTAGAGACCCTTTACGTGTCTGCGCTCATCGAGGCCGAAGTGGGCGGCGACTTCTTCGATGCTTTCTTCCTGACCGAGAACAAAGTCGCTTTTGTCGTGGGCGACGTGTCGGGCAAGGGGCTGATCGCAGCGGGCCGCACGGCAGAAGTCAAGTACGCGTTGCGTGCCTTCCTCCACGGCTACCCGGCCCCGGAAACGGCTATCGCTCACCTCAACGGCTATCGCTCACCTCAACGACTTTATTTGCGAGACGCATGAGCGGGATGCGGACAATCGGGAAGCGTTCATCATTCTGGCGCTGGCCGTCCCGGACGCCACCACGGGAGAAGTCACTTTCTCTGCGGCAGGGGCAGAACCGTCCTTGATCCTACGGGTGGATGGTACGGTGGAGAGGGTTGAGATCACGGGCAGTCCGCGGGGCATTCAGCCGGGGTGGGATTACTTGACGAAAACGACTGTGCTGGCGCCGGGCGAGACAATCCTGATGGCGACGGACGGGATTACGGAAGCCCGGTGCGGATATGCCTTTCAGGGCGTGGATGGCATGGCAACGCTGGCAGAGAAGGCGGGGCCGACCGTCTCGCTTACGCATCTGAGTCAGGCGATCTATGACGGGGCGCGGGACTTTGCAAGTGAGGGTTTGCGCGATGATGTCTGCCTCCTCTTGGCCCGTCGTCAGTAAATGAAATCACTATGATGATCCTAAGGAAACCACTATGATACTGCGGCTCTCCCTCGATCTTCCCGAAGATATGACCTATGTTCGGACGACCCGGCTTCTGAGCCGATGCCTCATGGAAGACATCGGCGTGATCAAATCTACCATTAGCGATGTGGAGGCCATCGTCGATGAACTGTGTTCCAACGTAGTTCGTCATGCCCAGTCTAAGGCGAAGCATTTTGAGGTGACACTGGAATACTATAAGCCCCAGGTTGTGATCACAGTCACGGACAAAGGGCAAGGCTTCGATAGGGAAGGTGTGCTCCCTGTCGGCACGTCCCGCCCTGACGGTGAAGGGGGAGAGCGACTGGGCGGCTGGGGGCTGACCCTGCTCGAAGGGCTGTCCGATAAACTTGATTTCACCGTGACCGACCCGCACGGTCGAACCATGCGGGTCGAGAAGGCCCTGCACTACGATACTCAGGGAGAGGCGGATGAGGCCACCGAGCGGGATACAGACAGTGGCGGCCAAGTGACTGCGACAAAATAGTACCATAGCTTTATGGTTCAAGAGGCAGCCAGCTTGATAATCCTGGAAAGGCACTTCCGATGCAGCCAAAACAGCAGAAAGAAACCGAACAGCAGAAAGCTGAGACCGGACGCGAGGCCGCCGAAAAGATGCGCCGGGAGCATGATGAGCAGAGAGATTTTGCCGAGGAGGTGCGCCAGGGCGGCGAAGGGATGCGAAAGGAAGCCGAGACAGGCCGGGTGGAAGCCGAGGATGAGCGTGAAGTCGGAGAAACGGAGCGGATCAACGAAGAAAGCCGCCGCTCTCTGGCGGAATACTTACGCCGGGAAGCCGACAGTCTTCGTGAGGCAGCGGAGGAGCACCGGCAGGCCGCAGAAGAGCTGAGACAAGCCGCCGAAGAGGGGCGGCGGACAACGGAGGGGCTGCGGAAAGTTGGGGAAGAATTACGGAACGCCGCCGAAATGGCCCGCGCGGCGGTGGAAGGTTCGCGCCAGATTGCCGGCGAGATGCAGGCGAGCTTCACCGAGCTGCTGAGGCAGATAGATCCCCAGAAACGCCATAACAACTAAACACCATAACAACTAGGTCGCCCTGGCGTATGTGTTATAGCCAAGTTGCACGAGAGCCAAGCTGCACGACCGTAAGAACGTGCTGGTGGCGGCAGACATGCTCAATGACCGCGCGCTCCCCCTTTTTTGAGCAGGAGGACGTTCGGCCGCTGCGCCTTTTGACAGAAAAAGGCCGCTGGCATTGTGCCGGCGGCCATATTCATATTTTCAGTTCATATTTTCAGTTCATATTTTCAGTTCATATTTTCAGTTCATATTTTCAGCTCGGTTCCGTACACATGGACTCGCCGCGAAGATTTAATGGACTCGCCGCGAATTTTTAGATGACAGCTACCCCTCCAAAGCTTCCGTTACTCCTCCTGTGCTTCGGTTTTGCTGACCTCGCTGATCTTCTCATTCACTTCAGCCGGCCACTCACGGCAGGCTGCCTGACGAATCAGGCGGGTGAGACCGTCGGCAGCTGCCGGGGCGCTGCGAACAAACTCCGGGTCAAAAATGCAGTCGTGCTTGTCGTCTTCAAGCAGATAATTCAGGTGGAGGCCACTGATGATCGCCCGGACCAGCCCGTAGTCTGCCGTCTGCGCCACGCATTCCGCCCCTCCTGAACCTGTGCCGCGCCACAAGGCTAACCAGTGTTTCCTTGGCGTTTCAGCTTGATCCTCGGGTGTTCCTGCTTGATCCGGGGAAGTTTCCTCAGACAAAAGGCCATCCTGATTCATTACGCCGATCCTTTCGCATCAACCCTGTCACTCTGTTTCCTTCCACTCTCGTCACTCTTTTTGCGTCAAGCGGATTTCCTGTCGCATCAAGCGGATTTCCTGCCTTCGGCTGATTTCCTGCTTTGCAGATGGACCCAAGTTTGCGGATTCGTCCAGGTTTGCGGATGCGCCTAAGAGTGAACCTTTGTCAAATGATGCGTTTTTTTCGCCGTCCATCTTCTAGTCCAGTCATATCGAGGTGGGCTACTTTTGCCAGAGCGGCGCGGGTATGGGCGAAATTATTATGCAGGTAACCGCGCGTAGTCGAAAGCGACGAATGGCCTGCCGCAGCGGCAGCGGCCAGCAGGTTCGTTTCCGCCATCAGGGTCAGGCCAAAGTGCCGCAAAGAGCGCGGCGTGATCTCTGCCATCCCGGCGGCGACCGCATACTTCTTGAACTCTTTCGCCCACGTGTTCACGCTCATCTGCAGGCCGCGGTCTGAAACAAACAGGTAGTCACTGGGGCAATCTTTCGGGCGCACTTTCAGCCAGTCGTTGATGACGGCAATGACGTCGCCGTAGATCGGGACGAAGCGCGGTTCCCGGTCTTTGGCGACCCGGATGGCGACCCGGCCTTCGCCCGGCTGATAATCCGAGAGCGCCGTGCGAAAGATTTCGCCGGGCCGCTCGCCGGTGCGGGCGGCAAAGACAATGATCGCCGTGTCGCGCCGGTGCAAAAACGCGTTCTTCTCCCGCGAGAGGTACGCCGCTCCGGCGGCTTTGCTGGGGCGGCGCAGGTCATGCACCGTTTTCAGAAGCACTTTGAGACTTGTGAGCGTCGGCGTTGGAACGTAGGCCCGGACCTTGGGCGGCATCTCGTAGGCGATCAGCGGATTTTTCTTCAGAAACTTTTCCTTGACGCCGAGGGTCAGCATGGCGTTCATCAGCATGCACTCGGTGCGCGACGTGCTGTTTTTGATCCCGCCGCGCTTTCGCCGGGCGATCCGCGCTTCGAGGTCAGCGGCGGTGAAGTCCTGCAAGGTAATCCCTTGCTGCTCCATTTCGGCGATCACGGGCAGGAGGTTCCACTCGACCTGCTTCAGCGTGCTGGCCTCGCAGCGCGAGGCCTTGTGGTTGTGGAAGCGGACAAAAAGCTCGTTCCAGCTCCGCTGCCCCGGTTTTGCTGCGACAAAGTTTTCTGCGGCAGGCTTTGCTGCGACAGGCTTGGCCGGCGCTGCTTTCAGCACCGCTGCTTTCGCGGTCTCGGGCACTTTCCTGGCTCGTGCCACTCCAGTCGCAACTTTTCCAGTCGCAACTTTTCCAGTCGCAACTTTTCCAGTCGCAACCTTTCCGGTGGCAGCGTTACCGCTCGTCGTTCCCCCTGGGCTCACCACCGTTTTTCCTGGGCTCACCACCGTCTTTTCTGAATTTGCGGCTGTTTTTCGTTGATTTACCGTCATTTGCGGCGTTTTCTCGCCTTCAAAGCATTCCACTACTGCACCCCCTTTTGATATAAGTATAATAATTATACTTCAAGTATTATATACTTGTCAAGATGACCTAAAAAAGCGCTTCAGGTCCAAATTGT
>CAXUNT010000097.1:0-15818 GCA_964252595.1 uncultured Armatimonadales bacterium
GTGCAGAGCGGGAAGGCGAGGAGTTTCCGATGACACCATGAGTTTTTTACTCCTCCCCTCTCTGCTTCGGGGAGGGACCCTGCGGAGCAAGGTAGGAGGGGTTCCTTTTTCCCAAAGTAGGAGCAGAGGCCATCACCCGCCACACAGTCCCGCGTGGGCCGTTCCAGGCTGGAACAAGCACGCAGCCCCGGAACAGCGCCTGCACGTCCGCGCCCGAAAGGCCTGGCGCCTGCCGGGCCAGCCCTGCCGTCTGGTCGCGGCGGCTCCAGATCTCGTCCATAACATACACCTGCCGCTTTGCGCCGAACGCACCGGCCAGCGACTGCGTGAGCGCTGCCTGCGCCGCCGGAAGCGCCGCTGCGTGCGCCATCAGGCCGTGCAGGGACAGGATCGGACGTCCGGCAAAGTAGGGGATATCCACCTCGCACTGCGCGTCGTCGCCGACCCCTGACACCACAATCAGCGAGCGCGGCGGCGTGTGCGCTTGGATGTCCGCCGCGACCCGCTGAGACAGCCCGGCGACCGGCTTGAGATAAGGCAGGATGCCTGCCAGAAAGTTCAAGCTGATAAAGACACCGATCCAAACGCCAAGAAGCCGCAGGTTCGTGTGCGCCAGCAGCAGCAGCGTTCCGAGCGGGATCAGAACCGGAACCCAGAATACAAATGCGCCGGGACACCAGATCGTAAAGAACGCCGCGTACATCCCAATCCATGTCAGACAAACGACCGTGACAGGCCGGTCGCTGTCGGTCCGAAGCAGCCTCGGCAGGGCGGCGACAATGGCATAACCCGCTGCGACAATGCCGAGCAGAGACACGCCGTAGCCGAGCCAGAGCAGACCGAGCGCCGCCCTGCCGAATGGCCGGAGCGGCGTCTGGGCCAGCGCCGCCCGGCCCAGCGGCTGAGAAAACACGGCATGGCGCAGGCCGAATAGATCCAGCCGCAGGTTGTGCAGGACATGAAAATCCCACCACCAGCCGCGCTCGGCGTAGGCGTTCATCCAATGTTTGAAGCCAACGAAGGAATGCAGATGCAGGGCAAAGACGCCGACCGCACCGTAGGCGATGGCAATCACCGCCGCCCACGCCGCGCCGTAGGCGAAAAGCAGCCCGCCGCGCTTTCGCCCGGAGACTGCCGCAACAATTCCGGCGGTGCCGACAATTCCGAACAATCCCGCGCTTTCGTGGAACAAGACGGCCAGCCCCGCCAGCAAGCCTGCAAGCCCGGCCTGGCCGGCAGAAGGCCGCTCCCGCAAACGGAGGAGGACGCCGAACTCTGCCAGCATCAAAACGCTGCTGGGCAGGTTCACGCGCCCGTCGGTCGCACAGATCCACCAGCCGAACGACCCTGCCAGGCCCAGCGCGATCAGCACGGGCCGGGGGCCGAGCGGCTGCAAGCGCCGTCCTATCGCGTAAAGCAGCCCGACACCCCACGCGCCCAGGACAGCGTTCAGCGTCTGGCTGACGACCAATGGCCTGCCGTTAAAACCTGCGAAGCGGGCCAGTCCCCACGCGCCGAAGCCGAGGGCGTTAAACAGCAGGTGATGCGGATGAAACAGTGGCCGCAGCTTTCCCGTCTCATGCGCCAGCCCGATTTGGTTGGCATACGCCACGGCATCAAACGTATTGAGATGCGTCCGCGTCAGCAGGTACACGATTAGCGTACCAAAGAACAGCCGCCAGGAAGTTGGCACATGAAACTTCTGATTGGCTACTTTTATAGTCAATAGTGGTGTGGGTTCAGCTAATTTTATCATGGGGGAAACTCCTATCGCGTACTTCGAAGCGTCAGCAGAAACATATGCTCCTGCCCGTTGAATGTGTCCGTGCCGACATTCTGCACTCAGTCGTTGATCCTGCAAGCCGTCTCGGTTGTGTCGTCTCCCGATCTTTTCTCTTCTTTCCAATAGTAGAAACACTCCAAAAAGAAGGATAAGGCGCTTTTACAATTCCGAGACTATCCTGCTTGCTGAAATCGGGTCGCCAGAACTTGAGCGTATGTGGGCTAATCCAGACGGGCCGGCCCACGGAAAGTCCGAGTTGATATGTCTGCTGAGTTCCAACATCCAGGCAAGCCATCCGGCCCAAGTCCGCGTCACCCATCCCACTTCCACCGTCTCTGATGACAATGTAGTGGTTGTTAAGGGACCAAGTCATGTCTTCCATGTAATCTCCAATAGGGTCCGGCCGATAAAACACGGTGTGGACTCGCTTACCTGCCCGCCAGATAGTGAAGGGGACAAGATGCTTGCTTTTGCGCCTGGGCGACTGCGCCTCACTCTCTGCGGCGAAGGCAACTGCGCGGCGGTCAGGTGACCAGAAGAACTTGCCATTGTCAGGATAAGTCTCATCAATACCGGGGTAGGAGTGGGTCCAAATCGTCTGCTTTGTCTTGAGGTTGTAGACCTGTACCAAAGTTCGCTTTCCTTTCTGCCACGTGTGAAGTCCATATTTCGGCAGTGCTGCTGATGCAGGGGAGAGGTTCTCCAGCAGCATGAAAACGACACTTATAGTCAACAGCGGCGTCGGCGCGAACGTCAGCAGTTTCATGAAATCTCCTAGTGCGGTGTTAGCAGGAAGGCGCAGGGCCTGCCATTCCAAAGGCCCTGACCGGCGATTTGGCCGTGGTCGTTGACGGCGCGGGCTTCAGTCAGGACCCAGCCGGAATGGGAAGGAAGCAGGGCGTTGAGGTCGGTCGGTTTGCCGTCCCGCCAAAGAGTCGCGCGCTTCATGCCTGCCGCCTGCGACATGCCGACCGCTTCGCTGCGGCTGTTGACGGCGTAGGCGGCGCTGCTGCTCATGCTGGGCAGGGGCGCTAAGTCCTGCATCTGGCCGCTCACAGACAAAAAGCCGTGACGGGTGCCGCTGTTGTCGGTTTCGGACACCCCGGCGACGATGCCGGCGCTGCTGACGGCATAGGCCGCGCTGTTTGCGCCGCCGAGCGTGCCGAGGTCGGCCATTCCCGCCTCGTTGGTCCAAAGGAAGGCATGGGTCGTGCCGCCCTCGGTATCGGCCTTGCCGGCAACATCCCCCGACGCGCCGGTGGCGTAGGCTGCGCTGTAGGGGCCGCCCAGCGTGCCGAGGTCCAAAAGCGAGCCATCGGGCCGGCGCACGAACGCGCGGGATACCCAGGCGCGGAGGCGGTCGGCGCGGCCTGTCTCGGCAAAGCCTGCGACCTGCCCGTCATCGCTGATGCCCCGCGCTTCGCTGTAAGGGTAGCCGGGCAGGGAGCCGACTTTGTGGGTCGCGCCGTCCCAGACAAACGCCCGCGCGTGGCCGAGAATGTTGAACGAGGCTCCCGCTGCCTGCCCGGAATTGTTGATCGCATACGCAAAGGAAGCGTGCTGCTTCGGCAGGGCGTTCACGGCTGCCAGCATGTCCCCGCCGCCGACATAGCCCCGGTACATCGGTGCGTCCGCCGACAGGGCGGCCTGCCCGCTGTTGTTCAAGCCGGACACGCTGCTGTCCAGGCCGCCTGCCAGCGCTGTGACGCTGTAGCGCATCGGCGGCGTGTCGGACATCTCAGCGGTAGTCGGCAAGATCGCCGACAGACGCCAAGGCAGGAGCAGAGGCAGAGCGAGAACGCACAGCCGCGCCCCGCGTGGGGTGGGCCGGGCATAGGCGAGGCTCACGAGGCGTCGGCGCAAGCCGTGGTAGCCGGGCGAAAGTCCCAGGGCGGGCGCGGACGCTTCCGGGGAAGCCAGTTTCAGCAGCAGCCGCCCGTAGTCGGCGCGGGGCGTGTTTGTGACGGACAGTGCCAGGGCATCGCAGGCTTCTTCCCGCGCGGCAGCCCATTCGGCGGACGCCCACCAGACTATAGGGTTGAAAAAGAACAGCGTTCGGGCAAGCGTCGGGACTAGCGCCAGCGGCAGATCGCCGCGCTTCAGATGAGCCATCTCGTGCGCCAGTGTCAGCCGCTGCTCGGCGGGCGTGAAGTCATGGAAACTGGGCGGCAATAGGATTGCCGGGCGCCGCCATTTTATGACGCAAGGGGTCGGCACATGAGGGCCAGTCAAGACGCGCGGTGCTCGGCGCAGACCTATTTGCTTAGCCAGAGAGTCTAGATTGATCACCGTCAAAGACACGGGCGCGATCCCGCGCTGCATCTTTGTCAGCGCAATCATCTGGCGCACGGTAAGCGCGAGTGATACGGCGACGCCGGCAAGCCAAGCGGCAAACAACAGCATCGGCCAGGGGAACGCCTGCGGGACGACACGCGGCGTCATTCTGGCGACAGGCTGTGCGGCAGTGTTGGGTAAAGCAATAATTTTTGACGGCACGGGAACGTCAGCGGTAGATGGCGCGGCAGGAACCGAAGCGGCCGGCAGGGAATGCGGAGGCGTAGGCAGAACCGGCAGGGCGATGGGCGCGGCAAGACACAGCCCCAGTAACAGCTTGGCACAGGCCAGCCACCACAGCCAGGCCCGGACTCCTGCCGGAAGGCGGGGCAGAACACGGCAGACCACGCCGGCGGCGGCGATGCCGACGCTGCCCCACAAGCAGGCGTGTCCGATTTGAAACACCCAGGCTGAGACTGACATCGCTTTTCCCCTTGAACCTATTCAGCGGGCGCGTCCAGCATCTTTCGCAGGTCAGCGATCTCGCGCTCCGAGAGCTTGGCTTCGCTGAGGTATGCAACAAAGGGCGACAGCGACCCACCGAGCGACTTTTCCACAAAGTCTTTCACCAGCGACTGCATCAGCTCGGTTTTGGCGACGACCGGCTTGTACTGGAACGCGCCCTGCTCCTTAAACCGCGTCAGGTAGTTTTTAAGGCGCAGCCGCTCCATCATTGTCAGGATCGTCGTTCGGGCCAGCCCGTGCGGCTCCCCGAACTGCGCCGCTGCTTCCCGCACCGTCACCGGCGCGTGGTCGGTGACATAGCGCAGCAGGGCCAATTCTTGATCGCCTAAAGTGTGCGGCTTGTTCATAGCACCTAGTATAGCATAGGACTACGTATGTCGTCAATAGCATGGTTTCTCTGTTTGTTCGGGTAAGATAAAAGAGGTTGTTTGTAACCGGAAAAATCCCAATAATGCTGTGCCTGCCAGCGGGAGCAGGCGTAAACTGATGACAACACCGAATGACGACGCGCGTGCGTCACTGATTGCAGAGATTACTTCTGCGTTCCGGGACGTGCTTCGTGGCGACGGAGTTTCTCTGCACGAGACAAATATTTTGGATGATTACGGAGGGCCAGCCGCCCGGCTTGAAGCGCGTGAGTGGGACACCGATACGCATTGGTGGGAGCTGACCGATGAAGACTTGTACGCACGCCACGTTTATTTGTCCTACCTGGACGCCGAAAGCCTGCGGTATTACCTGCCAGCCTATATGATTAGTTGCCTCAACGGCGCGGAGCGTTCAGCGGAAGCGATCAACCTTCTCAGGCATTCTGAACGGCCCGACTTGGTGGCGTGGAAGCGGCAGAAATGGGAAGGTTTCACCCAGGAACAAGGCCGCGTGACCTGTCTTTTTCTACGCTACATGGCAGATCATGCGAAAAATAAGCGCGACGTAAAAGATGCAGAAACCGCGCTCCGGCAGCATTGGGGCCAATTCTGCCAAGACAATACACTATGACACCCAACGACACACTTGATCCCCAGCAGCGCGACGCCGCGCGGGCGGAAGACTTGCGGGAGAAGCTCAATCACGCGAGCTATCTGTATCATGTTTTGGACCAGCCGGAGATGGCGGACGCGGAGTATGACCATCTTCTGCGTGAACTCCTTGACCTCGAAACGGCGCACCCGGAAATCGTGACCGCCGACTCGCCGACCCAGCGGGTGGGGGCGTCGCCGCAGTCGGATTTCAAGCCGCACACGCACCGTCAGCCGATGCTGTCGCTGGCGAATGCGTTCAATGACGACGAGCTGCGGGCGTTTGACGAAAAAGTGAAGCGGCATTTAGGGCTGGCGGCGGACGCGGCGGTCGAGTATGTCACGGAGCTGAAGATTGACGGGCTGGCCGTTTCGCTGACGTATGAGAACGGCCAATTCCAAACCGGTGCGACGCGCGGGGACGGGGTGGTCGGCGAAGACATTACCGCCAACTTGAAGACCGTGGCTGGTCTGCCCCTGCGCCTGCGTCCGCCGTTCCCGCAATCTGTTGAGATACGCGGCGAAGTGTATTTGGACCATGCGGAGTTTGCCCGAATTAACGCCGCTCGGGAAGCCGCCGGGAAGCCGGTGTTCGCCAACCCCCGCAATGCCGCGGCAGGCAGTGTCCGTCAGCTTGACCCGGCGGTCACGGCCAAGCGCAAGCTTTCTTTGTTTTTGTACGCCCTGGGAACCGTCAGCGAGCCGGCGGCGGACTCGCAAATGGGCCTGCTGCAAACGCTGCAAGGATGGGGGATGCGGACAAACCCGAACGTGCGGGTCAACGCCGACATCAACGCCGTGGTCGCGTATGTCGCCGAGTGGACCGACAAGAAAGCGTCGCTGCCGTATGACATTGACGGCATCGTGGTCAAGGTCAACGATTTCGGGCAGCAGCAGGACTTAGGGTTTCTGTCCCGGACTCCGCGCTGGGCGATTGCCTACAAGTTCCCCGCGCAGCAGGGCCGCACCAAGATTTTAGACATACTCGCCTCGGTCGGGCGCACCGGCGCGGTGACGCCGGTGGCGATTGTGGAGGCCGTGACCCTGCCGCCAAATTCGGTTGTCCAGCGAGCGACTCTGCACAATCAACTGGAAATAGACCGCAAAGATGTTCGGATTGGCGACACGGTGGTGATCCAAAAAGCGGGCGATGTCATCCCCGAAATCGTCCAAGTGGTTTTAGAAGCACGGCCCGAAGATTCGCAGCCCTACAAGCTGCCGGAACACTGCCCGGCCTGCGGAACGCTTTTGATCCGGCCCGAAAATACCCCTGTCACGCGCTGCCCGAACTCCCAGGGCTGCCCCGGCCAGAACGTCCAGCGGATTATTCATTTTGTTGCCCGCCGGGCAATGGACATTCAGTGGCTCGGCGAGAAGCACGCCGCCCAGCTTGTCGAGGAGGGGTTGATCAAAGACGCCGCCGATTTGTATTCCGTCACTAAAGAAGAGCTGCTGCCGCTGGAGCGCATGGGCGACAAGCTGGCGGACAACATTCTCGCGGCGATCGCTGGCAGCAAGCATCCACCCCTGCCGCGCCTGATTTTCGCCCTCGGCATCCGCATGATCGGCGAACACGCCTCTGAAATTTTAGCCCGGCACTTCGGCTCGCTGGACAAACTGGCGGCGGCGACGACCGAAGAGCTGGCGGCGATTTACGATATCGGCCTGACCACGGCGGAGCATATCGTCGCGTTCTTCGGTCAGGCCGAGACGACCGAGCTTCTCAATAAGCTGACGGCGGCAGGCATCGAGCCGTCGGCGGATGAGTTCGCGCCGCAGGCCGACACGTTCCGTGGCAAATCGTTTGTGTTCACGGGGACGCTGACGACGATGACGCGCGGCGACGCCGAAGGTATGGTGAAGAAGCTGGGGGGGCGGGCGTCGTCGTCGGTCTCTAAGCAGACAAATTACGTCGTCGCCGGAGACAACGCTGGCAGCAAACTAGAAAAAGCGCAGACGCTGGGCGTTCCTGTGCTGACCGAGACAGAGTTTCAAGAACTGGCGGCGGGAATTGAAAAGCAGGCAGAGCAGGGGGCATTAGAAGTTTAGCAGATGCGTCAAAAACGATGGCGTGAACGCCTTCGCTGAGGGGGCGAAGCGCCAAGCTGCCGCCTTCGCGGCAGAAGATTGGAACTCGAATGCGCCTGCGTGACATAAGGCGCTTAATGAAAAAGCGCCGTCCCCTCTGGGCCGGCGCTTTTTTTATCGCTCCGAAATTGACTATTTCTGCTGGGCGACGGTAGCGTGCAGGTAAGCCTTCTGGTCCTGGATCGCGGTGTAGTCGGCACCCGTGATCTGGTACTGCTGGCTGATCGCTTCCTGCGTCGGCATTTTTTCTACGACGCCGACGAGAGACACCGGCTGGCCGGTCGTGATGGTCACTTTGCTGGGAGTGGTCGCCCCGGCATCCATGCCTTTGTCCAGAAGCACCAGCATCTGCTGCTGGGCGGTCGGCCCGACGAAGAAGGCCCGGTCGCTCAGGACTTTCTGCACCGGAACCGCAGTCAGCTTGGCCTTGCGGCCGACAAGCGAAAGCGGATCGGCGGCGGTCGCAAACGCGACGACATCCGAAAGCGGGACACCAGGGACACTGGCCTGCTGCGGCTTTGCTGTCGTGATGTCTGTGCCTTTGTGAATTTTGATGTCCTGACCGGCTGCTGGGGTGCTGGCAGACGTGTCGGCTGCCGTCGGGGTGGGCGTCACCGGCGCGGTGGATGGGTCCACCGGTGCGGCAACCGGGGCCGGCGCTGTCGTCGCTGCTGTCTGCGGCGTGCTGTGATGCAGCAGGGCATACAGCAGGGCGAGCAGGAGCAGGGCGGCTAAAAGCCAGGCCCACCAGGGAATGCCGCCTTTCTTTTCGCGGTACACCTGGGCGCCGCCTTCCGCGCCGACGCGGTTCGGATCGTTTTGGTTCGTTGCCATAAATTAAATCCTCTTGTTCGTTGCGTCGCTCGCAATATCTTCGACTTCAACATCAGTGCGGCGGACTGTGTCGCGGACGGTCTCGACACGGTCGGTCTCAGTCTTGCCGACGACGACTTCTTCGACGACCCGCGCGTCTTTAGTGACGACAGGGACTTCGTGGGTCTCAGTCAGCACCACATCCGCGGTTTGCGCGAAGGCTGTGCCTGGGTCGACGACGGCGCGGTTGACGGCATGGCGCTCCACGGAAACGGTCTCGTCGTGCAGGGTGACGGTTTCGGAAACTGGTCGCTCTTCGACCCGCTGGAAGACGCGGACGCCGCCGCGCTGGATCTGCCGCTTGCCGACGGCCAGTTCTTCTTCAACCACCGGCACGACCACTTCGCCGGCTGTGCTTTCGCGGCGCTCCGTCACTGGCGCGGCGGCCACGGCGGCAGCCGCGATGGGAACAGCGTCGAGGGAGGAACCGCGCTGGGCGAAGGCATCATGGATGTCCAAAGCGCCGTGACGGTTCATAATTTCCCGCGCCATTTCAGCCCGGTCATCGTCGGTATGGGCGATTTCCAGGGCATCTCCGGCTCGCATTCCTTCTTCATACAGCTTGGCGTCGCCTTCGGGGACGCCTTCGCTTTCAAGTTCATGCCGGACCGAGGCCAGCGAATGCTGAGAGTTTTCGGTGTACGGCTCTTTCAAGTCAATCTGCGTCCGGTCGTAGTTGTTGCTGATTAAATCGTTCAGCGCGGCTTCGGCGTCCGAGCGATGCTCGAACAAGCCGACGACAATGCTTGCCATAATTGTTGTTCCTTGTGGTGTAAGTTCTGCCGGCTAAAGCGCCCGGCATCACCGTTTACCCGGCGAATTTTGTGTGCAAACCCGCGAAATGGTGTGTTTTCTGCTCGCATGAGTAGGAGCAGAAAAAATCTTGACATACATCTGACAGAGAACGCTGCCGGCGCATTCCACCTGTGGTTCACCTAATCTGCTGGTATTTGTGCTATAATGATGAGAAGGGCCGGACGCGGCAGCGGCCACGGTCCCGCACTCCAGGAGCAGCACTTTTCCATGTTTAACTTCATACGGCGGATGTCGGGCCGGTTCTCCCGCGACATGGGCATTGACCTCGGCACGGCCAACACTCTGGTCCATGTACAGGGCCGGGGCATACTCCTGCGCGAGCCGAGCGTCGTCGCCGTCAACCGGCAAACCAACGCAGTGATTGAAGTCGGCGAGGAAGCCAAGCGGATGCTGGGGCGCACTCCCAATTCCATTGTTGCCATTCGCCCGCTGAAAGACGGAGTCATCGCGGACTTTGACCAGACCGAGCGGATGCTGCGCTACTTTATTGAAAAAGTCCACCGCCGCAAAGGGTTCGTTCACCCGGTCGTCGTCGTCGGCATCCCATCGGGCATCACCGAAGTGGAGCGCCGGGCCGTCATTGAAGCGACAAAAAAAGCGGGCGCAAAAGAAGCTTATTTAATTGAAGAGCCGATGGCGGCTGCGATTGGCGCGGGCCTGCCCGTTTCTGACCCGATCGGCTCGATGATTGTGGACATCGGCGGCGGGACCTCGGAAGTCGCCGTGATCTCGCTCGGCGCGATGGCGGCGGCCCGGTCTATTCGCATTGCCGGCGACGAAATTGACGAGGCGATCGTCACCTATGTCCGCCAGCAGTTCAATCTGTTTATCGGCGACCGCACCGCCGAGGAATGCAAGATCACCATCGGCTCGGCGTCGTCCTTGGAGCAGGAACTGACGATGCAGGTGCGCGGGCGCGATTTATTGACCGGCTTGCCGCGCTCGGCAACCATTACGTCCGAGCAGGTCCGGGAAGCAATCTCTGACCCGATCAACGCGATTGTCGAGACGGTGAAAGAAACGCTGGAAGATACGCCGCCGGAACTGAGCGCCGACATCATGGACAGCGGCATTGTGCTGGCGGGCGGCGGGGCGCTTTTGCGCGGCCTGGACCGGCTGATCTCGCGCGAAACGGGAATGCCGGTGCATATCGCCCCCGACCCGCTGTCGTGCGTCGTGCTGGGAACCGGCAAGTGCTTGGATGAAGCATCCCGCTCCAGCGCCCTCCGCTCCGTGCTGCTGACTGAGACCCGGCTGGGCCACTATGCCATGCCGAGCCGGGCATAGGCAGCGCCGAAAGCCTTGGCGGTTCCCAATCTTTTTTAAGAACCTTTCGTTATGAGACCTCCCCGCGAAAAATCGCGTTTCGGTGTGCTGGGGCTGGCGCTGCTGGCCTGCGGCCTGCTGACCGCCCTGCACGCGCGGTACGGCACTCGCGGGCAGGCCGATCCGGTTTCGCGGACAGTGCAGGACTGGGGGCTGGTGCCTGCCCAGACCGTGGTAGCACGGCTGGGGCAGCGGTGGCACCTCAGTGCCGGCTCGCTGCTGTCCGGCCCGCAGCTCGCCCGTGAGAACGCCGCCCTCAGCGCTCAGGTGCTGGAACTGTCGGCGCAGAACAACGACCTGCGAACCGCTCAGGCGGAAAATGCCCGCCTGCGGCAGCTTCTCGGCTTCGAGCGGTCCTCCCTGAAGCCCCTGCTGGCCGCGCAGGTCACGGGTTTGAAGCCGAACCCGCACTTTGATACCTTGACGCTGAACCGGGGCAGTTCGCGCGGAGTCCATCCCCGGTCGGTCGTGCTGTCGCCGAGCGGGGCGCTGGCCGGGCAGGTGCTGGATGTTTCACCGGGGTCCTGCACGGTGCTTCTGCTTTCCGACAGCGGCTCTTCAGTCGGCGCAGTGGTTGAGAACCACACGCTGCACAGCCCGATCGGTCTCTGCCAGGGAATCGGCGGCGGCCGGATGCAGGTGACCTACCTCCGAAGCGACGCCGTACTGCATGTCGGCGATGCCGTCATCACGTCCGGTCTCGGCGGCGTGTTTCCGCCCGGCGTGCCGCTCGGCAGGGTCGAGTCCGTATCGGTAGACCAAACGCGCTCTTTGCAAACCGCACTGCTGCATCCCGCCGCCGACTTTGACCACTTGGAAGAAGCGTTCGTTATTCAGTCCCCCATGCCGGGAGCCGCGCCTTCATGATCCCCGCCCGCCAGGTGGCGCTGGCTGCATTTTTGATTTGGCTGGCGGCTGCCTTGCAGGGCCGGGCCGCCCATGCGATTGCGTTTCGGGGCGCAGAGCCGGACCTGCCGCTGGTGTTTCTGTGCGTCTGCGCCCTTCTGGTCGGCAGCCTGCGCGGAAGCGTTCTAGGGTTTTGGGCGGGCCTGCTGACGGCGGCGGCTTTTCCGGCCGCTTACGGCAGCTTGTTTGCAAGCCGGATTATCGCCGGGGCGTTTGCCGGCAGCCTCGGCAGCAGCCTGATCCGCGCTAATCTCCTGGTGCCGCCGCTGGTGACACTGGCCGCAAGCCTGCTGGCGGAGGGCATCTGCACGCTGATCGCGCCGAATCCGGCGCTGCATCACCTGCGACGCTGGGGCATTCAGACCAGCGGCGAAGTGCTGTACAATACGGTCCTGGCCCTGCCGGCTTATCTGCTGCTGCGCTTTTGCCGCATCGGTCAGCTTCGCGATGATCCTTTCGGCCAGAGGCTTTAAGCGATCACTTTGCGTATTAAAATCTTCGCTTGACAGCACGGCTTCTTTGCCTTATAATAGAGGTCACAGAAGCACTTGTCATATGTCAGACTGCCCCGTCTCCATTTCGATAGACCTGTCCCACTGAAGGAGCCTGCTCTCGATGCACTTTGCTAAGATTTCCCCCGCCGCGGTGCGGTCGCTTTTCACCAAATCGCTGCTGTCCGTCGCCGCCCTCGGCTGCCTGGGACAGATGGCTCATGCCGCCGAGCCGCGCGTCGCGCTTGCCGGAGCCGTGCCGCCGTCGGCCCGTCTCCGCACGGCGCAAGAGCTGGGACGTTTGGACGCGCAGACGAACCTCCGGGTCGCGCTGACCCTGCCGCTCAGGAACCAGGACAAGCTGGCCGAGCTGCTCCGGCGGCAGTACACGCCCGGTGATCCACTGTACCATCACTTTCTGACGCCGCCCGATTTCACGGCCCAATATGGCCCGACGCAGGCAGATTACGACGCCGTCGCCGCTTACGTCCGCGCCCAGGGGCTGACGGTGACTGCGACTTCGCCGGGCCGGACCTTGTTAAGTGTCGCCGGCTCGTCAGCGAAGATTGAAGCCGCGTTTGGCGTCCAAATGAGCCGTTACCGCCTGCCGGATGGACGGACGGTGTTCTCGAACAGCGCTGCACCGACGCTGCCCCGGTCGGTCGCCGTGCGTCTGGCCGGGATCGCGGGCCTCAGCAACGTCGCCCAGATGCGCCCGCACCTGCGCCGAATGAACCCAGGGGCCTTGATGAACCCCGGTGCTTTAGGGTCCCATGCGCCGGTTCCGATCTCCGGCGGCGGCAGCGGGATCGGCAGCGGGCCGCTCGGCGGCATTGCCCCCAACGACGTCAAGTATGCTTACGATCTCAGCTCGGTTACGCCGCTGTACGGAACGTCGGCCGCCGCCCCGGCGGGTGCGCTGACGGGGGCAGGCCAGAACATTGGCCTGCTGGAATTCGACGGCTACGTTTCTTCCGATGTCACCGCGTATACTTCCCAGTTCGCCCTGCCGACCGTGCTGACTGGCGCAGCGGCGCCGGTCACGAACATTCTGCTCGGCGGCTTCACAGGGACGCCGCTTTCGGTGGACGGCCAGACGGAAGTAACGCTCGACATTGACATGGTTCTGGCGCTGGCCCCATCTCCGACCGGCTTGTATGTCTACGAAGAAAACCAGAATTTGGATGCCGCTGCTCCTTTGACAGTTTTCACGCGGATGGCGAATGACCTCAACCCGGACGGCAGCAAGAAGCCTCTGCTGCAAGTGATTAGCTGCTCCTGGGGCATCACCGAAGATGTCGAAACGCCTGACATTATTCAAGGTGAAAACTCGCTGTTCCAGCAGATGGCGGCGCAGGGCCAGTCCATCTTCTGCGCGGCCGGCGATCAAGGCGCGTATGATTCCTACGGCGTCACGGCAATCGGGCTGACTTCGCCGTCGGTGGATAACCCAGCCTCCCAGCCCTACGCCACCGGCGTCGGCGGCACGACCCTTTCCTTTGTCAAGTCGGGCACCACCGCTGCCGGAGCCGTGACTCCCGGAGCTTATGTCGGCGAGACGGTCTGGAGCGCCGGAACGTCCACGGCTCCGGAAGGCGGCGGCGGCGGCGTCAGCGACATCTGGGTCAAGCCGCCCTACCAGATCGGCTTCGGCGTTTCGGCGATCAAGCGGGAAGTTCCCGATGTCACGCTGAATGCCGACCCGAATACCGGCTATGCGATCTTTGTCAACGGAGCGGCGGAAGTTATCGGCGGCACCAGCGCCGCCGCCCCGCTGTGGGCCGGGTACGCCGCGCTGATCAACCAGCAGCGGGCAATCAACGGTCTCGGCCCGGTCGGGTTTATGAACCCGGTACTTTATCCGATCGCCGCCACTAGCGGCTATTCAGCCGACTTCCACGACATCACCACCGGCTCCAACTTGTTCTACCAGGCGATGACCGGCTACGATGATGCGTCTGGCCTCGGCTCGTTCCAGGGGGCGCCGCTGCTCGCCGCTCTTTCGGTCAATGCCAACGCCGGCACCGGCACGGCGACCCTCTCCGGGGTCGTTACCGACAGCAGCCTGCCGCCCGTGCCGGTTGCCGGCGCGACTGTATCGGCGATCGTCGGCACCACCGGCGTGACGGCCGCGACGACCACGACCGATGCGACCGGCGCCTACACCCTTTCCGTCCCGACCGGCCTGTCGCTGAAAATTTCGGTTGGAACCGGCACGGTGACTTCGCCGACCACGGAAAATTTCTCCGGCACGTCGGCCACCCTTGCGGCGCTGACGGCGGGCGGAACGGCGACGCAGAATTTTGTCCTTTCCCCGGCTCATACCTACGCCGCCGGCTTGCAGATGATCTCCGCGCCATATGATTACACCGGCGTCGGCGACTTCGCCGCCGTGTTTGGGCTGACTCAGACGCAGGCCCAAACCAGCCCGCGCCTCATCCAGTACGCGCCGTCGCTCGGCAGCTATGTCTTCTACCCGACCGCGCCTGCCGACACGCTGCGTCTCGGCCAGGGCTACTGGATCCGGTTCCCGTCCCCAAGCTACCTGCACATTCTGGGGACGCCTGCGACAACAACGGCGTACTCGATTCCCTTGCAGCCGGGCTGGAACCAGATCGGCGATCCGTTCCCCATTGATACGCCTCTGTCTTCCGTTTCCGTCGTGAACTCTGCCGGAACCACGCTCGGCCTCCTAGGAGCCGCCGGCACGACGACAACGGTTCAGCCGACCTTGTACGGCTTCAACGGCAGCTCCTATGTGGCTCTGAATCCCGCAAGCGATTCCCTGGCCGCCTACCAGGGCTACTGGGTCTTCGCCTTCGGGAAATCCTCGCTGAGCGTTCCGTACTCCGGCGCTCCGCCCCCGCCCGCGCCTTTCGTTTCGCGTCGGTAAGCCTGATGCACAAAAAGCCGCCCCGGTCACATGGACCAGGGCGGCTTTTTGTGTCATTGCAAGGTTATCCTTCCAGCAGCAGGGCTTCGGGGTCTTCAATTAGCTCTTTGATGCGTACCAAGAAGCGCACGGCTTCGCCGCCGTCTACGATGCGGTGGTCGTAGGACAGCGCGACGTACATCATTGGGCGGATGACAACTTCATTGTTCACTGCCATCGGCCGCTGCTCGATTTTGTGCAGGCCCAAAATGCCGACCTGGGGGGCATTCAAGATCGGCGTGGACATCATGGAGCCGAAGATGCCGCCGTTGGTGATGGTGAACGTGCCGCCTTGAAGCTCCGGCAGGGTCAGCGTATTTTCACGGGCGCGTTTGGCAAGGTCCGAGATGGCTTTTTCAATCCCTGCGAATGTTTTTTGGTCGGCGTCGCGGACTACCGGAACGACTAAGCCTTCGTCGGTGCCGACGGCGATGCCGATGTCGTAGTAGCCTTTCTCAACGATCTCTAGCCCCTGAATTTCAGCGTTCAGCAGCGGAAAGGCTTTCAGTGCCCCAATAGACGCTTTTGTGAAGAACGACATGAAGCCGAGGCCAATGCCATTCTTCTCTTTGAAGGTGTCCTTGCGCTTGGCACGAATTGCCATCACGGCGGTCATGTCAATCTCGTTGAATGTCGTCAGCATCGCCGCCGTGTGCTGGGCTTCGACCAGCCGGGTCGCGATGGTCTGGCGGCGGCGGGTCATTCGGCTGCGTTTTTCGGGCCGGCCTGACGCCGTGGAAGCCGGCGCGGGAGCGGGCTTCGGCGGGGCAGGGACCGACGCGGGC
>CAXUNT010000098.1:0-15040 GCA_964252595.1 uncultured Armatimonadales bacterium
GCATTGGAGTCATGGGAGCGTCGGCCATGGTCAACTTCGCCGTCTCGCGGCGGCTGCTCCGTGTCGGACGCGAGACGGACTCGCCGGCGCTGGCCGCCGACGGCCATCATTTGCAGACCGATGTGCTGACTTCCCTTGGTGTTCTCCTGGGACTGACATTAGTGTCTTTGACAGGGAAGCTGTGGTGGGACTCTGTAGCGGCGCTGACTGTCTCATTTCTTATTCTGCGGGTCGGCTTTGGACTGGCGCGGGAAGCGGTCTTAACGCTTTCCGATGCCGCGCTGCCGCCGGGCGAAGAAGCGGCGATCACTGCGATTCTGGCCGCGCACCCGGAAGTGCGCGGCTTCCATAAGCTGCGAACACGGAAGTCGGGATCACACCGGCATGTGGATGTCCATGTCCAGGTGGCCGACACGCACACGTTTGTCGAGGCGCACCGGCTGACGGAAGAACTGGAAGATCAGCTTCGCGCTGCTCTGCCGAACCTTCATCCCATTATTCACATTGAGCCGGATGAAGAGGAAGCGCGGCATCAGCAGACCGAAACAGGCAGAAGTTAGGGCAAGCTGGCTTGGGTAGATCCCTCCGGCACCGGGCCGACTGGGCTGGGCGGCGGAGCGTCCGAAACATCATCAAATGCGCCGTGGGAGGGCAGGAATGTGTAGGGCGGTGCCGGACGGTCCGATCCGGTGTCCTTACCGGAAAGCCGCGCATACAGGGCCGGGAGAGCATTTTGCTGGCTGACCAACGCGCCGGCCCCGGCGGAGAGCAGGAACAGCAGAGTAAAGCCGAACAACGCGGGAAGGGACAGCCCTCGGCGCCGCGAGAATTGAACTGGCTGCGGGGTACGCGCAGAATTGAACACGGCATTCCGCGCTTCAAGCGCGGCATCATACGCGGACTTTTGGCGCGGGTTGGACAAAAACGCGTAGGCGGCGTTCAGCGCCCGCAGCGTGTCTTCTGCCGACGCTTCATGGTTTGCATCCGGGTGGTACTGCTTGGCGAGCTGCCGGTAACGGCGCTTGACGTCAGACGCCGGACTGCCCGGCAGAAGGCCGAGACAGGCGTAAGGGTTCTCTTCCGGGACCATGAAGCGTGCTTTCTGAAACGTTCGTTTACTTGCGTGTTGTTATACCCGATTTTGGCGCCCGGCGAAGTTCATGGCTTGACTTTTTTTGCATCATGTGCTATATTAGCTTCCAAGACACCGGACAGGGGCGCGACCCCTGTTCATTTTTTTGCCTGTTTCCACCGGCAGAGGCATTTCTGATTATGGCGAAGAGCTACGACAACAATACCGAGACACCAAGCGCTGGCCCCAAAAAAGCGGCTCCGGCCAAGCCCGCACCGGCGGCTGGCGGCCCAGGACCTGGTCGGCTGTCGGATGCCCAGCGCCGCGCCCAGCAGATGGCGAATAAGCCGGCCGTCTCGCCGACGCAGTTCTTCCAGGAAGCATGGGTTGAGCTGAAAAAAACCACTTGGCCGAACCGGGATGTTCTCACGAAGTCCACATCGGTCGTGCTGGCGCTGGTAGCGACGGTCGCGATTTGGGTGGGCGGCCTGAACTACATCTTCGACATTATCACTGCGAAAGTGTTCCTCGGCCGATAAGCCTGGGAGAAAAGAAGTTATGCTGAAGCACTGGTATGCGGTCCACACCTATTCGGGCCACGAAAAAAAAGTCAAAACGAATATCGAGCGCCGCGCGGACACGATGGGCCTCAAAAACAAAGTGTTCGACATTTTAGTCCCGACCGAAAAAGAGTCGCGCGTTCGGCAGGGCAAAAAAAGCGAGATCGATCGCAAAGTCTTCCCTGGCTACGTTTTCATTGAAATGGTGCTGGACGACAACACCTGGTACCTGGTCAAAAGCACGACCGGCGTGATCGGGTTTGTCGGTGACGCCAAGCCTACGGTGGTCAAAGACGCCGAAGTCCGGGACATCAAAAAGGCGCTGGAAGAGTCGGAAAACAAGCCGATCATCCGCCCGCGCTGGGAGGTCGGCCAGTCCGTCCGCGTCACCGCCGGGCCGTTCGCGGACTTTACGGGGACCATTCAGGAAATCAATGCGCCGAAAGACAAGGTCAAAGTCTTGATCTCGATTTTTGGCCGCGACACGCCAGTCGAGCTGGAGTTCGGCCAAGTCGAAAAGATTTCGTAGCGCTCAGTTACAAGCGATTGCAGAGGATATACAGAGAGACACATGGCAAAGAAAATCACCGGAGTGGTCAAACTCCAAATTAATGCGGGTAAAGCGACCCCCGCCCCGCCCGTCGGCCCCGCGCTCGGTGGCTACGGCATCAATATGATGGAGTTCATCAAGGGCTACAACGAGCGGACTGCGTCGCAGATCGGCTCCATTGTCCCCGTTGAGATCACTATCTACGAGGACCGATCGTTCACGTTCGTCACCAAGACCCCGCCCGCTGCCGACCTTCTCAAGAAGGCCGCCGGCATTCCGAGCGGGTCGGGGACGCCGAACAAGACCAAAGTCGCCAAGATCAGCGAAGAGCAGCTTCGCTCCATCGCCGAGATGAAAGCGCCGGACCTGAACGCAAACGACACCGCTGCGGCGATGAAGATCATCGATATTGGGTAGACCCACCCGATAGCTTCGCATCGGCCCTCCCCAAAGGGGAAGGCGAGGAGTTTAGGCACATCCACTGCCACAGGCTCTTCATCCTCCCCTCTGGGGAGGACCCCAGCGAAGCGGGGAGGTGGGTTCTGCTGTGGGAGGGCCTCGAAAACCCGCAAGCACCACAAGGAGACAGAAATGCGAAAGCAAGATCGTGTGAAGACCGTCGGCAAGCGCTACCAAGAGATCGCGAAAAAGACCGACGTTGACAACTTATTGGACCCATCCCCTGCACTGGAACTGGTCAAAAGCCTCGCGAACGCCAAGTTTGACGAGACCGTCGGTGTTGCGTTCAATTTAGGCGTTGACCCCCGCCACGGTGATCAGATGGTGCGCGGTGTGACCACCTTGCCGCACGGCACCGGCAAGAGCCGCAAAGTGCTGGTGTTCGCCAAAGGCCCGAAAGCCGCCGATGCCGAAGCCGCCGGCGCAGACTTGGTCGGCGCAGAAGAGCTGATCGAGCAGGTCCAAAAAGGGACGCTTGACTGGAAATCTTATGACTTGATTCTGGCCACCCCGGACATGATGGGCCAGGTCGGGCGGCTCGGCGCGACCTTCAAGCAGAAAATGCCGAACCCAAAGGCTGGCACCGTCTCACCGAACATCGGTCAGGCCGTCAACGACATTAAGAAGGCCACTCGTGTCGAGTACCGTGTCGAGAAAGCTGGCATTGTTCACGCCCCGCTCGGCAAGGCGTCGTTCAGCAGCGAGCAGTTGCTAGAAAACTTCAATGCCTTGATGGACGCGCTGCAAAAAGCCAAGCCGACTGCGTCTAAAGGCCGCTACTTTAAGAAGATCGCAATCTCGTCCACGATGGGGCCGAGCGTCCGCATTGACCCGCTCCGCGCTGTCGCCATTGCGGCGGGTAAGGGGTAGAGCGTGGTTTGTTAAAGGGCGAACACAAGGTTCGCCCCTACGGATTCGGAATTTCGGAATGTAGGGCGCGAACCTTGTGTTCGCCCTCTTGACTTCTCATGACAACCACATAAGTTTTCACCGCAGACAGCCGGTTCCCTGAACAAAAACAGGGAGTAATGGACATCCGTCCGCCAGCCGAGGTAACAGGAACGCCCGCGATACGCGCCGAATACGCCGTGCCGCGACCGATGCGCCCTGCGACCTGCCTCTTGTCTGCGGCAGTCGCGGGGCGTTTTTGTTTTAACTCATACATCACGCAAGAGGAGGTGAATATCATCGCAACTGACTATGTCACAGAACCCGCCGGCGCGAAAGTCGAAGTCGTCGCCGAGCTGCGCGAGCTGGTCGGGCAGACCAAAGCCGCCATTCTCACGGATTATCGTGGCCTGTCCGTGGCCGAGCTGACCGAGCTTCGCAAGAAGCTGCGGGAAGTGGACGGCGAATACCGGGTCGTCAAGAACACGCTGTTCAAGCTGGCGGCCGGCGACACCATGCCGGTCTCCGACATGGCCGAGCATTTGACCGGGCCGACCGCCATTGGATTTGCCAAAGGCGACCCTGTCGCCGTCGCCAAGATCCTGCTGGAATACGCCCAGGCCCACAAAGCGATGTCGGTCAAAGCCGGCGTCATGGATGGCCGTATTCTGACAACCGATCAGGTCGAAGCCCTGTCTAAGACCCCGCCGCGCGAAGTGCTGCTGTCCCAGATGCTCGGCTCTTTGCAGTCGCCCATCGCCGGGTTTGTCGGCACGCTGGGCGGCATCATCTCGAACTTCGTCTTTACGCTGCAAGCGATTGCAGACAAGCAGGACTCCGGCACAGAAGCCGAAGCCGCCGCTTAACTTTGAACAGTACACTTTAGGAGAAATAACACCATGGCCGATACAGCCGCAATGATGGAAACCATCAAAGGCATGACCGTTCTCGAACTCAGCGATTTCGTCAAGCAGCTTCAGGAAGAGTTCGGCGTTTCCGCCGCCGCTCCCGTTGCTCAGGGTGGTCCAGCCGCCGCGCCCGCCGCCGCCGTGGAAGAGGCACCGACCGCGTTCAACGTCGTTCTGGTTGCTGCCGGCGATAAGAAGATCAACGTCATCAAAGTCGTCCGCGAGATCACCGCGCTTGGCCTCAAAGAAGCCAAAGACCTGGTGGACAGCGCTCCGAAGGCCGTTAAAGAAGGTCTGAACGCCGAGGATGCCGCCGCCCTCAAAGCCAAGATCGAAGCCGAAGGCGCGACTGTCGAAGTCAAGCCCGCCTAGGTTCGTCCCGTGAAGCTGACACAAGCAAGCCTGCCTCTTTCCGAGGCAGGTTTTTTTGGGTTTCTCAACCCCAGTCGCGGAGCAGATATGCGGCGATGCCGCAGGCATATTTTCACTATAAAATCACCCAAAGTAAAACAGATGTTCGGGGAACAAAAGAGGCTTGGATGTCGTTTAATAAGTGTGTGACGCCGCTTGGCTCCAATGCTGTGGCCGGGCGGTTGTCCCGCGCAGGCTTCCGCGAAAGCGAACCCTGCGCCTTGCGAAGCGGCCCCGGCGGGCGCAGACCGGCCCGCCGCATTTCCGCCAGACAGCTTACGGCCCGCGCAGATGTGGGCCGGTCCAGGCGGATCGTCCGCTTCGTTTCTGAGCTTCTCCCCATTGACAACTGCCGCCGCCGGTAGGGTATAATAACGCCGCACCCAAGCCGAAGTGGCGGAATGGCAGACGCGGAGGTCTCAAAAACCTTTGGGGGCAACCTCGTGGGGGTTCGAGTCCCCCCTTCGGCAGTACCAACAAAAGCCGCCGGTTCTCCTTGAGAACCGGCGGCTTCTTGTCTACCCACTAATCCCGCTCGCGGACATCGCGCAGATACTTGACATGGCCGTCGAAAAAGACGCGGTCGCGGCCGCCGAAATGCACGGCCAGGCCCTGCAAAGCCGCGGGAGTCGAGCAGGGTATCGCCGCGCAGACCGGCACATACGGGTCTACCGCCAGCTCCAAATCCGCCTGGCTTTGCGGCACTAGTGGATCAATGGTCGTTTCCGGCATCGGCCCGGTGTTCTGCACGTCAATGTCCGCAATGCACGCATCCGGGGTCTTCCCCCAGCAGTCGGTCTTCTTGAACGAGGCTTCATGGCGGTCAAAGCGCCACATCCAGTAACGCGTTGTCATCCCGCCCTCTGTTTCCTTGACGCGTGGATCTTCCCCCAGTGTCGTTCCCATCATGCTTGGACAGGACCAGATCGCATCGCCCTTGATGTACGGGTTCAGTACCACCGCGGCCCAGGAAGCACGCGGATCGGAAAAGGGAAAGCCCGGCCACGGTGGGGTCTGCGGGGCTGTCGGCAGAGGCAGCGTATACGGATACTTGAGATCACGCCGGTCCGGCAGCCGCTCGTCATTATCGCCTTCGTACTGGATCATTGCCAGCCCGATCTGCTTCAGATTGCTCTGGCAGGCCGCCCGCCGAGCATTCTCGCGCACGCGCTGGAACACTGGAAACAGTATGGCTGCCAGAATGGCGATAATGGCGATGACGATGAGCAGCTCGATCAACGTAAAAGCTTTTGTCCGCACGGATCTTTGGGGCATAGATTTGAAACGGAGGAGAAAGAAAGAAGGTTCCGTGAAGCCCCCACCCCCGGTGCTTCGCACCAAGGGTGAGGGCCGTCTAGTGATCCAGCGCCAGCACCAGGCACTTCGCCGAGCCGCCCGACTTCAAGAACTCTGACAAATCCGTTTCGTGTACTGTGTACCCGCGCGACGCTAGCGCTGTTGCCAATTCATCGCACCCGGCGTTCAGCACAACTTGATCCCCCGCCACCACCGCATTGCCGCCGAAGCGCAGAGCGTCCTGCTCCGAAATCAAAATCTTCTCACCCGGCAGGGCTTCCAAAGCTGCATTTGCAGCGGCATCAAACGCCGGAGGATAATAGGCCAGCAAGTCGGGCGATATGGGGATCAGGCAGGTATCCACATGATACCAGCGCCCGTCGGTCAGCCGCAGCGGCAGCACTTGGACGCCCAGCAGTTTTCCGACACCGAGGCACGCGGGCGCATCCGACCGCTGCCCGTATCCCGCCAGCAGTGCGTCGCCGTAAAAGAGCGCGTCGCCTTCCCCTTCAAACGACCCCGCGACTTCTTCCGTCAGCGGCTTCAAGCGAAAGCCGTTTTCCAGCATCCACTGCACAAAAAATGCCACTTCCCCCTGCCGCTCCACGGGCCGAAAGCGCGACGGCACAAACCACTCGCCTTTGGTCAGCCCCGCATTCGCCGTAAACACCATGTCCGGCAGCCCCGGCTGCGGCGCGATCAGATGCACGTCCGCTCCGACTTCCCCCCGCAGAATGTCATACAGCGCCGCCCACTGTGCCCGCGCCTTTTCCGGGTCTGGCCCATTTGCCACCCGCATCCAGTCATTGATCTCATACGAAACCGTAAAATACTCCGGCGCACACATCAAAAGCCGCATAAATTATTCCAAACTTAATTTCCGAATTGACTTCAAGGTGATATAAAGATGCAGAGGATCATCAGCCAACGGCGCAAAGCCGTACTTTCGATAAAAGCCAGCGGCAGTGTCGTCTAAAGCCACAACTTCAACTGCATAGCATCCTGCTAATTCGGCGATTTTTACTGACTGCACTAAGGCGTCCAGCAAAAGGCGCTTGCCCAGATTTTGACCTTGAAAAGCAGTGTCTACGGCCAGACGGCCTAAATGCGCCACAGGGATCGGATAGCGGGGCAACTGTTTTTCTCGCGGCAGAGAGTCAAATTGAAGTGCATTTAGTGTCAGCGAGTAGTAGCCGCCGATCCGAGAAGGGTCAGCGGCCTGAACTATGACAAAGGTTCGTGCGATGTCTCGTTTTGCGTTTTGCCCTGCGTGTTCCCGCAAGTACAAGTTCATTGCCGGAACGCCGCAGTCGAACAAAGTTCGGTTATGTGCTGAGGAAAGCGGCTGAATGATCCAGGCTTATGGCGTCTCAAGACTCAAAGTGATACTCTGCGCCAACACGTCTCCCCTTCTTGTATTCTGCTGCTGCCGCTTTCAGTGCTTCATTTGGTTCAGGGTTGCTGTCCAGCAGGGCCAAAAAGATGTCGCGGTCACGGTCTGACAGACGGCGTACTTCTTCTTTTTCTAATATCTCGTCCGCCCGGCGCAGCAGTTCCGCCGTTGCATAGGAATTGACGGTCTGACCGACCATTGCCGCCGCCCGCTCAATTCTCGCTTTATGCTCTTCGCTCAGGCGCAGTCCAAGCCGGGCTTGTTTAGTTGACTTTGAGGCCGTCTTCGATTTTTCCGCAGTTGCCATGCTTTTTCTCCTGCGCTCATTGTACCGCAGGACGGCGTCAAAATGGCGTACAATGTTTTCATGGCAGTTGCTTGATGAGACTTACCCGAACCACGTTGTCCCACATCGGCCCGCGTCGTACTTCTGAATAGCCCAATTTAAGATTCATTTCAATGACGTGATTGTTGCCTTCTTCCGTGTGCGTGTACATCAGCGTAACGCCGTGCTGTACTGCCGCCACTTCCGTCTGCTGTTTCAGGCAGGTTGCCAGCCCTTGACGTCGGTACTCAGGAGCAACCCACAGTTGAAAGATTTCGCAGAAGCCGCCATTCGCTGGAAACAAGTCTGTAGACAAATGGGGGAAGATGCTCCACCCCTCAAACTTTTCACTCAGGCGATTGCGGTAGCGCCAAAGAGTGAGGCCAATTATGCGTTTGGTTTCCACATCCTCGTAAACCCAAGCGGCTTTGTCATCGTCTGAAATGAAGGCAGCGATCTTGTGTCGGTGTTCTGCCAATTCTTCCGGCCCCGCCCCGGCCAGATGAGGCAGAGTAACGCCTTCATCTTTAAGGTCAATGGCGACAAGAAAGTCAAGATCACCTGGTACGGCCTCCCTCAACAGAAGCATTTTGTCTACTCCGTCCAAACGGCCTGCTGGCTGCCGAGCAGGGAGCGCAGGTAGTCTACCATGTGTTCGTCGGGGGTAACGGTGAGGTTGGGCTGAATGCGACGGGTGCGTGGGCCGTCGGCGACATGCAATAATAGGCGGCTGCCGTTTTGGGTCTTGTGTTCTACCAGCTTGCGCTGCAACGGACGCATCATGCCGGACATGGTTTCGTCGAGGCGGATGTTCAGGCAGGCGAAGGCCGGGTGGGACTCGCGGACGACGTTTGCGCCTGCCCCAAGCAGGGTTTCGGCCGTGGCGACAGGGACGAGAGAGTCAGCGGAGATCTCGACGGAGGCAGCGGTCCCGGCGTCGTCTTCGCCGCCTTTGTTGATGCGGTCCCGATGGGAAGTCTTGCCCTTCACCAGCACAACACTGTCTTTTTGCGGGACTTCGGACAGCGTCGCGGCGGAGCGCGGGAAGACGGAGACTGAGATGGTTCCCGATTTGTCTTCCAGCGTCAGGAAGTACATCAGCTCGTTCTTGCCCTTGGTGTAGTACGGGCGGACATTCGTGAGGACCCCGGCCACCGTGATCTCCTCTTTGTCGCCCAAAGCGCGGCAGTCGTCAATCGTGTGCGTGACATGGGCTTTAACGGCGTTTGCATATTGATCCAGCGGGTGGTCGCTGAGGTACAGACCGAGAAGCTCTTTTTCCATTGACGTGATCTCGTTTGGCTTCAGCGGCTCGGCGTCCGGCAGGGGCGGGGCGACATGGGCCAGAGATTCGGAATCGCTGTCGTCGCCGAACATTGAGACTTGCCCGGATTTGCGGTCGCGGGCAATGGTCGCCGCGCTGGACATCGCGCCCTCTAAACCCGCTAAAAGCCGGGCGCGGTTCGTTTCCAAGCTGGCGAGTGCGCCCGCTTTGATCAGGGTTTCAATGGCCCCTTTAGACGTGAGGCCGAATTCCCCGACACCGGCGCAGAAGTCGTGCAGGCTGGTAAACTTGCCGTTCTTCTTGCGGGCCGCGAGAACCGCTTCAATCGGGGCCTTGCCGACATTCTTGATTGCCAAAAGGCCGAAGCGGATAGACGCGCCGACGCCGACAAAGTCGGCATCGCTTTCGTTGATGTCCGGCGGCAGGATCTCGATGCGCTGGCCGTACTCTTCCAAGTAGGTGCGCTTGGCATCGTCAATAAAGGCCACCAGCTTGTCCGTGTCATCGGCCTGCACGGCCATCAGCGCGGCGAAGTAGTCTACGGGATAATTTGCTTTGAGATACGCCGTCTGGTACGCGACCAGCGCATAGCAGAACGCATGGGCCTTGTTGAACGCATACCCGGCGAACGGCTCAATGAGGTCAAACAAGTAGGCCGCCATTTTCTCGTCTACAATGCCCTTTGCCGCCGCGCCGGCCATGAAGTTCTCGCGCTGCTGGACCATTTCTTTCAGGCTCTTTTTGCCCATGGCTTTTCGCAGAATGTCCGCTTGGCCTAAAGAGAAGCCCGCGATAGCCTGAACGATGCGAAGAACTTGGTCCTGGTAGACAATGACGCCGTAGGTTTCTTTTAAGATCGGCTCCAGGGCGGGGTGGGGGTAGACGATCTTTTCCATGCCGAGCTTGCAGCGGATATAGCGCGGGATCTGGGCCATCGGGCCGGGACGGTACAAGGCCACCATGGCGGCGACTTCGGCCACCGTGTTCGGCTTCAGCTCGGCGATATACCGGCGCATCTGCCCGCCTTCAAGCTGGAAGACGCCGGAGCATTCGCCGCGCCCTAGCAGATCGTAAGTCTTGCGGTCGTCGAGCGGCAATTTGAGAACATCAATGTCAATGCCGTGGCTCTTTTTGACATTCTTGACGGCCCGTGCGAGAATGGTTAAGTTGGCAAGACCCAAGAAGTCCATCTTGATCAGGCCGATTTTTTCCAGCACGTTCGCCGGGTAGCCCGTGACCAGGCCCACGCCGTCATCGGCCCGCTGGACCGGGATATTCTCCACCAATGGCTCTGCCGAGATGACGACGCCCGCCGCATGGACGCTGTCATGCCGGGTCAAGCCTTCCAAGCGCAGGGCCGTGTCAATCAGTTCTTTCGCTTGCGGATTGTTTTTGACGGCGGCGCTGAACTCCGGGTTGACTTCCAGGGCTTTGGAGATCTTCATGCCCACCGGAAGCGTCGGGATCATCTTGCAGAGCTTATCCACTTCTGCCATCGGCATCTTGTTCATCGCCCGGCCGCAGTCCCGGATGGCCGCGCGGGCGGCCAGCGTCCCGAACGTCACGATCTGGGCGACATGCTCGCGGCCATACTTGCCCACCACATAGTCTATGACATCCTGCCGCCGGTGGTCCTCAAAGTCCATGTCAATATCGGGCATGGACAAGCGTTCAGGGTTCAAAAAGCGCTCAAACGTCAGGCCGTATTCTAATGGGTCCACATCGGTAATTCCGACGCAGTACGACGCCATCGAGCCTGCCGCCGAGCCGCGCACACCAAAGAAGATGCCTTCGCGCCGGGCGAAATTGGCGAAGTCCCGGACAATGAGAAAATACTGGCCGAACCCCGTCTGCTCAATGACGCTCAGTTCAAACCGAAGCCGCTCTTCATGCTCCTCGGTGATCTGCCCGTAGCGCTTCTTCATGCCCTCAAACGCCAGCACCGATAAATACGACTGAGCATTCATGCCTTCCGGCGTGTCGCCCGGCGACGGCATCCCCAGCCGTCCGAACTTCAAGTCTAAGTTGCACCGCTCGGCGATCTCTACTGTCCGGGCCAGCGCGTCAAGCTGTCCTGGAAACCGCGCCGCCATTTCCTGCTGGGATTTCAGATAAAAGTCTTTCGACCCGTAGTTCATCTTCTTCGGATCATCCATGTTCGTGCCGGTCTGGACGCACAGCAGCACTTGATGCGGATCGGCATCGGCGGCGTCCAAATAATGCACGTCATTGGTGGCAACCAGCGGCAGCTTCAGCCGATGCGCCATCTGAATCAACTGCTCATTGACCCCGCGTTGCTTGTCTAAATAATGGTCCTGCAATTCCAAATAATAGCGGTCGCCGAAGATTTCCTTGAACTCACACGCGGCATACTCGGCGGCTTTGACATCCCCGTTCATCAAATGCTGCGGCACTTCCGCGCCGAGACACGCCGACAAACAGATCAAGCCTTCGTTATGGGCTTGCAGCAATTCTCGGTCAATGCGCGGCTTGTAGTACATGCCTTCCAGTGACGCGATAGACGTCAGCTTCAAGAGATTTTTGTAGCCGACTTCGTTCATCGCCAGCAAAACTAAATGCCGGGCATCGTCCAGTTTTTTGCTTTCCTTGTGATGCCGAGTCCGGGTCGCGACATACATCTCGTTGCCGACCAGCGGCTTGATGCCGGCTTTTTTGCACTTCAGATAAAACTCCATCGAGCCGTACATGACCCCGTGATCGGTCAGTCCAATCGCAGGCATCTCCAGATCCACCGCTTTTTTGACCAGGTCGTCGATGCGGCACGCGCCGTCAAGCAGACTGTATTCGGAATGCAGATGGAGATGGACAAAATTGGACGGCGTGGTGTTCATAATAAGCTTCTTTGATAATTGCTGTCATTTGCCGCTATGCACTCATTGCTACTAGATATAGATGGATTGCACTTGCGGCAGGTCAAGAGATTGGGGATAACGGCTTCTATTCTAGCAGAAAGCCGGAGATTTCGCAAGGGGGCTTCTCCGGCTCCCCTTGACAAAATCCGCGGTTTCTATTACAATCTTTACTATGTCTGACGACTTAATAAACAGCGCCATTGTCGGCTGCGGCGTGATTGGGCCGACCCATGCGAACGCCCTCCAATCCCTTCATGCCGAAGGGGTGCGGCTGGCGGCGTTCGCCGATGAAGTCCCGGCACGGGCCGACGCTTTAGCGGCGCAGTACGGCGCGGAAGCGATGCCGTTTGAGGCGGTTCTTGCCGACCCGAACATTGACGCGGTCCATATCTGCGTGCCGAGCGGCCTCCATGCGGCGCTTGGGGTACAAGCCCTGCGGGCCGGCAAGCATGTCGTGGTCGAAAAGCCGATGGACATCACGCTCGCCGCCTGCGATGCGCTTCTTGCCGCCCAGCGGGAGTCGGGCAAGCGGCTGGCCGTGATCTCGCAGCACCGGTTCGACAAAGCGAGCACCGATGTCAAAGCCGCGCTGGAGGCCGATCTGCTGGGCCGAATGGTCTACGCCGAAGCGCAGGTGCCGTGGTACCGGACGCAGGAGTATTACGATTCGGGTGACTGGCGCGGGACGTGGGCTTTGGACGGCGGCGGGGCGTTGATGAACCAGGGCGTCCACACCGCCGACCTCCTGCGCTGGCTCTGCGGCCCAGTCGAGACCGTCTACGCGCAGGCCCGGACCCTCGCGCATGAGCGGGTGGAAACCGAGGACGTGGTGGCGGCGACGCTGACGTTTGCGAACGGCGCGATTGGGATACTCACGGCGTCCACGGCGATCTATCCCGGCTTCGGCGTCAAGATCGGCGTCTACGGGAGAGACGGCAGCGCGATTATCGAAGGCGATATGCTGCACACCTTGACAACCCGCGGCGGCGTCACCGGCGGCGGCGAAGCCGCCCAGGCCCATGCGCTGCAAGTGGCGACCGGCGGCACGAAAGCGGCGACTGAAGGGTCGGCCCAGTCCACGGCGTCCGACCCGGCGGCAGTCTGGGGCGCGGCGCATGAGGCCCAAATTGCAGATTTTATCCAATGCTGCCGTTCCGGCGCAACTCCCATCGTAGACGGCGTCGAGGGCCGCAAAGCCGTCGAGTTGGTCCTGGCGGTCTACCAGTCGGCCCGCACCGGCGAGGTCGTGCGGCTGTGAAGATGAAAGAAGCCGGGGCCAATCTATTGATTTCATAGAAAACCCCGGCAGGAAATGTCCTTCGGACATGGAAAAGACCTATCTTTCTTGCTCTGCTCTTTGTGCGAAGCACATATCTCTGCCGGGCTTTTCCACAACCCCGGCGGCGTCAACTTGATAATACTCGTCGGCCCTTTATGATATTAGTAGGAATCGACCCCGGCACGGCGACGACCGGGTACGGCGTGATTGAAAAGCGCGGCGACAAAGTTTCGTACCTGACCTGCGGCGTGATTACGACGCCGCCGGGTGACGATGCTCCGGCGCGGCTGATGCAGATTTACGATCAGTTCAACGCGCTTTTGGACCGCTACGACGTGGACCAAGTGGCGACCGAGCGGCTGTTTTTTACCAACAATGTCACTACCGGCATTCCTGTCGGACGCGCCCTCGGAGTCATTTTGCTGACCCTGGCCCAGCGCAATCTTCCCTGGACCGAGTACACGCCGACTCAGGTGAAAAGCGCCGTGGTCGGCACGGGCCGCGCCGAGAAAAAGCAGGTGCAGTTCATGGTAACGCGGCTTTTGGGGCTGTCCGAAGTCCCGAAGCCCGACGACGCCGCCGACGCCCTCGCGATTGCCATCTGCCACGCCCATTCGGTCCGGCTAGGATCGCTGGTCAAGGCCTGCGTGCGCGGATAACACACTTACAGGAGAAGAGCAGCTCATGGCGGGAACAGTAGTCGCGGTCTTTGACGATAATTTAGAAGCCGAACGCGCGGCGCAGGCCCTGGTGGACGACGGTGTGCCGATGGCCGACATCACACTGGTCTTTCACGGCGCGGCGGGGGTCAAAGGCACGCCGCATGACGAAACCACCGGCCCCGACCACGGGACACTCGCGACTGGCGTGCGCGAAATGGAAGAACACGATGTCGAGCGGCCCATCAACGCCGTAGATGAAATGGCCCCGCGCGGCATTGTCGGCTTCGTCGTCGGTGCCCCGCTGGGTTCGCTTGCCATGTCTCTGCTGGTCTTCTACGAGCCGTTTCTGCCGTCTATTGCCGCCCATGCCCTGCTGTGGCAGCTCACCAGCGCAGTCCTCGGCGGCGTTCTCGGCACGATTGTCGGCGTTGTGACTTCCGGCGGCATCCCGAAGGAAGCGGCGCGGGGCTACCACAAAGAAGTCCAGCGCGGCAAAACTCTGGTGACCGCGCTGGCGTCCAGCCACAACGCCCCGCATTTCCAGGAAATGCTCCGCGAGCGCGGCGGCCGCCGTTTGGGCTACTTCCCGCGCTTTTTGGACACGCTCCAGAGCATCGAATCATAGCACCCCTCCCGCCTTGCTTCGCAGGGTCCCTCCCCGAAGCGGAGAGGGTGAAGAGGTAGGAGAAGACAGAATGCTTCCGCCACGGGCAAAATCTCCTTCCGAAACCTCTTCCCCTTCCCGCTTCGGGGAGGGACCCTCCGAAGCAAGGCGGGCGGGTCAAGGCGAACCAGCGGGCCGAGTTCGGCCAGCGCGTCTAATGGCAATTCGGGCAGGGCAAGCAGGCCGTCATAGGCGGCGTCGGCGTTCGTGCGCCCGGCCTGACGCTCAATGTGGACGAGGACGCGGCTGACGGCTTCCGGCATGGTCTGGGTGGGCTTGGGCATGGTGATTTCGGCCCCAACCCCTCCCGCTTTGCTTAGCCGGATCCCACCCCCCCGCGGGCAGGGGGAGCGGTTTGGGTAGGGGGTTTTTGCCGTGGCGGGAGCCTTCGGTGTTGTCCTACCGCTTCACCCTA
>CAXUNT010000099.1:0-14963 GCA_964252595.1 uncultured Armatimonadales bacterium
TCCCCACGCTCTCCATCCCCACGCTCTCCATCCCCACGCTTCCCATCCCCACGCTTCCCATCCCCACGCTTCCCATCCCCACGCCCCATTGACAATCCTATCGCTTCTTTGCGATAATGCCCCATGCTACAAGCCACCAGCGATGCTGTTGAGATCATGGACTTGGAGTTTGGCGGCGACCCAAACTATCAGCGAATTCGTGCTCAGGAACGCATCAAGTCTCAGGCGGCGCAGGCCATCTATGACGCCCGCGCGGCTGCCGGGCTGACCCAATCTCAGCTTGCCCGCCTCGCGGGAACAACCCAATCCGCGATCTCACGCCTGGAAGACGGCGACTATGACCAGCACTCGCTGGCGACGCTGGAACGGATCGCCGCCGCGCTGGATCGCCGGGTGGAAGTCCGTTTTGTTCCCGCCTTGCCTTGAACCTTGCGATATGGTACAATGGTGATTATCGTTAGCGGCTTTCTCTTCAAGAAAGAACACCTACACCTATGGCAGACGAGAAGCAGACACCGTACCGGGTTAAAGTCCCGGATATTGATTACTGGCGCGGCAAAATCGGCTGCCAGACTGGATGCCCGGTCAAAACCGACGCGCGGGGCTATGTCATCGCCATCGCCGAAGGGCGCTACACCGACGCTTATGCCATCGCCCGCGCCCCGAACCCGTTTGCGTCCATGTGCGGGCGCATCTGCGGCGCTCCCTGCGAGGTCAAATGCACGCGCGGCAATATCGGCTCGGATACGTCCGGCCCGGTATCTATTCGCGCGTTGAAGCGGTTCGCGACCGAGCAGTACGGCGTTGAAAATCTGAAAGATTTACACAAGTCGCTGGAGTATTCCAATGCGCGGGGGTCGGCCTACCCGGTGCAGGACAAAGAAAAGATCGCCGTGGTCGGGGCGGGCGTCGCGGGCATGACGGCGGCGCACGATCTGGCGCGGCTCGGCTACCAGGTGACGGTGTTTGAGGAGCTGGAAGTCCCCGGCGGCCAGATGGCGACCGGCGTTCCTATCTATAGACTCTCGCGGGAACTGATGAATTTGGAGATCGCCGCGATTTGTGAATTGGGGGTGGATTTGAGGCTCGGCGTCTCGGTTGGCAAAGATGTCACGATCCCTGAGCTGCGCGAGCAGGGCTACAAGGCGTTTATTATCGCGGCGGGCTATATGCAGGGCCGGCCCTTGACCATTCCCGGCTCGGATAAAAAAGGCGTTCATATCGGGATCAATCTGCTGCGGGAAGTCAATCTTGGCAAGCCGTACACGGTTGGTGAGAAGTGCGTAGTCATCGGCGGCGGCAACGTCGCGATGGACGTGGTCCGCATGACTGTCCGTACCCCCGTCGTGGCCGGGCTGTCCAACTTAGGCAAGCCCAAAAACTATGCCATGACCGACATTGCCCGGACACTAGCATTGACGGCCAAGTCCATTGACTGCATCTTTGGCGAGTCTCGCGCCCAGATGAACGCCGATGAATACGAGATTGAAGAAGCAGTCTTAGAAGGCGTCAAGCTCTGGCCCCAGCGCCTGCCGATTGAGATTTTGGGTGACGACACCGTCACAGGCATCCAGACCAAGAAAGTCAAGTCGCTGATTGACGCCCAGGGGCGCTTCAACCCGCAGTATATCGAAGGCTCGGAAGAAGTCTTCCCGTGCGACTCGGTGATCGTCTCCATCGGCCAAATGGTGAACTGGAACTTTGTGACGGGGATTGAAGACCTGAAGCGCACTCCGCGCGGGACGATTGAAGTGGACCCGGAGACTTTGCAGTCTACTTCTCACCCAGATGTGTTCGCGGTCGGCGACATCGCCCTCGGCGCACGGCTGTTTATTGACGGCATCGCGTCGGCGCAGAAGTGCGCGGTCGGCGTGGACGAGCATCTGTCGGGCGTGACCCAGAAGCTGGTCAAGCGCGGCTACATGCGGGCTTTGCCGATCGTCAACTATGCCATGCCGCAGAAGTACGACAACTTCATCCGCCAAGAGCCGCCGGAGCGCGAGATCACCAACCGCTCCAAAGGCTTCGAACTCGTGGAATTTAATTATACGGAGAAGGCCGCACGGGAACAAGGCATGCGCTGTTTGCGTTGTCATGTTAACGTGGTCTTCGATGCCGAGAAGTGCATCCTCTGCGGCCTCTGCATCAATATCTGCCCGGAAAGCATTCTGAAGATGGTTCCGGTCACGGATGTGGTCGGCGACGAGGAAGTGGCCCGGCTGATCGAAGCCAAGTACGGCGTCCCCCAGGACGAATTAAAGCCCGACGACGGCACCATCATGCTGATGGACGGCACCAAGTGCATTCGCTGCGCTTTGTGTGCCAAGATCTGCCCGATGGACTGCATCTCGATGGAAGCGTTCGAGTACGAGGAAGAACTGGTTCCAGTAACAACCCGGACCCGCACTTCGCGCCCGCCGGAGCCGTCGCTCATCGGATACAAGGGCGTTGGGGTATAATATAGAACCCACCCCCAACCCAGAGGGAAGGGGGCGAAATCGCGCCCGAACCCCAGTAAGTTCCTCTCCCTTTGGGGGAGGGGTTGGGGAGGGGTCGTCATCGCATCAACACACCAGCGGGCCTTGAACCCGCCTAGAAGGAAACTAGACCATGCCCGCAACTCTTGATATGCCGACCACCACGGCACCTGAAACATTGATCCAGTCCGCACCCTTGAGTCTGACCGACGCCGCCATGACCGAAGTGACGTCTTTGATCGCCCAGCAGGACCGCACCGACCTCGCCCTGCGCGTTTACGTCGCCGGCGGCGGCTGCTCCGGCCTGCAATACGGCATGGCGCTGGACGAAAACATCGAACCCGGCGACGAGACCTTCGCCTTCGGCCCGGTCACGCTGGTTGTCGACTCGACCTCCCTGCGCTACCTCGGCGGCGCGGTCGTGGATTACATCCACACCGATATGGGCGGCGGCTTCAAGATCGAGAACCCCAACGCCACCAAGTCCTGCGGCTGCGGCTCTTCGTTTAGCGCCGGCGATGACGAAGCTGCTGGCCTCGACACCCGTCAGGGAGGCGGCTGCGGTTCCTGCGGCTGCCACTAAGCCAAAGACACGCAGACAGGGGCGGGCCACACGGCCCGCCCCTGTTTTCTTTTTTGAGGAGTTCATGCCGGAAACTCTGGAACATGATCCCGCGCAGACTTTGCCTGAAGACTATTGGGATGGCGAGCTTATCCCGCGCAACACCCCCAGGCTGCCTTTATCTCGGTCAATCCTGAACGCCTCGGAGGAACCCCGTGCTTTGTCGGCACTCGTGTTCCCATCAAGTCGCTGTGGGACTACTTAGTGCATGATGCCGCCCTGCCGGAGTTTCTAGACGACTTTGAAGGGGTGCCGCGAGACGAAGTTCTGCAAGCGCTGCGCCATGCTTTTGAGAAGATGATGGAAGACTTGCCGGACGGCTGCCGCGTCCGATGAAAATCTTATTTAACCACTGCACGCCCCGACCGCTGCGCCGGTATCTTACTGGTCACGAGGTCAAAACCGCTTACCAAATGCGTTGGAACCGCATTGTCAACGGGAAGCTGCTTTCACTTGCAGAAACCCAGTTTGACGTGTTCCTGGCGGTAGATCAGAATATTCCAGATCAGCAAAGTATGCGTGGACGCGCGATCGCCGTCATCGTGCTGGTCGGTTTTGATACCAGCCCGGTCACGCTTGCCCCGCTCATGCCCAAAGTCCTGACCCTGCTGCCTACCGTTCAGCCGGGCCAGGTGTATGTCGTGGAAGCCTAAGACGGCGGGAACAATCCGTAGGTTCGGGCCGTAGTCTCAGCATCTTCGGCGGCAAAGGCGCTGTTCGGGAAAACACACATCCGCGCTTGACGTTAATCTGCTTGACCGAGAGGAACCGCCCCTGTATGCTTCGTGATTTTCTGCGCCTCGCCCGCCCGTTCTGGACTTCCGAAGAACGCGGCCGGGCCTGGGCCACCGCCGCTCTTGTCGCTGTTCTGACGCTGGTGCTGGTTGGTGTTTCCGTACTTTTGGTTCAGCTCGGCGGAGCCATCTTTGACGCGGTCCAAAACTACGACCTCAAAGCCTTCCTCCGCGCATTGAAGTCCTGGACGCTCTGGGCCTTTCTTTATTGCACGGTGTATGTATACCAGAGCTACGCCACGATGGCGCTGACCATTCGCTGGCGGCGCTGGATGACAAACCATTTTCTCAATCAATGGCTTGAGGGCAAGGCGTTTTACTTCTGGCAAATCTCCGGTCAGCCCGCCGACAACCCCGATCAGCGCATTTCTGAAGACATCCGCGACTTCGTCGGCACCAACGACGGCCTCAGCGGTGCAATCCCACTGATCGTGAATTTGGTGCAGCAGGTCGCCACCCTGCTGGCCTTCGTGGCCCTGCTCTGGAAAGTGGGCGGCGCTCTGCCGCTGCTGCATGGGCGGCTCCTCATTCACGGCTACCTGATCTGGGGCGCATTGATCTATGCCGTCATCGGCTCGCTGCTGATCGCAAAACTCGGCTTTCCCATTATCAATCTGAGCTTCAATCAGCAGCGCTATGAAGCGGATTTCCGGTTCGGCCTAGTCCGCCTGCGTGAAAACGGCGAAAGCATTGCTTTAGGCCGGGGCGAGACCGCCGAGCAGGCCGATCTGATGGGACGCTTCGGCGGCATCGTTCAAAACTACCGGGCGATTATGAGCCGGACCAAGAAAATCAACGGCTTCAGCATCGGCTACCAGCAGGCAGCCAGTGTCATGCCCTACTTCCTCTGCGCTCCCGTCTACTTCGCGCACCGCATGACGCTGGGCGGTCTTAACCAGGCCGCGCAGTCATTCGGCTATGTTCAGGGAGCCGTCTCGTACTTCATCAGCGCCTACACCGCCATCGCCCAGTGGCGGGCCGTGATCCAGCGGTTGACCGGCTTCACGCAGGCAGTCGAAGCCGCCCGCGCCCTGTCGTTGCAGCCCGGCGCAGCGTCTACGGTCGGCACAAACGGCACGCTGGCCCTGCACGGCCTGTCCCTCGGCCTGCCCAGCGGACGCACGCTCTTTCGCGACCTTGACTTGACCCTGGAAGAAGGCCGCTCGGCCCTGATTTCCGGGCCGTCGGGCAGCGGCAAAAGCACCCTGCTCCGCGCCCTGTCCGGCCTATGGCCGTACAGCAGCGGCAGCATTCAGCGCCCGGCGGATTTCGACGTGATGACCCTGCCCCAAAAGCCTTACCTGCCGGTGGGTACGCTGCAAGCCGCCCTCGCCTACCCCGCCCCGGCGGCGCAGTTCACCGAGGACGAAGCGACGTCGGCGCTGGCGCGGGTCCGCCTGCCGCTTCTTGCGGACCGGCTGGATGAGACGCAAAACTGGGCCTTGCAGCTTTCTCCCGGTGAGCAGCAGCGGGTCGCGCTGGCCCGCGCCTTTCTGCACCAGCCGCGCTGGCTGTTCTTAGACGAAGCCACCTCCGCGCTCGACGAGCCAACCGAAGCCGCACTGTATCACGAATTGGCCTCCGCCCTGCCTCATACTACCGTCGTCTCCATTGGCCACCGCACCAGCCTTCAGCGCTTCCACGACGACGCTTATCATCTCACGCCCGCCGCCGCTGAGACAGCCGCCGGATCGTAACAGCACGGCAGCGGGTATACTCAAACTCAGAGGCAAAGACTATGGCAACGATTGAGCGCGAACTTCAAACCGATACATCTTCTCTGATGGCAGACAAAGCGGAGATCCGCCGCATTGTCGAGGAGCAATACCAAAAGATGAGCATGGTTTACGACCCGTCCGCAACCGCCGAACGCGCCCAGCAGATGGTCGGCGAGTGCCTGCGAGCGCACGGCATCAAGCCGGAAGACAATGATGCGTCGCGCGGCATTATTGAAGCACGGGACGACTATTGATGACACAGCGAGTCCTATGGGATGCCAGCGGCCTTGTCAAGCGCTATTATGAGGAAGCCGGCCGCGAAACGGTCAATGCGGTGTTCGCTGCTGTTCCTGGGCGGCAGATGCACATCACTCCGACAGGGTATGCCGAGACCTACTCTATCCTGCTCCGCAAGCACAACGGCGGCATCTTGGACTTGCGGACATTCACGGCGTCGACGGACGCACTGCGGAGCGAGGTCGTTGAAGACCCGGACTTGGGCATTCTATCCATCACTGACGCATTGGTGTTCGGCAGCCTGTCATTGATGCAGGCGCACAACATCAACTCGGCGGACGCCGCGATTTTGGCGGCTTACCTGCACTTCCAAAGAGTTTCGGCAGAGCCATGTCTTTTAATCTCTGCGGATAAAAGACTATTGCGGGCGGCACAGGCCGAAGGGCTGTCCAGCCTGAACCCAGAGAGTGCTACTGCCGGCGACGCTGTGAGTGTGCTGGCACGAGGTTAGCGGAGCGCCTAAACCTGCCTGGTTCCACGGCAGCGCGGAAATTGCGAGCATCCCCAAAATTTGTTCCCCGCATTTGCACCTTGACGCGCCATTTTTCGCTTCATAGCACTGCCGCATTTCGGACAGCTCGGTTCAATGCCTTCATTTACGGCTTGAACCGCTTCTCCTGGCTGAACTGCGGCCTGTGCGGATGGGAACTGCTGCGGTTGAGTGGATCTGGCCTGCACTTCTTGTGCAAGCTTCAGCAGCTCAGGCCCATCAACCAGTTCCAGCGGCGGCTGCCCTCCTGCTTCGGAAAGCGCAGCTTGCGTGTAACCACCGCAAGTGACGAATATTCCTCGCGCGGCCTTCTGGTTTGCCGCAACACCGCGAAGCTCGCGCAGCGGCTTGACACCGACGGACTGTGTTTTCCACTGCTTGCATTGAACCAGCACGGTTTCGCCGCCGCGCCGCAGAGCGATGTCAATGCCGCCATCCGGCCCACTTCCGCCTTTCTCCTCAACTTTGTATCCCTGCCGCCGGTAGATTTCTCCGACCAGATGCTCAAACTCCAGCCAGGTCATGTTCCTGAGCGTTTCCAGGCTGTTCTGCTGACTAAGCAGCCTGCGCCGTTTATACTTGTCGATCTCGGCAGAGACCGCAAACAATGCCAACACGAGGGTGAAAAAGGGCGCATAAGCCGCGCCCATCTGCACCCACATATTGCCGTGCAGAGTAAGCGGCAAGAGCCAGTGCAGCAGAACATAAAATCCGGCGACGAGAGCCACCGTCGCCCATGTCGGCACCCGCCGAAAGATCAGGTAAAGGAGAGTGTCTTCCGCTTTTTGTCGCGCCATTGTCAATCCTGCTTGCGGTTTTCGTTGGCATCATTGTCGGCAGCCGAATAACTTTTCTCTTTCTTTTTGTCTTCGTCTGACTTTTTTTCCTCATCCGTCTTGTCCGCCGCCGGGACATCCAGCGTGACGGGCGGGAAGCCGAGCGCGGTGAACTGGTAGGTCCCGCCGGAGGGGGGCAGGCGGAAGACAAGGGCGAAGGGGGCGGACAGGGCGCGGTCATCTTTGCCGGGAACGTAGGGAACGGACCAGGTGGCGGTCTCGGCTAATGCCCGCTGGCCGAGGACGCTGACGGGAAGGCCGAGGGGACGGGCGGGACGGCCCGGCGGGACGGTGCGGGTGAGGGAAAAGTCGCCGGGCTTGAGCGTCAAAGGACGGCGGGTTTCGGTGAGGTCGCGCAGGACAAAGGCGATCTCGACATAGCGCGGACCGTCGTCGGGGCGGCCCGCGTAGGTTTCCAGCGTCGCGGACGTGACCGTCAGTTCCCAGCCGTCGTGGACCAGCTTGTCGCCGGTGCGGTGGACGGTGTTTGCACCGTGGTTTAAGTATTTGTCAAACCAATTCAAGCAGCGCCGAAGCTCGTCCAGCCGGTGCTGCGGCTCACCCAGTCCATGCCCTTCGCGGGGATAGTGGACGAACTCGGCGGTTCGGCCCAGCAGGTGCAGGGCCTGGTACATCTCCTGAGAGTTAACGATAAACGTGTTCGGGTCGAGGTCGCCGTGCATGATCAGCACGGGGGTTCCGATGTCCTGAACGAAGGTCGCCGGGGACCGCTCGGCATACAGCGCGGGATTGTCCCACGGGAAGCCGCCGAGGTACTCAGTCTCCCAGCGCGGGGCCTGCGAATTGGAAAAGTCGGTGGCGAGCGAAAAGATGCCGAACTGGGACACGGCGGCATGGAACCGCTTGGTCTTGGCGATGAGCCAGTTGACGAGGTAGCCGCCGTAGGACGAGCCGATGACGGCCAGTTTATCAGGGTCGGCAAGCCCCTCGCTGACAGCCTGATCAACACCCGCCAGCACATCGGCGGCGTCGCCGCCGCCCAAATCATGGCGATTGACCGTGCTGAACGCATTCCCGTAGCCTTCGCTGCCCCGGTAGTTCGGCGACAAGACCGCGTAGCCTTCCGCGGCCCACGTCTGCCACGCCGTGTAAGGCGACAATGCCTGCACCGTCCGCCCATGCGGCCCGCCGTGCAGGTTGACGATTAAGGGCAGCTTTTGGCCGTCTTGGGAGCCGATCGGCAGAGTCAGCAGGCCCTCAATCTCTAACCCATCGGGAGACTTCCACGAAACAAGCTGCGTCGGGGCCAGCGCGTATTTGTCGGCCCAGTCTTGATTGAGATCGGTCAGCGTTTCGGGGCGCTTTTTGCCGGGCGCGAGCCAGCACAGCTCCGGCACATCTATCGTTGAGCTGGACACATACGCTAGGCCGCCGCTGGGAGCCACGGCGTAGTCGTGCAAATGCTCGTCGTTTTCTACAACAGCCTGCCACTGAGCGCCGTCAGAGCGGAAAATGGCCGTGGTCGTGCCGACGGCGGCCAGCGCGTAAATCCGGCCGGCGGCGTCTAAATGAACGCCGTGCCAGCCGGTCAGGTCGTGGGGGAAGTCGGCAGTCAGATTGACGGGGTGGGATTTTTCTCCCGCAGACACGGCGTATAGATTGGGCTGGGAGTAGGAAAGTTCGGGATCAAGCGACGCCACATACAAGACCTGCGAGCCGTCATGGGTCCAGACCGGGTGGAACTTGCCGCCGGGACCGTCGGCGAGCGGCCTTGCGTCGGTGCCATCTATGCCTACTGTCCAGACATCGCACTTATGATAATCATTGACTTCGCCCGTGTAGTTGGTCGTGAACGCGACACTTCTACCGTCGGGCGAAACCGCGATCTCGCCGAGGCCGAAGTCGCCGGGATGGACCAGCTTCGGCTTCTTGCTGCCCTGGTCAATGCACCAGATCTGCTGCCGGAACTTTTCGCATCGCTCAACCGTCGCGTCGTCCTTGCGCTCTTGCTTGTCCTCGTGATATTCTTGCAGCGGCTTCGGGCGCGGCTCCTGGGCGACATACACGACGCCTGACGAGTCCGGCAGCCATTCAAACGCGCCGATCCCTTCGGGCGCGTCGGTCAATTTTTCCGACTCGCCGCCCATGCCGTCGGTCGGCAGCAGCCATACCTGCGCTTTCGGCTCGTCGTCGTCACTGCCGCCTTCGTCTTCGCGGTCACTTAAGAACGCCAGCCAGTTGCCGTCGGGCGACCAGCGCGGCTCGGTTTCATTGCCTCGCCCGCGCGTGATCTGCCGAGGTTCCGCGTCCGACCCGACCTTCAGTAAATACAGATGCTGGGTGACCGCATTGTCGTCCCAGTTGGTCTCGCTGACCCCATATACAATCCGCACATTGTCCGGCGCGACCTGCACTTCCCCCGGCATCTTCAGTTCCAGCAGGGCGCGGGGGGTAATCTTCTGCTTCCGTCTTCTTGCCATAGACGAAGATTGTACCCGGTCGTCCTCTCACTTTGCTGTGAAGCCCCCGCCCCAATCCTGGGGAGCCAGACTAAGAAGGACCGCCAGCGGAAACGGGCTTTTGTGTCTTAATCCGGCTCCCCAAAATTGGGGGGGGGTCAATTTGCCGATCAGCGCGGCTTTTGGCCGAGGAGCGTCACCGAGCAGGGCGGGATGTTGGAATACAGGCGCGGAGCAAGAATTTGAGGCGGCCCTTGTGTGCCAGGGAACTGGTAGCTTTGGCTGCCCGGATTTTGGAAGGGAGCGATTTTGTAATTCGGGATTTGAATGTTTGGGACTTTGTAGAATGGGCTGATGACCCTGGATGGCGACGACGCGCGAACCTGCGCTTGCAGCCGCTTGACCTGCGCCTGAAGCACGTTGACTTGCGCCTGAAGCGCATCCACCTGGGCTTGCCGCTCCGCGATTTTGAATTGCAGATCTTGCTGTTTCTGGGTAGTGGACAGCGCCGGAGCCTGCGCCTGCATAGGGGCGGAGGCAAAGAAAACGGCGGCGGCGAGCGCCGCCGAGAGAATGATGCGTGTGTTCATGAGTTTCTCCTCTGGTTCACATACTCTGACCCGGCCTTGAAAGGCCGGGCTAACGCGGCAAGGAAAGTGCCTCCGGCACTGAAGATTGGTCATGGCTGCTGGCAACCAGTCCCGTAGGGACTTTCTGTGCTTCGATAGCCCGGCCGTTCAAGGCCGGGTTTGCATTAAGCTTTAGCCGCCTCAATGATCTTTTCGTTCATCAGAATAGGACACTTCGCACGGAGGGCAAGGCTGATGGCGTCGCTGGGGCGTATGTCTACTTGATGCATTTGGCCGCCGATACGCAGGCTCACGACGGAATAGTAGGTTTCGTCGCGCACATCGTTGATGTAAACCTCTTCTATTACTGCACCGGCAACTGAGAGGCAACGGATCATTGCATCATGAGTAAAGGGCCGCTCTTGCGGCTTGTCTTCAAGACCAAGCGAGATAGCCCAAGCCTCAAACTGCCCGATAAATATCGGAATACGTCGCTTGGCTTCATCCCGAAATAGGACAAAGTGATTTGAGACCACACCCGCATCTTCGTGGGCATAAATACCCGCAACTTCCACCGGCACTCGTTTTTCCATCATCAACTGCCTCTGTGTCAGGTCTTAGATTTTGTTCGGCTTGCCGATCTTCAGCAGCACTGCGCCGTGGGCGGGGACGACGACGGCGTAGCGGCTGCGGGGCGTGCCGGCGCTTCGGTGCAGCCACAAGTCGCGGACGGGCTGCGGGCCAGAGAGGCCCAGTTCGGCCCAGTAGACGGTGATCGTGCGCGGGTCGTCGCCGCCGTTGACCAGGCCGACGGCGTGGGTGCCGTCGAACAGCGGACGCGCCCAAATCTCGCCGTCGCCGGCGTCTTTGGACACCAATCCGGCAGGCTTGCCGAGCGGATCCTGGTTGATGTCCAGCGCTTCGTCGTTGGTCAGGAGCGCCAGTGTCAGCGGGTCAAGCTTGGTCATGTCGCAGCCGATCAAAAGCGGCGATGACAGCAGGCACCACATGGAAATATGCAGCACCTGCTCGTTTGGGGTCAGATGCGTCGGGTGGATATTGCCTTTGCCGACAATGCCGACCATCAGCATATCCGGGTCGTTCCAGTGGCCCGGCCCGGCGTATTTTTCGTGTCCGGCCTGGCTCTCGTAGATGGAATGCAGGCTGTTCCAGTTGTCATCAATATCGCCGGTCGTGCGCCAGCAGTTGCCGCCCGCCGCCGCGCCCCATTTCCAAACGTCGCCCATGCCGTACTGGCAGAACGAGTAAACAATGTCGCGGGGCTGGGACCGAAGCGCCGCGCCCATCAGCGTGTAGGGCTTCTCAAGCGCCGGCAGGGAATGGTCTCCCTGAACAACGGTGTCATAGGAACACCAGTCGTACTTCAAATAGTCTACGCCCCATTTCGCGTAAGTGGCTGCATCCTGCGCTTCGTGCTGGTAAGAAGCGGGGAAGTTCGCGCAGGTGGTCGGGCCAGGACTGGAGTAGATGCCGAGCTTCAGGCCCTTGGAATGGACATAGGCGGACAGCGCGGGCATGCTGGGAAACTTGTCGTTGGTCTGAATGTTGCCCTGGGCATCCCGTGCCGCTTCCCAAGTGTCGTCAATGTTGACATACCCGAAGCCGTGCCGGGCCAGCCCCGCTGCGATCATCTCATCGGCGGCGTCGCGCACCTTCCCGGCGTCTACCCGTCCCGCCCAAACGTTCCACGAGTTCCAGCCCATCGGTGGGGTCAGGGCCAGCGTGTGCCTGCCGCCGACAATGACCAGCCCGCGCCGGGCCATGCCGCGCGGCCCGCGCACGAACAGCGTCGCGGCTGTGGTTCCAAATTTTTGCAATGCCCCGGAAATAACGCCGGTGCGGGCGTTGAGCGTCAGCCCGGCGGGCAGATTTTTCGCGCCGTATACCAGCGGCCCGCTGCCGGTCGCCGGAACCAGAAACAAAAACGGCCGGCCTGCCGTCGCGCCGACCACGCGCGGTCCGTGAATGGCCGGCTGGGGGTTCGGGGCAGGAATGACGAGCCGCGCCGGCACCAGGGGAAGGGTGAACGCTTCAGGGCGAGCCGCCGCGCCGGGAACAAGCGTCAGCACTGCCCCAGCCCAGTCGGCATGGTCATAGGTGATGCCGTCGCCGCCGTCCGAGACCCGCAGGGTCATCCGCTTGGCCCCAGTTAAGTCCACCGTCAGAAGCTGCGGCTTGTCGCCGCCGTGCAGAACCCCGGTCTGCGCCAACGTTTTGCCGTCCACGCTGACCGAGAATGCCACCGAGCCGCGCGTCTGCGTTTCATCGTCCACGCCCACCATCGCCGTGAACCGGGCCGCGCTCCCATGCAGGTCCACCACGAACTCGCTGACGGCATGGGTGCCGATGCCGTGCGGGTAGACCACGCCGCCGAGCGTCAACGGATGGCCGTCAATGGACCGCCCTGCTGCCGCCGCGCCGTAGCCTTCGGTCATTTTGGACAAATCCAGCGTTTCCAGCCAAAGCCCGTTTGCGGGCGACGCCTGCCCCGTCAATTCTTGCGGCGATCCTGCCGCATCCTGCGTATGTCCTGCCGGTGTCAGCCCCAGCATCAGTCCGATGCCTACTGCTACCGATAAATAATGACTTTTCATGCCTCTATTCTACGAGTGTTCACGCGATTTGTCAAGCGAGATAAGCAAAAGAAACGCCGGGCTTTCACAGGCCAAGCGGTTGTGCGCCCGCCTGCCGCTGTTCATCGTCAACGACGTGTGTACAAGGTAGCTTTGGCAGATAGGATTGGCTGTCGTGATGCCTTCATTCCCCCAAACTTCTTACTTGACGGCTAAAGCTTCGTCTGTTATAGTGAGGAATGAAACGAACCTCTCAAGTGGATGACAGCCACAGCGGCGGAATTAGCAACAATATTGTGAGGCATTCGCACATCACCCATTTGGATGGACTGCGTGCACTTGCCGCCCTTGTTGTTGTGATAAGTCACTGCGATGTTTGGACCAGCCGCGTGACGATGCATCTGGCCTGGTGGCTTGAGCCACTGGAGTTCGCCGGGAACTTGTGCGTTCCCACCTTTATTGTTCTCAGCGGATATTTGCTTGCGCTGCCGCTGGTCAAGACCGGCGCTCTGCCTGGCGGCACGGAAGCTTACTTGCGGCGGCGCGGGAGGCGCATCATCCCGGCCTACTTGTTCGCGTTGGTGTTTTCAGTGCTGATCGCCTGCGAGTCACGCATGAAATGGATGTCTATGCACTCGCCACTCCCGCTTCTGTCGCCACTGTCTTTTTGCTGCATGACCTCGTCCCGCCGCCGCTCGATTTTAATGCTCCGTTGTGGAGCATTCCAGTGGAATGGCATATCTATTTTACCCTGCCGTACATCGCCTGGGCGTGGCGGCGCTGGGGTGCTTTGCAGAGCGTCCTTGGCGCAGCCTGCCTTTCGTTTCTGCTGATCGGCGTGTCGCACCGGATCGGGCGACCCTGCCTGTATTTTGAGTATTACGCCATGTTCTATGCTGGGTGCGGCGCGGCCTGGATATCGCAGTCTACGGCGGCACGTGCCGCGCAGTACCGGAACCTGCCGTGGCCGGTGGTCAGCGGCGGACTGATTCTGCTGTTCTGCTGCTTTTGGGCTGGCGGGGGAGCGCCGGATTTCGGCCTGCATGTAGAGGATTTTCGGGTTGCCTGGGCGCTCCTCCTCGCGGCTGGCCTAGTCGCGTTGGCGGGGCCGCAGCCGAGCCGAATTCGGGATTTTCTTTCTGCCCGGCCTCTTGTTTCTGTGGCAGGATTCTCGTACAGTTTGTACCTGCTCCACTGGCCAGTCCTGGCAATCATCTCTGACTTGTGGCTGCCAGTCAAATTGCCTTTCGCCCTGCACTTCTGGCTGATGGTCGTGATTGGGCTACCATTAAGCCTCGCTCTGGCTTATGTTTCTTCGCTCATTTTTGAGCGCCCTTTCCTGCGCCGGTCCGCCCGAAAATTGGAGATGCTTCAAGCTGATGTCGGTAAAACAAATCCGTCACCCATCGGCGTTCGTCCGGCGAGACCTGGAAGGGGATAGCCCGGAATACTACGGCAACGGTGGCAATATCAAATATGTCACCGGCTTTCAAGGATACTCCGGTAATGGTGTCTCCTATGGACCGGCAAGACATACGGACGCGGCGAATTATATGTTCGCTGACAGCCATGTCAAGTATATACGCTTTACTGGCGTCTCTTACGGTCCCAACTCTCAGCAGGAGAACAATCCTGCCTTTCTGGGGAATAATCCTTCCGCCGCCGGAACCGGCGACTCGACAGGCAATTACGCGGGGACGTTCAGCGTATATTAGAGTGTTCCCGTTCCTCTCAAATGCCGGGCGCTTACGCGCCCGGCTTTTTTGTTCGGCATATGCTGTCAAACCCGGTATTTGTCGGGGTAATCCTCCCAGCACCTTTGCCGATAATCTTGAATGTCTGACACGCCAATCGCTGCTCGACAAAGGCAAACCTGGGGAAACGCAGGGACGCAAAGCAAAGGGCCTTCGCACACGACATTCTCCGTGCATGGCAGCCTGGCCTCCGAAAGTGCGACAGCATCTACATAATCGCAAAAAGTCCGGCCCCATTCTAGAACGGGACCGGACTTTTTGTGTCGCTCCCACCCTATCCCAATCAAGCCTTAATTCTGAGGTTCTGCCCCCCCGCCCCAATTCTGGGGAGCCATACAGAAAAAAGCGCTGGCCACCGCGAGGTTTTCTGCTCTTCTCCGGCTCCCCAGAAT
>CAXUNT010000100.1:0-940 GCA_964252595.1 uncultured Armatimonadales bacterium
CAGCGGGGGAGGGGGCGGGTGAAAAGCTGCGCCCAGTCCTGAACGCCGCCGTTGATGTCGCCGCCAATGTAGTTGGCGGAGTAGCGCTCCATCGCCGCCGGGTCCATGACGTGTTTGGCGAGGATGCGGCCCCTGAAGCCGGGCGCGAAGCGCTCGATTTGAGACTCGATGCGCTCTGTCATATCTACCGTGCTGCCGTTCGGGACATGGCAGTAGCCCCAGACCGTGTGTTTGCCGTCGGGAGCGCGGGTGTCATCAAACAGGCTTTGCTGGGCCAGCAGGATGTACGGCGTGTCGCAGATCTCGCCGTGCGCGGCGGCGTGTTCCGACGCGCTGATTTCGGCGCGGGTGCTGCCGAGATGCACCGTGCCGGCTTTCGCCACTTCCGGCGACTTCCAGGGGATCGGACCGTCCAGCGCCCAGTCCAACTTGAACGCGCCCATGCCGTAGCGGTAGCGGGATAATGCCGTGCGGTAGCCAGGCGGCAGCGTGTCTCCGGCAATTTGGATGAGCTGACGGGGAGTGATATCCGCAAAAACCAGGCGCGACAGCGGCAGCTCGGTCAGCGTTTCGACTTTGTGCCCCACTTCCACTTCCCCGCCGAGCGATTTCAGGTGCAGAACAAGGGCATCAACGATGCGCTGCGAGCCGCCGCGTGGGAAGGGCCAGCCGACCCCGTGGCCGGCCAGTCCCAGCGCCATGCCGAATGCGCCGCTTGGAGATTGTTCCAAGGGCAGCATGGAATGCGCGGCCATGCCGGAAAAGAAGCCTTTGGCCCGGCCTCCCATGAACGCCTGCTCCGTGAGCATCTGTGATGACAGCATCGCTTTGAGGCCGAACCGGGCCAGGCCAAAGGGGTAACGGGCGAGTCTCAGCGGCTCCCGAAGCGCCTGCGATAGCTCGGCCCAATTCGGCACGAGTGGAGCCATCAGTCTACGGT
>CAXUNT010000100.1:950-14887 GCA_964252595.1 uncultured Armatimonadales bacterium
TTCCACCGATTGATACAGCAGCGCGGGCGGGCCGTCGTCGAAGGGGTGGGCGAGGGCGGCTTCCGAAAAAATCCATTCCAGCCCGTACTTTTCCAATCCCAGCGTTTGGAAGAACGGCGAGCCGTAGCCAAGGGGATGGATCGCCGAGCAGACATCATGCTGAAAGCCCGGCAGCGTCAACTCTTTTGTCCGGCACCCGCCGCCGGGCGTGTCGGCGGCCTCGACCACCAGCACCGAGCGGCCTTCCTGGGCGACTTTGATCGCCGCCGCCAGCCCGTTCGGCCCCGCGCCGATCACTACGGCGTCATATTGGGTGTTCTTGCTCAGGGTAAGTGTCGGTTCTAATTCGGGGGCGGCAGACGCCGCTCGAACTTCAAGAGTTCGTTTTCCAGCCGCAGCGCCATGTTCTCGCGCTCATGGGCTTCGTCTCTCTTGTTGCCGCGCACTTCATAGATAAGCTGCTGAACGGCGGCTGTGAGGGCTGTCAGCTCACTTTGCATTTCTTTGATCTTCGCCGTGTTTTGGTCGGTCTGCTCTTGAAGAAGAATCAGATTCTTGATGCCGGCAAAAAACTGCTGCCACATTGACTTAGACCGCCTTCATCTCGGCTTGAATTTCAGCCAGCATGACCCGCGTTTCGGCTTGAAGCTGCTCAGTTTCCAGTTGGTTGCGCTGGATGCGCTCGCTGACAACATCCATGTGGGCCAGCATCTTCGCGATTTCTGCTTTGTAGTCTATCTTCTGCTTCTTCCGTGCGCCGGCGTCAGTCTCTGAGTCCAACATCTTGTCCATATCAGTTTCCTCCACGGCATCATTGTAGCATATCTGCGGCAGTCGCCATTAGGTGATTTCTATCTCAGTGGTGTCACGAACGCTGACACTCTCCTCAAACGTAATCCTGTCGTAAATCTCGGTCAGCGGCAGCGTGACGCCCAGTACCGTCAAAAGGCTCGCCGCGTCCAGTCCTTCCACGGCCTTGTAGCTCCAGAGGCCGCTTTCCTGCCGGACATACTGCTCGACTTCAGGCTTGTCCTGAGAAACTAGGAGGTACTCTTCAAGCGAGTCCAGGCGGCGGTAACGCGCCCACTTTTCGCCCCGGTCGTAGCGCTCGGTAGACGGCGAAAGCACTTCAAAGATTACCGATGGGTTGATGATGCTGTTTTTGTCAAACGGATTGATGTGCGGCTCCCCGCAGACGATTGTGACATCCGGGTAGGTGCTGAAACTTGCTGCCATGACCGTGACGCGCAGGCTGCTGGCATAAACCCGGCACGGCGTCCGCTTCAGCAAGCGGCCAATTTCACCGCCGACGTTCGCCGCTAAAGCGCAGTGCCGTGGCGAGACTTGATCCATGCTGTAGATGCGGCCTGCACGATACTCGTTCTTGTAGACAGCTTCGTCTTCCAGCGCGGAGTATTGTTCCAGTGTGTAGTAGGGCAGGGATTGTGCGCTCCTTGAGAAGCCTCCATCAGAATCGTCAAATACGCTCGCAAAGAGTGGCATTGAACACGGCGGTCTTCATAATCCTCGTGGCTCATCACAATCAACTGTGGATCAATAATCTTTCCATCTACAATGGCGTAGCCAATCGGGTCTCCATTTGGCTCGCAGGCAAAGAACAGCAAGTGTTCAAAGATGGCGATGGTACGAAGTCTTTGATTTTCCTCCCGAACCTCGTCAAGTGTCCAAAGAACTTGCATCGCAGCATCTTCGCTGTTGTCTTCAAAGAAAGCAGGATAAACCGATACGCCGTCCATTTCTGTAAACAACTCTCGCAATTCCGTAGGCAGAAGGACGCAAAGCGATTGTTCCAGGTGCGAGATAGCCTCTGCGGATGCAGGATCGCCAAAGATGCAGGGTCGTCCAAAGCTATTGAAAAACTCGCGCCACATGAGGAAAGATGTTCGCCAAACGATTGTTTCCTTCCTGCGCGATTAACAGCAGGATAACCGGGGTAAGAGCGAGAATATAACTGCTCTCTTTCCCCGTAAATACTTTGGACCCTAGAATGAGGTACGACCTAGCCATGTTCAAGCTCCCGTTATTCCAAAGAGCCTCCGGCGGTTCGCCGGAGCCGCGAAAGCGTGAAAGGCAGCCATTCAGCCGCCAGACGCTGACCAAAAACGCCCGCATTGACGGTGCGACCGTCACCGAAAGCGTTTGTCCGTACTGCGCGGTCGGATGTGGCCAGCACATCTACACCAAAGGCGGCCAGATTATTGACATCGAGGGCAACCCGCACTCGCCCATCAACGAAGGCACGCTCTGCCCGAAGGGCGCGAACGTCTTTCAATTAGCCAAGAACCCCAATCGCGTGAAGACGGTTCTGTACCGCGCCCCTTATGCCGCCGACTGGGAAGAAAAGCCTCTGGACTGGGCGATGGAACGGATCGCGCAGAAAGTCTACGACGCCCGCGAGCATGGCTGGACCGACAAAGATGACAACGGGCGGGCATTGAACGCCGTGCGGAACATTGGGACGCTCGGCGGCGCGACGCTGGACAATGAAGAAAACTATTTAATCAAAAAGCTGTTCACTGCCGGTCTCGGCGTGTTGTCGGTTGAGAATCAAGCCCGCATTTGACATTCTGCTTCCGTGCCCGGTCTGGGCGCGACATTTGGCCGCGGTGCGGCCACGCAGTATCAGCAGGATTTAGCAAACAGCGACGCGATTCTCATTATGGGTTCCAACATGGCCGAAGCGCATCCGGTCGGCTTCCGCTGGCCGATGAAGGCCAAAGCGAACGGCGGGAAGCTTATTCATGTGGACCCGCGCTTCACGCGCACGTCAGCGATGGCGGACCAGCACGTTCAAATTCGGGCCGGCTCGGATATTGCATTTTTGGGTGCTTTGGTCAACTATGTTCTCACCAATGAGCGGTGGTTCAAAGAATATGTGATGGCCTATACGAACGCCTCGACCCTGGTGGATGAGAAGTTCGAGGACACAGAAACCCTGGATGGCCTGTTCAGCGGGTACGACCCGGAGTCGCGCTCCTACGATCCCGGCGAAGGCCACTGGAGCTACAAGCAGCCGCTCGGTGCCGAAGAAGGCAGCGATAGCGGACAGAGCAAAATGTCCGGCCAGTCGAACGGCCTGCACGGGCATGGAATCGAAGGCGGAGCCAGCACACACTCGTCGCCGCAAACGAACGCCGCCGACTCGAAGGCCGGGCATATTCAGCGGGATGAGACGCTGCAAGATCCAAGCTGCGTCATGCAGCTTCTGCGGCGGCACTTCGAGCGCTACACGCCGGAAATGGCCGCAGACATCTGCGGCTGCACCGCGGAGCAGATTGTCCAAGTGGCGGAAACGCTGTGCGACAACTCCGGGCGTGAGCGCACCAGTGCTATCTGCTACGCGGTCGGCTGGACCATGCACACCACTGGGGTGCAGATCATTCGCACGGCGAGCATTCTGCAAACGCTACTCGGCAACATGGGCCGGCCCGGTGGCGGGATCATGGCCCTGCGCGGTCATGCCAGCATTCAGGGGTCCACGGACATTCCGACGCTGTACGATCTGCTGCCCGGCTACCTGCCGCAGCCGACTTCGGACGAGACGCACGATACACTCGACAACTATGTCAAGTATGAGGGTCTGCCCACGGGTTACTGGTCGAACTTCAAGGAATTCATGGTCAGCCTGCTGAAAGCCTATTATGGCGAAGCGGCGACGAAAGCGAATGATTTTTGCTACAACTGGCTGCCGCGTTTGGACGACGATTATTCCATGATCCTCGCGTTCCAGCGCATGACCAAAGGCGACTTCGACGGCTATTTCCTGTTCGGGCAGAACCCGGCGGCAGGGTCGGTCAACGCCAAAGTCGTGCGCCACGGCCTGCGAAACTTGAAGTGGCTGGTCGTCGCCGATTGGTTTGAGACCGAAAGCGCAACCTTCTGGAAGAACGACCCGACCGGACCGCCGCCGGACGAAATTGGTACGGAAGTCTTCTTCATCCCGGCGGCATCGTCGCCGGAAAAAGAAGGGACACTCACCAATACGCAGCGGCTCATTCAGTGGCACGACAAAGCGATTGATCCGCCCGGCGACTGCCGCTCGGACCTTTGGTTCCTGTACAATTTGGGCAAGCGGCTCAAAGCGATGTACGCCGGCTCGGTTCAGCCCAAAGATCAGCCGATCCGGCACTTGACCTGGGACTACGACTACGACGAGCATCCGCGCCTGCCAGACGGCACACTCAGCCGGATTGAGGGTGAACCCGATGCGCTGAAAGTGCTTCAAGAGATCAACGGCTACCACACAGAGGAAGTAGACCCGGAGACAGGTAAGTTCAAGCTGCTGTCCGGGTTCAACGAGTGCAAAGACGACGGCACGACCGCCTGCGGATGCTGGATCTACAGCGGCGTCACGCCCGCGCCGGATGTCAACCGCGCCCGTGACCGGGTCCGCACCCCAGACAATCCGCTGGACCCGAAATGGGGCTACGCCTGGCCGCACAACCGGCGCATCTTGTACAACCGGGCGTCGGCGGACCCGGAAGGCAACCCGTGGTCGGAGCGCAAGAAGCTGATCTTCTGGAACAAAGAGGAGAAGAAGTGGGACGGCAATGACGAACCGGACTTTGAAGTAGACAAAGACCCAAGCTACCGCGCCCCGGTGGATGCCGTCGGCATGAAGGCCATTGGCGGAGACCAGCCGTTCATCATGCACCCGGACGGTCTGGCGTGGCTATTTGCCCCCGGTGGCACAAAAGATGCGCCGCTGCCGACGCACTATGAGCCGGTCGAATCGCCCGTGCGGAACCTGCTTTACGGCAAGACGCAGGACAACCCGACGACGCGCTACTTTGGGGACCTGCCGGGGAACCAGCTCGCCCGCTACCCGGAAGACGATTTTCCAGTGGTTGGCTGTACGTTCCGATTGACTGAGCATTACCTGAGCGGCCCGATGTCCCGGTTCAATTCCTGGCTGAACGAGCTGATGCCGTCCATGTTCATTGAAATCAGCCCGGAGCTGGCAGCACTCCATGGCATCGAAAACGGCGGATGGATGGTCTGCGAATCGAAACGCGCCGGGATTGAAGCGCGGGCTTTGGTCACAAAGCGCCAGAAGCCGATGATCATTGATGGCAAAACTGTCCACCAAGTTGGCATTCCGTTCCAGTGGGGCTTTGCCGGCGAGGTAGTCGGCAGCAGCGCCAACGACTTGACATCACTGGTCGCCGACCCAAACGTGACCATGCATGAGGCGAAAGTCTTCGCCTGCCGTGTCCGCTCGGGCCGTTTGCCTGACCAGCCGAAGATCGCGACTAAAGAAGAGCATCGCTGGGCCAGTCGCGAGCCGGTGCCGAACACCGAAGCGGGCGCACAGCCGGAAGGGCATTTGGAACGGGCCATTCGGAAGGATGGGCCGACGACGAGGTAAGAACCTATTCCCGCTCGTTCCTCGCGCCCCCTCCCTAAGAAGGAAGGGTAGGAGTTTAAGGCGAAAGGCTTTATGCTTGCTTCTTCCGGCTCTGACCCTTCCTTCTTAGGGAAGGGTCGCGAGGAACGAGCGGGGGTAGGTTTAGACATCTTTCTTGAAAGCAGCACCATGATCCAACTTGAAATGCTTCGGGCGGAAGCGGTCCATAGTATAATCAATGCGTTCCCGCCGCAGCGGACCGAAGTCCCCAGCCCCGGCCCGGAGGGGCAAGACCAGTACGGGTTCTTCACCGATACCAGCCTGTGCATCGGCTGCAAAGCCTGCGAAGTGGCCTGCAAGCAGTGGAACCAGTTGCCGTCGGACGGCTACAACTTCACGGCTAAATCTTACGATAACACCGAGCATCTCTCGGCGACGACGTGGCGGCATGTGGCGTTCCAAGAGCAGATCGGCGAAACCAGCAGCCGCTGGCTGATGATGAGCGATGTCTGCAAACATTGCGTGGATGCGCCGTGTGTCCAGTCCTGCCCAACGGGATCGCTGATTTACAATGAGTATGGCAATGTGTATGTGCAGGCCGACATCTGCAACGGCTGCGGGTACTGCGTCGCGGCATGCCCGTTTGGGGTCATCGCTCGAAGCGCGGAAGACGGCCACGCGCACAAATGTACGCTTTGCTATGACCGGCAGACCATTGGCGAGACTCCGGCCTGCGCGAAGTCCTGCCCGACAGCTTCTATTCAGTTTGGGCCGGTGGACAAGCTGCGGGAACATGCCAAAGAGCGAGTGGAAGCACTGCACGCGCAGGGGAACACGTCAGCGTTTCTGTACGGCGCGGACGATCTAGGCGACTACGGCAAGCTGAACTCATTCTTCTTGCTGGAAGACCACCCAAACCGTTACAACCTGCCGGAAAACCCGCCCCAGCCACTGCACCATCAGGGCCATCGCTACGCGGCGAGCCTGCTGACGGGCCTCGCCCTGACGGCGCTAGCCGGTTTGTTCTTGACGAAAGGGGCGACAAATGCCTGATTTTGATGTCGTCGGAACATCGGGAACGACCAGTGGCACCGAGACGCGCGGACGCTGGAACACGACCAACGGCATTGCGCCTGATAAAAAAGCCGATACGCTGCCGGAGAGGCTGATTGACTTCACGCCCAAGCAAAAACCGTTCACCGAAGGTTTTTCCGAGAGCGGCACACGGAGCAAGAAAAGCACAGGGGACAAAGACGACGGCTCGCCGGCTTATTATGACATCACGCCGCTTCAATCGCCGGTGTGGACCAAAGAAGTCGGGATTTATTTCTTTCTCGGCGGCTTGTCGTCCAGCGCGTTCTCCATCGCCCGCATGGCGGATCGGTTCGGCGGCGGCAAGCTGCGGCCAGTGACAAAGTGTGGGACCCTGATCGCCGCGCTGGCCGCGCTGCCGTGTGCGCCGCTGTTGATCTGGGACCTGGGCGACCGATCCCGATTTCATCATATGCTGCGAATCTGGAAGCCGTCGTCGCCAATGAACCTGGGGAGCTGGACGCTGTCGGTGTACACACTGATGGGTGGGATTGCGGCGGCACGGGAGTTTTTTCGGGTGCTGCGAAAAGACGCGCCGCTGACAGGCGGCAAAAAGCTCGTAGATGAGACAGCGGGCGTTGTTGCGGATGCGGCCGGTATCCCGCTGGGGCTGCTGCTGGCAGGTTATACGAGTGTTCTTCTGAGTACGACGGCGACGCCGATTTGGAGCCGGAATGTTTGGATCGGGCCGCTCTTTAGCGCCAGCGCGGTCAGCGCCGGGGCGAGCGCGATCCGTCTAGCTCTGGAAGTGACCGGCCAGGAAGGACACGCGACCGAAGCTTTGGGCAAAGTTGAAACGCTGGCGCGTATCACCGAAGCCGCCGCCCACGCCGGGTTTGTGTCGCGGGCGGGGACGCTTGCGAAGCCGCTGCTGCACGGCAAGCTGAAGCGGGATTATGTCGGCGGGGCGCTGAGCATGGCAATTGTTTTGCCGGAGATCATCAATCGTTTGCCGGTGCCACAGAAGAGCAAGCGCGGCTTGTCTATCGCGGCAAGCCTAATCAGCCTCGTCGGCGGGTTCGCTTTGCGCTCGGTCTTTGTGGCCGCCGGGAAGCCTTCAGCGGACAATCCAGACGACGCACGGCTGGCGACAGGCGCGAAAGGTGGCAACGTATGAAAGTGCGCTGGAACCGGGACAGCATTCGCCTGCGAATCACGCCATTGGAGTTTGAAGCTATCAGAGCAGGTCGTTCCGTGCATGAGGGCATCACGTTTCCCGGAGTGCCATGGAACGTCACTCTTCAGCCCAGCGACGGCAAAACGGATTTAGTCTCAGACCAGCACGGCGTTCGCTTCTCGCTTTCGGAGGCTGACCGGGCAAAGCTTGCCGATCCGGAAACCGAAGGGGTCTACTTCGCAATGACCGAACCGGAAGCCCTGCGCTACTATGTTGAGAAAGATTTTCCCTGCGTTCACAAGCCTGCCCCGGAGGCAGGAGAAGGTGCTTCGGAAACCTTCACGCCGCCATCGGGATTTGAAGCCCGAAAGCTGGCCCCCACCGAGATCAACGGGGATTAGCCGTCAGAACTTCCCCAGTGCGGCTTGCGGTGTCTTCCACAAAGATCTTGACGCTGCTAGGGGCATTCCCATTTTCGTCGAAGATCACTAAGTCATTTTTCCCAGAGCGCAGCAAGGACTCCGGCAGGTACAGGCCGTTGATCGGTGATGTTTCTGGGAAGCGCCCGATGTTCCTGCCGTTCAGCCACATAAAGCCGCGCGATAGACCGGCCATTGAGGCCCGAAGCACGGGATGCGGCCCGCTCTCGATGGGCGGGGTCACGGTGAACGTGCTGTGGTAGAACGTCGGGATGCCGGCAGTCTCGGCGGTCTTCAGCGGCTTCCAATCGGGCGACGTGAACGCTGAGTAGGCAACGCCACCGTGCATTTTCCATCCCGTGATTGGTATCCCGTCTTCCAGGCCCGCTTCTAAACGAACTTCGCCAGTGAGGCCGCCGGGTCCGCCGGTGTTCTGCACGGCGACCGCTAGGATATTTGGTCCACCTTCTTTCCACACCCTGTCCAGAGAAATCGTCGTGTCGGAATTCAGGCTGACATTTGCCGCGATCTGTTTGCCGTTCAAGTAGACCGTGCCGCTGTCGTCAATGGAGTGGAAGAAAATGCGGCGGTGCGGCCCGGCGACATTCGGCAGGGTTGTCCGAAACCAAGCCCCGCCGATCCGCCCGCCGCCGAATACATCAGTAGTCGTATCAGCATTGGCCCAAGCCGGGCCGGACGTATCAAGACCCGGCGCGGCCTGCTTTTCGGCATCATTTGGGGCCTGGTCGTCAGCCTGCCAGCGGAACGCATTCAATTCTGTTGTTATGCCGGCGCTTTTGGTCAGTGTCACCGGGCCGGTGATGCCCTTCCATTTGGCATCTGGACCATCCATCGGGCCGTAATAGTTGAACAGCTTGTCACGGCCATAATGTGCGGTCAGGAACGCGACCTTGTTCGGCCCGGCCTTCAGTACAACCGGTAACGCGCGGGATGACGAGCGGACATCGGCGCTGGCGGCGTGTTGGCCGTTCACAAAGCAGCTCACCCAGTCGTCGGCGCTGCTGAGATTGAGCTGGTAGGTCCCGGCGGCAGGCGCGTTGACATTCGCGCGGTACCAGGCATACGCGCTGTAATCGCCGTCCGCGCCCATCGGCAGCGGCTCGGCACTTGCTTTCCAGCGGCTGTCGTTGTAACCGGGCTTGGCAAGCGGCACGGCGGCATCAGCCTGCCAGGGGCCGAGCGCCGGCGGGTGGGCAGATGCGGCCTGGGGGTGTGGCATTGCCAAAGGCGTCAGTGTGAGCGGCGGCTGCGCGGCATCGGCAGTATAAAGCAGAGCGGGCAGGGGATGGGCCGGCTTCGGCCCCAGATTATTGCGCTCGGTGTCCAGGCGCACCGTGCCGTTGGGAAGCGTCTGAACGTCGCCGACATAATCCGGGCCGCAGGCGATGAGACTGCCGCTTTGGAGGAACCAGGTACGGCCAGCCATTGCGGTCGGCATGACAAGAACGCGCACGGTTTGCCTGCCTGACCGAAAGGCGAAATCGCGTGGCATCGCAGCGGGAATGATGGTTTGGAGAACGACACCGTTGGCAGAAGCCGTCAATCCCGGCTGTGGCCGCAGCGAAAGCGCGTGGGCTGCCGCAAAATCCAGCTCGGCCGGCTCTTTTGGGTTGCCGTAGATGACAAGAGTCGTCACGTCGCCCTGCCGGGTCATGCCGAGAGTCCGTGCCGCCGCCAGAGTTAGCGTCACGCCCGGCGCAAGCGCATAGCTGCGGACGATCGGGACAATTTCGCCGGAGGCCAGCGTGATCGGTCCGGCGGCCGGATAAACCTTCGCGCCGATCTTGATCTGCGTCGGGACAGGTGAGCCGCGATTGTCCAAAAAGAGAACTGCGCCCGCGGGGCCTTTGCGGCTTGAGATTTGTACGCCAGCGGCGGTCGGCACCGCACCGTCACCGCCGTCTTTAGCTAACGAGTTTCCCAGCAGGTCTTGGAAGCTCGTCGCGAACAGCGCGGCTTTCTTGCAGTAGTAGTAGCCGATTCGCAGGTCGCCCGCCTGGCCGATCGGCGAGCCGAAGTCATACGAGGCGGCTTGTTCGTTGTTGTTCCAGGTGTCAAAGTCCGTGCCGCCGGCCATCGTGTAGTGCGTGTAGCCAGCACCGCCGAAAGCGATCACTTTCCACGTCGCTCGCTCCAGCTTCTTTTCGCGGTCAACGTCAACGCCGTAGCGGCCCACCCAGCCAGTCCAAAACTCGGTGCTGTACCAGGGAGAAGTTCGCTGGGACGTGTCAAACGGCGCGTCGCCTGCCGGGTCATCGCTGTGGTTCAGGCCGCTGAAAAACAGCGGCACGGTCAGGCCCATCGCCCGCATCTTGGCGTAGTACCACTTGTAGTAGGGGTTCGGCAGGTCGGTGCCGCCGCCGACCCCGCCGGGCAGGACATGCTCGTTTTCCATCTGCACCATCAGGATCGGGCCGCCACGGGTGATTTGGTTTTGGACCAGAATCGGCACCAGATGGTTGAAGTAGGGGGTGACGGCGTGGTAGAACGGGGCATTGTCGGTCATGGGCCGGAGGCCGGGCTTGAAACGCAGCCAGACCGGCAGGCCGCCGGTGTCCCATTCGGCATTGACATACGGCCCCATGCGGACAATCGCGTACATTCCCATTGAGTGGATGAGCTGGAGATACGCATTGAGGTCTTTTTCGCCGGTGAACTCGAAGTGGCCTTCCTGCGGCTCATGGTAGTTCCAGAACGCATAGGTTTGAACCGTGTTGTATCCCGCCCGCTTGATCCGCAGCAGCCGGTCGTGCCACATAGCACGCGGGGTGCGGGGATACTGCAACTCACCAGAGACGATAAATGTCCGTTTGCCGTGAATCAGAAAGCCGCGCCCGTCGAAGTTGATGTATGGCCTCGCGGCAGGCAGAGCGGGAAAGATGCTGTCATTATTGTTCGGCCAGCCGGCAGCACGGGCTTGAGGACTAAAACTGCAAAACAGGCAAAAGGCAAACAAAAGCGGCAGGAGAAGCTTGAATACGTTCATGGTGAATCGGAGGGGAGGAGCGAGGGAGTAAACTCCTCTCGCTCCAGAAATAACGTTCTTCGCACGAAAAAGCAGACAGAAGCCGAGGCTAGCTGTCGAAGTAAACGGCTTTGCCGGTGGATGCCGACTCGTAAATCGCTTCTAGGATCTCGGAGACGACGAGGGCTTGTTCAGGCAGAACAACCGGAGGCGTGTCCGTGCGAACGGCGTTGATCCAGGCTTTAGCTTCTTCAAGCGCGGGGTCTGTGCCTTTGCTGTCGAAGTAAGCGACGCCACCGCCGCCGATTTCGATTTTGTTGAGATACAGCGCAGACTGGCTTTCGCCGTTGATTCGCAGGCCGCCCTTGAAATCCGCACCGGCTTTAGTTCCGGCGAGGATGCACTGCGCTTCGGCGTTTTCGACCAGGTTGATCGCCCAGGCAGCTTCCAGGTTAATGGTCGCGCCGTTCTGCATTGTAATGAAGCCGAAGGCCGAGTCTTCCACAGTAAACTTGTCCGGGTCCCAGGGTCCCCAAGCGTTGGCGGCATTCTTGGTGCTGGACAGCTTGTGGAAGACGCTGCCCATCACTGATTTCGGCTTGTAGTTGTCCATCATCCAGAGCGAAAGGTCGAGTGAGTGCGTACCGATGTCAATCAGCGGGCCGCCGCCCTGTTTGTCGCCGTCAAGGAACACGCCCCAGGTCGGAACGGCGCGGCGGCGGATCGCGAGGGCTTTGGTGTAGTAAATGTCGCCTAGCTCACCGGCGACGCACAGGCTCTTCAGGTACTTGCTTTCAGCGGTGTGGCGGGTCTGGTAGCCGATGGTCAGCTTTTTGCCGGACTTGCGTGCCACTTCAAGCATTCGGCGGGCGTCAGCGGCTTTTTTCGCCATCGGCTTTTCGCACATGACATGCTTGCCGGCTTCCAGGGCGGCAATGGTGATGACGGCATGGGAGTCATTCGGGGTGAGGACGTGAATCACGTCAATCTTCGGGTCCTGGAGCAGCTCGGTGTAATCTACATAGACTTTCGCGTCTGCCGTGCCGTACTTCGCGGCGGCTTCCTGGGCTTTGTCCAGTTCCAGGTCGCAAAAAGCGACCATTTCAACGCCTTCAATTTTTGAGAGGGCCGGCATATGCTTGCCTTTGGCGATCCCGCCGGTCCCGATAATGCCGATGTGAATTGTTTCTTCCACTAGCTCTAATGCCTCCTGAGTTTTGTCTCTGCGAGTAATTTCCCGATGGTTCTCCGAATGTCCTGCACGATTTTCCAAAAAGTTAGGCTGGCTTCGCCTGCCACTGGGTCCAGTTGCCCCCGAAGAGCGAAACCTGGTCTTCTGCGCCGAAGAACAGCAGGCGTGTGGCGACTTTGTCCAAAAAGAAGCGGTCGTGGCTGACCACGACGATCGCGCCGGGAAAGAAGACCAGCGCCCGTTCCATGACCTGCGTGCTGGTTAGATCTAAGTGGTTCGTCGGCTCATCCAGAATCAGAACTTGGGCTTCGGACAGCAGGCACATGGCAAGCGCGACCCGCGCCCGCTGGCCGCCGGACAGCGTGCCGATCCGGCGGCTGAGATCGGCTTCCGAGAATTGCAGCAGAGTCAGAAACTTTGTGATCTGCTTGCGGGCGGCATTAAAAGCCAGCGAGCCGGCACCACCGCTGGTGTTGACGGCATGGGTTACAGTGTCAGACAGGTCCAATCCCGCGTAGGTCTGATTGAAATCGGCGAACGTGACGCCGCGCTCCCAGACGATCTCGCCGCTGTCCGGCGCTTCCTGCCGGGTCAAGAGCCGCAGAAGCGACGACTTTCCGCTGCCGTTCGGCCCGACTATTGCCAGCCGCTCGCCTTTTTCAATCTCAAACGAAACATCTTCAAACAGCGCCTGGCCGCCGTAGGCTTTTGCGAGATGCTCCGCGCGGACCAGCTTGTCGGGAACCCGCAGGCTGCTGTAGAGAGATGTGACCAGAACATCTACTGGGCGCGGCTCTTTACGCTTTTTGAGGTCGGCGAGCTTGCGCTGTAACGCCCCCGTCGGATTGCGCCGGGCTTCCTCTCTGTCTGTGACCGCCTCAGCTTCAAACGTCAGCAGCTCTTCTTCATGCAAAAACTGCCGCTCCAAAGTCTTCAAGCGGAACTGCTTTTCACGGACGTAGTCGCTGAACTTGCCGGTGTACTCCTGCAAGCCGTAGTTCTCCACCTCGACAATGCGGGTCACGACGCCGTCCAAGAACTGCCGGTCGTGGGAGATCAGCAGCAGGCCGCCTTTGAACTGAGACAGCCAGCCTTCCAGCCAGGCCAGACCGGCTACGTCTAGGTAATTGGTCGGCTCATCTAAAAGAAGAACATCAGGCTGTTCCAGCAAAATTTTGGCGAGGGCCGCCCGGTTCCGCCAGCCGCCGGAGAGCTGGTCAATCGGGCGCTCCCGATGTTCCGGGCTGAAGCCGAGTTTGGAAAGCACTGTGTCAATCTGACGCTTGTAGTCCCAGCCGCCTTTGTCGTTCATCTTGTCCAGCAGCGCCGCCTGACGCCTAAGCAGCTTCTCCATCGGCTCGGCGTCTTCCACCGTTTCCAGTGCTGCCGCGATCTGGTCAAGCTCTGTTTCAATGGCTTTCAAGTCTTCAAACAGCGCTTCCAGGGTTTCCTGTACCGACAATCGCCCATCCAGCGATGAAAACTGCGAAAAATAGCCAATCTTTAGGTCCGGCTCAAATTCCACTCGCCCCTCGGCGGGAGCCGCTTCGCCGAGGATCAGCTTCAGAATGGTCGTCTTGCCGGTGCCGTTCTTGCCGATCAGGCCAACCCGCTCTCCGGGCTGAAGCTTAAAAAAGACAGAGCGCAGGACCAAATGGTCCTCGTACTTCATGGTGACATTGTGCAGGCGAATTAAGCTCATTCTTTTATTAGACCTCTTGCATAAGTAGCGTATACTGTCGTTATGTTTTACGCTGATGTGC
>CAXUNT010000101.1:0-14251 GCA_964252595.1 uncultured Armatimonadales bacterium
CCGCCCTCTACAACCAGGAGCTTGACGACTAACACTTATGCAAGAGGTCTACTGTATTAATGCATCTTGTGCCAGGACGTTGTCGGGTTCATGCCGACATGTTTCTGCCAGCAGTACCATCGGGTGCGGTGGGTCAGGAGGATCAAACAGGCGCTGATTTGGTGGCACATTCCGAAATTGAGGATAGAAGTAGGCCAGCCAGCGCCCGGCATTTTCCTCTTCTTGAGCATGAGCCGTGACTAAATATGGGCCGATGATGACGGCGAAAAGCGGTTCTCGCAACGATAAACCAATGCCATCATCTGCCGTTAGTCGGCAGAATGTCTCGGCAAAAGCGTCTCTCCGCTCTTGTGAGTCAGCTTGCAGCGCTTCGATGAACTCTGACAGAGCAGAAAGAGTTCGTGGCCGAACGCCCTGCGTTTCGGCAGAAAGATATTCCTGCCAAAGCAAGTTTCGCTCAGGGTTAAGCGTGTCTGTCAGGTCACTCATCGGTTACTCTTCCGCTAAAGCGCGGCGCAAAAAGCCGCCTGCGTGAGACAATCGCGCCTGGGCGTCGCTCCGAGAGAGGCCGAGCTGGAGCATGAGAATGGCGAGCTTGGCGGAGCCGCCGGACTCGCTCAAGGCGGCTTCGGCGCGTTCAGGCGTGGCCCGAGTCACCTGCCGGATGATGCGGACAGAGCGGGCGTGGAGCTTTTTGTTGGTGTCCTGGACATCCACCATCAGGTTGCCGTAGGTCTTGCCGATCTCGGTCATGGCTCCCGTGGAAATCATATTGAGGACCAGCTTCTGCGCTGTGCCGCTTTTGAGGCGCGTGGACCCCGCCAGCACTTCCGGGCCGACAATCGGGGCGATGGTGAGGGACGCGATGGCTTCCATCTCAGACGGTCGGTTGTTGGTCAGGGCAATCGTTGCCGCGCCGCGCTTGACGGCCTGGCGCAGTGCGCCCAGCACAAACGGAGCCTGGCCTGACGCGCTAATGCCGACAACCGTGTCGCGCCGGCTCACGTCAGCCTCAATCACTGCCGCCGCGCCGAGGTCGGGGTCGTCTTCCGCGCCTTCGACGGCCTGGAACATGGCGCCGGGTCCGCCGGCGATGATGCCGACGACCATTCCCGGCGGTACGCCGAACGTCGGCGGGCATTCGGCGGCATCGAGAACGCCGAGCCGCCCGCTCGTCCCTGCACCGAGATAGATCAAACGCCCGCCGGCCCGCAGAGACGCGGCGGCTTTCTGAACAGCACGGGTGATCTGCGGGATTTCCAAAGCGACGGCGGCGGCGACTCCAGCGTCTTCGGCGTTCATCACGCGCAGACGTGTTTCAGTATCAAGCGCGTCAATATCCGAAAGATGTGGGTTGATAGCCTCAGTGGTGAGAGTTTCGGCAGCGATGGGGAACCGGCCTTTCAGGGAAATGTGTTATACTGAGTAGAAACTAATTTTCGAGTGAGGTACGATTGTCCTATGCCGACCTATGGCTACGAGTGTTTATCCTGCGACAACCAGTTTGAGATCTTTCAAAGCATCAAAGACGATGCCCTGACAACCTGCGGCGAGTGCGGCGGCACCCTCCGCAAGCGCATCTACCCCGTGGGGATTTCGTTCAAAGGCTCCGGCTTTTATGTGAACGACTACGCCGCGAAGGCCAGCGGCACGTCGGGTTCCTCGGAACCGGCCAATGCCGAAGCGAAATCCGACACGGGAGCGGAAGTAAAATCCGAAGCGAAGGCCGAGCTGAAGACGGACAGCAAGCCTGAAGCGAAGCCGGAACCAAAGGCCGAAGCCAAGACTGCCTCCACGGCGGCTTCACCCACGGCCACTGTCTAAAGGACGTAAGAGCGCGACAGTTTGCTGTCGCGCTCTTTTTGTCCGTCTGGCCTAATCTTCAGGCCGCTCGCCGGGCGGGATGCCGCGCACGCTGGCACGCTCAGGCGGGTCTAAGGTCATGTCACCGGTGACGCGCACCTGGCAGGACAAGCGGTACTGACCGAGCAGGCCGTCTTCTTCCAGCGTTTCGCGCTCGGCGGGGTTCATCTCGGTCGGCTCGCCGCTCAAGAAATGCACTTTGCAGGTCGTGCAGCGAGCGATGCCGCCGCAGCGGTGCAGTATGTCGTACCCCGAATCTTCAATCGCGAGAACCAGCTTTTTGCCGCTCTCGACCTCAAAAGTATTTTGTCCCTCAATCGCAACTGTCGGCATGAACGTTTTCCTTCCCAAAATGGTGATAAAGAAGGGCGAACACGAGGTTCGCCCCTGCGGGTCAGAAACGGAATGTAGGGTGCGAACCTTGTGTTCGCCCTTCTTTTCCATGTCTTTGCATCTCGTTATCTGTTCCACCAGCTTCGGCCTGAATCGGTCAGCATTTTGTCGGCTTCTTCCGGGCCCCAGCTTCCAGCGGGGTAGTTCGGCAGGGCAGGGGGCTGATGCTCGGCCCAAGACTTCAAGACCGGCGTGATCAAACCCCATTCGGCCTCCACTTCGTCGTCGCGGGTGAACAGCGATGGGTCGCCAAGCAGGGCGTCCATAATCAACCGCTCATACGCATCGTGGATGCGCTGGCCGAACGACGTGCCATAGGTGAAGTTCATGTCCACCGGTTGAACGACCGTCTTTTGGCCCGGCGGCTTCGCCCCGAGCCGCATGGAAATCCCTTCGTTCGGCTGGACCCGGATGGTGATGACATTCGGCTCTTCCGGCTCGCTGTCGGCGGTCGCGACCAGCACTGTCGGCAAGGCCTTGAACGTGATGTTGACTTCCGTGACCCGCTCCGGCAGGCGCTTTCCGGCCCGGATATAGAACGGCACACCCGCCCAGCGCCAGTTCTGGATTTCCAGCTTCAAGGCGACAAACGAGTCCGTCACTGACTCTTTGGGAACGTTCGGCTCGTCCCGGTAGGCCGGGAGTTCTTTGTCGCCGATTTTGCCCGCGCCGTACTGGCCGCGCACAACGCATTCATCGCAGTCGTCGCCGAGGATCTGTTTGATCGCCCGCAGGACCTTCGCTTTCTCATCGCGGATGTCGCTCGCCGACAGCGTGTTCGGCGGCTCCATCGCGACCAGGGCCAGCATTTGCAGAGCGTGGCTCTGTACCATGTCCCGCAGCTCGCCGGCATGATCAAAGTAGCCAGCCCGCTGCTCGACCCCGACCGTCTCAGCAACCGTCACCTGGACATTGTCAATGTACTTGGAGTTCCAAAGCGGCTCGAACAAAAGATTGGCGAACCGAAAGACAAAAATGTTTTGAACCGTTTCTTTGCCCAGGTAGTGGTCAATGCGGTAGATTTGATCTTCGTTGAACACCTGCTTCAGCTCGGCATTCAGTGCGTTGGCGCTGTCGAGATCCGATCCAAACGGTTTCTCTACGATAATCCGCGTAAAGCCAGCACTGTCTTTTTCATCGCCCGCTTTAACCAGACCTGCTTTGCCAAGCTGCTGAATGACCGTCGTATAAGTGGTCGGCGGGGTCGCAAGATAGTACAAGCGGTTGCCCAGGGTTCCCTCCGACTGATCAAACTTGTCCAGCCGTTCTTTCAGCCAGGAAAAGCCTGGGGCGTTGTCGAAGTCCGAACGGTGAAAGACAATGCGCCGAGAAAACTTCTGCCAGGCCGGCTGGAAGTCTTTCCACAGATCCGGCGCAAACTCTTGAAGCGACGATTGCAACTCGTCGCGGAACGAGTGGTCGGAGAATTCGCGCCGGGCGAACCCGATAATCTTGAAATGGTCCGGCAGCAGGTTCTGCGTTTCCAGCGAAAACAGTGCCGGGATCAGCTTGCGGTGAGTCAGGTCCCCAGTCGCGCCGAAAATGACGAGGCAGCAGGGTGGAATTGGTCTTTCGATCAGCATCGGATCAGGCGCGGTGTTTTCCGCCGATTTTGCTTCCGCCGGCGCTGCCGGTGTTTGTGTGGTGGTCATAAGAACTCCATAAAAAGCCGAGCCGAAGCTGGCTTATTCAAGCGACTGAATATAAGCGACAAGCGTTTGAATTTGCGCCGCCGTCAACTGATCTTTGTACGCGGGCATCCGGCCGGGAAAGCCGTTTGCGATGTTGCGGGCGACTTTAGTGTCCGGGTCGCCCAAATGATGCAGGGTGGGGCCGATGCCGCCGCCCTGCGCGTTCGCTCCGTGGCAGCCGACACAGGCGAGGCTGCTGTAAAGCGCCGCGCCCGATGCCACAAGCTGAGCCGAGGCCGGCTGCCGGCCGACTTTCGGGGCGACGGGTTTTGCTGACGCCGCCGTTTGCGCTTTTTGTCCATGCAGGGCAACCGCCGACACGCCGTAAGCCGCACCGACCACGCCGAGGCCGGCGGCTAACCCGGCCATCAAGCCCCTCAGTTCTCGTGCCAAGTGAATAAATGTCTTTCTAACTTCCCATCAGCTCGCCGCCGAAGTAGCCTGCTGCGCCCATCAAAATCGCCGTGAGCGCAGCGCAGGTAAGATAAACGCCGAACGCCGGGCGGGCAGCATCATTCCGCACGACCAGACGCCAAACGGCGAGGCCGACCATCAGGCCGAACGCGGGCCAAACAAAATCATGGTGCTTTGCCAGCAGGCCGCCGCCAAAGAACTGCCAGGCCGAGATCGCGAGACCAGATAGCGTCGCCACAAATGTTGCCGCCGCTCCAAGAAGAAGTGAATAAAAGCCGGCGGCGTGCAGATCGCGCTTGTATGGCTCTTTGTTCCAAACGAACGCCGCGAAGTCGAACAAGAACGACGCGATCATCAGAGCAATCGGAAAGTGCGTGCTGCCGCCGTGCAGGTTCGCCCAAAGTTTTTCCAAATGAACCTGTTATCCCTTTGCTGGTTCGGCGGCCGCTGCGGGGTCAACAGCCGTAGAGGCATCAATCGCATCAATGGTTTCAGCCGCCTCGGCGGCGGAAGCGCCCGGCTGAATCTGGTCTGCCGTGCTATCTGATGTGCCGCTGTAAACCACCGACTCACCGGAGCCGGTCGTTGCATGAACGGTGCTGTCGGTAGACATGACCGCGTGGCCGCCGAACTCGTTTCGCAGCGAGGCAATGACTTTTGCCGCAAAGTTTTCCGGCTGGCGCGAATGGAACCGCTCAAACAGCGACGCCGTAATAACCGGCGCGGGAACGTTGTGGTCAATCGCTTCCTGGATGGTCCAGCGGCCTTCGCCGGAGTCTTCCACATAGCCGCGCACTTTTTGCAGGTTGTCGTCGCTTTGGAAGGCTAGCACAAGCAAATCGAGAAGCCAGGAGCGAACTACAGACCCGTAGCGCCAGGCCGAGGCGATCCCGGTCAAGTCCAGCTTGTATTCCGAGGCGTGCAGAATGTCGAATCCCTCGCCGTAGGATTGCAGCATCCCGTACTCGATGCCGTTATGCACCATCTTGACGTAATGGCCGGACCCCGACGCCCCGGTGTAGATGTAGCCGTCTTTCGGAGCCAGCGTCTTGAAGACCGGCTCGCAGAAGTGCGCCGCGTCCGGGTTGCCGCCGACCATCAGGCAGTAGCCTTCTTTCAGGCCCCAAACGCCGCCGCTTGTGCCGCAGTCCAAATAGTGGATGCCCGACTCTTCCAGCTCCTTGCCGCGATGCACTGTGTCTTTGAAGTACGAGTTGCCGCCGTCAATGATAATATCGCCCGTAGATAATACGCTTTTGAGCTTGGCGATGGTTTCATCTACCGGCTTGCCCTGCGGCACCATGATCCAGACGACTTTGTGCGCCTGCTGCTGATTTTTGACGGCTTCTCCGAGGTCGGTCACCCCTTTGCCGCCGCGCTTTTCCACGTCCGGCATTTTCGCCGGGTCCGTGTCGAAGCCGTAGACAGTATGCCCGTCCTTCGCCAGCCGCTCCAGCATATTCATGCCCATGCGTCCCAGTCCGACAATCGCGATCTCCATGCAAATGCTCCCTTTGGGTCAACTCTTTTGGGTGAACCCCGTCTCGCCTGAGTGATATATCTGTGCTTACTATTCCCCAGCCTTGTTCGTGTCTAACCCGCCGATTTCCTCCCCGTTGATATTATGCAGGGGGAACAGGCACAAAAAAGCCCGGAAGCGTCTTAATGTGCTTTCGGGCTATGCCTTGCTTACTTCTTCCGTCTAAGGAAGGTCGTCTGCCCACTTATGCGCTTCGGCCTTCACTTGGGGGTCCCCAAGCTGCGCCGCCTTAATAAAAGCAGTCTTTGCCTCGTGACGATGCCGCAGCAGGAGCTGCTCGCCGAGGTAGTAGTTTGCCACAGGCGAGTCGGGGTATAGCCTCACGGCATTCTGAGTTTCTTCTATTCCCAATGGGTTGCCAATCTCCCCATGTTCCAGGGAAAGAGCAACGTAAGCCATTGCCTGCAACCGCTCCGGCGTCTCTGCAATGTCGCCAGGAGCGGTGCCGAACTCCGGCAGTAAGACCCTCAGAAACGGCTTACCCGTAGACTTGCTGCCCTCATAATTCAGCACATAAGCCGCCTGCTTGTAAACCTTCTGTGCCTCTGCGTCCTGCTGATCCCGACTCAAAGCGAGAACAAAATCCATCATCTTTGTGACATCGTTGGTACGGAAGCCGTCGCCGGGAAAGGCGGCATAATCTTTCGGGTCATGGGAATAGATGGCCGTGCGGTAATATCCAATGGCGGCGTCTAAGTTGCCGTTGGTCTCGGCACATTTCGCCAGTCCATAAAGGGCTGCGGTGTTGTCGGCCCATGTGTCTAAGGCGGCTTGGTATTTGCTGCCGGCCGTTTCCCAATCGCCTTTCTTCGCGGCCACATCGCCCGCATCAGACAGTTTGTAGCTGGCACCAATTTTGATGCTAGGGTCTTTGCCGCCTGGAAGCCCTCGACCAGCTTGGCTGCCATAAAGAGGCTGGTTAGGGTTTGAACGAGAGTATGGGTCATTGCCGCCGGGATGCCATTGGCTTGCATTGCCATCCTCAACGACGGGTGGGCTAGGCTCTGTGGAGGTGGTTTGAGCCGAGGCTACATTGACCACGAGAGCAGTAAGTAGAAGCATTGAGGTTGCAATCCATCTAGTTTTCATGATAATCGTCCCTTCTTTAGCTAGTGAAGAGCTGGAGGTCCCATTGTCAAGCCAAATGGAATAATTGTATTCCAGGTTGGGAACAATGGCGTGTTGGATGGGCTACCGGCTGGGCTGACTTGTGGGGTTGTAAAGAACCACTGCGGATTGTGGGAGCTGTCAAAAACAACATTGCCGTTCGCGTCGGTATCCTTTGCGGAACCACTCCAACCCCAGTGAATTGTTTGCACGGGAACCCAAACCGTTGGGTAGTTTCCGACCGCTGGGGGGCGGTACATAGTCCATGTGTCAAATTGGTCACTGGCGGTAGAACTTCGCCAATCGCTACCTCCTGGGTCTCCATTCATGAGACCTGGCTCACAGGGTATGCTCGGTTGGTCGCCACCTGCACCTTGAGTTGGACCTGAACCACTTATATTCCATTGAGGAGGCGACAGGGTAGAGTATTTACCATCGCCGCCTACTATTATATTCCCACTATTGTCTAGTTGGTAAGCAATGAAATACGGGAACCCTGTGTCTAGGCCCTGGGTTGCTGGCGTTACAACATATGTGTTAGATGCTCCTTGCAAAGCGACGCGAGTAGCTACTCGGTTAAAGCTGGCATATTGTACGAGACATACTTGCCCGCCCAGAAAAGGAGATGGCACAGTCATAGTGATTGGATTCCAAGTCACCTGAGCCCCATATTGAGGGGCATATTGACCGGCTGAGTAGTCATTATAGAAACCACCATCAGTCGGACCTGTTGAAGAAATAGCCCATTTCGTCTCTGTTGGCTTCTGCATATTGAGATATGCATCCGGGTTCACCATCAGCCGTGTCCCGTCCGGGCAGACGACGGTGACATTGCTTTTGATGTGAAGCAGTTCGGCGGTGGCATCATAGAAAGTAAAAGCGGGTTGAAAGTAATCGGTGTCGGACAATTCACTCTTCTGGTTGCTGGCAAGGGTCCAATCGTAGTTTTTGAACATACTGCCACTGACATCCCAATGGTAAGAGTTTGGGTCTATAGGATAAGGAGCGTTCACCGTTGCCGTAATCTGTTGTCCTGTTAATGCCTCCGGCGATCCATTATAAATTGTCGCGCCGCCGAGGCTGACAGTGACAGGATAAGCGTTGACAGTGTAGGAGACAGACGCGGAGGCTTGTTCATAAGGAGAAACGCTCGCGCTCGCACTGGCATCTATGGCAGGCAAGGAGATCGTCTGCCCGCCGTTCGTGGTGTAGCGCGTCTCCGTCACCGAAGGATTGCACCCCACATAAACCACCTGCGGCGGCGTCGCAGTGTTGTAGACCGGCGTTCCCGTCGCTGATGCCTGACTTGTGGACAACCCGAAGCCGTCATCGCACTGTGCCTGGGCGGTTCCGCTGGGAGAAGTCACGGCTAAACCGGTGGCCGTGCAGGTTTCTGCAATGATGACGCTGCCGGCAGGGGGTGGAGGATCGGTTTGGAGCGTTTGGTTCTGCGCGGGCTGCCAGGTCAAGGTGGGGTGGATCGAGCCGCTGCAAGAAGGGTTGTCGATGCCGCCGCCCTTGCCGCCGTAGGTGTTGCCGTTGAGGTGGTAGGGGATGCTGCCGATCCCCGCCGTGATCGCAACTCCGCCGGTGCAGGAGAGGACATAAGAGCCGGCATGGGCGGGCGGGGCGGCAAGAAGCAGACTTGACAAGATGCTTGCCATCAGCAGCAGGCTGTTGAGAAGCAGAAACGGCGGGGCGCAGAAACGACGGGGCGCAGGGAGTAAAGCATAGTTCCTCCACTCAGAAGCCGTAGCAGCAAGTCGTACAGCCAAGTCAGAGAACTCGGTTGTTGAGACGCCCAGCGTTCAGCGTCGCGAAGCTATTGTATCACGGCTTACGAGCGGTGTCAAGCGCTCCTTTTGCAGTTCTAAGGAAGTAGACAAAAAGAAGGGCAGGGGCAAGTTCTGCCCTTACCCATCGGAAGTTGTGAGTGATTATTTGCGCGGAGACGCCTGCATACACACAACAACACTGAGATCCTATACAGCCGCAATCAATTCCGGGTCATCTATCATCGGAACATTGACACGGCGGGAAACAGGATACGCTTCCATGTCTTCCGAAGGGCAGGGGATGAGAAGCGAAAGCAAGTCGTGCGTGTCGGTCACGGCATGGTCCAGCCAAAACGCCTCGTCGTCAGGCCGCAGGATCACTGGCATCCGATTATGGATGGCGGCAGCCACGCTGTTCGGCGTCGTCGTGATGATGGTGCAGGAGCGCAGCGGCGAGCCGTCCGACGCGTGCCATTCGTCCCACAGCCCGGCGAACGCGAACAAGCCGCTGTCTTTGCGGTGCAGGTAAGTCGGTGTTTTGCCGCCCTTTGTGCCTTCCGGCGCGGCCTGCCACTCGTAAAAGCCGTCGGCAGGGATCAAACACCGGCGGCGGGTCAGCGCGGTGCGAAACGATGGCTTTTCGGCCAGCGTCTCAGTACGGGCGTTGATCATCTTGCTGCCGATAGCCGGGTCTTTGGCCCATGACGGGATCAGTCCCCAGTGGTAATTTTCTAAATGCCGCGTTCCGTTTTGAGTCACAACTGCGACATTCTCCGTCGGCGCGATGTTGTACCGCGCTTCCGTTCCGAGGATTTCATTGACCGCAAACCGCTCGGCGACTTCGTCCGGCGAGTGATATAAAGTAAACCGTCCACACATACATTGCGCTCCCCAAAAATATCCTAAAAAATTGCTTGACACTCCGCGCAGTCTGTGTTATAGTCTATTCAACGCAGGCTTGAACCGCCGGCGAGACCAAACACAAATTCCGTGCGTTTCCCCGCGCACTCGTAAAACCGCCGCGCCGTGTATCCCCGCACCGCGCGGCGGTTTTTTGCGTCGGGCCTACTCGTCTTCCCCTTCCAGGCTGCCGTACATCGGGGCGCGGGCGAGGCTGGCTTTAATTGAGTCTTCCACAAACTGCGCGACCACTTCCTCAGTTTCCAGCACGGCGACCTGCTTGCGGAGCGCGGCGATCTGGGTTTCCAGTGTCAAAAGCGCCAGCGGCTCGGTCTCAGTCTCGCGGGAGTGCAGCATGGCCCGCAGCCGCTCACGTAGCGCGACCCGCAGCTCCCGCCACTCGGTCGCGCGTGGCGTGTCGCCGAGAAATTCTTCCAAAATACTGCTGCTGTGCGTGTCTTTTTGCGCCATATGTTCTTTTACCCATCTTCCCTGAAAATGCCGCAAAAAACTCGTAAACTTCTCCCTAATGAAGCAAGTCTCAGCCGCCGATAATCGGTGTGGGAGACTTTTTATGACCCGTGGAGTATACACCGCCGCTGCCGGAATGCTGGCAAACCAGGCCGCGCAGGACACCATCGCGCAGAACCTGGCAAACGCCAACACGACCGGATACAAAGAAGATGTCCCGCGCTTTGAGTCGTTTCTTTCCGAGCCGGTCTCGCGTTTGTCCGGTGCCGATAAGCTGTCCATCGGCACCATCGGCAGCGGGGCGGGGCTAAAAGATGAAACGACAAATTTCAGCGAAGGCGGCTTGCAGCAGTCCGGGAACCCGCTGGACGTGGCGCTGACCGGCGATGCGGCCCTGGTCATCCAGTCGCCGCAGGGGCCGCGCCTCAGCCGCGACGGCTCGCTGACTTTGGACGCGCAGGGAACGCTGGTTCAGTCGGCCACCGGAGAGCCGGTGCTGAGTGACGGCAATCGGCCCTTGACCCTTCCCGCCAAGATCAAAAGTATTGTCATCAGCCCGCAGGGTGATCTCACTGCCGACGGGGTCAAAATCGGGCGTCTTCAGATGGCGTCGCTGTCCCCCGCTGTCAACCCCGTCAAGAGGGGTGACAACCAGTATTCGGTTTCAAGCCTTCAGCCGGCCTCGGCAACGGCGACCATGCGGCAGGGATTTTTAGAGTCCTCCAACGTGAGCATCGTCAAAGAAATGGTTTCCATGATTTCCATCATGCGGGCCTACGAGACCAACCAAAAGATGCTGCAAGCCGAAGACGACACGACCGGCAAAGCGACGAGCGAAGTCGGCAAGGTTTAGGAACCCACCCCGCAACAAGTTGCGATACGCAGTAATGCGTAGCATACCCTCCCAAAGCGGGAAGGTGAAGAGGTTATCAACAAAGGCCCACCTCATACTCCTTGTCCTCCCGTTTCGGGAGGACCCCTGCGAAGTAACTTGTTACGGAGCAAGGAGGTGGGTTCATATCACGGCTGGACTGCTTGCTGCGCTTTCGCGCGGCGGGTGGAAGCCGACGACCCGCGCTTTTGGACCAAGAAGCGCACTAAAGGAAACCCCGCATTATGATGCGTGCCCTCTACACGGCAGCCACCGGCATGGAAGCCCAGCAGCTCAACATGGATGTCATTTCCAACAACCTGGCGAACGTCAACACCGTCGGCTTCAAAAAGAGCCGGGCGGACTTCCAAGACCTGCTGTACCAGGAAATGCGGCCCGCCGGTGCGACCGTTGCTCAGGGCGCGACTTCGCCCACCGGCCTTGAAGTCGGCCTCGGCGTCAAGCCGGCGTCCACCGAGACCATGTTCGACCAGGGAACCCTGCAGGAGACCGGCAACAACACCGATGTCGCGATTGAAGGCGACGGCTTCTACAAAGTCCTGCTGCCCGACGGCACCAATGGCTACACCCGCGACGGCGCGTTTAAGCGCGACGAGCAGGGCAAATTAGTCAACTCCGACGGCTTTGCGCTCCAGCCTGAGATCACCATCCCGGCGGATGCCACTTCCATCGCTATCGGCAAAGACGGCACGGTCAACATCACGCGCGGCGGCTCCAATACTCCGCAGGCGGTCGGCAAGATCACGCTGACCCGTTTCGCGAACCCCGCTGGCCTGATCCACCTCGGCGGCAACAACTTCCAGGAAACGGCGGCGTCGGGAACCCCCACCGACGGCACGCCCGGCCAGACCGGCTTCGGCCAGCTTGCCCAGGGAACTTTGGAAATGTCCAATGTCCAGATCGTGCAGGAGATGGTCAACATGATTACGGCCCAGCGGGCGTATGAAGTCAACTCTAAAGCCATCCAAACATCGGATGAGATGCTGCAAACGGCAAACGGCCTGAAGCGCTAATTTTGGAGGCTCGCTGTGAAGATTTCTCTGCTTTGCTTCTTTGCTCTGCTGCCGGTTCCTGCCCTTGCCGCGCCCGTGCATATCGCGCTGAAAGCCTCGGCCTCCGCCGCGCCGAATGCCGACGGGTTCCTGACCCTGGGCACGGTCGCCGGCATCACCGGCGGTGACAAGGCTGCCCGCGCCCGGTTTGCCGCCGTGCCGGTCGCCCGCGCCCCGTTGTCCGGCGAGACCCGCCGGCTGACGCGCGGAGACCTCGCCTTGAAGCTGCGCCAGGCCGGCATCAACCCGGACACACAGGCGATCCTAGAAGGCGCAGAGGCCGCCGATGTCACGGCGGACGACTCCCCGAAATCCCCCCCTGCCCCAATTCTGGGGAGCCATACGGAGCAGAGCGGAAGACCCTTCGACAACGCATCTTTTCCTACTCCGGCTCCCCAGAATTGGCCCTCGCAGGAGCAGAGCGGGCTAAAGGGCGAGGGGGCTTCCTCTCCCCTCATTCACAGCGGCGACGCCGTGACGATCACGATCCAATCCGGGGCGATGACCATTACCGCCCCGGCAACCGCCCGCGAGAACGGCAGGGCAGGGGACACGATCCGGGTCCAGCGTCCCGGCATCACCGCTGATCTGTCAGTTCAAGTGGTGGACGCCCAAACGGTCCACATGGAGATTTAAAGTACCTATGAAAGCGCTTCTTCACTCGCTCGCCCTGCTGGTAATCGCGGCGAATATGGCGGCCTCCGCCCAGGCCGATTCACTTTTCCCCGGCTCTTCCACCGATGTCGCCCGCAACGACAGCAACTCGGTTTCGCTCTTCTCCGACAACAAAGCCCGCCGGGTCGGCGACACTCTGACAGTCGTGATCACCGAAACCGGCGCGGCCTCGTCCGTGGCCGCCACCAAAACGGCCAAGACCGAAAGCCTGAACTACGGTCCTGGCTTTGGGCCGCTGCTGTTTAATATCAAAAACTTCGGCGTCACCGGTGGCATCAACAGCGACGCCAGCGGCAGCACGACCCGCGCGGATAACCTGACGGCGAGCATTGGCGTCACCGTCAAAGAAGTCCTGCCGAACGGCAATCTCGTCGTGGAAGGCAAGCGCCGCGTCGGCATGAACGCCGAAACGCAGGAAATCACGCTGACGGGCGTTGTGCGTCCGACCGACATTTCGCCCAGCAATACGATTGCGTCGCCGATGGTCGCTGACGCTCAGATCAAATATGGCGGGCGTGGCCCGGTCGGCGACAAGCAGCACGACGGCCTGATTTCGCGCATTTTCAAGGTGCTGTTCTAGCCCCTTGTAGAAGGAATGTGTTTTTGTGAAATGTCAATCTTGCGGTTTCGCCGCTTCGGATGCTTCGGTGACAGTGTGTCCGTTCTGCAAGTCGCCAGCAGGTGCCGAAACTGCCGCGTGGCCTCCTGCACCGACTGTTCCCTCACCGCATCTGATGCCTTCTGGCTACCCCGACATGGCGGCCCTTCAGAAGCAGCGGCAGGCCGGCATCTTAATGGGAATTGTTCCACTCGCCCTTGATCAGTTCATGCCCGGATTTCTCAAATTACTGCCTGCACCTTATGGCAGCGTTGTTATTGCTTTTGTTGTCTTGACCGGCATCTATCCGCACTTCCGTGGCTGCGCTCACTGGGCCGAGTCAAAAGGCTACCCACGCTACGAAGGACGTTTGCTGGGCATTCTGGGCTGGCTGGGAGTGTTGTTCCTTGCAATCCGGCGCGATAAAACCCCTGTTTTGGTCTAAAGAACCCGCACGCATTGGCCGATAAATATACCAGTATGATGAACATCCCGTCCAAAACAACTGCTTTGCTCCCGTTGATGCTCGCACTGGCGGCGCTTGCGCCGAGCGCTTCGGCGCAGGCGCGATTAAAAGACATCGCCGCCGTGCAGGGAGTTCGCGGCAATCAGTTGGTTGGTTACGGCCTGGTGGTCGGCCTTGATGGCACGGGCGACGGCAGCGGCTCGACGTTTACGCCGCAGTCGGTGGCGTCCATGCTGCAAAAATTCGGCATCACGGTTTCGCCGGGGGCGCTTCAGCTTAAAAACGTCGCGGCCGTCATGGTCACAGCGACCCTGCCGCCGTTTGCGCGGAACGGCAGCGCGATAGATGTGACTGTCAGCTCGCTCGGCGATGCCAAGTCGTTGCAGGGCGGGACATTGTTGCAGACGCCGCTGC
>CAXUNT010000102.1:0-12315 GCA_964252595.1 uncultured Armatimonadales bacterium
CCGTCTACGGCGAGCTGCGCGTCAAGCGGCCCGCCGCGCCAAATACTCGCGCCACGAGAACGCGCCGGGATTGGTGGCCTCTTCGGGGGTCGTGAGCTGCCCCGTCAGCCACACCCGGTCGCCGTAATCCAGCGGGAGATTTCGCGCCGCGCCTTGTCCCAGCGTCACCCAAATCTCGCCGGTCACGCCTGCCATGCCGCCGCGCTCCTGCGCCGACGCGGCTTTGAAGAAGAACGTCACCCGTCCGCCGGGCCGCGCTTCCGGGTCGCTTCCCACGGTTCCCGTCAGCGTCACCGGCCTCGGCCTATCGGCCAGATGGGACACGTCCGACGGCGCAACGGTCTCAAACGCCGCCATTCGGACGGCCCCGGCGCGCAGGCCCAGCAGCAAAAGGCCCGCAGGGAACAGTGCAGGCCATTTTTTGACGCACAGCGCCCCCGCGCCGAGCGCGGCCAGGCACAGAGCGGCCATTGGCGGCAGCCGGCCCAGCGTAGCCAGTCCGATCCCGGCGGCAAACGCCGCCGCCCACACCATCAGCGGTCTTCCCTGCATTTTCCCGCGCCCTCCCTGGCTTCGCCTACGTGTGCTGTTTCTTTCGCTGCCAGCAGGAGAAATTCCTGCAAGAACCCACCCCGGTTCGTTCCTCACCGACCCTCCCGAAACGGGAGGGTTAAGAGTTCTGGAAAAAGCGCAGACATGAATTGCCGTGCCTCCTCACTCTAGCTCCTCACCCTCCCGTTTCGGGAGGGTCGGTGAGGAACGAACCGGGGTGGGTTCTTGCGACCCCCGCAAAAATCACAAAAGCTTAATCTTCTCTTAACATAATCTGGCTTACGGTTCGGGTACAGTTTCCGCGGCACAATTTGTGTGCAGTTATTCAGCCATCAGTTTAGGAGTTAAGAATGTCTTTCCACCGCCGAAGCGCCCCGCGCCGTGGGTTCACTTTGATAGAGCTGCTCGTCGTGATCGCCATTATTGCGATCCTCGCCGCCATTCTCTTTCCCGTCTTCCAGAAGGTACGTGAGAACGCCCGCCGAGCCGTCTGTGAAAGCAACCTGCGTCAGCTTGGCCTCGCGTACACCCAGTACAACCAGGATTACGATGAGCAGACACCGACCATCTCCAAGACTCCTCAGCCGGGTGGTATTGACGGCACCTATTACACCCCTGACTATTTTGTGGTTCTTCAGCCGTATATGAAGAGCGTCAACGTTTTCCTCTGCCCGGATCGCACCGATGCGATCGCGACCACAAGTGACGGCACTGGTTCACCCACTCATGTTCCTGGCCCTGCGGGCGGTTTAGGCAAATCTACTGGGTGCTATGATAACTTCAACGCGACCGGCGAGTGTGTTGGCTACGGCTACAACGATGGCATCGTCAGTGATGGCGGTTACGGCCTCATTGCCGCTCAGTTCAAGGATGCTTCTGGTACTGTTCAGCGTCCGGGCCGCACTATCGCGACTATTGTCAGCCCTGCACAGATGGTTGCTTTTGGTGACACATGGGACAACCTTTCGTTGGCAGATGATAATGCGTCTGGGAACAAGACCAGCACGGCAGCACTCCGGCATGGGGGTCTTTCCAATATGTGCTTTGTAGATGGTCATGTCAAACCGATTCGCGAGTACATGGCTAAATATGGTGGTTTTGTCATCGTGCTGCCGGTTGATCAGACTCAGGCAACCGATTGGTGCTATGATCCGAATGCAACCGGTACATATGGTGCTGCCGCCGGCACAGACCCAACTCAATATCCCATTTCAGGCTCGAACGAGACCTGCGCTAATGTTGCGGCGGGCCTTTATTCCGGCTCAACCCCCCTGCCATAATGGGTGCTGCCCCAACCTGTTGCTTGACAGCCTGGTTGGGGCTTTTCCACAACAAGTTTCAATTCGGAGCAAGCCATGAAAGTTCTTACTTATCGCACTGTTGCGTTCGCCCTTGCCGTCTCGCTGCTTTTTCCATTACTCGCCGGATGCGGAAAAAGTGAAAAAGCGATGCAGACGCCAGACGGGTTATCCAACCGGCAGCGAAGGCAGCAAAGCACCGGGACCGGTCAGTAGTTTAACCTGATGTCAATATTCAAGAAAGAACCAACGATGAAACTTTTACGCTTTGCCGCTTCGGCGGCTCTTTTTTCGACTCTGGCGGCATCCCACGCCGCTTTTGCCGCCGACGCGCCGCTGCTGTCACCCCAACCACCGATTGCCGTTCCCGGCGGGCCGGGCGGCTTTGATTACATGCAGATTGACTCGGCCAAGCACCGACTGTACGCTTCGCACCCCGGCAAGTCCACTTTGGTCGTGCTGGACCTCAAAACAAACGCCGTGCAGCAGATCCCGACAGGGTCCAAAATCAACGGCATCGCGGTAGACAATGCCGACAACAAGCTGTTCACCGCAGGCGGCGGCGGCAAGCTGGTTGTCTTCGACAACGCGACCCTGGCGAAGACTGCCGAAATTACCCTCTCCGGCCCCGGCGACGACATTGTGCTGGACCCGAAGACCGATCAGTTGTATGTGTGCCACGACGATGCGACCGAAGACTGGGTGTTTGACGCCAAGACCAATGCCCTGCTCGGCGCCGTCCCAGTCGCGGGTGCACCGGAATATGTCATGTATGACCCCGGCACGGACCGGCTGTACCAGAACATCAAGCCGGCGAACGTCCTGCAAGTCATCAACCCGGCGACAATGAAAGTGGAAACAAATTGGCCGACCGCGCCGATGACCTCGCCGCACGGCATGGCGATTGATTACAAGACGCATCATGTCTTCAGCGCCGGTCAGGGCGAAGTCGTCATGCTGGACGAGAACACCGGCAAAGTCTTGTCGTCGGTTGCCATCGCGCCCGGCTATGTGGACCAGATTGCGTTTGACCAGGCCACGCAGCGTCTTTACTGTTCCTGCGGGGATGCCGGGGTAATCTCTGTGGTTCAGGAAACTGGGCAGGAGATCACGCTGGCGGGGAATGTCACAACGCATCCGAAGTCGCACACGCTGCAAGTGGACCCGGACACCCACGCGGTTTGGATCTCGTATTCGGACCCAACCGGCGCGTACTTGCAAGAGTTTACGGCAGGGAAATAAAAGCCGCTGGCGTTTGGAACCGGCTTAGAAATCCCGGCACTGGAAGTGCCAAGCCTTCTCCGCCGGTCCCTGAACACTCGGCTGGTTTCCCCGCCACAGACCCGCAACAACTTTGCGCTCAACTTTGCGGGTGTGCGCTCCTGAATACTCACAAAGAAACAAGAAAAACCCATGTCTCAGCTTTCACGCCGCGACTTTTTGCGCTCTGCTGGCGGTGTCACGTTTCTCGCGCTTGTCCCCAGCGGGCGCAGAGTGTTCGCCGCCCCAGGAACCGCACTGCCGAAGTTTACCGCTCTGCCGTATGTTCAGCCCGGCTCAGCGAGCCGGCTCACCGACGGGCAGGAAACCATGGTCATCGCCTGGCAGACAGAACTGGCTCCCGCCGATTTTACGCTGGATTACGGCCCGACAAAAGCTTACGGCAAAACTGCGCCGATCAGCCGCGCTGAGCGCTGGTCAGGCGACACGGACAAGCGGTTCAATTACGCGGCAGATTTGAGCGGCCTGCATCTCAGCGCCACCTACTATTACCGATTGCAAGGCAATGGAAAAACGATTGCTGAGGGGTACTTTGCGACCCGCAAGAAACGCGGAGAGCAGACGCGGTTTGTGGCGTTTGGGGACAATTCCTACGGCGATCCGGGCCAGCGGGCAGTCGCATATCATGCGTATCAGGCTCACCCGGACATCATCGTCAACACCGGCGACAATGTTTATGAAAGCGGCCGGGACAGCGAGTATGCCCAGTATTTCTATCCCATCTATAATGCCGACACTCCCGATCCGAGAGTCGGAGCGCCGCTGCTGCGCTCGGTGCCGTTCTACACCGTCATGGCGAACCACGATGTCCATCATAAAGACACCCAAAATCGCCCGGCCGCCGACTTCGACCAGTACCGGGACGCGCTGGCCTATTACACGGCGATGCACCTGCCGCTGAACGGTCCCGCGCTGCCGCCGACTCCGACTCCCGTGCTTGGCGATGCCGCTTTAATTGCCGATTTCAAGCAGGCCGCCGGGGCGCGGTTCCCGCAGATGGCGAACTACTCATTCGACCACGGCGACGTGCATTTTTTGTGCCTGGACTCAAACGATTACACTGATCCGACTTCCCCCGCCCTGCAAGCGTTCATCGCGTCGGATTTGCAAGCGACCAAGGCTCGCTGGAAGTTTGTCGCTTATCATCATCCGGCGTTCAATGCGGGCGCGGAGCATTACAAAGAGCAGCATATGCGGGCGCTTTCGCCGCTTCTGGAAGCGCATGGCGTGGACTTCTGCCTGCACGGTCACGAGCATGTGTATCAGCGGACCATGCCGTTGCGGTTTGCCCCCAGCGACCTGACCAAAGCGCCGCCCGGTCCTCACATCAGCGACCGGCACATCCCCGGCACGTTTACGCTGGACACCAAGTTCGACGGCAAAACAGTCACTCAGTCCAATGGGATCATCTACATCACGACCGGCGCAGGCGGCAAAGAATTGTACGATCCCGGCTTTGACGATCACCCGGAACTGTGGCGTCATGCCGACGACAACGATGTCGCCTATGTCTCCCGCTTCGTGTCCAGCATCCACTCGTTCACCGTGTTCGATGTCCACGGTGCATCGCTGACGATGACTCAAATCGGGGAAGACGGCAAAGAACTAGATAAAATCACTGTGACAAAAGCCTAACGTTTGGTCCGCAAACACCGCGCAATCAGGGACGCAAAGCGTGTGCGGCGGCGCAAAAACACCCATTCGTGCGGCTTGCGCCCCGTTTGCGGCTGCGGGTAGGCGAAGACTTGTTGCCACTCCAAGTCGGCGGCGAATGCTTTGGCTTCGGCGGCATTTTCCGTCAGCACGCAGTCAAAGTCGTATAGTTGAACCAGCCCTTTCCAGGGCGGCGTCCCGGCGTCCCGGCTGAGGGTCAGCATGTCGTCGAACGTCCGGCCCGTGTAAACATCCAGCCGCCCGTCCACAAAGACCGGCTCCGACGGCAGAGTCCACAGCAAGTAGCCGCCCGTCTCAAAGTCGTTCAGCAGGCGCAGATGCGGCGGGAACTGCTCGGCCTGCATAAACGCGACAGCTTTCGATGGGAAGCGCGGGGCCCGCGCCGCCGCTTCGCCGATGCCTTCCAGACTCCACCCGCGCGGCCCGATCGCTCGCGCGAGGCTCACCAAACTGACCAGGGCCGTCGTGAGGACAACAAGAACGGCAAATACGCCGAGCAGCGGCTTGAGGAGCGGCGAGCGGCCGGTGAAGCCGACGGCCAGACGCAGCCGCTCAATCGCGGACGGCAGATGCACCGACGCGATGATCAGGCCCCCGATCGCAAACAGCGCGATGTTCCGGGCATGCAGACACGCATTAACCCAAAGCGCCAAAGCCGCCAGAATATCCGGCAGGCTACGCTTGCGGCTGCCCAAGAGCGGCCCGAAGACGCAGACGCTGACGGCGAGAAACGGCTGCAACTGCCGCAAAGGCAGGACCGTCACCGGGTTCCACTCGGTCACGTTCGCCATCAGCGCCTGGTCCCGCAGCGTGATCAGCACGTTCCAGTACAGCCGGATGCCGTATGGGTTTAGCAGTGTCGCCGCCGCGCAGGCCACCGCCAGGCCCAGCATCACCCCAGCCTGGCGGAACATCTTAGGATACCCCTGCAAGGCCCTCAGCGCGTCTCCCAGGCCGTAGACGGCCACTAAACCGACGAGAACCAGCACCCCCTGATGCAGGCTCGCCCAGACGGCGCACAGCGGCAAAAGCCAAAGCAGCCCCCGAAGCCGCGTTTCCCGCGCGTCTATCACCCGCTTCAGGCCCAGCGCGAGCAGCGGGTACGAAAACGCATATGGGCGCTCCTGCAAACAGTCGCTCATTGCCAGCAGCAGAATTGTTGTTAGGCCGAATGCCCACGCCGGGCCGACGCGCGGAAACAGTGTCCCGTAAACGATCCAGGCCGCCAGAACGGCCAGCCCGGCCATCAAGAGCCATGTCCCGAAAAAGCCGCCGCCGCGAAACGCCAGCGCGTACAGCGTCATCGCGCCCCATTCGGGAACATCCCACCGCCGCCCGTACTCGGTCCACGAGTAAGTATCAAAGCGCGGCAGGTGATGTGTTTGGAAAATGTCCGTGCCGATACGAAGCTCAAAAAACAGATCGTTTTCCGGCTTCGGCAGCAGGCACAACAGGAGCGCGATGACGGCGACAAGCCCCGCGCCAGTGAGAAAGGCCGGTTTCAACTGCGCTCCAGCTCGGAAACGATGGCCCGGCAGACCGTGCAAAAGTGCGCGGCGTCCGATGACGGCTCGGCCAGGGCTTGGCAGCGCTTGCAAACCAACCAGCCTTCCCGCCGCTTCCATTCTTCGGTCCGGGCGGCCCGCAGCATGATCTGCCGGATGCGCCCGCGCAGCGCTTCGTCTTTGATCTCGGCAAGCGCCGCGTCTATCTTGGCCGCGGCGGATTTAGAGATCGGCGTTTTCGCCAGATCGGCATCGGTCGGCCCGTCAGGACGCACTGATGCGGGCTTCTTTTTGAGCTTCGCGAGGCCGCTGGCCTTGAAGTGGATGTCGGTCAGAACCCGTCCGCCGAGCTTTGCGTTCAAGCGCCGCAGCATGTCGTCTTTCAGAAGCGTCAGCTCGTTGGCCCAAACGCTGTTTTTGACCCGGACATACAAAACGCCGTCGCGCACGGACTCCACCTGGGTCACGCCCGCCACCTGCGGGCCGACGACGCCGGCCCAGTGGGCTTTGGCGAGATGGGGGCGCAGAGCTGCCGTCAGCTCTTGATCCCGAAAAAAGCTGTCTACCGCGCCGAAGGCCGGCGCCATGCCACGTGTGTTTCTCATAGGATTGTGAACCTACCCGGGGTAGGTCCTTACCACTTCCCCCGCCGTGACCGTGTAGACCGTGGCGCGTTCTAAGACGCCCGGCGAAAAGGCGCGTAAGTTCGTGCAGCTTAGAAACGTCTGCGAGCCGGCTTCGGCAGTCAAATCAAACAGAAGCGCACGGCGGGCGTCGTCCAGGTCGGAAAGAACATCGTCCAGCAGCAGCAGCGGCGGCTCGCCGACCAGCTCTTCAATCAGCTTGCGCTCGGCCAGCTTCAGCGACAGCGCGACGGTCCGCTGCTGGCCCTGCGAGCCGAACCCCCGGCAGTCCTGGCCGTTGACCAGAAACGCGATGTCGTCGCGCTGCGGCCCTCGCACCGTCGTTCCTCGCGCCGCTTCTTCGCCGGCAACGAGGCTAAGTTCTTCCAGAAAACGGGCTTGGATCGCATCGGCTTCGGTCAAGTCGCCTAGGGCGAATGACGGCAGATAGGCGACTTCCAGCGTGTCTCGGTTGTCGCTTAAAATCGTATGCGTTTCCGACGCAAGCTGGGCCAGACGATCTAGAAAGAGGCGGCGGCGCTCGATTAGCCTGGCTCCATGCTGGGACAAGCTTTCATTCCACGCCGGGAGGCTCTGCCGGGCTGAGGCGGGCGCGTGGCCGTCGCGCAGGTCCCGCAGCAGCCGGTTCCGCTGTTCCAGCGTCTTGCGGTACGCGCCGAGGGCCAGCACATAGCGCGGCGAAGTTTGCGAGATTTCCAGGTCCAAAAAGCGGCGGCGGACCGACGGTTCGCCGCGGATGATTTCTAAATCCCCGCTGTCAAACAAAACGGCGTTGAGCTGCCCGATGACTTCGGCGAGCCGCGTGTGCTTGACCCCGTTGATCCGGGCGGCTTTTTTTTCCGAAAGCGACAAGGTCAGCTCAATTTCAATATCGCTGTTTTTGACACGGACGATGTCCGCGGACACGCAAGTCTGGGCCGAGCCGAACTGGATCAGCTCCGTGTCTTTGCTTGCCCGCGACGACTTGCTGGTCGCGAGCAAGTACAGGCTTTCCAGCAGGCTGCTTTTGCCCTGGGCGTTGAGACCGACAAAAATGTTCAGTCCGGGTCCCGGCTTGATTGCCAAAGAAGCATAGTTCCGAAAGTGGTCCAGCTTAAGCGAGGTGACTTGCATGATTAACTTGCATTTCGGCTTTGTTTCAGAGTCTTTTAATACTCCATAAGAATAGATTCCTAAGTAATAGTAGTAATAAAGATGTGACTCTTGTGTGACTCTGTGTGACTCAAAAAACTGTTTCGCCGCCGTTTCGCCGGCCGAATCGCCGTGCGCCCGCACGTTCGTGAGCTGTGCGGAGACGCCGAATTTTTGTGCAGCAGCATTGCGGACGGGTTGCGCCGGGCGTGCGGATTGACATTTTCGCCGTGCGGTCTCCGTGCGTCGGCTGTGCGCGTGAGTCCCAAAACAGAGGCCGCAACCCGCAAAAAAAGGCAATTGTGACAGTGCGCTGTGACATAAGAGTGACACTGTGACACAACATTTTGGTGAGTCACAGCGGGTTCAAGCTTGTGTCACAATTTCCCAAGTTATGTCACATTGAGTCACAGTGTCACAATGCTTATGTCACACTGCCGAAGCGCCTCGGAACCGGCACTTCCAGTGCCGGGGCTTAACTTTCCCGCTCGATCTCTTGGCGGATTTTGCTGATCACACTCAAAATTTGCGGGTCTGCGTCCAGCTCTTTTTGCAGGCGGCCGTGGGCATGGACAACCGCTGTGTGGCTTTTCAGGCCGAATGTCGCCGCAAGCGTCGTCAGCGGGACGCCGCCCATTTCTTTCAAGAGGTACATAGCGACCTGCCGCGCGAAATTCGCGTCCCCATGCAGCCTTGTCGCCCGGTTGCTGCGTCCGCCGCCCGCGATGATCATCTCGCGCGTCACTCCCATCTGTCGGGCGACTGTGTCAATGACCTGGTCCACGGCAGGACCGCCCGCACTCCATGCCGGAAGGGACTGCACGGAACGTGCCGCGGCTGCGGAAGACTGGAACGCGAACTCGTGGTCTTCCGGGTGAGCCGACACCGCTTCCCGATGATCTTCCCGAACAACCATCTCACGCGGGGTCATCCGCTCGACATAGTAGCCGCTCAGAACATCCGAGGCAAGCTGCTTTGTGACCGGGCTGTGGATCAGCGACGCATACGCCATCAGCTTGATCAGCGCTCCTTCCAAAGCGCGGATGTTGCTTTGGATCAGATTCGCCATAAATGCGATGACTTCTTCGGGAATGGCAAGATCGTCTAAAATGGCCTTTTTCTGCAAAATGGCCTGCCGCATTTCCAGTTCCGGCGCGGTGATGTCGGCGACCAGGCCGCACTCAAACCGGGACCGCAGCCGGTCGTCCATTGCCCGCAGCTCGCGCGGCGGCCGGTCCGACGTCAGCACAATCTGCTTGTTCATCTGGTGCAGGGCGTTGAACGTGTGGAAAAACTCTTCTTTGGTCTGCTCTTTGGACGCCAGCATTTGAATGTCGTCCACCAGCCACACGTCTACATTGCGGTACGCCCGCCGGAAGTCTTCCGTTTTCTTGTCCCGGATTGCCGCCACATAATGGTTCGTAAACATCTCTCCGCTCACATACGCCACCCGCGCCGACGGCAGCGCCAGCCGGATCTGATGCCCGATGGCGTGAACCAGGTGCGTGTTGTGTTCCCAGAACGTAGACAAGAACGTGTGATAATCCGGCACTTCGACCGCGACTGTTGCCTCAACCCCTGCCGGTACGACGGAAGCCACTTTTTCCCAGCGCATCCCCAGTGGCGCGTTCCGGTGCCGCCACTCCCCGCGATTGGGCCGAGATGCAGCGGCGCGTTCGGCAGCCTGCCGTACACGCGCGACGGCGTCTTCTTTGCCGAAGATGCCGACAGTATCTGCAAACTTGATGATTTCCGAAGCCGCATGAAGCGTGACGTTCCAAGCGTTGACGTTTGCCTTTACAGAAAGGCGCGAAACGATGCCGAGCTTCAGCAGCAGCTCTTGAATGTCGCGTACCAACCCTTCGGACGCCGAGCAGAACCCAATTTCCGTGCGCGGTAGCCGGTTCCCCGGCCTCTCCGGGCCGCAGGACGCCCAGCCGTCGGTCGCGAACAGCCGAGACAAAAACAAGCAAAGCTGCTCACGCGGGAGCTGAAAAATCGCGGACGGCATGCGCTTGTCGCGGGAGTGCGTCAGCATCAGGCCATGCTGGCGAAGCAGATTAATCACGTCGTTTGGGCCGTCTTTTACGGCCGAGGGCCGTCCGCGCTTGCCGACGACGCGCCAGTCGTACTTGCTGTGCTGGATCATCCAGCAGTTCGTCAGCGCAACACACTTCTTAAACTCGGCAACCTGCACATTGTCCTGCTGGCTGAAGCGAACGCATGGCTGCGAAAAACCGCCGTCGCCGATGAGGTAAGCAAGGAGCTTGATCTCGTGTTCCGGCAGCGGCACGGGCGATCCAAAGGCCGGCAAGCTTTCGGGAACGGCGACCAGATCGCCCGCCGCAATGTTTTCCAGCGCCGTCCATCCATGCACCTGAACCGTGTGGAAGCTCTTGCCCCAGCGCATCACCCCGTTTGCCGCCCAAAGCGGATGCCAGCCATTGCGGACAATCCGGCGGCCGCTTTCGGTCGTGATTGCAAAGACCGGCTCGACGGCATTGAACTCGGCGCGGGCGGGAACAGCCCGAATTTCTTCTTTCGCGATGGTCAGCAGCGTGAAGTCGGTCCCGACAAGTTCACCGGCGCGGACCCTCCGGCCATCGGCCAGGTGCAGGTATTCGGAGGCCGCGACGCACTTGCCGAGCCCCGGCGGGCCGTACAAAAACAGCGGATTGTAGGTGGTGCCGGGGGACTGAGCGACATTGATTGCGCCGGCATGGGCGAGGCGGTTGGACTTGCCGACCACGAAGTTGTCAAACGTGTAGCGGGGAACGAGCGGGGACGCCGACAGTTCCAGCGCAAACGGGTTGCGGCCCATTTTTGCGGCCCCGCCGCTGATGCCGCTATCGAAAACCGCTTCCGCTGATGCCGTCGTCAGCGCAAGCTGTGCGCCCGGCGCGGAGCCGCCGTTTTCTCCGGTCATCGCGGTGGACGACAGCGCAGCGGCCTGCATGAGCGGCAGAGGCTGTTCTCCCAAAAGGGGCTGAACATCGGGGGTGGCGATGACGAACCGAACTTGAATATCCGGGGCATCAAGATGCTGGCCGAGAAGAAGGGTCAGCGTCTGCGCGTACTTTTTTTCGGCGAACTCGCGGGCGAACGACGACGGCGCACCGAGGACCGCGACGGAGCCGCCGGACGACTGCGAGTAGGACAGGGGACGCAGGGGGCGAAGCCAGTTGTCAATCGTCTGCTTGTTCAGCGTCGCGGCCAGCGCCCGCAGGGTGCGTTCCCAGGCCCGGCGCAGGGTCGTGAGTCCTTCCGCTTCGCCGAGTTCGAGCTGCTGGTCTTGAAACGGTGCTTCTTGAAACTCCGGGTCGGGGAGCGGCGCATCAGGCGTCTGATCGGTGTTAGGGTGGCTGCTCACGGGTTTCCTAGGGGCCGACCGCCGAAAAAGGGCGAGGCCATAAACAAGGGAAGGAGGCGGCATTTCGAGTTCCGAAGTGCCGCCTCACTGCGATTTATTATACCGGAAGTCCAGAAAACCTGCAAGGGGGAGTTTGGAGTCGGGACTCGCGGAGGACTCGCCGTGCCGGCCCCGGCAGGCTCTCCCGGACTCGCTGCATGGGGCTTATGCTGCTGCCGCCCGCGCCCAGAGAGTCCCATATGAGTCTATCTCAAAATTGTTTCAATCGCCATTCTGCCGCTTTCTCCTGTATAATGAACGCATGGAGATTTTACAACTGCACCCGGAAACGGTGTCTGGGCTGCGGCTCGGCTCACGGCTGATCATTCCTGACAATGTGGCGGGAGTGGCCGCCAAAGACGGCAGGACGCTGGACGTGCTGCCGCCGGGCGATTATTTTCTGGAAGCGCCGCTGTTTCCCCTGACGCTGCAAGCGCTGAGGGTCAAGCCCGGTACGATTCTGCCCGACGGACCGCTGCCGGCGGCGCTGTTTCTGGTGCAGACAGGAACGCCCTGGGTTGTTTCCTGGAAGTGTTCGGCGATTTTGTCCAAGAACCCAGCACATGGCTTGACCTATACGACACTGAATGGACGGGCGGCGGTGCAGGTGTCCGACCCAGCCCGGTTCTGCGGGGCGATTCTTACCGCCGGCGGAGCGGCATTGGGAACCGGCCAAGCGACAACAGCGCAGGTGACGCAGCAGTTTCTGGAAACCAATCTGCAAGCGCTGGCGTCGGCAGCCGTGCCGGGCCTGAATATCCCGCCGGAGCAGGCGATGGCGGCGACGGAAGCCATTCGCACGGCGGCCGCGCAAACCGCGG
>CAXUNT010000102.1:12325-14181 GCA_964252595.1 uncultured Armatimonadales bacterium
GCGTTTGACCTGGACAGCGTCGCCCCGGCCCGCCGGTCCGCGTGCGTCATCTGCAAGTCCCCCACTGCCCCGACCGGCTACGCGCTGTTTCAGCGGGTCATCAGCCTGGTTTATGTGCGGTTCACGGCCCGCAAAGAAGGCAATTTCTGCGTCCCGTGCGCCTGGAAAACATCGGCGGCGTTCAACGGGGTCATGCTGGTTGCGGGCTGGTGGGGCCTCATCGGCTTTGTCTTGACCCCCGTGTACTTTTTCAGCAACTTGTATTATCTGTCGTGCGTTCTGGGGAGCGCGAAAACGGCGTCAAGCGCCGATCAGATTATGGGCAGTTGAAACCGCAGCAACATAGGTACGAAACCTGCCTCCGCAGGTTAAGAGCAGAATGCTCGGAGTTCTAAGTCCGCGAAGGCGGACTTCGTGCACTTGTTGCTGCGGTTTCAACCGCCCGTTCTAGTCTTAGCACAGTTCTTCAAAGGCGCTTTTTGATCAAGCGCCGATCAAATCACGGGCGGCGGCTAGGACTTCGGCGTAGTCGGGTTCGCTCGCGACTTCGGGAACAGTCTGGATGTACCGAATAACGCCGCCTTTGTCCACCAAGTAAATGGCACGGGCCAGCAGGCCCATTTCTTTCATTTGAACGCCGAGCGCCGGGCCGAAGACGCGGTCTTTGTGGTCGGACAGCATCTCGATATTGGTGATGTTCTCTTCTTTGGCCCACCGGGTCTGGGCGAACGGCGTGTCGGCGCTAACGGCGACGGTTTTGATTTTGTCGGTCGGCAGCCCCGAGACATGGCGGTTAAACTTGCCAGTTTCCAGAGAGCAGACACTCGTATCAATGCTCGGCACCAAAATCATCAAAACGGCCTTCGTGCCGCCGTCACTGAGCGTGTTCCAGTCTGCGTTGCCGAGCGTTTGGGCGGCTTGGACATGGAAATCGGGGATGGTGTCGCCGACTTTCAGCTCCTGCCCCACCAAAGTCATCGGGGTGCCTTTGAACGTCACCCCTCCGCGCCGCTCCTGCATCATTGTTTCTGCTGCCATGTGCTGTGTCTCCTTGCTTTACATCCCTTCCAGTATACCCGCATCGGCGCAGGACAAAGAGACGCAGGACAATCGCCGGCGCATGGCGTAAAGAGCGCGTATGGCTACCCAGTTTATCTTCTTCGACATCGGCGACGTGATTTTTGACGAGAACGCCCAGCACCAGTGGCTGTTTCACCAATTGCTGCTGACACTCCGGGCGCATGGAAAAGACGTGCTGTGGGACGATTTCAACGCGACCCGCAAGCGGCTGACAGCGCTGGGACCGAACCCGGAAGCGGCGATCAAGGGCAGTCTGGCGTTCTACTGCGCCAACGACTCCGAAACGGAAGTGTTGTGGCACGAGGCGCGGGACCTCTATCAGCAGATGCGGAAGCCGCGCCCGTTCGGCCAGCTTCTCGACGGCATCACGCCCGCGCTGGTGGACCTTAAACAAGACTTCCATCTCGGCATTATCGCCAACCAGCACCCGGAAGTCTCTCAGGCCATTGCCGGCTACGGCATTGAAGGCTTGTTTGACGTGATTGTCATCTCCGAGATCGTCCACCTCTTCAAGCCTGACCCGGCGATCTTCCAATACGGCCTCCGCGAAGCCAAAATCACCCCCGAAGAAGCGCTGTTCGTCGGCGACCGTGCGGACAACGATGTCGGCCCCGCCAAAGCCGCCGGCATGAAGACGGTGCGGTTTAAGCGCGGAATACAGTATACTCTCTACAACCCGGATGACCCGGCGATGACCGCCGACGAGACGGTGGAAACCGTGGAAGAACTCGCGGCAGCCGTGCGGCGGGTGGCGATGAGTTAGGTTGATATAAGAG
>CAXUNT010000103.1:0-7934 GCA_964252595.1 uncultured Armatimonadales bacterium
CCGCCGAACGAGTGTCCGCCGCCCCCGCCGCAGCTGCCCCCGCCCCGCGCAAAGCCTGGCTGAATAATCAGCAGACCAAGCAGGACCGCCAGAATAATTTTGACTGCGCCGTTATGTTTTCTCATAGTTTGTAGTTCTCCCGCTTGTTCAGACACGCGGCGCGGCGAAAAGTTGCGATTTCAAGGATGCGCGTTCGGATCATCCACAGTCAGACCCTCGGCAGAGGCCGCCGCGTTCAGTTCTTTGTCGGCGGAAACAAAGATGACTGGCGGCAAGCCCAGAGTCAGACAGAATTGATTGACTTGTATGCCGGCAGCCAGTTGGACAGCATCGTACCCGCGCAGGCTATGACGCTGTGCAAGTTGAACGGCCTGATCCAGAAGAAGCGGGGACACTTCCACACTCTGGTAGTCTGCTGCATAATCGGTTAGAAACAGTGCACAGGCCGATGAAGCAATCCGCTCGGAGCGGGCGTCGCCGCGTCCACGGCGCGTGATTGCAGAGACGACTTCAACATTCGTGATACCGGCAATGTACACTTGGCTGGCAGGCAGCGCAGTGAAGATAGCTTTCACCCATTGCGAGCCGACTTCGCGAACATAGCGCTTGATGACGGCGCTGCTATCGGTGAAGATAACGCTCATTCAGCGGCGTTCCTCTAATAAAGTTTCGGAAACGGGTTTCCCCGGCACTTCAATCAGAGGACGGTCGGCAGTTGCCGGATCGCGTGGTGGTGCGATCCGGCTAATAATGCCCGCAGCCAGCAGTGCCTTCTTCAACGCTTCCATTTTGTCTGCTTCTTCCCGCAACAAAGCCTCCGCCAGCAGTGCATTCGCCATCGCATCGGCGTCCTGTTTCTCCCGCGCCGCCCGTTCCCGCAGCCGCGCCTCAATCGCCGGTTCTAATAAAATGGTCATTGGCAGGTTCCTTTTGCTCATTCGTTCACATCGTATCGAGTCGGCACATTCATGTCACCTAATGAGGTGGCCCAATCGTAACGACAGAGAGGTGACTGAGGCAGTGGCTTGGGATAATATTTTCTTAAGCAGGCTTGCACTCCAGATGATCGCTTCCGATGTTTTCGCAAACCATTGTAGTCATTACCGACACGATATTGCCATAGATTTTTTTGTCCTTCAACAACTCATAAACTGGTGCAGGCGCACTGAATACGACTCCCACAACTTGCCCTGGTCCGTCCCAGTCATCAACTGCTTGATATCGGAGTTCACACTGCCCCAACAAATCCGCTTCAATACGTGCCGGCTCGATCAATTCGTGCAACAGAGCATTAATTGTAGCCGTCTTCAGCTCCTCTGGAAGCGGAACAATATAAGTTGATCTGCCAGTGACAACGCATTCCGTAGATGTATACGCCAAAGCGATTTTTGACCGCTGAGGCGGATTTGCTATCAGATATTCCATTGCCTGCCGCAACTCTACCATTCCTTCAGGTATAAGTTCCTCTTGTTCGGTGTTTGACATATTTTCCGCTTCCTGCTACTGCGCTTCCGCGCCGTGCAGTATTTTGTGTATAGTCGTTGCCAGCTTCCGGTTCATGGCGGGGGCGTTAGCGATTTGTTCAACGCTGGCGTGTTTGAGCTTTTCGACGCTGCCGAAGAAGCGCAGCAGTTCGCGGCGGCGGACTTGGCCGATGCCGGGGATGGTGTCCAAGACGGACAGGGTGGCGTTTTTGCCGCGCAAGGTCCGGTGGTAGGTGACGGAGAAGCGGTGGACTTCATCGCGGACTCGCTGCAAAAGAAATAGGGCCTGGGAGTTCCGGGGCAGCACCAGCGGGTCGGATTTGCCGGGGGTGTAGACCAGCTCAAACTGCTTGGCAAGACCGATCATGTTCAGCTCCATCCCCAGCTCGGCGGCGACCGAGACGGCGACCCCAAGCTGGCCTTTGCCGCCGTCAATCAGCATCAGATCGGGCAGGGTCGAGAACTTGGCGTTGCCGGACTGGGCTTCTTTCAGCCGGCGGGTCAGCACCTCGCGCATCATCGCAAAGTCATTCGGCTCGCCTGTGTTGGTCGGCTTCTGGATCTTGAAGCGGCGGTAGTCGGATTTGAGCGGCTTGCCGTCCTGGAAGACCACCATACCCCCGACCGAAAAACTGCCCTGGATGGTCGAGATGTCAAACGCTTCAATGCGCTCCGGCGGGGAGTCCAGCCCCAGCGCGTCTTGCAGCTCCAGCAAAGCTCCAAGCGTCCGGTCATGCTCGGCGGATGCTGTGGCCTGCATCTGGTCCAGCGCCAGCTTGGCATTAGTGGAGGCCATGTCGAGAAGCTGCTTTTTCTCGCCCCGCTCCGGCACCGTCAGGGTCACTTTCGTGCCTTTTTTCTGGCGCAGCCACTGCTCGATGATCACGGTTTCTTCGACATGGGCGGGCAGAACGATCTCCGACGGCACATAGGCCGCTTCCTGGTAATACTGCTTGACAAACTCGGCGGTGGCGTCGGCGATGCCTTCCTCGCCTTCCATGCCGTCGAGGAGAAAATGCTCCTGGCCGATGAGCTTGCCGTTGCGGATAAAGAACATCTGGACAGCAGACTTGCCCTGGTCGTTGACCAGCGCGACAATGTCTTGGTCGGTCTGGTTGGTGGAAACGACTTTCTGGCGCTCGATCAGGGTTTCAATGCCGGCCAACTGGTCCCGCAGGCGGGCGGCTTTTTCAAATTGCAGATCCTCAGCAGCGGCTTCCATCTCGGTCTTTAATTGCTTGACGAGCTTGTCCTGCTTGCCGTCGAGGAACAGCGCGACATCCTCCACCATCCGCCGGTATTCGTCTTTGTCGCCAAGACCCGCGCAGGGCGCATGAGGGCAGCGGCCCATCTGATGGTACAAGCAGGGCCTTTGCACGGGAGTATTATCAAACGATTTGCGGCAGGTGACGAGAGGAAACAAGCGGTAAATGAGGCGCAGGCTGTCCCAAACGGCGCGGGAATTGGTGAACGGCCCAAAGTATTTGGAGCCGTCGGTTTTGATCTTGCGCGTCACGAGAAGCCGGGGAAACGGCTCGTTCATGGTCAGCACGAGATACGGGTAGTGCTTGTCGTCGCGCATCCGCACGTTGTAGTGCGGCCGGTGCTGCTTAATAAGATTGCATTCTAAAACAAGCGCTTCCAGCTCGCTGTCCACGACCACAATGTCCATGTCGGCGATGCGGGACACCAGCTTGCGCGTCTTCGCCGTGTGCTGCGTCCCCTTCTGGAAGTAGGAGCGGACGCGGTTCCGCAGATTGACCGCTTTGCCGACATAGATGATCTCACCCGCGGCATCTTTGTAGAGGTAACAGCCGGGAGAAGTCGGAAGCGATTTGAGTTTTTCGTCAAGTGTCGGGGAAACTGCCATGATGGGGTTATTATACCCGCACGGACGGATGTTCGGGCGGCTGCTGTGACAGCCGCATCAAGACGCAGCCTCATCTTTGTCCGGCCTGATCCAGTCATGCTGGGCAGGCGTGGGAAGCGGGCGCGGTCGGAGCTTGGCGAGTTCTACCAGATCAGATAGCTTGGACAACTGGTATTGACGCAGCAAAAGGCGCACACCGAAAATGAAACCTAACGAGAACCCGACCAGAAGAACCTTGTCATCTGAAGTGATATGGTGCTGATAAGCAATCTCCGTACCTACCCACAGAACTCCTGTAAGTGGAAGTATTGCCATAAACAGCGGCATAAAAGGGGGATCAATCCGACCGATGTGCGGCAGCTCTACGGAAAAACAATAAAGGGTAGGAAAGTCTGAGTCGGTCATCTCGATGATCATGCCGTAGAAGAACAACACAATGCCGATCCAGATGAAAAGCTCCCAGTGCTTCATGCCGACACCGCCCCAGCGTGCAGGGAGCAACGCGAAGAACAGCATCGCCCAAGCAACAGCCTTTGGTATGAGCCAGTGCAGACGTTCTCGATGCTGCTCTCGGCCTGCACGGATGGCCCCACGCAGGTTCCCGAAACAGTTGGCTATCAAAAGAAGCCGTATTGCAATCTGCCACCAGTGCATTTTCGTCACCTTCTGAGCTTACAAAGGTCTATCGGCGTAACCGCTGACCAGTTCGTTCTCATCAGAAGGATCATGAAGAGAAGCAATTGCCAGGGCCGTTTTATCCATCTTCGTGCCATTGGTCAGGCTCGCAGTGCGATTATACCTGTTCAGCGGGCAGGGATATTCACTAAGATCAGCCTGCCGCGCCTCACGCGGTAAGAGTAGGTTGCCTGCTGAGTGTTGCCGGCGAGTGTTCCGGTGAACGTCCCCATCCCGGACGTAATCGGTGAGGTGGGCGGGCTGATGAACGTGCCTCGGAGCGTCAGCGTGCCGCCGGTGACGAGGAACGAAGGACCAGGGACGGCGTTCGCGCCGCCGGCCCCGCCTGAGCCGCCCGGTCCTACTGTCCCAGTGCCGCCTGCGCCGCCCGGTCCGCCATTGCCACCGGGACCGCCGGTGAACGCGCCGCCGGTCAGGAGGACCGTTCCTCCGGCGACTTCCAGCGCCGGGCCGCCGGACGCGCCCGCGCCGCCCGCTTGACCGGGCTGTCCCGCAGACCCATTCATTCCTGCCGCCCCGGTCGCTTGGACTTTACCGTCTAGGCTGCTGCGATGGCTCGCGGCGGGCGTTTGGACGGATGCAACGTGACCCCCGCAGCCAAGAACAGCGGCGGCGAATGCAAGAGAACGGACGGAAGCAAAGTTGGCGTAATTCAGCATGGGGGAACTCCTTCAGTCATTCATGTGACGGCGCACCAAAACTAAGACGTACAGCAGGAGCAGGACGAGGAGGGCGAGGAAAACATAATGGAGGAGGCCGAGGACGATGTTCACGCGGGGGCGTCTCCGGCGACGAAGTGCAGGGGGACGACGCCGCAGGTGACGGTGTCGCCGCCGGTGAGCTTCAAGCGCTGGCCGGGGAAGAGGACGCGGTCGTTGACGCGGGTTTCGGCATGGCCGCTGAGGTCTTCTAAATAATAGGTGAACGCATTGGGGGCGACAATGCGGGCGTGCTTGGTGGCGACGGACGGGTCGGGCAGGATGATGTCGCTCGTGACGGCCCGGCCGATCAGTGTTTCGGAGGCCAGCACGAACGATTCGCCGTCGGGTCCGACCAGCCGCGCCCGGCGCGGCGGGGCGGAGGACGGTGAGAAAGAGGAGGGCGAAGCTGGCAGAGACATGGCAGGGGCGGCATCCTGCTGGAACACGAGGCGGGTTCCGCCGATGACGATTTCGTCACCGTCCGAAAGAGTCCGGTTGCCCTCTATCTTTGCCCCGCCAACTTTAACGCCGTTGGTGCTGCCGAGGTCGTACACGGTCCAGTGGCTATCGCTCTCGCGCTCCAGGCGGGCGTGGGCTTTGGACGCCATACCGTCGGTGTCCAGCACCAGGTCGTTGCCGGTATTGCGGGAGCGTCCGATTTGGATAACTGGCTTGGTCAGGCGGAACTGGCTTTGGCGACCATCAGGGAACGTAACAGCAAGCGCGGCGTCAGCCACCGCCGGAACGGTGCCAGGCTCGTCGTCTTCGTAGCTCACGGCGGCGACTGTCGGGAGGTCGTCCCCCTCGCCCCAAGTTTGGGGAGCCGGAGTAGGAGAAAAGATGTTCTCGGAGAGTTTTCCCCTCTGCTCTGTATGGCTCCCCAGAATTGGCCCTCGCAGGAGCGGAGCGGGCTGAAGGGCGGGGGGGATTTCTTTTTCTCCCTTCTCATAACGCACTTTCACGCGCAGCTTTTCGGTGCGGGTCTCGCGCTCGGCTTCAGGGACTTCGGCCACCGTGAAGTCTAAAGGGCCACGAGTGAGGTAGTTGTTCTGCGCCATGAACTTCTGCAAAACGCCGACCAGCTCTTCTTCGTCTAAGAATGACAGCAGGTACTCGCGCTCGTCGGTGTCCGGTACGGCAAGCTCCAGCACATACTTGTTCGGCACATAGATTTTGCCGTCCAGCCCTTCTTTGCGATTATCTTCCATTGCCGCGGTCAGCTTGCGGAGGACATCCTTCGGGCGCAGCTCGCCGCCCGTGCCGAACAAGCCTTCATACCACCGCCCGAATTTGGAATTGAACTTCTCGAAGACATCCATAATGATTACTCTTTGATTGGTCTTTGTTAAGACCGCTTGCGGCGGGCCAGATCGATCGCCGATTGCAGCTCCGGCATCTTTAATGCCCGCGCGGCGAACACAAACGTCCCGATGCCGCTGAGACCGGCGACGAGAATGAGCGACAGCGCCGACAGCTTGGGCGCAAGCGAGCTGCCGTCGAGGACGAAGGTCTGGAAGCCGGCTTTGAGAATCAGGGTCACCCCGGACAACAGCGCGGTCGCCAGCCCGATCCGCAGAAGGCTTTCCAGCAGGCGGCGCGTGTGCAGGCCGGTCAAGCGGCGGCGCAGCAGGAAAAACAGGGCGAGCATGTGGATTGCAGCAGCAAGAGTCGTAGTCAGGCCAAGCTCCCAAACGGCCCGGTTCGCCCCCTGGTCCAAGTCGGATTGTGCCGCGTCCAGCGCCGTCTGCTGGGCGGCGAGACGGGCCTCGGCATCGCCTCTTTGAGCGTCAATCTGCGACGCAAGCTGGGCAGCGCTGTCTTGAGCGTTCGGCAGCGGTGGATTGGCCGCGCTGATCTGGCTCAAAGCTTCCTGGCTCGGCACCGTCAGCGATTGCAGCAGCGCGGCATTGGCTTGTATGGGAATGAGATCATGGGCCAGGGCCGCAACGCGGGCATTGGCGCGGATGACTGGGCGGACGACGCCGTAGTTCATGGCGACAAAAAGCACGGACACGACCGCGCCGGAGATGACCGGGACTTTGGAGTTTTGCAGGGCGTAAAAGCCGCGCGTCAGGAGCGATTGGCATGACCAGGCGAAAATGCCGAGCGAAAGCGACCGCAGAGCCGCCGCCGTGACCAGGGTATCGGCATGGGTGTACTTGCCGCTTTGCAGGAGCAGGGTGATGATCGGCTCGGCTAACAAAAACATGAGGGCGGACGCGGGGACGGTCAGAAACAAGATGTTGCGAAGAGACTGGTTCATCGTCTTCCGCATGGCTGGAAGATTCTTTTCGGCGGCCTGCAAAGACAGCGTTGGGAACACGGCCAGGGCCATCGCCTGGGCGAAGACGCCGATGGGCAGCAGCATCAGCCGGTAAGCGTTCATAATGGCCGTCGTGTCACCTGCTCCCAGATACGACGCAAACGCTTTGTTGACGATCTGGTCGATGTTCGGCAGGGACACGCCGAGGCCGATCGGTAGCAGCATCCGCCAGACCTTCATCACGGCGGGATTAGTCAGCTCAAAGCAGGGCCGCAGATGGACGCCGAGACGCCGAACGGCGACAAAGGGGATAAAGAAATTGCCGACAAACGCGCCGGCAATCGCCCCCCAGACTAGCCCATGAATGCCGAGCCAGTGCCGCAGGACTACGCCGCCCACAATGATGCCGGAGTTGTAGATGACTGGCCCCAGCGCGGGGATGAGAAACTGCTTGCGGGAGTACAAGACACCCATCATCAGGCCGCCGAGAAAAAAGAACATCTGTGCGGGCAGAAGAACGCGGGTCAGCGGCACGGCCAGTGCGATCCGGGCGTCGTCGAAGCCGGGGTTCAGCCAGACCGTCAGCGGGCGGGCGTTGATCCACATGATGCAGATCAAGAGGCCGATAAAGACGAAAATGGCGGACGCGACCGTTGAGACCGTCTTGTCCGCCGCCTTGTCTTTGCCCTGCTGGCGGAACTCGGTCAGAATAGGGACAATGGTGGACGACAGCGCCCCACTTTGGAGCAGATAAAACAGCAGGTCGGGGACCGTGAACGCGGCATTGTAGGCATCGGTCTGCGGCCCGCGCCCAAAGTAGTGCGAGATAATCGCATCGCGGGCGACCCCGAGAATGCGCGACAGCAGCACCGTCGCCATCATCAGGCCGGTCGCACGGGCGATGCCGGAAGGCTTGGGTC
>CAXUNT010000103.1:7944-14071 GCA_964252595.1 uncultured Armatimonadales bacterium
GGCTTAATAATTGTAGAGGCCATAGGCGTACAGTATACGGCGAGTCCGTTTCGGTTGTCAAGCCGCGTGAGTCAGTCCGGCAGGACAAGCGGCGGCAAACTAGCAACGATTCTCACTGTTTCGACGCTGACAGTCACCACTCGGCGGACCAGCCGGACAATGTATTCGGGGTCGTCCGCCCGGTTCGGGTCGGTCTCAATCCCGCTGCGCTTGTCGGTCGAGACTTGGTACTGATCCAGCACCCATTCCAGGGCGCTCCGGTTGCCAAGCTTATAGGTCAGCGCTTCCGGTGGGATGCCGGTCAGCGTCAGCGCCTCGTTCACGAGGACCGCCGTTTTGTCTTTACTGAGGCGCATTTTCGTCACCCGCCACGAGAACGGCACCTCTTTATTGACAAGCGGCGTCAGTTGGTATTCCTCGGCCTGCTCGTACCCGACATGGAGCGCAGCGAGTGCGGCCCCGGCGGCGACGAAGCGGTGGAAGGGTTCGTCGAGAGGGGACAAATTCCCCTCTGGTCCCCTCTGGTCCCCTCTGGTCCCCTCTGGTCCTAAGCCAGCTTTGACGAGCGGCACACGCGGCAGTTCCCGCTTCAAGTTCTTCTTATACTTCTCTCGATAATCTGGGGAATGCAGCAGACCGTAAATATAGTGGAAGATTTCGCGCTTGGTCACGTCTGGCCCGTACTGCGCCTGAAACTGCGCCAGCGCCCAATCCGTCACATTGTCCCGTCGTATCTTGCCGTCAAGCGCGTAGGTATAGAGCGGGAAGCATTGGGAACCTGTCTGCGGCTGCCGGTCAGGGATAAGGTTTACCATCAGCGAGAACATCGGCAACTCTGCACCAACTTTGTATACGATAGCTTGATTATGAGGTGCTTGTTCTCTAACAGGAAAGTAGTCGTGTGCACTACCTCTTTCATCAACGATAAGTTCAGCGTCATAAATCCATTGCTTTGTGTATGGTCTATATAAACTCTCACGGATGGCAGAAGCCTCGTATCCTATTGAACGCCCCCGCATCAACTCAGCTTTAAGATTTCTGCTCCATTTGAGTTTGTCATAATCTACGAAATTGTCAACTTCTTTTGGGCGTCCTGCGGCTTTCCATGCTGCTACACTGTTGTTGTATTCCTCGACAAAGTCTTCAACTCGCAAGGCAAGTTTCTCTTTATTAAAGTCATAAACGACGTTGTCCCGGCCTGTCATAACACCTGGGCTGTAAGTCTTGAAGATAGCTTGCCCGTCCGCGCTTTTAGACGCTTTCGCTTCTTTGGAGGCTATCGGCAAGAAGTCCGCAAAGTCCTGATGCAATCCTTCGGTTTTCCAGTTGTGCTTTGCGTCCGGTTCAAGCGGCGTCCACTCCAGCCCAACAATGCTTTTGGCTTTCGTAAGTTCGGCAAGTTTGGCTGAACCCGTCTGCTTGTCATCAAAGGCATGATAATGAACCATTGCCGGCGCATACGGCTTTTCTTTGCTTTCGCGCCGCCGGACCAAAATCGTGATCCCAACGCCGACCATGATATTGAACACGCTGCCCCCGCCGCGCTTGCGGGCATTGCCGCCCAAATCCAAATGATAGATGTCTGTAAACTCTTGGGCCAAATGCTTGCGGAACCCGTCAAACGCATAGCCTTCCAAAAAGCCGTTGTTGGTCACAAAACAAATAATGCCGTCGCGCTCCCCAAGCCGGTCGGACGCCCAGCGGAAGAAGCGAGCGTAAGCATCGTAAAGCTGTGTCCGCAGTGTCGCTTTTGAGTCTTTGACGTAAGTGGCCCGGATGCGATCATCCACCACGCCGTAACGCCGGTTTTTGTTGTTGTCGTTTTCATTCTGCTGCCCGACATTGTAGGGCGGGTTGCCGATGATGACCGTAATCGCCGCGTCCTGCTCACGCTGAACCCGGTCCGTATTCGCCTCGGCGAACATGGCAAGCTGCTTGCCCTGCGCCAAGTCCAATGTGTCGGTGAAGCAGAGGCCGGGGAACGTCTCGTAGCGCTTCTGCAAGTCAAAATAAGCGTGTTCAATGTTCAGTGAGGCGACGTAGTACGGCAGCAGCATGACTTCGTTGGCGAACAGCTCCTGGCGGTATTTGCGCTCCAAATCCAGCGGCGACACGCGGCGGAGCAGATTGACCAGAAAGTTTCCCGTGCCGGTGCAGGGGTCGAGCACTGTGACGCCTTCGTCAGACAGAGACCTGCCGAACTCGGATTTCAGAACTTCTTCCACGCTTTCACACATGAAGTCTACAATCGGCTGCGGGGTGTAGACAATGCCGTGCGTGTCGGCGGTCGCCGTGCTGAAGTCCTGGAAAAAGCGTTCATAAATGGTGTTGAGAAAGCCCTGCTTTTCGGAGAAGTCGGTGATGGTGCGGGCCGTGTTTTCAATCGTGAGATAAAAGTAGTCAAGCTGCTTCAAGTAGGCTTCGCGGCTGAACGACTGGCTGGTCAGCGCGGTGATGACTTTTTCGATTTCGGCGGCGATGACATTGCGGCGCGTAAACTCCGGGTTATCGAAAACGTTCCGAAACAAGCGCTCAGTTAAAAGATGTTGGACCAGCATTTCTTGAATCTGGCTGGCGGTGACATTGGGGTTCAGCGACGTGCGGCACAAGTCGGTGAACGCTCCAAACGCCTTGCTAAAGACCGGGTTGTCTTTCCGCGCTTTTTCAAGGATCTCGGTCAGCCCTGCGGCAAGGCTAGGAATCTGCTGGCGGAAGGTGGATTCGGCCCGGTGAAACTCTTCAATCTCGGCGGGGCTGTGATTAAAATAGCGGGTCAGCAGGCCGACGAGCGCGTCCCGCTGAGTCAAATCGGCTTCAAAGACCCGCTGCTTGTTTTGGTACAAGACGGCCCGGCGCGTGTCCTCAAAGATCGTGTTGCCGAGGTCGTAGCCCAGCTTGATTTTGGAGCGGATTTCGGCGTCTAAATCGTCTTTTGTATCTTTGGCTTCCCAGTAGCCGCGCGGAATTCGAAAGGAGTCCAGCAGGGTGCCGTCGGGCCGCTTGCGGCTGCCCGGCAGGGTGTGTTCCTCCACTAAAGTCCAGCCCGCCGGCTTGGCATACACTTCCAGCAGAGAGCGAAAGGCGCTCCGAATGCCTTGCTCGTGGGTCACGCCGAGGTCAGAATACTTGCTGAGGGCGGCGTAGTAGGTGTCCAAAACGGGGTTCGGGGTTGCGGCGATTTCCATAGACTGTTATTCTACACGAAAGCCGCTCAAACAGCAAGCCACAGACGGGGTATACTCCCAGTTATGCGACGAATCTGGGGGCTGGCGGACACGCATTTGTCGTTTGCGCAGCCGAAGCCGATGGACATTTTTGGGACGCACTGGCACGACCACCCGGCGAAAATCGCGCGAGCCTGCCGGGCGGTGGTGGAACCCGACGACCTGCTGCTGATGCCCGGCGACCTATCCTGGGCGATGAAGCGCCGCAACGCCGAGCCGGACCTCGCCTGGCTTGCGGCTTTGCCGGGGATTAAAGTGCTGTGCAAGGGCAACCATGACCACTGGTGGCCGTCCGACCGCTCCTTAGATTTTCCCGGCCTGCATGACACGCCGTATTCCACGGACGACGGACAGTTTGGCATCGCCGGGACACGCGGCTGGTACTCGCCCGAAGGCACGGACACTGAGAAAGCGCAGGCCGACAAAATCATCGCCCGCGAAGTGGCCCGGCTGTCGCGGCGTCTGGATGCCATCGCCCACTGTTCCCAAAAGATCGCGCTGATCCACTATCCCCCGCTAGAAGCCTTCGTGCCGCTGCTGAAAGCGCACGGCATTGAAATAGTCCTCTACGGCCACCTGCACCTGAATGGGCGTGATGCCGTTCCGCCGGAAAACTGGTTCGGCCTGCGGACCCTGTGCGTCGCCGCTGACCGCCTCCACTTCACGCCCCGTTTGGTCGGCACGCTGGAATAGCCTTGCAGCCTGCCCGTTTGCCTGGTTCTGATGTGATTTATGTTATAATAGCAGTAGTTGGGAGACTATTTATGGGTACGCTGATTGGCTTCGTCGTTGTGGTCGTTCTTGTCCTCGTTGTGTTATCGCTGATCCTGCGCTATGTGCCGCTGGGGCTGATGATTACGGCGATCTCCGCCGGGGTCAGCGGGGTCAATCCCGGCTCTTTGATCGGAATGCGGCTGCGGCGCGTCCCGCAGGACCGGGTCATCCTGCCGCTGATCGCCGCCGTCAAAGCGGGCGTCAACGTCAACTTGAACCAGCTTGAAACGCATTATCTCGCGGGCGGCAATGTGGACCGGGTGGTGCAGGCGCTGATCTCCGCTCACCGCGCCCAAATCCCTCTGCCGTTTGAGCGGGCCGCCGCGATTGACTTGGCAGGCCGGAACGTCCTGGAAGCCGTGCAGATGTCGGTCAACCCGAAAGTCATTGAAACGCCGAACGTCGCGGGCGTCGCCAAAAACGGCGTCGAGATGAAGGCGTTCGCGCGGGTCACGGTGCGGGCCAACATCGCCCAGTTTGTCGGCGGCGCGGGGGAGCAGACGGTCTTGGCGCGGGTTGGCGAAGGCATTGTCACCACCATCGGCTCGGCGGCGACGCATTTGGAGGTCATGGAAAAGCCGGATGCGATCTCAAAGACCGTTCTCGCCAAAGGGCTTGACGCCGGAACCGCGTTCGAGATTTTGTCCATTGACATCGCCGACGTGGTCGTCGGCCAGAACATCGGTGCCCGCCTTCAGGCCGACCAGGCCGAAGCCGACAAAAAAGTCGCCCAGGCCAAAGCGGAAGAACGGCGGTCTATGGCCGTGGCCCGCGAGCAGGAAATGAAAGCGTACACGCAGGAAATGCAGGCCAAAGTGGTCGAAGCCCAGGCGCAGGTCCCGATGGCGCTGGCGGATTCCCTGCGCGGCGGCAACATGGGCGCAATGGACTACTACAACCTGCGGAACCTCCAAGCCGACACGGCCATGCGGAGCGGCATCAGCCGGGCCACCGGCGGCGCGGATGAAAACGGCGGCGCGGGTGGCAGCACGGGGCCGGTCGTGTAGGGCCATGAACCGAAGCAAGCACAAGAAGCGAAACGGCCTGAACAGTGTTCTTTGGGGCGTGGTCGTAGCAACGCTGTTGTTCTTGTTTAGCCCGTACATCACACTTCTTCTTTACGGGGGTCAGATAGGCAATAATCGCAGCGAATCCTGCGAGTCCAATTTGAAGCAACTGGGTCTGGCTCTGGTGCAGTATTCACAGGATAACAATGACATTCTGCCTGCGGTGACAACCGCAGATGGACGCGGCTGGCGTGAGGCCACTTATCCTTACGTCAAATCTACCGGGGTGTACCGCTGCCCGGACGATAAGCGGAATGGCAGCCAAGACACACCGGACCATTTGCCGAAGTCGTATGCGGCAAACTCTGCTGTGATTGGCGGCAGCATTGCTTCTGTCAATTCGCTTTCTATTTCTGTGACTGACACACGCGGTAATGAGGGCGAAGGCTGGGATATGACTAGCCCTGCATTTTTGCCGAGCAGTGGCCGTGAGCTTTACGCGCATCTTCCACGGCACATCTTCTATGATCACCCATCAGGCACGGTCAACTGTCTTTTTGCCGACGGGCATGGGAAGGCCGTGAAGCCGATGGATACGCTTTTGCCTATCAACCTTTGGACGCGGGAAAATGCACCGTTTGCCGGGCAGAACTTAACTAACGTGCGGGCGATTTTGACCCACGCGGAGAAAGAATAAGCGCCGAACAAGCGCCGGGGTTATGGAAAACCCCGGCAGAAATGTGTGCTTCGCACAAAGAAAGATCACCAGTCGCGGCATCTGTGTCCGCAGGACATCTCCCTGCCGGGGTTTTCCACAACCCCGGCGCTCACATATCGTCTCGCAAAGAATCATGCTGTATCACGGCGTCCTTATCAACTCGGAAACGATTGCGGTTGCCTTCGGCATCCTGGTGTGGATCATTCGCGGCATCGCACACGGTCTTAAGCAGATCTCGCGCCCGACGGTTCCTCCGGCGCTGCCGCAGGCACCGACGCCGCCGCAGAACCCGTTTCAAGGGCAGCCGTTTCAAGGGCAGCTAAACCAAGCTCCGCCGCGCTCTCCGTTTTCCCCAGCACAGCCGCAGGCGGCGCGGCGTGAGCCGGCCCGCACGCAGCCGCGCC
>CAXUNT010000104.1:0-13922 GCA_964252595.1 uncultured Armatimonadales bacterium
GGGCTGGGGGTGGGGGCTACTCACTCCTTAAACGCCCCCCGGTCCTGCCGCGACTTATCCCCAGTCCGGCTCCGGTCCAGGCGGCGCACGGACGACGGGCGGGAAACGATCGCCGGCGGTTCGGTGGTGCGGTCCCAGCGGCGGTTCCAGTCGTCCTCGTTCGGGGCGACCTTGTCCTGCTGCGGGCCTTCCGGGCCGTCGGGGTGGCTGGAGATGTTCAAAAGAATGCCGATGCCGAGCAGCATCAAGACCAGCGACGAGCCACCGGATGAGATAAACGGCAGCGGGACACCCGTGTCGGGAATGGACGCTGTCGCGACTGCCATATTGATGAGTGCCTGGACGCTGATGAGCGCCGTGATCCCCGCCGCCAGCAAAGCGCCAAATGGGTCACGGGTGCCATAAGCAATCGCCAGGCCCCGCGCGGCAATGAAGACGAACAAAGCGACCAAGCCGAGCGTCCCGATCAGGCCCCATTCTTCGGCGATCACGGGAAAGATAAAGTCCGTGCGCGGCTCCGGGATAAACAGCTTTTCCCGGCCTTCGCCGAGGCCCATGCCGGTCACCCCACCCGATCCCAGGGCAATCAAAGCGTGCCACACTTGGTAGCCCGTGTGGTACTTGTCCGCCGCCGGGTTCCAAAACGCCGTGATCCGCCGCGCCCGGTACGGTTCCAGCGCGATAAACCCAGCGACCAGCACGACCGCCCCGCCCAAAAGTGCGCCGAGATGCGCTGGACGTGCCCCCGCCAGAAACAGCATGATCAGCCCAGTCGTCGCCAGCACCAGCGCCGTTCCTAGGTCGGGTTCTTTGGCGATCAGAGCCGCCAGCAGGCCGATCATCGCCAGCGGCGGCAGCAGACCCTCTTTGGGCCGAGTACGAATCTTGAGGCTCCCGGCCAGCATCCGCGCCAGGTACAGCACCAGCGCAAGCTTGGCGATCTCCGACGGCTGAAAGCGCAGCGCCCCATGCCCCAGCCAGCGCCGTGCGCCGTTGACCGCGATGCCGACATGGGGAATCAGGACGGCCAGCAGCAGGAACACCGACAGCGAAACTCCGATGACCGCAAACTTCTTCCAGTGCCAGTAGGGCATCCGGCTCGCGCCCCATAGCGCAAACAGGCCGGCAATGGCCCAGCCGACCTGTGTTTTGACGAAGTGGAATGAGTCCCCATGCAGCTTTTCAATGGCGACGGCATAAGACGCATCGTACACGGAGACAATGCCGATGCCGAGCAGCAGAAAGGTCATCCACAGCAGCAGGCGGTCCATCGGCTGCCGCTGGGCGATGACCAGCGCCGCCTGCGCTTTGGCGGATTGGGATTTGGAGGTGTAAGAAAATGGTGGGTTAGTGGCGCTCATAATAATTGTGTGGTCTCGGAACCCACCTCCTTGCTTCGCAGGTGTCCTCCCCAAAGGGGAGGACGCGGAGTAAAGCAAAAGACGGTGGCGACTGGCTATTTGTAAACTCTTCACCTTCCCGTTTATGCTTCGCATTACTGCGTATCGGGAGGGTATGCCTACGGCATTACTGCGTGTTTGCACTTGTTGCGGGGTGGGTTCTCACCGCCGCCTTGAACTGCTCGCCCCGGTCTTCAAAGTCCCGGAACATATCAAACGACGCGCAGGCGGGCGCAAGCAGCACGGTCTCGCCCGGCCCGGCCAGACTTGCCGCCGCCGACACGGCCTCCGCCAGCGTGCCGGCCCGGTGAACGTCCGTGTACCCCGCCGCCCGCGCCGCCGATTCGATGTCCGGGGCCGAGCGTCCGATCAGCACCAGCGCTTTGACGTTGTTTTTGACAACGGCGTCGGCGAGAGTCGCCACGTCGCCGCCCTTGAAAACGCCGCCCGCGATGACTACTTTCGGCTCCGGCAGGGCTTGAAGTGAGTTCTCAAAGGCGTTAGCGTTCGTACACATGGAGTTGTTGACGTAGCGCACCCCGTCCACCGTGTCCACATATTCCAGCCGATGCACCACTCCGGTAAACGTCGTCGCCACCTGGCGAATGGGTTCAATGCCGACCCCAAACGCCGTCGCCATCGCCGCCGCCGCCATAATGTTCTCTAAGTTATGTGCGCCCGGCAGTTTGACTTCATTCAAGGTGCATATTGTCTTGACTGTCTCCCCATCCCGCAAAAAACCAACGATCGTGAGGTTATTTCCATGCTGACAAACCATGGTTTCATCCGTACACTGAAGGCCGAACGTCCATGACTTCACTCGGAGTGAAGCAAGGCGTGGCAGAAACAGAGTGCGCTCAGGCTCGGTTAAGTTGTCCTGTTCCTTGTAGACTGCAAAATCATCCCTCGTTTGGTTCTCAAATATCCGAAACTTAGCAACCACATACTCATCCCAGGTCTGACGGTCGCCGTGGTCGGGCGAGATGTTCAGCAAGGCCGCCACTTTCGGGCGGAACGTGGAAATCCACTCAAGCTGGAACGACGAAATCTCGGCGACAATGGTGGCGTCCGGCGGGGCGGCGTAGGCGGCCTCAATCAGCGGAAGCGCGATGTCGCCTGCTGCGATGTTGCCGGCGATATAGGTCTCAATCCCGGCGGCGCGGAGCATCTCGCCGAGCAGCAGCGTGGTCGTCGTCTTGCCGTTGGTGCCGGTGATCGCCAGGATCGGCGCACGGGCGATACGGTACGCGGCCTCAATCTCGCCCAGCACGGGGACGCCTGCGGCGACAGCGTTCTGCAACACAGGCGCGTCACGGCGGACGCCGGGGCTGGTAACGACGTAATCTAAAACAGCGTAGTCCAATAGCGCACCGCCGACAATGGGCGTGAGGCCCAGCGCAGCGACTTCGGCCAGGGCATCCGTGAGTGCGTCGGGGGGCTTGCCATCGTAGGGAATGACGGTCGCGCCAAGCTCCGTCAGCACCCGGCAGCAGGCCAGGCCGCTCCGGGCGAGGCCGACGACCGCGATGGTTTTGTCTTTGAATTCAGTGTCCATGTCTAATATCAAGGGCTGATAAGGAAGGGCGAACACAAGGTTCGCGCCCTACATTATTCGCGGCTTACATCCCGGCCGAACCCCGTAGGGGCGAACCTTGTGTTCGCCCTTCTTGTGTTTCCCCATTATTGGGGGCTAGGGGGACTTCCCCTCACAGCCACACATACATCAGCGGAGCCAGCACCAATCCCAGCACGAGCGCGAGAATACCGAGTATCCAAAAGCGGGCGACGACCTGGGTTTCCTTCCAGCCGGACAGCTCAAAATGGTGATGGATCGGCGTCATCTTGAACACCCGCCGTCCATTCGGCTTGCCCCCCGTAGCCTTAAAGACGCTGACCTGGATCATCACGCTGACGGTTTCCATCAAAAAGACGATGGCGAATAAGAGCAATAACACTTCTTGTTTGCCGATCAGCGCCAGCGCGGCGAAGCTGGAACCCAGAGCGAGCGACCCGGTATCGCCCATAAAGACTTTCGCCGGATGGGTGTTGTACCACAAGAAGCCGAGACAGGCGCCGGCGAGAGTGAACGCAAAGACAGGCAACTGGCCGAAGTTCGGATGCGTCGTCAGCGCCAGACCAATTAATGTGAAGATAGACAAGCCGCCCGCCAGGCCGTCCAAGCCGTCGGTTAAATTGGCGGCGTTGGACATGCCGATCAGCAAGAAAAACGCCAGCACATAGTACGCATAACCGAGGTCTAGGTGCTGGGTGCGCCACAGCCAGACCTGAGTCGTAAAGTCCGGCTGGGAAGTCAAATACAGCCAGCCGACAAACAACAGCGCAATCACGACCTGACCCGCCAGTTTCTGCCGCGCCAGCAGGCCCAGTGACTTGCCGCGCCGGGCTTTCAGGAAGTCGTCCAAAAAGCCCAGGCCGGCATGGGCAAGAAAGACCAGCAGGACGGCCACTAATTGCGAACTGACCGGGCGCAGGGACGGCACGAGCGCGACGCCGAGGCCCAGCGCTACTAGCAGGCTGAGGGCAATCAAAAGGCCGCCCATGGTCGGTGTTCCCTGCTTGGCCTGATGCCCCGGCACATGCTCGTTGATGTTCTGGCCGAACTTCAAGACGCGCAGGAAGTTAATCATGCGCGGGCCGAGAACCACGGCAACCGCGAACGCTGCGAGAAACCCGCCGAGCGCGTAGGGGTCGAGATGGGTCAAGAACCCACCTCCTTGTTCGCTCCGCTCACAGGGGTCCTCCCCAAAGGGGAGGACGAAGAGGCTGCATCACCAGCCGCCGAGGGACGAGGCGGAGTGGGTTCCAAAGCCGCCGCAATCTTCTCCATCGCCAACGCCCGCGAACCTTTTACCAGCACGACATCGCCCGCAGCCAAGTCTAATTCTTCCCCTGCAAACGTGGCGGCTTCGGCACTGTCTGCGAAGCGCCGGGCGGCGTTCGGAATGTGTGCGGCCAGCGGGCCGACCGTGTACAAGGCATCTATTCCGCCGAGGCCGTCAATCACGGTGCCAAGCTCTTGGTGCGCGGCTTCCGCCCGCGTTCCCAGTTCGCGCATGTCGCCGAGAAAGGCGATTTTGCGCTTGCCTTCGTAAGCAGCCAGCGTTTGAAGCGCAGTCACGACCGACGCTGGGCCGGCATTGTATGCATCGTTCAGCAGCGTTCCGCCCCACCCTGTCTTGATGACATTCATCCGCATCGGCGGCGGCACATACGATCTCAGTGCGGCGGCGGCGTCCGGCAGGGAAACACCGAGGGCTTCGGCGACAGTCAAAGCCGCAAGCGCGTTGCCGATGTCGTGCCGGGACAGGGTAGCGATTTCAACAGGGACGCCGCGCACAGTGAAAGCCCAGCCGGTCTCGGTCTGCACGGCGTCTTCAGCAATGTCATAGGTCAGTACTTGTGCCGAAGTTTTTGCCCGCAGGCGCGGCAGGTACGGCTCGGCGGCGTTCAGGACGGCGATGCCGTCCGGCGGCAGCGATTCCAAAAGCTCGCCTTTAGCGTCGGCGATGGCGTCGCGTGATCCCAAAAGCTCCAAATGGTTGTCGGCAATCACCGTCAAGACGCCGACTGTCGGGCGGGCGATGCCGCATAAATAGGCGATCTGCCCAGAGCCGCGCATTCCCATTTCCACCACCGCCGCTTTGTGTTCCGGCGTGAGCTGAAGCAGGGCTTTCGGAACCCCCGTCTCGTTATTCTGGCTGGCCGCTGTCTTTAACACTAATCCGAGCGGGGACAGCGCCAGCGCCAGCATTTCTTTGACAGTCGTTTTGCCGACACTGCCCGTCACCCCGACCACCGGGATGTCGAAGCGGTCGCGAAAGTAGCGGGCCAGCAGGCCGTAGGCGACCTCGGTATCGGGAACCCGCAGGGCCGGCAGGCTCGGCGACGCCACCACCGGCTGAGAGACGATCAGCCCAGACGCGCCCGCCCGCAAAGCCGCCGCGATATGCTGATGCCCGTCGGTTTGCGGCCCCATGAGGGCAACAAACAAGTCGCCCGGCGTGAGCGTCCGCGTGTCGGTGGAGACGCCGGAAAAGACAATCTCATCGCCACCGTTGACGCCGCCATAATCTAAAGCCGCGTAAACATCGCGCAAGGTCAAGCGCATTCGGCCAGCGCCTCCCGCGCGACTTGGCGGTCGTCAAACGGAATCGTCTTGCCCGCCGCCGTTTGCCCGGTCTCATGGCCTTTGCCGGCAATGACGATCAAATCGCCGGGCTGGGCCAGCTCGCAGAGCGCGGCTTGAATGGCGGCGAAGCGGTCGGGTTCCGTGATGACGGCGGGGTTCGTGCTGCCGCCGTCAATACCCGCCAAGATGTCGGCGATAATGGCGTTCGGGTTTTCTGAGCGCGGGTTGTCACTGGTCAGAATCGTCACGTCGGCCAGCTCCGCCGAGATGCGGCCCATCAGCGGGCGCTTCAAGGGGTCGCGGTCGCCGCCGCAGCCGAAGACGCAGACCAGGCGCTTTGGACTGAGCGCCTGCGCGGACTTCAAGACGTTCTCGAGGCCGTCGGGGCTGTGAGCGTAGTCTACCACGACCGTGAAATCTTTGCCGGGCGACGGCACCAGCTCAAACCGGCCCGGCACGCCCGGCAAGGCTTCCAGCCCGTTGACAATCGCGGTCGGCGGAACGCGGCGCAGCAGCGCGACGCCAATGGCGGCAAGGGCGTTGGCGACCTGGAACAAGCCACCCATCTGCAAGCTCACGGTGAACGAGACCGCGCTGCCCTGCGGCGGCTGGTAGGTCACGGTGAAGCGCGTGCCGTCAGGGCGAGCCTCGTCAATGACGGCCCGAAGCGGCGCGTCAGGGTCACGCAAAGCGTAGCGCAGGACATTTCGCCCCGCGCTTTCCAGCGCTTCAATGATCCGCAGGCCGTAAGGGTCGTCGGCATTGACCACAGCATTAAACGTCTTTTGCGGGAATGCTGCCGGGTACTCGGTAAACAATTTGAGTTTTTCGGCGAAGTACGCTTCCATTGTCCCGTGGGCGTCCAAATGGTCCTGGGTCAGATTGGTGAACACGCCGGTATCGAACGCGCACTCGGCGGTCCGCTCCATCGTGATGCCCTGCGACGAGACTTCCATGACGCACCGGCGCACGCCAGCCTGTACCATGTCAGCGAACAAGCGCTGCAAGTCCGGCGCTTCCGGGGTCGTGCGCTCCAGCGGGACCGATTTGCCGTTGATCGTCGCGCCGATGGTGCCGATGAGTCCCGTCCGCTCGCCCAGCGTCCGAAAGATGCTTTCGATCATAAACGCCGTCGTCGTCTTGCCGTTGGTCCCCGTCACCCCGATGAGATCTAATTGCTCCGACGGGCGGCCATAGAACTCCGCCGACAAAAACGGCAGAATGGTGCGGGTGCTGGGGACAATCACCGTCGGCAGGTCGTGAGCGCCGTACCAGCCTGCCCGGTCGGCATGGATCATCAAAGCCGCCGCGCCTTTGTTCAGCGCCTGCGCGATGTAATCGTGGCCGTCGGATTTCGCCCCACGCAGGGCGACAAAAAGGGCACCCGGCGCGACCGAGCGCGAGTCGTAGGCGATCTCGGTGACGTCAACGTCGCCGCCCTGCCGCTGAGAACCCGGAAGGAGCTGAACTATCTCGCTGAGTTTCATAAGTGATGAGTGTACCCGGTGCCGATATACACAGGAAGCCACGGAATAAATTCCGAGGCTCGGGATAAAACAGTGCCTTCCAGGTCTGCCAGTGCAGTCGCGGCGACACAAGAACCGAGCGCGCCATCTTATCTTCCGTCGCCTCGACGGTGGTTTTTCTGAGCCTCGGAATTTATTCCGTGGCTTTTTCGGGCCTGTTCCGAACGATGCTTCTACCGCTCAGGTTGCGAAAAATCCGTCGGGCTGGTTGAAAAATCCGCCGGGCTGCGCGGCCCCGTCTGCCGCGTGTTCCGCACCGGTGCCGTCCGCGCCGAGTGATCGTCCCAATCGGGGCGACCCGGCGCGTCGGGAACAATCTGCATTTGCAGCATGGCGGCGCGGGCGATGTTATGCACGACGGGAGCCGCGACCGCCGCGCCCCAATGGATGCCCTGCGGCTCAAAGATCGCGCACAAGATCACCAGGCGGGGATGGGACAGCGGGTACAGGCCGCAGAACGACGCCACGAAATGGCCGGATTCGTAGCCGTGCGGCCCGGCGACCTGGGCCGAGCCGGTTTTGCCGCCGACCGTGAAATCGGCAATCTGAGCCGGCTTGCCGGTGCCGTCGGCTACGACCGTGCCGAGAATGGAGCGCATGGCGGCAGCGACTTCCGGGCTGACCACGCGCCGCACCGGCTCCGGAGCGATGGGCGTTGCCGCGCCGTCCTTTCGGATAGCTTTGACAATGTGCGGGCGCATCAAGACGCCGCCGTTTGCAATCGCGGCGTAGGCCGAGGCAAGCTGCAACGGGGTCAAAGAAATGCCCTGGCCGAACGAGATATTGGCGAGCTGTATCTGCGACCAGCCGATCCCGCCGGTGAACCGATTGGGCGCGTCGGGGGCAAGCAAGTGCGACTTTTGCTCGCCGGGCAGGCCGGAGCCGGGATAATCCAAAAACCCGAAGCGCTGCTCGTACTTGTAGAGCCGGGGCGCACCGAGGCGCAGGCCGAACTGGGCCATGCCGACGTTTGACGACACCCGCAGAATGCCGCGCAGGTCCTGGGACCCTAAGTTGTTGGTCAGCGCGTCGGCGGCTTCGTGGATGGTGTGCTTGCCGATTTGAAGGGTCGGGCTGCAATACACATGGACATCCTGCATATCCAGGCCTTGCTCCTGCAAGATTGCGGACGCCGTGATAGTTTTCAGGGTTGATCCCGGCTCGTACAGGTCGGACACAGCCCCGTCGCGCCACCGGGCCTGGTACGCCAGCGCCTCGGCTTTCGAGTGCTTCCCGGCGGGGCGGGGCTGGTTCGGGTTGTACGACGGCGCTTCCGACAGAGCGAGAATCTCGCCGGTGCGCGGGTCTAAAACGACGGCGACTCCATGCTCGGCGTGGTGGGCCGTGACGGCTTTCGCCAGCTCTGTATCCGTCACCTGCTGAAGCCGCTGGTCAAGGGTCGTGACCACATCCGCGCCGTTTTCGGCTTCCACATTGTGCCGGGTCGTACCGGGGAGGAAGCGCCCGTTGTTGTCTACTTCCGCGACAATGGTGCCGTCATGCCCTTTGAGAACCGCGTCCTGGCTATGCTCCAGACCTTCCGCTCCCGTGCCGTCGCGGTCGGTGAAGCCAAGAACAGTCGCAGCCAGCGAGTTATCGGGATAGGCGCGGCAGGTGTCGGGAACCGCATAAATCCCGGCCAGCCCGGTCTTTTTAATGGCTTGGGCCAGCACCGTCACCGGCGAGGTCAGCGTGTTCGGCACCGCCAAGTGGCGCTTGAGGAGAACATAATGGACATGAGTCGAGCGGGGAGTCAGAAGCTTTTGCAGGCGGGCCGAGTCGTCGCCTAAAATTGGGGCAAGCTGCACGGCAGCTTCCTGCGGGTCGGCGACTTCCTGCGGGTCGGCGTAAACCGCCGCCGCTGGGACATTCGCCGCCAGGGCCAGGCCGTCACGGTCCAAAATCAGGCCGCGCTGGGCGGGCAGCAGGCTTTTGGAGATACGGTACGCATCGGCCTGGCCTTGAAAATACGAGTGCCGGGCGGCCTGGAGATACACCAGGCGCCCGGCCAGCAGGCCATACAATCCGGCGACAAGGACAAACAGCAGGGTCGCGCGGGACTTAATGACCGAAAGATGCTGCTGTCCGGCCGTCTTCTGTCGTGTCACCACTGCGATTCCCCTGTGCGCTTGCTGCCTGTGTTTCTTCTGCCTGTGTTTCTTCTGCCTGCGTTTCTTGAATTGCTTTCATTTGCTGCGGCGCGGCGATATAATTCACCGGCGTTTCTCCGCGCGGCATCATGCCCTGCGCCGCCGCCGCCGCCGTGATGCGCTGGGGGCTTTCCAAGGTATCACGCTCGGCTTCCAGCAGTTCGCGTCGCATCTGGCTGCGGCGCAGATCCATCCGTGCCTGGGCCTGGGCGATGCCGAGCTGCGTCACCTGGGCATAGGCCGCTAGGTACAGCAGCAGCAGGGCGCAGACAACCGCCGTGCAGACGGTCGCGATCCCCATCAGCCGCATTTCCGATTGGCTGAGGCGGCTGGAGCGGGCCGACGGCAGCGGCCGCCGCCCAGTCTCTGCGTCCATCGGCTCCCGCGCCGGAGCGGCCTGCGTCTGACCTCGGCTGACGCTGGGCCGGGCGTGCAGGCGCTCAGGCCGCGCCGAAGAAGAGGATCGGCGCGGCCGGGAAGAAGTCGGCGGCATTCTTGTGTCCAGCATCGCGTTTCCTTTTGTATAGCCCAGAACCCATCCCGGCGGGTTCATTTCTTCAAAGTTGTTTCTTCCGAACTGCCCGCAGCCGCGCTGACCGCGCCCGTGGGTTTGCAGCAACTTCGGACGCGCTTGGCTCGGACGGTTTGCGGGTCAGCAGTTCCGTGACTGCCGGCGGCGGGGTCCCGTAAATCCCCTCGCCGGGGCCGCGCCCGGAAAGACGCGCGAACACCTGCTTGACAATCCGGTCTTCCAGCGAATGGTATGACAGCACGGCGGCGACTCCGTCCGGGGCAAGGCGGCGGACAGCCTGTTCGAGCGCCGCTTCTAGAATTCCTAGCTCATCGTTGACCGCGATGCGGAGCGCCTGGAACGTCCGGGTCGCGGCGTGCTTGTCGTCAGGCCGAGCCTTAACTGGGATGGCGGCATGAACGGCTTCAATAAGCTGCCCTACGGTCCGAAAGGGGTCTTTCTGCCGCCGCTCCACGGCAAAGCGGGCAATCCGAGCCGCCCAATGCTCGTCGGAGTTTTCGCGAATCAGCGTAGACAGCTCGCGCTCGCCGAGCGTGTTCAGCAGGTCTGCCGCCGTCAGCCCCCCGCTGTCCGGGTTCATCCGCATATCAAGCAGCGCTTCCGGGTCTTTAAACGAAAACCCGCGCTCCGGTGTGTCCAGTTGGTGCGACGAAACGCCGAGATCGAACAAAACGCCATTGACTTCGGCGAGGCCGAGCGTGTCCAAAACTGCGTCTAAATCATCAAAGCGGGCCTGCGCCGGGGTGAACGCCGCGCCGAACCGGGCCAATCTCACTCCGGCAGCTCCGAGCGCGTCCGGGTCCTGGTCAATCCCAACAAGCCGCCCGCCCGGCGTGATTTTTTCTAAGATCGCCTCGGCATGGCCGCCGCCGCCGAGCGTGCAGTCCAGAAAAACGCTTCCGGGATTGGGTGCGAGGACTTCCAGCGTTTCCGCAAGCATCACCGGAACATGGTACTCGCTCACGCGATCCCCAGCTCGCGGGCCGATTCGGTGATCATTTCGGCGGTCAGGTTTTCATTGTAAACCATCCAGGATTTGCTGCTCCAGATCTCAATCCGGCTGCCGGTTCCGACAATAACCACTTCGTCTAAAAGCCCGATCTTCGCGTATTCCCGCAGTTTGGCGGGGATCGCGACCCGCCCCTGCGCGTCGGCGCTCAGTTCCGACGATGTGAAAAACCTTTGCAGGCGCATGGAATGCTCGTCGAGCTGCCGCTGCCGGGACAGCGTCTCACTCAGCTCTTTGTAGTCCGCTTCCGTGTAGACGAAAAGGCAGCCGCCGAGTCCTTTGGTCATGTAAAAGCGCTCGCCGAGGGACGACCGAAACTTTGTCGGAATGATCACCCGGCCTTTGTCATCCACACTGTGATCAAATTCGCCCTGAAAAAGCACTTTTCCCCACTGGTCCACCACTTGCCGCCACTTGGATACAACTATACGGCATCACAGCGCTTTTTGTCAAGGGCAAACAATAGTTTTCACGGCAATCTTTTCGGGTGATTTTGCGGGGGACGCACTCTATATCTAGCCCCAGCCGAGGCGCGGGATGCTCTATCTAGGGTAATGAAAGATCATGGGGTTCTGCGGGGGCGGGAAGAACGGAGAAAAGAAGCTTGGGAGACGCCTCCACTTTAATGGCAGTCAACAGGAAGAAAAACTCACCCCAGTTCGTAGGCCACTGGCCCTCGGTGCCGGGGTAGGTCTTAATTTTGGGTCAGGTCTTAATTTTGGGTCAGGTCTTAATGGCTTACAAGGCTTGCCGTCTGCGAACGCTCGATCTGGCGGCGGCGCTGACGCTGGATTTGCAACGGCTGCAAATCCACGCACATCACAGTCATCGGCAGGCCCACTTCTTCCACGATTTTTCGCAGGCGCGGGATCAGCGTATGCTCCACAAAATCCGCGTAGACTTCATTGTAATTGTACGTTTCCACCGCCACGGTCCACTTCACGCCCTGGCCGCGCTCGCCCGCCGGAAAGTAAAAGGCGTTCGGTCCCGTGCCGGTGCTCCATTCCAGCACCACCTTCAACGCCCCGTGCGCCTTCCACGCTTCGCACTTCTCGCGCAGCGTGTCCAGATCAAAATGCGGTTCCTCGTGCAGCTTTCGCTCCATACCATTCTCCCCATGCGTTGTTGATAAAAGTAAGTTGACGCTATTATAGCACAGACGTGGGCTGAATGGAGGGATTGGGCGCGGACACGGGCGCGGGCAGGTAGCCGTAGCGCAGCAGCAGGGGAAAGGTCAGGGCGGTGACGACCGCGCGGTCAAGCGGCGGCATTTGGGTCTGCCACTCGGCGTCCGGCTTGATGCGGACATCGGACTGGAACCGATCCGGGTTGCCGGCGACCGTGTGGCCGGGCGTCAAAGTCACGGTCGGCACGCTGAGAAAATCCAGCGGCAGCCGAGGCTGGCCGGTCAGTTCCCACACCCGTGCCACGGCGCCGGCCGGGTCGGTGACAAAGTCCTCGTAGCGCAAAAGCAGCGGGCGCGGGTTACGCCAAGCGTTCAAAAACATTGTGACGGCGCTCCACTGAAGCGCTGTCTGCCAGGCCGGAAGCCGCGTGAGCTGGCCGGGATTGGAAAAAGAGGCCGGGTCTTTCTTGAAGCGCCGGTACGAGAATGCGACCGCGCGGCTGTCCCGGATCAGATGCACGACGTGTAAGTTGATGCCCGGAACCTGAGACAGCAGATACAGATATAATGGGTCTTTGGAGCCGTCCACAATGACCGATGCGCCGGAAGTCTCCCGGACGGCGGCATACAGCGAGCCGAGCGCCGCCGAAAGCTCGCCCAGCCGCCGAGTCTGCGCCGCCGTGCGGGGCAGCAAAAGACGCGGCAAAGTCCGCAGCCGGTAAGCGGCGCGGGTCTCCCGCAGGGCGGCAATGTCCGCCGCCGAAAGCCTGCCGAATGCCTGCTCGGTAATCGCCTGCCAGAAGCCGCACTCGCTCACCGTCTCTCGGCAGCCGCAGCGGATGCTCGCATGGGAAAAAGCGCGTGTGAGATGATCCATTTCGCCGACATGAACAGCTCCCGGCAGCTCACCCAGCAGGCGACCCAAAATCGTGCTTCCGCTCCGCATCATCCCCGCGAGGTACACGACCTGAACTTTCTCCATTGCTGTCCCCTTACTTTTCGCTGATCACCTTTCGGCGCAGGCGCGATAGAAGACGGAGGAAACGAGGCAAAGTTCAGAAAATGCTTGCAGCGGCGGCTAATCGGTGGGTTTTGCGGCCAGCATGGCGGCGTACACGTCGCGCCGGGACACCTTCAGCTCTGTGCTGACCTGCCGGACGGCATCGCGCTCGGACAGGCCCGACGCCAGCGCGGCTTGAAGGGCTTCGGGAACAGACAGCGGCTCAGCGGGAACGGCTTCGGCGGGGAGGTCATCATCGCTGTCGCCGCCAAGCCCCTGCACGACCACCGTGATCTCGCCCCGCGCGGCATGGGCGGCAAAGTGGGCGGACACTTCAGCCAGCGGCCCGCGCACGAATTCTTCAAACTTCTTGGTCAGCTCCCGCCCGACTGCCGCCGGACGCTCCGGGCCGAAGGCCGCCGCCATCTCGGTCAGCGTTTCGGCAATTCTTTGGGGCGACTCATAGAAAATCAGGGTCCGGGTTTCCGTGCGGGCCAGCGCCGCCAGCTTCGCCCGGCGCGGGCCTTTGGTGCGCGGCAGAAAGCCCTCAAACACAAACCGCGCGGGCGGCAGGCCGCTGCCGACCAGGGCGCAGAGAACGGCGCTTGCGCCGGGGATAGGGATCACCGTGACGCCTGCGGCCAGCGCGGCTCGGACAAGCTCGACGCCGGGGTCAGACACGCCGGGGGTCCCGGCATCGGTGACCAGAGCGATGGTCTTGCCGTCTTCGGCCATCTGCCGGACCAGGTTGTCGGTCCGGCCCGCTTCGGAGTGCTGATGGTAAGCGACCAGCGGCGTCCCGATGTCAAAATGGGACAGAAGCATTCGCGTATGCCGCGTGTCTTCCGCCGCCACAAGGTCGGCTTCTTTCAAGAGGCGCAGGGCGCGGAGCGTGATGTCTTCGAGGTTGCCGATGGGAGTGGCGACGATGTAGAGGGTTCCAGGCATGGGGCAAAACTGACGCCGTGAAGAAACACAAAAGAACCCGGATTGGAAGTGCCGGTGCCAAGCATTCGGCGCAATCGCTAC
>CAXUNT010000105.1:0-9525 GCA_964252595.1 uncultured Armatimonadales bacterium
GCGGGGTGGGGCTGCGCCCTGAAGACCAGGCGATGCGGGATGCGCTTGTCCCCCAAGACTGTCTTTATACCATAATGACGCGCAGCGCGGAGGGCGACGAAGCGCGAATCATCGGCTCTTTGGTTCGCTATCTTTACGCGCCTGAACAGCTAAAGGCCGTGCAGGACGTTCTGGCGTCTCCACAGACACGCATCGTCTCGCTGACTATCACCGAAGGCGGCTACGGTCTGGAAAACGCCGCGCAGCCGGGCAGTGTCTTCCTGCTGCTCGCCGACGCGCTTCGGGCGCGGCGCTCGGCAGGCGTTCCGCCGTTCACCGTCCTGTCCTGCGACAACCTGCCGGACAACGGCGATGTCGCTAAACGCGCCCTGCTGGCGTCCACGCCGGATACCGACCTCGCACATTGGATCGCGCAGAACGCCGCTTTTCCGAATTCCATGGTAGATCGGATCACGCCGCAGACGACCGACGCTGACCGTGAATTGGTCCGTGCTGAGTTCGGCATTGAGGACGCCTGGCCGGTGGTCTGCGAGCCGTTCCGGCAGTGGATCATTGAAGACGACTTCTGCAATGGCCGCCCGCCGTGGGAAAACGCCGGGGCGCAGTTCGTTCCCGATGTCGCGCCGTATGAGGCTATGAAGCTTGGACTTCTGAACGGCAGCCATTTCTTCATGGCCCATCTCGGCTCTCTGGCCGGTTTCACAACGGTGCCGGAACTCATGGCTGACCCCGACTTCCGCGCGGCGGTTCGGCGCATGATGGATGACGAAGTTTCGCCGCTGCTGCCGCCCGTGCCGGGTATTGATCTGGCGGACTACAAAGACACGCTTGTTCACCGGTTTGATAATCCCGCGATTAAAGACCAGATCACGCGCCTGTGCCTCAATGGCTCCGGCAAGTTCCCACAATACCTGCTGCCATCCCTGCAAAGGGCGCTCCGCGCGGGTCGCCCTCACCCGCTGATGACGCTGGCTCTGGCCGGCTGGATGCGTTATCTGACAGGCGAAGACGAGCAGGGGCAGCCATACCCTATTGACGATCCCCGCGCCGCCGAGCTTTCGGCGCTGGCGCGGCAAGGCGGCACCGACCCGCACCCATTGCTGGCGCTGACCGATCTGTTCGGCAGCCTCGCCCAATCTGAGCCATTTGTCCACGATCTGACTGCCGCGCTGACTCAGCTTTATGCCCATGGCGTGCGCCAGTCAGTCAGACGCACACTCGGCTAGGATGACTGTCTGCGCCGCACCCCGCCACGTCGTACTACGTGCTATGAAGAGTATCCGCCAGTGTCCTGCGGGCACCGTCCCGCTCCAGCCGCGTCAGCGCGTCGGAAAGGCCGTCCACGAGGCTATCGGACTGGCCGAGGCTGCCAAACAAGTCATGGAGATTAAGCAGGGGGCAGGGATCGGTGCCGCCGCTTCTCGCCTGCTCTTGAAGCGTCGCCGCCAGCGGGTCTTGAACCGTGATCGCCCGGCCCGCGTCGTCGGTCCCGCGCAGGTAACGGAACCAGCCGGCGACCGCTAGGGTCAGAAGCTTGTTCGGGCCGCCGCGTCCTACCTGCTCCTGGAGTGATGGCAGCAGGAACCGCGGTACTTTCGCCGAGCCGTCCAGGCAGATGCGCGACGTTTGATCCCGGATCGTCGGGTTGGCAAAGCGCTCGATCAGCGTCTTCTTGTAAACCGAGAGGTCAATGCCCGGCATGGGAGCGAGCAGCGGCGTCACTTCGTCGTCCATTAAAGCCGCGATGTACTCCCGGAACAGCGGGTCCGCCATGATGTCGGCGATATTCTCGTAGCCAGCTAGCGCCCCTAAATAACCCATTGCCGAGTGGCTAGCATTCAGCAGAAAGATTTTCATCATCTCGTAAGGATGCACATCCGACGTGAACTGCACCCCGACATCTTCCAGGGGCGGCCGTCCGTTGCAGAAATTGTCTTCAATAATCCACTGCCGGAACGGCTCGCAGACCACCGGCCAGGCGTCCTCAATGCCGAACTCGTCCCGAACCATCGCCCGGTCGGCATCGGTCGTCTGCGGCGTGATCCGGTCTACCATGGAATTCAGAAACGAGACGTTTTCTTCAATCCACGGGACCAGGGCCGGGTCGCGCAGGGCGGCAAAAGACAGCACGGCCAGCCGAGCGGTGTCACCGTTGTGGCTGAGGTTGTCGCAGGTCAGCACGGTGAAGGGCGCTCCGCCCGAGCGCCGCCGGCGGTCCATCGCTTCGGCTAAGTAACCGAATACCGTCACCGACTCGTGCTGGTGGGCTAGGTCGTGGAGGATGTCGGCGTGGCGGGCGTTGAACTCGCCCGTGGCTTGGTTGTAATTGTAGCCGCCTTCGGTGATGGTCAGGGTGACGACGCGCGTTTCAGGCGCAGCCAGCGCGTCCAGCACGGCCTGCGGTCTGTCCGGGGCCAGCAGGAACCGTGTCATCGCGCCGACTATGCGGGCCTGATTGCCCGCCGCGCTGCGCTCGACGACTGTATACAGGCAGTTCTGGTTTCATTAGCCCTCCGGGTGGCTGGGTAAGATAATGCCGGAGGACGGATTTCACTATGACACATCCCACGACGCCGCCCGTTCTGGAACAGCCTGTGGCGAGGCTGCTGTCGCTGCTTGAAGCCAGCGGCCCGCGCCGGATGATCGCCCTGGCGGGTCTGCCGGGCGCAGGCAAAAGCACCCTGGCCGAGCGCCTGGCCGCCGACGTCAACGCGCAGGCCGGGCCGGGGGCAATAGTTACCCTCGGCATGGATGGCTTTCATCTGACGCGGGCCGAACTGGGGCGTCTGCCCGACCCGGATGCGGCGCTGGCTAGGCGCGGCGCGCCGTGGACGTTTAATCCCGACGCGCTTGCCCGGCGGCTGCATGACGTCCGTGCCGGGGCAGGCCGCGCCGCTGTTTCCTGGCCGGGGTTTGATCACGGGGTCGGCGACCCGGTCGAGGGCGCGGAGCTTGTCCGGCCTGCCGCGCGGCTGGTGCTGGTCGAGGGGCTTTACCTGCTGTGCACAGACGACGGCTGGCAGGCCGTGCAGGAAGTTTTTGACGAGCGGTGGTATCTGGACACGCCGTTCAAGTTGGCAATGGATCGGCTGGCCCGGCGGCATATGGCGGTCTGGGGAATGTCGCGTGAGGCGGCGGAAGCACGGATCGCCTCCAATGACCGCCTCAACGCCGAGATCGTCCGTGCTACCTGCGCCGACGCCGACTGGTGGCTAGCTTCTTAAAGACATTGTAAAAATCGTCGGGCGACTGAAGTCGCGGCAACGAATGCACAATACCTGCCTTCGCAGGTTAAGATTTGGACTGACTCCTAGTCCGCGAAGGCGGACTTTGCGAACTTGTTGCCACGCCTTCAGTCGCCCGTTCCTACGGGCCAGCCCGTCAGGGAGACTCGCGCAGAAGCTTCGGCAGGTCCCGCATATCGCGAAAGACGACTAACGCCCTGGCTTCGCGCAGCCGGTCATCCTGTTCAGGGCCGCAGTGCGAGCCGCCTGTGAACCCAAACACCCGCATTCCCGCCCGGACCGCCGAGCGCACACCAGCGACGCTATCTTCAACGACCACGCACTTCATCGGGCTTGTTTTCATCCAGCCGGCGGCGAACAAAAACACGTCCGGCTCCGGCTTGCCTCGCGCGACGGAAGTTCCGCTGATGATGTTTGGAGCGAACCGATCGTACAAGCCGACCGTTTCCAGGCCCAGCTTCAGCTTGGAAGGGTAGGAGCTGGAAGCGACGCAGACCGGGAGGGTGTTTTCATCCAGCGCTTCTTTCATCCCCGGCGTGATCTTCAGCTCACTGGCGTAGGCTGCCACAGTCAGAGTGTTGATCCTTTCACTGTAATCTTCCGGAACAGGATGCCCCTAGTCCCGCAGGATTTCTGCTTTCATTTCTCCTTCCGGGCGTCCCGCAAAGCGGCGTGTCACCTCGTTTGTTGTGATTGCGTACCCAAACCGCGTCATTTCTTCTGCGGCCAGCCGGCAAATCAAAATCTCGCTGTCAATCAGCACGCCATCACAATCAAAAATCACGGCATTGTCGGCCATACGCGCAAACTCCCTATTACTTGTGTTTTACTTCTTCTGGTCGGAGGGGGCGAAGTGTTCCTCGTGGAGCATGTTCTCGACTTCTCCGAGGCTTTTGCCGCCCACTTCCGGGAAAAACCGCTTGACGAAAAAGAATGCCAGGATATTCATCCCTGCGTAAACTCACATCGTCCCTCCGGCACCCAACGCGCTGATCAGCGAAAGCGCCGTGGCCGTGACCAGCAGGGCTGCCCCCCAGACCATTGCGGCCCGAGCGCTTGTCCCCGCGCCGCGAACGGCAAACGGGTACATCTCGGAACCTGACAGCCAGCCGACCACCTGAATGCCGCCCGCGCTGAACAGCATGTAGATCAGCAGCAATGTCACGACGATCCAGGCATGGCTTTTGTCGGCGACTTTGAAGACCAGCGCTGCGCCCAGCACCAGCAGGGCGATGGCAGCCCCCGGCAGCATGGTCAGAGTCAGCCGGCGGCGGCCCACCCGGTCCACAATCAGCAGGCCCGTGGCGGTCATCACGGCATACATGATCGCCAGCCCAAGACTGGACATCAGCGCCTGCTGATGGGTGTATCCAATGCCGGTCAGCAGGGTAGGAGCGTAGTAGACCATCATCTCAATGCCCGTAAGCTGCGTAAAGGCCGCAATACCCAGCGCCGTTATGGCTGCCGGCCGGACCCAGGGCTGCGCCAGCCCTTTCCAGCCTTTCACCGGCGCGTCTTCTTCGCGCTTGTTGATTGCCTCGATTTCCCCGATCTCGCCGTCCAGGTCCGCGCCTTCGGGCCGGACTTTGATCAGCACTTCGCGTGCTTCGTCGGCTTTGTCCCGATTCACCAGGCACCGGGGGCTTTCCGGCAGCCTCAGCGCACAGATGAGAAATATCGCCGCCGGCACCGAGGCCGCAGCGATAGTCCAGCGCCAGGAAACCCCAGGCAGGGAAAAATTGACTAAGTTAGCAGTGACAATGCCCAGTCCGATGGCGACATTGAACGAGGTGACAAAATGCCCGCGCCCGGCGGCGGGGGCGACCTCGGCCACATACACCGGAATGGTCTGTGACGACCCGCCCACGGCAAAACCGAGGACGATCCGCGCCAGGATCAGCAGAATGGGATTGGGAGAAATGCTGGACAGCAGCGCCCCCGTGATATAGATGCACGCAAGGATCAGATTCATCTTCCTGCGCCCAAGCCGCTCAAACAGCCACCCGCAGGTCAGGGCACCGAGGCAGGTCAGGGCACCGAGGATCGCGCCCCCGAGAATCGCCGAGGCGACGATCTCCTGCATCGTGTGCGCCAGATGAAACTGGCTGCCGATCTGAAGCAGAGCGCCGGAAATAATGCCGGTGTCGTAGCCATACAGAAAGCCTGCGACTGCCGTTACCATTGTCACGAAGACAAGAAATCTAGGAACTTTCTGCTTGCCTTCCTGCTTCTTGCCGTCGTCCTGCTTCTTGCCGTCGTCCTGCGGGTCTTCGTCGTCCTGCGGCGCTTGATGGCTGTCATCTTGATGCACTCGGTTTCGTGCGGCTGGGGTGGTGCTCATTCGGAGCTCCCTTCCTCATCTTGCTCCGTATCCACATAGGTTCCCGCTGCTTGGAGCTGGAACAGGTTGAAAAGGCTTTGGGTAGCCGCGATCGGCGGGATGCCGCGTTCCCGCTGGTAAGCCGCCATCGGCGGTTCCACCACCGGAACATAATTTTCTGCGGTTAAAACAGAAGCCGTCACCACGACTCCTGCTTCTTTGGCTGCGGAAGACGCACAAATCGATTGAATAATCTCGTGGATGGTCTCGGTGCGATACGGGTAAAAGCCGTCATAGCACACGGTTTCCCGCACTTCGTTTGTCGCGCCGGGAGCCTAGATGACATACTGTTTTTCCGGATTTTTTTCTAAAAGCTCGTTGCGGCGCTGTGCGCCCAGGCCGGTGCTGCCGGTCGTGTTGTCTCCCGCCTGCGCCCGGTTAAGCAGGTGAAGCTCGGAACCCGGTTTCTGCAAAAACGGGGCTACCAAGCCGAGGCCCAGCCGGCCTGTTCCAAAATGCAGATGCATCATAATTTTACGACCTCGCGTTGATCCGATCTCATCGCGCCGGGCCAGAGGGATTCTTTGATAAGTCCGCCGGGATGTTGTGTTCATGTCCAGTCCGCCGACAATTTAACCCATGTTGTCCACTGTGAAACGAGTTGTAGCGCCTAGATAAAAGATTTTTATCATGGTATTGATACAATTTTGCAATACTTGTAGGACAAGAAGCCCAGAGACAAGCTTTTCACCAGCGTCTTCGCCGCTGGCCTTTTCAAGAAGGAAAGTCAGACAGCGGCGGTGAATACGAAGCCATGTCTTACCTGGATCTGCCGCTCGGCGACCAAGCGCCGGTCATCGTCAACATGATTGTCGAGATCCCGCAAGGGTCGTCCAACAAATACGAGTTCGACCATGATTTAGGCGTCTTCAAATTGGACCGGACGCTCTACTCGCCGCTGTTTTACCCGTTTGATTACGGCTGGATCTGCGACACGCTCGCAGAAGACGGCGACCCCCTGGACATTCTGGTCATCACCACCCAGCCGACCTTTCCCGGCTGCCTAATCGCTGCCCGTCCCCTCGGCGTCCTCATGATGCGTGATGAAAAAGGCCCCGATGAGAAGATTTTGTCGGTCGCCGCCGCCGATCCGCGCTTTGAGGGCATCGAGCATCTGAGCGATCTGCCCGCGCACATCCTCAAAGAGATCGTCCACTTTTTCGATATCTATAAAGATTTGGAAGACAAGGAAACCACGGTGCTGGGCTGGCAGGATGTCGGCACGGCCCACGCGGTCATTGAAAAGTTCCGGCTCGCGCCGGGGCAGGGGCATTGAAGATGCGGAGCGGGGGGGGGGGGGGGGGGGCGGGGTTTTTCTTTGGGGGGGGGGGTTGTTATTCCCCCCCCCCCCGCTCCGCATTAGCTACAGACTCACCTCACACAAGGAGCTTATTTGGGAACCGCTTATACGCCGGGGCTGAAAGTCAGCCCGCACACGATTATCCAGCGCACGCGCCGCCTGCCCCTCAAAGGGGACGTTTTAGTCGAGGCCGGCCAAACGGTCACGCCGGACACGATTGTCGCCCGCGCTTCCTTGCCCGGCCTGATGCAATCGGTCAAAGTCGCCGCCCTGCTTGGGATTGATGCCGACGAGATGCCCGGCATTCTCAGCGTCAAAGAAGGCGACACCGTCGAAAAAGGGCAGGTCATCGGCGCAACGAAAGCGTTCTTCGGTATGTTCAAATCCGAAGCCAAGACCCCCGTCAGCGGTACAGTTGAGACCATCAGCGGCGTGTCCGGCAATGTCGGGGTCCGGCAGGCACCTCTGCCGATCAATCTCACGGCGTACTTATCGGGAACCGTGGCCGAGACCATGCCTGGCGAAGGGGTTGTTGTTCAGACCGAAGGGGCGCTGATTCAAGGCATCTTCGGCATCGGCGGCGAGCGGGTGGGGGAGATTTTGATGGTCTCGGAGTCGCCGGAAAGCGACCTGACCGAACGGGATATCACGGAAGCGCAGGCGGGGAAAATCATTGTCGGCGGGGCAAATATCTCCGGCGCGGCGCTTCGCAAGGCGGCGGAACTGGGCGTGACGGGGATCGTCGTCGGCGGCATCATTGATAAAGATTTGATTGAGTTCTTGGGCTACGACATTGGGGTTGCCATCACCGGCCACGAGAACATCAGCCTGACTTTGGTGATCACGGAAGGCTTTGGCACGATTGCGATGGCCCGCCGGACGTTTGAATTGCTGAAGTCGCTGGCAGGCCGTTCGGCATCCATTAACGGCGCAACCCAGATCCGCGCAGGCGTCATCCGCCCCGAAGTTATCGTCCCCCTCGGCGCGGCGACTGCCGCCGGGCCGGCCACAGAGGGCGAGGAAGGCAATCTGGCGATTGGGACGCCGATCCGGATCATCCGCGAGCCGTACTTCGGCAAGCTGGCCTCGGTCGCCGGCCTGCCGCCGCAGCTTACGGTGATCGGCTCCGGCGCGTCCGTGCGCGTCCTGGAAGCCAATCTCGCTGACGGCTCGCTCGTGACCGTGCCGCGAGCGAACGTCGAGATTATTGAAACAAGCTAGACGATCACGAATGGGGGCAAGGAACGCGCATGACACACCGGAACCGACCGCTTCAACGCCGCCCAACCCGGCCCGCGCTCCTGGCCGCCGCCCTGCTTTTGCTGGGCAGCTTCCCGCAAATTAGCCGGGGCCAGTCGCCCGCCGATCAGACTCAGACCGACCTCTCAGGCGCTTCAAGGCTGCAAGACGCTATTGGCAAGGGCCGTTTATTTTCCGCAGTCGCGCCCGTGCCGGAAGATGCCTTGAAGCGCCTGGACGGAACCCCAAACGAGCAGTCGTTCACCGTGCCGCTGACGGTTGACCGGGCCAGCAACCGGCTGTACGTTCAGGCGAAGATCAACAACAAAAGCGTCCGCTTGATCTTAGACACCGCCGGAGGACCGACCATCGGGCTAAGTGAAGCGGATGCGCGAGAAATCGGGTTGAACCATAAAATGCCGGTTCAGGGATTTGGTCCGCAAGGTACTGCAACAGAGACAATCGGCCTGGCGCAGCAGATGACCATTGGAAATCTTACGCTCGGACAGATGCCAGTTACTTTCACTCATGATACGCCTGTCGGCTACACTCTGGGCTTGGAAGTCTTCACGCATTACCGCGTGACGCTGGATTTTGCGACGCAAACGATGACGCTGACGCGCGGCGGCGTTTTGACCTTGCCGCAAAGCGGTTCATCTTTGTCCATTCCGTTCGATTATGCAGGCGGGAAAATGTTCTTGCCGGTTCATGTTCTGAACCAGGACGGCTGGGCGTTGCTTGACAGCGGCTCGGATGCTACGGCTGTTTCAGTCAAGGCGGCGCAGGTTGCCGCAGTACAGCTTCCCGCCACTGACTCACGAACTGTTGATGTTGATGGAGTGAAATTTGGTCTGGGAAGCAGCGTTAAGAAAACCAAGATCACGTGGTTAAAGGTTCCAGTGCCGATTTCTATCAATAACAGTCAACAGGATTGGAACTTCAGCACGTTCAGCCTACTTGGTATGTCTGATATTGACGACGTTCTTGCCACGGCTTTTGATGCTGGTGGGAACATAAACGCCACCCTCGGCTTCCCGTTCTTTGTCCAGTTCCAGCGGGTGATCATTGATTATCCGAACCGTACACTGGTCTTGCAGTACCCCGTCAAAGACACGCCGCTGAAAGTAGAGGATTTTCCGACAAAGCACGACCGGGCCTGGCCGGGCTACAAGTGGCTGCAAAAAGGTTATGGGTGGATTGAAGTGCCGGACGGAAAAAGCCTTCCAATTCCGGTGAATGCACCGGTAAATGGAGCAACAGTGGTGACGACGGCGAATGGCAGCTTTACAGTGACCGCGAATGGCGTTACCAAAGTCTATCCTGCGCCGCCGGGGGCCAGCATCACCGTGAACCCGGACGGC
>CAXUNT010000105.1:9535-13611 GCA_964252595.1 uncultured Armatimonadales bacterium
GGACGGCAGCGTTCAGGTCCTGCCGCCGCGAGCCGCGAATTCGGCACAGTGAGGCGAGGGCGGGCAATGCTCGCCGCTGCTCCGTGCTGTTGTCAGATTTTCGGTGATCTAAACGGCTGGCGTGTCAATCATGCGCTGCGTGCGCCGCCATTCTTTGTGCATATTCTGTGTGATGTTTCCCTTCGCTTGCTTGATATCTTGCAAGCTGCGGGTGATGGAGCGGTGCAGAATGCAGGCGGCTTTGACTTCTTCCACTTCCGTCGCCTTCACGTACACTTTGCGGACTTTGCTTCCTTCGCGCCAAATGCGGTAGTGGTACGGGCCATGCGGCTGGCCGTTCTGGCAGCGGCAGCCGGGCTTGCCGCACCGGATAAACTGCGGGCAGACTTCACCGGCCAGTGGCTCGAGATCTTTCAGTTCTTTCAAATCTTTTTCTTCAATTCCAAGACGTGGTTTCAAGCTTCCATGCTTTTGTCTGAGTGGGGAGTTTTTGTCTGGATGTTTTATACCCAAAAACCGGTCGGAGTAAAGACTCTCTAGCCTATTGTGCAACTTTTTTTAACGCCTCGTGTCGTAGAAGAGGATAACAGCGAGCCTTGAGGAGAAACCCATGAAATTGACTTCGGATTTGATTTTGTTTGCGGGAGCTTCCCTGCTGCTGTCCGGGTGTTCGCACAGCTCCCCGCCGGTGATGATGGCTCCGCCGGCAAACCCGGTCACTATCTCGCAGCCGATGGACCAGAACGGCCAGTACGCCGGACAAAACGGCGGGCAAATCAGCAGCGGCCAAAACGGCGCGTACAACTGGACGGAAGTTCCCGTGAACCAGCAGGTCCAGATCACGCGGGCGGTCTTTGACCAGGGCGGGTATCAGCTCTACTCACCGCAGGGAACGATTGTTGTCCCGTTCGCCAACCAAAATATGTATGTGATGAAGTTCGGGCAGTCTCAGAACGGCGGCATGTATTTCGTCAACTCCGGTCAGTTTCCGACACTTTATGTTCCGCCGGGCGCGTACTTAGACAATGCCGCCCAGCCGGGAGCGCATTGGTATCCGTTTCCCCAGAACTACGCTTACTCCCAGCCGGTGTATGTCGGTCTGGCCCCAAGCTGGTCGGCGTTCAGCGGCATGGGCTGGTATCCCGGCATGTCTTACTACGGTGGTTACTACGGCTACAGCCCGTACTCGGTTCTCGGCCCCATGATCGGCCTGCACTTCTTAATCGGCGGCTCGCCGTATTACGGCTGGAACTCGTACCACTCGTATTATGTCGGTCACCCTCACGGCTATGCGCCGATGCGCGTGGTCAACCGAACAGTTTACAGTCAGGCGTCGCGGAACTCGTTCAACTCCGGCGGCTTCGGCGGACGCCGCACGTTCGGCAGCGCCGGGTCAGCCTTCGGCGGCAACCGCTCGTTTGGCGGCAATCGGTCTTTCGGAAGCAGCCGTCCTGCGTTTGGCGGCGGCTCGTTCGGCAGCGGTAATCGCTCCTTTGGGAGCAGCGCCCCACGCCCGGCGTTCGGCAGCGGCGGGTCGTTCGGTCGTGGACCGTCCGGCTTCGGCGGCTCGTTCGGCGCAGGACGCCGCTCGTTCCCGGTGTCCGCATCTCCTGCCCCGTCATCCGGCGGCTTCGGCGGCAGCCGGCCTTCGTTTGGCGGCGGTTTCAGCGGCGGCAGCAGCGCCCCGCGTTCGTCCTTTGGAGGCGGAAGTTTCGGCGGCGGGGGCTTTGGAGGCGGCAGAGCGTTTGGCGGCGGGAGCGGCTCGTTCGGCGGTGGACGCTCGTTCGGCGGCGGCTTCGGCGGGCGTCATCGGTAATTGTTGAGTTTGACAGGAGGCACACCATGAACGACATGACTTTCCAAACGGGTGGTGATTGGAACAGCACCACACTTTACAACAACGGGGTTGAAGTCCCGGCTGCCCAGCTTTTTGTCGAGATCCGGGCAGGCCGCGACGAGTACGACAACCCGATCCGGGGCGGCATCTATGACGGCATGGACCTGACCGCAGTTGTCCGTCCCCAAGACGCGCCCGATGACGCTTTAGACATCCTGCCCGGCAAGCTGACTTTGATCTTTCCCGGTCATGAAGTCGTGCTGGAAAACTATCACCCAATGGCAGACCCCGAAGCCACGCGCGTCTGGTACAATGGACAAGATGTGACGAACCGCGTCGTGGACGTTTATGTAGACGTCAACGCGCTGGACGATGTCGTCAAAGCCTTTGTATCGGTTTACAAGCCGCACTTCATTTCCACCGATGAAGTAATCACTTACACGATTGTGGCGTAGGAGACCTAGTCCATGTTCGGCCAAACTAACAACGCGCCTGCCGCACCGTCTACTATGCCTGCGGCAGCGGAAGTTGCCCGGCTTCAAGGCAGCCTGACCCAGATCATCGTCAGCGGCCCATCGTCTGCCGATTTATATGTCTTCCTGAACGGCCAGCCCGTCCCGACCGGTCAAGTTGAAAGCCTGAGCGTCGAGATTATCGCCCCGGACCAGAACGGCCAAAACGGCTCCGTCGCCGCTGTCTTGTCCCGCTACCACACGGGGCTGACCGGCAGCCGCGACCAGCAGGCGATGAACTTGTTTCCTGGAACCGTGGAACTCATCGTGCGGGGACGGCGCATCGTCGTCACCTGCGAGCAAGACGGCTCCTTCGACGGCCTCTGGCTCGGTCTCGGCCTCCGCGCTGACGGCACCTCCAGCGAGCTAACGGGCGTCCAATCCCTGCGCCTCGCCGCCGCACCAGGGCTAGTAGATGCAAAGCTGATTTGGAGCGACACCGGCGCAACCGAAGACCTGCTGCCAGAAGTGTGAAAACAACAGGTGATGCTGTGCCACTGACTTCAAGAAGACGGACTAAAGGCTTTGCAGCTTTTGCTAAACTGCGCTGGATATTTACGGCTCTGGCTGTTGTTATGGCTGCGTCAGTACTTGTTGACTTGTATCGACACGGGGTCTGGGCTTGGCATATATTGAGTTTTGCCTCTAACAGTATCTTTGCCTTTCTCGGTTGGCGAAGTAAACTGGATGTAAGCAAGACCTCTGAATGAACGGTTTGATATCTGGGCTAGAGGCAAGAACTCCGCTGGAAACCATGACATGAATGTCACGGCTATCGGGCGAAGACGCCACGAAGTACCGCTTCGCGGCACTCGGAACCTCTTGACGTTATCTCTTTCCTAACCCCGCGAAGCGGGTGTCTTGTGGCCGAAGGCCATATAGCCGTGACATTCATGTCATGGTTCCTGAACGCAATTTTTGACGGAGAACAACGCTTTTTTGCCAAAACGAACTCTGCTTTTTCTTTCTGTCCTGCTGTGCCTGACTGTCGCGGCGCAGGCCGATACGACCGTCAAGCGCCTCGCGCCGGGGGTGACGCTGACGCAGGAAATTGACAAGGCGACGCCGCTGATCATCAATGTCGTGTCCGTGGATTTGGACGCGCCGGGGGTGCGGATTGGGGTCGGCATCGGGCAGGACAAAGTGAATGCCCCCGATGCCACCCACGGACGCGAGGATGTCTCCCGACTGGCCCGGCGCTGGGGGGCGGTGGCGGCAGTCAACGCCGACTTTTTCCCCTACACCGGCGACCCCTTGGGCGTCGGCATTCGGAGCGGCGAGCTGTTCTCGGAACCGTTTCCCGGCATCCACGGCAGCGGCCCGCGCGTGACCCTGGGAGTCGCAGCGGACGGCACAGTCCGGTTTGACACGCTGGGGTTCCTCGGCGACTTGCAGGCCGCGGACGGCGCAAGAAGCTTCGTCAGCGGGATTGACCGCTCGACGGCTCCCAATGAAATTGTCGTTTACAGCCCCGTCTATGGGCAGATGACTTCCAACAAGCCCGGAGGCGTGGAAGCGGTGATGGAAGAAGTCAACCTGCCAGTCAAGGCGAACAAGCTGATGACAGGGCGTGTGACGCGGGTGGAGCGGGTCCAGAGCGGCGCAACCGAAGCCATTCCGGCGGATGGACTTGTGATTTCGGGCGGGCCGGTAACAGGGGCGGACTTTTTGGCCCAGCACCTGCATCCCGGCGATCTTGTGAGCTTTGTTCTCGCCGTTGCCCCGGT
>CAXUNT010000106.1:0-13459 GCA_964252595.1 uncultured Armatimonadales bacterium
GGCGAGCAGAGATAGTGTCAGGAGGCCGACCAAGCAGGCGCCGAAGCGGGCTTCCCGAAAAACGAAGTGATGGGTATGGTCTTGCAGAGATCGCATAGAGTATCCTTTCCGAACTCCTTTATTCTATCATACCCCTGCCCCTGCGTCAAGCAGGCGAGTTCAGGTACAAATGTGACGGTGCATAAAAAAGCCGCACCTGAAGGTTCAGGCGCGGCTTTTTGCACACACGAGCGGCTGCGGGCGGAGGCAGTCACACGCCGATTTGGCGCATCATGCCAAACCAGTCTTCCAGGTGCCATGTGTGCGTGATCAAACCATCTTGGAGGTGATGGAACTCATGAAGGGCAATGGAGACCACCTTTCCAGTTGGGGCGACGCCGAATATCTCGCCTTGATGGGTGCCGGTAATCTCGGCCCGCACCCCGGCGCGTCCCGGTGTGCCAACAATCTCACGGATCGTGATATGGATGTCGGGGAAAGCCGTAAGCAACTGCTGCATGATCGGCTTGAAACCGTCCGGCCCCGGCCCCTGGCCGGGCGCAAGCGGGATGTCCTGCCAGTCACCAGCAACGGCTTCATGGAGCAGGTCCGGGTTCTTCTCGGAAAACGCCCGGTACAAGGTGCGAATGGACTGTTCTTCCGCTTCCGAAAGCATATGGGTCGGGGTGACGCTGTTTTGTATCATGGAAACATTCTTTCTGAGTGGCTGCGGACGCGCCAGCCACAATCAATGTCGGCATAAACAGAAGTATACAGCAGCGGCGGGATAAGAATCTTGAACAATTCTGGGAAGTTTATAGGACAATCTTGCTGCGAAGATTTTGATGCCCAGCAGCACTGCGTGCGAACGCGCGGGGGGTGACGCCGACAAGGCGCTTGAAGTGGCGGTTGAAATGGCTTTGATCGGAAAAGCCGACATGCTGCGCCACCTCGCCGAGCGGCAGGCGATTTTGGGTGATCAGCATTTTGGCCCGCTCGATCCGCGCTTGAATAATATACTGATGCGGCGGAACGCCAAAGGCTTCCATGAACAGCCGGGCGAAGTGGTAGGAACTCAGCCCGGCCTCCTGCGCGATGGCGTCCAGAGATAAATCGGACGCCAAATTGTCCTGAATAAACGTCACGGCTCGCCGCAGCTCGGTACGGACTTTCACTGCTGCCGGCAGGACCGGCAGGCGCGTGAAGTCTTGTTCCCGCTGAAGCAAACGAACGCTGAGGGCCGACGCCAGCGTTTCGGCATACAATCCCCCGTGCGGTGCGCCGCTTTCCGCTTCCAGGCGCAGCAGGTGGGCAATCTGCTCGACATGCGGATCATAGAACGGCACGGAATTGATCTCGGTGAGCGTCCCGCCACTTCCTGAAGCCATCTGCTCTGCTGTTTGGGCCAGCAGCGCCGGTGAAAGATATAGGTGCAGATGATGCACCGTCACCGTGTGACGCCATAGGCTGGGCTGCCCGGCGGGAACAATGGCCGCAAAGCCGCCGGGTACATACACCTTTTTAAAGCGACCCGTGCCTTGATACTCTAAGCGGACCGGCAAACCCAAATTGAGGCAAAGGTGATGATCGTCGGCAGGCGCGAATTGGAACTCGCCGCCGGGGTGCAGGAGCGTTTCTACGACAATTCCCCGCCAGCCAAGCGCACGGCTAGTATGAGTTGTTTTCGTAGCGGCATTTTGTGCAGGGATCGGCATAAGACAAAACAGCCGAGCCCAATAAATCAGGCACGGCCTTTCCATTTCTTGGCTACAGCAGGGACTTGACGGCCTCGATAATCGCGTCGGCGTCAATCTTGGCGGCGTGCATCAGCTCGGCAGGCTTGCCGGAGCCGGGCATGTGCTGGACGGCCAGCTTGACGACCGTGGGGGCATGGTCGCCGACCCCGACGAACGCATCCAGCACGGCGTCGCCGATGCCGCCTTCAAACCAGTGGTCTTCGACCACGACCAGCTTGCCGCCGGTGTCTTGGGCGGCTCGGTGCAGGGTTTCTTTATCAATCGGCTTGATTGAGTAAGCGTCAATCAGGCGAATAATAATGCCCTGGCTTTTCAGCGTGTCGTAGGCTTTGTTGGCTTCATGGAGCGTGATGCCGGCGGCGATCACGGCCACTTGGTCCGAGTCCGAATGATGGACCAGCTTGGAGCCGCCGACTTCGTAGGTCTCGTCGGGGCCGTACAAGATCGGCGTTTTTTCGCGGGTGGTGCGGATGTAGGAGATGCCCGGCAGATCAGCCATGAGATGGACCAAATGCGCGGTCTGGTTCGGGTCGCTCGGATACAGTACCGTAGAGCCGAAGACCGCCCGCATCATCGCCAGATCTTCCAGCGCCATTTGGGACGGGCCGTCCTCACCGATCGAAACGCCGGCATGGGAGCCGCTCAGGCTGATCGTGGCATTAGAGATCGCCGCCATGCGGATCTGGTCAAAGGCCCGGCTGAAGAACGCGGCAAACGTAGACGAGAATGTCCGATGACCGCGCACGGCCAGCCCTACTGCCGCTGAGACTAGCATCTGCTCGGCGATATACATCTCAAAAAAGCGGTCTGGGAACGCATGGTTGAACTCATCCGCGTGGGTGGAGTTGGAAACTTCGCCGTCCAAAGCCACAATGTCCGACCGGAACGCACCCAGCGCGGTGATCGCATCGCCGTAAGCTTTGCGCGTCGCTTCTTTGGTTCCTATCTCGTAGGTAGGAAGCTTCAGCGGCCCGGTCGCAGCAGGCGCGGCGGGCGCAACAGCGTCGGGCTTCTGAACGTCTACAATCAGATGCCGCTCGCCGCCAAGCTCCGCAATCGCGTCTTTCGCCTGATCAGCATTTAGGGCTTTGCCGTGCCAGCCTTCTTTGTTCGCCAGAAACGAAACTCCGTGGCCTTTTTCCGTCTTGGCGATGATCCAGACCGGCTTGTCGGTCACGGTCAGCGCTTCGGCATAAGCCCGGTCAATCTCGCCTAAATCGTGGCCGTTGATTTCAATCGCATGGGCGCCGAACGCGGCGGCGCGGGCGGCGTAGACAGCGCTGTTCCAGCCGAGGTCCGTTTCGCCGCGCTGCCCAAGCCGGTTCATGTCGAGAATGGCGATCAAGTTGTTTAGCTTGTAGTGGCTCGCTTTGTCAACCGACTCCCAGATCGAGCCTTCCGCCACTTCGCTGTCACCCAGCACGACCCAGACCTTAAACGGTAGCTTGCTGAGATATTTGCCGTCCAGCGCCATGCCGACGCCGTTTGGCAGCCCCTGCCCCAGCGACCCCGTGGCGACATCCGTAAACGGGGTGACATGCGGGTTCGGGTGGCCTTCTAAGCGGCTGCCGAACTGCCGAAGCGTCAAAAACTCCTCGTCGCTGATCGCCCCGGCTGCCTTCCACATCGAATACAGCAGCGGGCAGGCATGGCCCTTGCTGAAGATCAAGTGGTCATTGTTCGGCGACTTCCAGTTGGCGTAATCCAGCCGCAGGTACTTGCCGAGCAGCACGGCCATCAGGTCCGCCGCCGACATGGACGAAGTGGGATGCCCCGACCCCGCCGCCGTCGTACACCGGATACTGTCCACGCGAAGCTGCGCCGCGAGTTCCTTCAAATCCACTTCCGCCATAGGTGATACTCCTGGGGTGCGCGTCGGCACCAGTAAATTCGTTTAGTTTCTTGAGTGTACCCGTTCGGCTTCATTATAAACGAAACAAGCAAGCGAAATTAACAAAGAACCGCTTGACATACTTAGTTTCCCTATGTATAATGGGCTTATGAAGATGCTCAAAGAGACCAATGCCGCTCAGGACTACTTGAAGGGCGGCCTCGCTCTGCTCATTCTCGCGACCCTTCAAGACGGTCCCGCACATGGCTATGCGCTGGCCCGGACTATCGAGCGGCGCACGGAGAACGCCTTGCAGCTTCGCGAAGGCACGCTGTACCCCGCCCTGCACGCATTAGAGCGCGACGGCCTTGTTGTCAGCGCCTGGGAAACGCCGGAAAACGGACGCGAACGCAAAACCTACACGCTGACCGAAAGCGGCAGCAAGAAGCTCACCGAATGGAGCGCCGGCTGGCAGCAGTTCGCCGACGCCGTGGGGCGCGTTTTGTCGCCCGGACTGCCGGACCCCCTGCCGTCAAGCCTGTAGATCGGGAACTCGCGGACACGGATTATTTTGCGGACACGGGTTGCTTTGATGTGATGATGCGGAAAGGGAAGTACGACCATGATGCCCGACAGCACCACGGAACACCGGGTGGAAGCTTATTTGGATGACGTTCTTGCACCGCTTGCCCGACGCCTGCCCGATGCCGAACGCGCCGAGCTGCGGCGGGAGCTGCGGGCGCATTTGTGGGAGCGGCTGGAGGCTTACCGCGAGCTGAACCTCACGGAAGACGAGGCGGTCGCCGGCGCTTTAAGCCAGTTCGGCGGCGCGGAAGACTTCGCCCGGCAATGGGCGCGGGAGTGGCGGCATCATTCGCGGCGGCTGGCTTTCCATGCGGCCTACACCGCCGGAACACAGGCGCTGGGACTGACCCTTGCCGGGATCGCCGCCGCACTTGCCCCGTTTTGCCTGATCGAGTGGGCCTACGCTGTGTATTACGACACCCGGCTAGGCCGCTTCCTGGACGATGATTCCCAAATACTCACTTTCGGGCTGCTCGCATTTTCATTCTTGCTTCTGCCTATCCTGGTGGGGATCAGGCAGGGGCGGCGCAAAATCAAGCACAGCAGCGCCGCGCTGCTGGCGGCGCTTGCCGTGGAAGCCGGGATCGCGTTCCCCACCTACTCGTTTCTGGACAAAGCTTCACCGGGCGGAACCCACCTGATCAGCCTTGTCGGGGTCTTCCTTTCGCTTTGCCTGGCCTGGCTTCCTGTTGCTGGCATTGCGGCGCTCGTCAGCGGACGCAAGGCACGGAAGCAGAAGGGAGTGCGGGCATGAAAAACACTTTGAGCGCCGAGCAGCGGGTTGAAGCTTATCTTGATCAAGTCTTAGCTCCGCTGGTTCGCAAGCTGTCTGCGTTTCACTGCGAAGAACTGCGGCGCGAGCTGCGGGTGCATCTGTGGGGGCGCGTGGAGGCTTACCGCGAACTCGGCTCTTCGGAGGCCGAGGCCGTCACTGAGGCTTTGAAGCAGTTCGGCGGTACGAAGCACTTCATCCGGCAGTGGCGGCGTGAATGGTCGCAGGCGGCGCAGCACACGGCAAAGGGCGGACTTTGGCCGGCGACGCTTGCCGGGCTGCGCTTGTCGGCGGTTGCACTGCTGCTGGCCTGTACGCCGGTCATTGTTTGGGCTGCTCAGGCTCCGCTGTATGGTCACGCTATTCCGTGGCTCCGGGGCTGGCTGGAAAACAATGCTGCCTGGTTCGGGCCGCTCATCGGTTGGACAGATTTCGCCATTCTGCCGGCCTTGCTTGGGATCGCGATTGGGCGATGTTCGCCGCAGCGGGCCGGATCAGGCGCGTTTCTCGCTTTGACAAGTGAGATTGCCGCCGGAGCGACTTTGGACGGAGTGGGCTTGAAGCTGTGGCCGCACTTGTCCGCCATCAGCGATGTGCTGGGACAAGCTGCGCTGCTGGAGTTTGCCTGGCTGCCAATTACCTGCGTTTTTGCTTCGCTGACTGGCTGGGGAATACAGCGCCGAAGGAGAGCAGTCGCATGAAGCCTGACAATGCTGCGCGGGTAGATGCTTATCTTGACCAGGTGCTTGCGCCGCTGACGCGCCGTTTGTCCCGATCCCAGCAAGAAGAACTGCGGCGTGAGCTGAACGCGCATTTATGGGAGCGCATTAACGCCTCTCAAGAACTGGGACAATCTGAAGATGATGCCGTGACCGAGGCGCTTCGGCAGTTTGGCGGGGCCGAGGATTTTCTGAAGCAGTGGCGGCGGGAATGGCTCAAAACAACGCCGCTGGCAACGCTTCGCGAGATCGGAGCGGCAACATGCACTGCCCTGCTGCTGTCGCTTCCCGCACTGCTGATGACCTGCCCCGGCTCGCTGGTGTGGCCGCACACGCTCTTTGTCAATCAGCTTGATTGGATGCCGGACTGGCTGCGCCTCACGCCGGTAGCCTATGTCACGTCAGGCTGGACCAGCTTCGGGCTGAACTTAATCATTCTGCCCCTTGCAGTCGGCGCAGCAGCAGGACGCCTCGCGCCGCAGCGGGCTGCGGTTGGGATGTTAGCCGCGCTGACCGCAGAAATGGTCCTGACCGATTGGTATCTCCTGCCGGCGGTGCTGAACTTAGGCTGGTTTGGGGAGCGTCTTTCAGAGCAAATCTTTTTCTGCTCGGTATTGTGGCTGCCGCTGGCTTGCGCCTCGGCGGCGCTGACAGGATGGTGGACACAGAGAAAGCAGGCACGGCAGGCCATGTGAGCGACTAGCGGATGTTTCAATGCCCGGCATCAGGCGGGTTGTCTTCCGTTGCAGCATGAATTTGGGTGATAGCCCATTGCGCGTGTTCGCGGACAAGCGGCTCCAGGTCGTTTTCGGCAGCACGCGTCAACGCAGGCAGGGCGCGGGGGTCGCCCAGATTGCCGAGGGCGACGCAGACGTTTCGGAGCAGGCCCCGGCGCTTGGTGCGCTTAATAGGGCTGTCTTTGAACTTGATGCGGAACGCTTCGTCGTCTAAAGCCAGCAGTTCCAGCAGGTCGGGGGCAGTCAAATCAGCGCGGGGGCGAACGGCGGGGTCGTCGGAGCGCACGGCGAACTTGTTCCAGGGGCAGGCAGCAAGGCAATCATCGCAGCCGTAGATGCGGGTGCCGATGAGGGGGCGCAGGTCTTCGGGGATGGAGCCTTTCAGCTCAATGGTGAGATAGGAAATGCAGCGGCGGGCGTCCAGCGTATACGGTGCGGTGATCGCGCCGGTTGGGCAGGCCGGAAGGCAGCGCGTACACGTGCCGCAGTGGGTCGTTTCTGGCGTGTCATTGGGTAGCTCAATATCCAGCAGTATCTCGCCGAGGAAGAACCAGTTGCCGAGATTGCGGGAGATCAGATTGGTGTGCTTGCCGATCCAGCCGAGGCCCGCCCGCATGGCAAGGTCGCGCTCGGTGATCGGCCCGGTGTCGCAGTAGACTTTGCCGTGGGCGCTGGGGGCTTGAAGCTGGATAAACGCGAGCAAGGCTTCCAAACGCGCCCAGAGCAGGTCGTGGTAGTCGTCGAAGCGGGCGTAGCGGGCGACGGTGCCGGTAAGGCTTAGGCTTGGCACGGCAGTCGCACCCGGCACTGGAAGTGCCGGGTGCCGACGGGACCCTCCCCTCCTCCGGCGAATAATTCAGCGCGACGCAGACAACGCTTTTCGCACCGGGCAGTACCAGCGACAGATCACCGCGCTTCGGCTCCTGGCGGTGCAGGTACAGCATCTCGCCGGCCTTGCCCTCAGCCAGCCAGCGGGCGTAGTGGCGGTGGTGGGGCGGCGAGTCCGCTGATGTGATGCCGCAAAGTGAAAAGCCAAGGCGTGCGGCTTCGGCTTTGATTTGTTCGGCAAATTTGGTTTGTTCGGCAAGAGTGTTCACGCAGAGCCGCTCCAGGCAAAGCGCAGAATGCGGTGGTTCAGCGTATCGGCAACATAAACATCGCCCCACGAGATGCGGCCTGGCACGGGCCGGTCGGACGGCGGGCCAACAGCGACCCCGCCAGGACGCATCAGGGAACCGAGGGAGCGGCCGATCTTTTCAATGGTTGCAATCACGGGCCGATCTTCCAGCAGCGACAAGCATTGCAGGCGCCCGCGCGTCTCGCCTGAAACGGGATCGGTTTCTCCAGCGTCCGCGACATACAAAAGGCCCGCCAGGTCAAGCGCCAGCGCACGCGGCTGGTTCATGGGGATCGCGGGAGAGGCGCTGTAGCGGCGGCTTTTTGCGCCGCCGATCTGCCGGTCCATGCGTCCGAGCGGGTCAAAGCGAACCAGGCGCGAGGCAAAGGTTTCAGCGACATACACGGCCCCGCCGGGGGCGGCGGCGACCGCCTGCGGACTGCTGAGGCCCGGCCCATTCTGGCCCAAAGCGTTCAGGAAGCGGCCCTCAAAGCTGAAGCGCTGGACCCGGCTGCCGCCGGTGTCGGCGACATAAATATCGCCGGAGCCGGGCGCGACGGAGATGCCGGTCGGCCCGGAAAACTCGCCGGGATCTCGGCCCGACTTGCCAAACACCAGGGAAAGAATGCCGTCATGGGTGAACTTCTGCACCCGGCAGTTGCCCTGCTCCACCACATAAAACGATCCATCCTCGTCGGTCGCGACCCCCTGCGGCGACAGAAACTGCGCCCGCCCGGAGCCGCGCCCGCCGATGACCGACACGCCGCCGTCCGGTGTAATGCGCTTTAAGCAGTGAGAATAAGAGTCGGCGACATACAAAATACCTGTGCTGTCCACGGCTACCCCGGTCGGGTACTGGAACTGCCCCGCCCCGGTCCCGCGCTCTCCCAAGACTTCCACAATTCGCAGGCGATTGGGAACGGTCTGCTCCTGCCCGGCCAGCGACGACAAGGTCACCGTGCCATCATCGTCGTCCTCGGCGTATTTCCCGAACCCGCGCGTGTCCGTGTACCGCACCTGGGCCAGCGTCGTGCCGTCCGGCAGCAGGTCCATCCCAATTTCCCGCTGCGCCGGCTCAGACGCACCTACGGCATCACCGGCGGGCGGCGCCGCGTCGTCATCCCCGAACTCCAAAAAACTAAAGCGGTCAGAACTCATTACTGGCTTCATTATAGCCAATTCGCGGAGCAATCGCACACTGTCAGCGGGTATGCCGCCGATTTAGTACGCAACGTTAATCGGCACCTTCGGCTTTTGGAAACGAGACAGTGGAGCGAGAAAGACAATGTCAGGCCGTGAAGCCGCTGCGCCGGGCAGACCAAGAGCAACGGCTTTCGGATCAATCCAGCCTGCGACTTCCACCTGCTGATTTTCGCCGATTCGCCATTGGCCTAAGTGTTCCGTGATTTGTCCGTTTTGCTTCTGCACTGTCTGCTGATAGGTTCCGTCCTGCCAGAGCTGTATGTCGTCGGTGACCCCAGTTGCCGTGGAAGCATGGTATGTTCCAAGTACTGTCGTATGTTTAACGCATCCTGACACAAGCAAAGGCATAACGAGCAAGGAAAACCAGGAATGTAGTTTCATATCTTTCTCCAAACCAAAAGTCGCGCATGACAATCCTGCGTAGTATGTACCCTAGCAAGCAGGAAGCGGCGCGGCTTTGGGCGAACAGGTGGCTATGACACACTACGGCTTTAATTTTCTTTGGATGTATGTTTCCGACGACGGGCGAGCGCCGGCGCCGCCGGACGAAAAGGCGCTGGATTTTCTGGCAGCAACGGGCTTTAACTTTGTGCGGCTGCCCGCCAATTACCGGACGTGGACCAAAGACTTTGATTATTTCCACCCGGATGAAGACGTGCTGACAATGATTGATTCGTACCTCGCCGTCTGCCGCAGCCGAGGCTTTCAGATGAGCCTGAACCTGCACCGAGCGCCGGGGTACTGCATCAACAACAATGACTTAGAAATGCATAATCTGTGGGTGGACGAAATCGCCCAGGATGCGTTTGTCTTTCAGTGGGAAATGTTCGCCCGGCGGTACTTGGGCGTTCCCAGCGAGTTTCTCAGCTTTGACCTGGTCAACGAGCCGCCGAATATCGGGCAGTATGGGCTGACCCGCGACAGCCATGCCGCGCTGGTCCGGCGGGTTGTGGCCGCCATCAGGGCGATTGACCCGGCGCGGGAAATCGTGATTGACGGCCTCGGTGGCGGGCATCTCGCGATACCGGAGCTGGCCGATCTCGGCGTCATCCACAGCGGGCGCGGCTACCAGCCGATGCCGGTCAGTCATTATAAAGCGTCGTGGTGGGACGGCTCCAAAACGGCCCCGGAGCCGGTATATCCGGGCGTGGTTTGGGACGGTAAGACATGGAACCGAGAGACCCTGCGCGAGTTCTACCAGCCCTGGCGGGACGTGGAAGCGATGGGCGCGAAAGTCCATATCGGCGAATGCGGCTGTTATAACAAGACCCCAAACGATGTCGCGCTGCGCTGGCTCGGCGACTTGTTCGGCCTGTACAAAGAGTTTGGCTGGGGATCGGCGCTGTGGAATTTTACCGGCGACTTCGGCATCATCGGTCATGGCCGCCCCGGCGCAGTCTACGAAAGTTTGCATGGCTACCCCGTAGACCGCGCTCTGCTGGACATTTTGATGGAAAGCCGTACCGGCGGTTAAGCAAAAGCAGTGAAGCAGAAGTTGCGGCGGCTTGCAGGATCACTCAACACGCCCTTGAATGCGACGCCTGCGGCCGGCCGCAATTCCACTGGCCAGACCGAGAAGCAGCAGCCCCAAAGAAACCAGGGACGAGGCTTCCGGCACCGGCGCGGCTTCAGGCGCGGTGTAATCATGGCCGGAGGCCGAAACGAGCGACAGGTCCCCGGTCGGCTCGTAATAGAAATGCGCCGTGTGGGCGGCGTCCACCGCCGAGGTCGCCAGCACATCACCAGGCAGAGAAAGCCCATTAACATAGGCTTCCGCCCGAACATCCATGAAGCCGTTCAAGGACACAACGCGCCCCACCGCGGTTTGCAGGGTGAAGGTATAAGCAGCAAGGGTGCTGCCGCTGCTGCCGTTGACGATCACAGATTTTGCATCGGCCAGCGATGTCTGGTCTTGAACCTCTCCATCAAATTCCGCAATCGCGAAGTTATTGCCATCTGTTAAGTCGCCGCTGGTGAAATAGCTGGAGGCAAGCGAATCGTAAAAGTTCAGGGATACCGGCGTCCCCAGTGCCAGGGTGCTGGAAGTCACGACGGCACTGTCGGCAAACGAGAGCTGCATGAACCCTTCGCCGTAAGGCGTGTAGGTCTCGGCGAATCCGGCTTGGTTGCGGGCCTGCGTCTGCATGGAACCTGAGAGCGTCCCAAAATCGGCGCTTCCACTGCCGAGGACACTGGCTTCCAGGTGGATAGTCGGGGAACTTGGATCGCCCGGCACGAGCTGGATGTCGCCACTCTGAATGCTTTGGAGGGCAACTGTGCGGGGATCAGCGCCGTTTTCGACGGACTGGGCTTTTTGGAGGCCTTCCACGCCAACCGTGGCCCCGTGGGCATGAGCAGAGACGGTCTGCGCGGCGGCGGATATAGGAGACGAAGCACCGGCAAGAGCGGCAGCAGACAGCAGGTGGGCAAGATTCAGCTTCATGGAAGTTTCTCCTTTTGAATAAACCGCGGCGAGGGTCAAGTGGAAAGCCGCATTGCTGTCCCTGCATAAGTCGTGCCAAGTACAAATAGCGGCTCTGGATCAAATCAACCCGCGTTCTTTGAGGGAGACGAACGTACCGTCGCCTAGCACGATATGGTCGAGTAAGTCTATGCCCATGATTTCGCCGGACTGGATGAGGCGCTTGGTGACAGCGACATCTTCAGCGCTGGGGGTCGGGTCGCCCGACGGGTGGTTGTGGGCAACGATGATGGACGCCGCCGAGGCCAGCACGGCATCTTTGTAAACTTCGCGGGGGTGGACAATAGACGAGGATAGATCGCCGATAGACACAGTTTTTATTGCCAAGACGCGATTCTTAGTATCAAGCAGCAGCGATTTGAGATGCTCTTTTTTCTGGTAACGTAAATCGGGCATCAGCAGGTTGGACACATCGCGCGGGCCGCCGATGGCCGGGCGGCCTTCTTCGGTGAACAGGGACAAGCGGTTGCCGAACTCGATGGCGGCTTTGATCTGGGCGGCTTTGGCCATGCCGAGGCCCTTGACGGCGGCAAGATGCTCGGTGCTTGCGGTGGCGACGCCTTTGATGCTGCCGAACTCGGCTAAGAGAAATTCGCCGAGAGAAACGGCGGAGCGCTGGGCATTGCCGGTGCGGATAAGGATGGCAATCAGCTCGGCGGTGGTCAGCGCCTGCGCTCCGTAGGCATGGAGGCGCTCGCGCGGACGCTCTTCCGCCGGCAATTCTTTCATGGCCGGGCTGTAGCGGTCACGCACGACGGTCTCAGCAGCGGGTTTGGGCTTGGGGGCAGATTTTGTCTTACGCGGCGCAGCGGCAGGCACGGAAACCGCGTCAAGCAGGGGCGCGTCTGTGGGCGCCCACAGGCGCGGGATAGCGCGGGAGCTTGGATTTGGCGGCGTTTCGACGGCGGCAGGGCCATCATCCGTGACGGCGGGGTTTGGCATGGAAACTACCAGGTGGAAAACCCGGCACTGGAAGTGCCGGGCTATCCAAGGACAGAAAGTGCCTCCGGCACTGGGGAGCAGGCTCGCGCCGCTGGTGTTGAGTCCCGTAGGGACTTTCTGTGCTTCACTAGCCCGGCACTTCCAATGCCGGGGACCGCGGTGCCGGTGCATTCTGCGTTAGAATGTGAACACACCGGACAAGCTCAGCGTGTCCTGATCCTTCTTCAAGTCCACGTTATCAGCGCCATTGTAGCTGGCGCCGAAGAAAGACGGGACGTTGTTGTGGTCGTGGCGGTACTCAAAGCGGGTCAGGAAGTTCGCCGCCGCTTTGACCTCATACGTCGCCGTGATGTCGTAAGGCCGAGCAGTGAAAGAATCCGTATGAATGGTTGTCGCCGTTGTGCCTTCGCCGGTGGCAGGGACGAACGTGTCGAAGCCGTCGGTCTTATCGCTGGCACCGGAGAAGCGCAGGGCAAAAGCATTTTTTGAGGTCAGCGCCTGGCGGTAGTAGAACGCATAAGCGTTAGTGGTGTCCTTCGGGCCACCGTCGGGGGTCAGCTTGCGGTAGACATAGTCAATGCCGAAAAGCTGGTTGGCGTTGAAGTTGTAGGTGAAATTGTTGTCGTTCAGAATCACCTTGGTGTCTGGACCGCCGGGGGCAGCATAGGTGCTGAAATACTTGTCTTTGCCGAGGCCCAATTCGGAAATCAGCGTAAATTTGCCCTTTGGGTCAGTGTAGTTGAGCTGGCCGATGTATCCCGGCTTCTTGTTGTCATCCTGAACACCGGCGGTGGCGGTGTTGAAAATCGCGTTGACCAAATAAAATGTCGCGGTCAGCGCGGACAGGCCGGGAAGGGGCGTGTAGATGCGTGCGCCGGCATGGTAGAACGGCACATAATTGTAGGCCGTGGAGCGCGAGTAGTTATAGTTGCCGTTGGACTCGGTCACTTCGTAGCCGAACGGGGTGTAGAACTTGCCGAAGTCAATGCCGGCCCCATCGCCACCGAAAGCATAAGTGCCGTAAAGCTGGGCGACGTTCTTGAAGCGCCCCTCGCCGGTGGTGACGCTTTGGCCGGGGGCTGCAAAAGCATTAATGTCGGCCGTATCGCCGGTCGCCAGCGTCGCTTTGAAGCCAAAGCCAGACGGGCGTGCGGTCTTGAAAACATTCAACTCAGCGAGGGAGAGTGCGGGCGAATTATGGCGGAAGTCATAGTAGGTAGGACCTGCGCCTGCGGAGACGTTCTTTGGGTTGCGGAAATTGAACAAGTAATACCCGTCCACAAGGCCGTTGTACTGCACGTTGTAGTTGACCGGCGCGGCAGCGGGGGCGGCGGG